>CAYTQI010000001.1:0-98389 GCA_964440235.1 uncultured Planctomycetia bacterium
GTGAACCCGTATAATGTTCGCGCCGCCCAGTATTGCGAACGCTGATGCAACGGCTGTTCCTATCACCCTGTTACCGGTGTCTTTATTCAAGACCGCGCCTATGAAAGATTTTCTGGAAATACCAACAAGTATCGGTTTTCCGAGCACTTTAAGTTCCGCGAGACGATTTATTATGATCAGATTATGTGAAACGGTTTTACCGAATCCTATGCCGGGGTCAACGATAATTTTATCGGCCGGAATACCGGCCCTCTCGGCAATATCTATTGATTCCCTTAAACCTGCAATGATTTCGCCCATGACATCGTTGTATACGGGGTTATCCTGCATATTTTTCGGAACGCCTTTCATGTGCATAACGCAGACAGCCGCGCCTGATTCGGCGATTACCCCGGCCATTTCCGGATCGGATTTAAGGCCCGTAATATCATTCACGATGGAAGCGCCTGCCCGCAGGGCCTGTCGGGCAACTTCATGTTTTGATGTATCGATGGATATAAGAACTTCCGGTTCCACGGAAATCTTTTCTATCAACGGTATGGTTCGCCGTATTTCCTCAGATACGCTGACTCCCACGGAGCCGGGCCGCGTGGACTCGCCGCCTATGTCAATTATATCGGCGCCGTCGCGAACCATTTCCATTATTCGCGAAACAGCTTTTTTTTCATCCATGAACTTTCCGCCGTCCGAAAACGAGTCGGGCGTCCTGTTCAAAACACCCATTACTCGAGTTCGCCCGACGATATCAAACAAAAATCTTCCGGAAACAGGTTCAGGCAACGTCTTTGCCGTTTTTGTCGCCGTTTTCATCCTTTTTTTCCTCTTTGAGACCCAAAAGTTCACGCACTTCCCTGTCATCCATGACTTCTTTCTCAAGTAACGTAGTGGCCAGAAGCTTCAGCTTATCTTTATGTTTGAGAAGCTGCTTCTTGGCGGTCGCGTAACAATCATCGACAATTTGCTTTACTTCCTGGTCTATCACCATCGCGGTCTCGTTACTGTAATTTTTCTCTTCATGAAGGTCGCGTCCGAGAAAAATATTGCTATGCCTTTTACCGTAAGTCAGGTGTCCAAGCTTTTCGCTCATACCGAACTGCGTAACCATGTAACGCGCGCGATCTGATACCTTGGCAATATCATCCTGCGCCCCGGTTGATATATGCTTAAAAGCTATTTCTTCGGCGGCCCTTCCGCCGAGCCAGACAACCATTTGCGCCATGATCTGCTCTTTTGTGTGTATATGTTTATCCCTGTCCGGGATCATGGTATAACCCAGGGCCATTCCCCTGGAAATAATCGTGACCTTGTGCATTGGCCCTACTTCGGGCATGACCAACGAAAGTAAAGCGTGGCCCGACTCGTGATAGGCGATGATGGATTTCTCTTCTTTCATTATTACGCGTGATTTTCTCTGAGGGCCGGCCATAACGCGTTCTATGGATTCTTCCAGATCCGCCTGTTCTACCGCTTCTTTGTTCCTGCGCGCGGCAAGAAGCGCGGCTTCGTTCACAAGGTTGGCCAGGTCGGCTCCGGAAAAACCGGGTGTCTGGCTCGCGATTCTTTTCAGGTTCACGGTTTTCTCCATTTTTATCTTACGCACGTGCACTTTTAATATCGCTTCTCTGCCGACTACGTCGGGACGGTCAACCACGACATGCCTGTCAAATCGCCCCGGCCTTAAAAGGGCCGGGTCCAGCACATCCGGCCTGTTGGTAGCCGCTATCAGTATCACTCCTTCACGGGTATCAAATCCATCCATCTCGACAAGCAGGGCATTTAACGTCTGCTCCCTTTCATCGTGCCCGCCGCCAATGCCTGCGAAACGCTGTCTTCCCACGGCGTCGATTTCGTCAAGAAATATAATGCAGCCTTTTTTGGTAAGCTTTACGCTTTTTTTTGACTGGTCAAACAGATCCCTGACGCGCGAGGCGCCGACACCGACAAACATTTCAACAAAATCCGAACCCGAAATACTGAAAAACGGGACTTTGGCCTCTCCCGCGACGGCTTTCGCTAAAAGTGTTTTTCCGCAACCGGGCGGCCCTACGACAAGTATGCCTTTCGGCATTTTCCCGCCGAGTCGCTGAAACTTCTTCGGGTCTTTAAGAAATTCTATGACCTCCTTGAGTTCGTCTTTCGCTTCGTCAACCCCTGCGACATCGGCAAAAGTAACGCGCAGGCGCTCGTCAGTTGCGAGTTTTGCCCTGGATTTTCCGAATGCAAAGACCCGGCCCCCTCCGGAAGCCGCCCCGCGGTAAATAAAAAACCACAAGAACAAAATAAAAAGAAGCATGGGTCCGAGCGAATAAAAAAGATTCGAGAGAAAAGTGCGAGGGGGTTTTATGTCAAACACATTTACATTTTTCTTAAGCAGCGCGAGCAGCTCAGGATCATCCTGCGGCACATTTACGATATATCCCCGGCCGTCAGCGAATTTTCCGCTTATTCTGCCATCCGCCTTAAAAGCGGACACGATTCCCTGTTTCGCGCGGTTTTCCCGCAGCATGTCGTAAAACTCTTTGTATGATATTTCCTGGGGAGCTTTTTCAAATGTCATAGACGCCCACTGGACAAGGTATGTGGCGCCAAATATCACAAGAAGCAGAAGTATTAAGTTTCTGGCGTTCGGCGGCTGTTTATTCTGATTTTTTTTCTGCGGAATTTTCGGATTATTCATATTGTCCGTTATTATATCATACTATCGCTTAAAAAGCAATCTGTCGCAGGTTTTTACCATTTGAACCCTTCCGGGAAGGTCCATGGATTTCCCTTTTTGTTTCATCTTTATGAAATCATCAATATCTTTCCAGTGGCGGTATGTCAGCTTTTTGACGTTTCCGCCGGAGAGGCAAAGCGCTTCCCGTACGATTTCCTTGCGCATTGCCCTTGGCTGGAGAAATATATCACGGAGATCAATGTAAAAAAAATACCCGCCGTTTTCAATAATTTTTTTTCTTCTCTCTTTTTCGTTTCTTATGAACTCAAAATCCTCGCGTAACGACTCGGCCAGGTTAAAAAGGGACCTTTTTACGCGCGGGTTTATCTTTGCAAGATACGGGAGTACCTTGATTCGTACCTTATTTCTCAAGAATCGCTCATCAGTATTCGTGCGATCGAGGCGAAAAGCGGCTTTTTCTTTTTTTAGAAATCCCAGTATTTCTTTTTTTTCGATTTCAAAAAGGGGCCTTATGAACTTCAGTTTTTTTTCATTTCTCACCGGATGTATCCCGACAGCGCCTTTCAGCGACGCGCCTTTGATAAGGCGCATCATGACCGTTTCCGCCTGGTCATCCAGGGTATGAGCCGTTGCTACGGTATTGAAGCGAAATTTAAACGCTGTTTTTTCGAAAAAGTCGTAACGTTTTTCTCTTAGCAATTCTTCGGTTGAAAGTTTTGATTTCAAATTTTTCAGATCCAATTTTTTAAAAACCGATTTCAGGCCCATTTTTTTTGAAAGTTTTTTTACAAACAGGGCATCGCCCCGGGAGGACCTTCCGCGTATTCCGTGATCCAGATGTGCTACGCGCAGTGTTATGCCAAGCTTCGCCCTGAGGCCGCTCAAAATATACAGAAGAAACACGGAATCCGGGCCGCCGGAAACGCCCACGAGAACACGGTCGCCTCTTTTAAGCATCCCGTAGCGGGTTATGGTTTTGAGGATTTTTTGTCGTAAATTCATGCCTGGGTTATTCCCGCCTGTAATCCACACTGCGCCGGATTAATTAACAGCGCTTTAGTATCAAATTTATGTCTAAATTTTGGTAGCGGGGGAGAGATTCGAACTCTCGACGCTGCGGGTATGAGCCGCATGCTCTAACCAACTGAGCTACCCCGCCCCGTGTTAACGCTTCACAAATCAAAATAACTATATATGATACCCGTTCTTTTGTCAAGGCGATATTATCCGCATTTTATCTTAACCGGTTCCTCGCATTTAACATTCACATATTTCACGTCAACTTTTCAGGATTTGCCCCGCTTTCAATCCGTCCGAAATATAGGTTTTTCCGGTTTCATCGATAATGAAACATTCGGCACCGTCTATTTCTTCCATGATCGAAAGCCCTCTCAGCGGTTCCGCTATGTATAGCGCGGTCGCTAACGCGTCAGCCATCATACAGGTTTCGGCCACAACGGTTACGCTTTTCCCCTGCTTTATAACGGGTTTTCTCTTTTTTGGATCGATTATGTGCCCCCCTCTTTCATAGGCGGCTGAAGTCGCGATACCTTTATCGCGCGCCGAAAGCACCGCCAGGACTTTGTGCCGGTGCCTCGGGTCCCTTACGCCTACGCGGAACTTTCCCATGCAATACATGTCACCGCCCGCGTTTATAATAGCTTTTTTTATACCGTGCTTTTTTAAAACCCTGATTCCCTCGTCAACAACAAACCCCTTTGCAATGCCGCCCAGATCCATTTTGCCGCCGCTTTCAAAATTGATATCAAAAAGCCCCCCCGTCAATCTTTTTACACGCGCGGCCTCTTCCAGCACCTTTACTGCGTCAGCGCCTTCCCGGTATTCATCAGACCCGCAATCAAGCCCCGCGGCAAGTTTTTTCATCCGGGTAATCGATTTATTTATCGCGTTAGCCGCCACTTTTTTATTCACACACCCTCTCACCTCCACGTGCACAAATGTATCCATGAGAACGATGTCTCTGGTGTGAATGTCCGGATTGGAGCATCCGGGAAGGGATATGAAAATCGCGATAATAAAAAAAATAATTTTTTTTATAGACATCTGCGCGTATCAAAAAAGGCCGACTGTGTTTCCTTCGTCATCGATATCGATTTTTGTCCCGCGAGGAACTTTCGGCAGGCCCGGCAGCGTTTTTATATTGTCGGAATAAGCCGTTATGAATCCGGCGCCGTTATGGATCTCGATATATTCGACCGGAAATTTAAAACCGTGCGGCCGGCCTTTTCTTTTTGGATTATGTGAAATGGAAAGGTGGGTTTTGGCCACGCATATCGGAAGGTTATCCATTTTTAACTTCTTCAGGGAAATCATCTTTTTATTCACTTCCTCTGAAAACGTAACGTCTTTAGCCCCATAAATCGTTTTTGAAATTCTCCTGATTTTATCTTTTATGGAGATATCGAGCGGATAAAGAAATCTGAAACCGGATTTTTCCCTGCAGGCCTTTATTAAACATTCGGCGAGAGGTACAGCGCCCTGGCCGCCTGTCGCAACCGCGTCGCTTACGGCGACGGCAAAAACACCGAGACCCTGCGCCCTGCGCGATATCGCGTAAATTTCCTTATCGGTATCTTCCCGGAAACGATTTATGCACACGACAATAGGCGCGCCGAAAGTCCTAAGGTTTTCGATGTGTTTTTCCAGATTCGAAAGCCCTTTTTCCACGGCAGATACGTTTTCCCTTGAAAGTTCACGCGGCAATCTCCCTGCGTTTATGTCAACTTCGACGCTGTGCGCTTTAAAAGACCGCGCGGAACAAACGATTAAACAGGCATCCGGCTTAAGCCCGCTTATCCTGCATTTTATATCGAAAAATTTTTCCGCGCCTATATCGGTGCCAAACCCCGTTTCCGTAACAACATAATCCGCGAGGCCCAAGGCGATTTTATCCGCGATAAGGGAGCTTGAGCCAAGTGAGGTGTCGGCAAAGGAACCCGAATGCATAAAACACGGTGTATGCTCCGTCGTTTGTAACAAGTTCGGCTTCAGGGCATCTTTTAAAAGTACCGTCATGGCGCCTGCGACCTTGATACTTTCGCATGTCACAGGTTTTCCCTTTGTCGTAAAAGCGACAACAATCCTTCCTATACGCTCCCTTAGGTCTTTAACGCTTTCGGCCAAAGTTAATATTTCCATAAGTTCGCTTGCCGGGACTATTTCAAATCCGGTTTTCCTTGAAATACCGTCGCTTTTTGCGCCAAGCCCGGTATTAATCGCTCTGAGTGAACGGTCGTTGGTGTCTATTACCCGTGTCCATGTTATAGACGCCGGATCTATGTCCAGGTGGTTTCCGCGAAAAATAGAGTTATCAAGGTAAGCGGCGCACAGGTTATGAGCGGACATTACCGCGTGCATGTCGCCGGTCAGATGAAGATTGGCCTCTTCGAAAGGAAATACCCTGGATAACCCCGCGCCGGTAGCCGTACCTTTTACACCGAAAATTCCGCCTAAAAAAGGCTGCATGATACAGGAAATCGCTTTTTTTCGCAACTTTTTAAAAGCCATGGAGAGCGCTATGGCGGTCAACGTTTTTCCTTCCCCGAAAGGCGTTGGAGTAACCGAGGTAGCCAATATATATTTTCCCTTTTTCCCCTTTTTTATAGTTTTTAAAATATCCAACGACACCTTTGCCTTATACGGCCCGTATAACTCAAGATATTTTTTTCTTATACCGGCCGATCTCGCGATTTCCTCTATAGGCTTTAGGTTTGTTTTCTGCGGCCTCTTGTGTAATGACTGCTTTTTTTTCATATTTGTCTCCGTTTCCTAAGCGCAGTAATGTTAAAAGAATAAAATCTTAATTATTTCCAGCCATTTTATTATAGTTGATAGCGCCATGCTTGTCAACACTAAATGGAAAACCTAATATCAGCAAGATTAAGATGTCCGGGTAATAGATAAGCGGAGATTCGCGGTTTATGTTACATTACCGCGCTACACAACGGAGCTCTTAATGGGCTTGAAAGACCGGCGGTGGATTGGCGAAGGGCCGTATTTCAGAAGAAGGCGCATGTGTTCTCTCGTACCGTAACCTTTGTGGCGGGCAAAACCGTAACAGGGGTATTTTTCGTGATATTTAAGCATTATCGCATCGCGCGTAACCTTGGCGACTATCGAAGCGCAGGCAATCGAAAGGCTTTTTGAATCACCACCCGTAATACACTTTTTTTCGCACGGAACGGATAAATTAATATCCCCATCGACAAGCAGAATATCCGGTTTTACGCTTAAGTCTTTAAGGGCTTTTCTCATCGCCCTTTTCGTGGCGTTATATATGTTTATCCGGTCAATCGTTTTTTCGCTCGTGATACCTATGCCGAAGATAGACTTATCAATAATTTCACCGTATGCAATAAGCCTCATCGCGGGGGTAAGTTTTTTTGAATCGTCTATCCTGCACTCAAAGTGGACGTGTTTTAAAAGCAGCGCGCACGCCACAACGGGGCCCGCCAGCGGGCCGCGCCCGGCTTCATCTACGCCGGCGATTTTCTTATAACCGTCCCTGCGCGCTTTTCGTTCGTGATAAAGCAGCCTCTTACGCCAAATCACCTTCGCTGCCTGCGCCGGCGGAAATATCTTTTTTTTCAACGCGTTCGGCAAGCCTGGATTCCTTACCCTTCTTCTTTCTGATATAATAAAGCTTCGCGCGGCGCGCGACACCCTTTCTTTTCACTTCCACTTTTTCAATAAAAGGCGATCGCAAGGTAAAAGTTCTTTCAACGCCCTCACCATAAGAAACCCGTCGGACCGTAAATGTCTCGCCTGAGGCGGAACCCTTCTTTTTTATGACAACGCCTTCAAAAGTCTGGACCCTGGTTTTGCCTTCTTCCTTTATCTTGACGTAAACAAGTACCGTATCGCCTACACCGAATTTAGAAACTTTCTTTTTCATTTTTTCCATTGTAAATCTCCCCTCATTTCTTTTGTTTTTTTTAATGATTCCTTCCTGCGCCAGCGCTTGATAGCGCCATGATTTCCACTTAATAGTATTTCAGGCACATCCATCCCCGCAAAAGATCGCGGTCTTGTGTACTGCGGATATTCAAGTAAATTATTTTCGAACGATTCGCAATCAAGCGATTCGCGCTTACCGAGAACGCCCGGTATAAGCCTTGCTACCGCGTCCAGTATAACCATAGCGGGTATTTCACCGCCTGTCATTATGTAATCGCCTATTGATATCTCGTCTGTCACGAACGCCCTGACGCGCTCGTCAACGCCTTCATAATGCCCGCATATGAATATAACATGATGTGATTTTAACATTTTTTTTGCCGCGCGCTGATTAAAACGCGCCCCCACGGGTGTCAGTAAAACTATTTTTATGCCTCTACCGATTTCCCCGCCGTCAGACAGCCTGTTTACCCTTTTCTTTCCCAATAAACTGGTAAGCGCCGCGTATATCGGCTCTAATTTCATAATCATGCCCGCGCCGCCGCCGTAAGGTTTATCGTCCGCCGTCCTGTGGCGATCCGAGGCCCATTTTCTCAAATCGCGCACTCTTACGGTAATTTTTTTCTTTTTTCGCGCGATTTTGAGCATGGACTCATTCAATACGCCCTCAAACATCCCGGGAAAAAGCGTGAGTATATCTATTTTCATAGGATTTAAAAAAGCCCTTGTTTTTGGCCGCGCCGATATTATTTTATCCCCTGCTTCTTTAAGAGGCTTTGGACAGTTACCGACGGTTTGGCCCCGTTTTTCAGCCAATAAAGCGCTTTTTCCCGGTCGATTTTTATTGCGGCGGGATCCGTCTTAGGGTCATAATGCCCTATTTCCTCTATGAAGCGCCCGTCTCTCGGACTTGTTTTTTCCGTTGCCACTATCCTGTAAAATGGTTTCTTGTTCGTTCCCATTCTTTTTAGCCTTAAAACTACCGCCATTTTCCCGTCTCCTTTTTTTGGTTACGACTGATAACTCGGTTTTTACGCTTTAACCTGCTATCCCCGCCGCCTTTTTTATCCTTACAAACGTTATTTTCTCTATTCCCTTTCTCTCCAGATTCTCGCGCCTACACTTGCCAGTTTTTCCTCCAATCTCTCATATCCGCGGTCCAGATGGTAAATTCTATGAACACTGGTTTTCCCGCCGGCAACAAGACCGGCCAACACAAGCGCGGCCGAGGCTCTCAGATCCGAAGCCATTACCTCGGCACCGCTTAAGCGTTTTACCCCTTTTATGATAGCGTTCGGACCTTCGATCAGAATACGCGCGCCCATCCTGCTTAACTCGCTTACATGAATAAAGCGTTCGGGGTAAATTTTTTCGGTTACCACGCTAATTCCTCCGGACAGGCAAAGAAGGCTCATTATCTGCGCTTGCATGTCTGTAGGAAAACCCGGGTAAGGAAGTGTTGTAACGGCCGTGGGCCGTATTTTATTTTTTGCGCTTCTCTTTACCCTTATACCTTTTTTTTGCTCGGTTAAAAGAACCCCGCACTCCCTTAATTTATCAATAACAGCTAAAAGATGCGCGGGATCCGCATTTTTTATAAATAGATCGCCGCCCGTTATTGCCGCGGCCAGCATATACGTTCCGGCCTCGACCCTGTCATGGATTATGGTATAATCCGTACCGTGAAGTTTCCTGACGCCTTTTATCCTTATGGTAGGTGTAGAGTGCCCTGATATTTTCGCGCCCATAGAAATCAGGAAATTGGCCAGATCCACTATTTCCGGTTCACAGGCCGCATTTTCCAGAAGCGTTGTTCCTTCCGCCAGCGTAGCGGCCATCATCGTGTTGGCTGTCGCCAGAACACTGGAGCCAAAATGTCCGCCAAGATAGATTTTTGCGCCCTTAAGCTTTTTCGCCTTCGCTACGATATATCCGGATTTTATCTTTACCTCGGCGCCGAGCGATTCCAGCCCTTTCAGGTGCAGATCTATCGGGCGGGCGCCTATTATACATCCGCCGGGAAAAGAAACCTCGGCGGATTTATTCTTAGCGAGAAGAGGGCCTAAAACACACACGGAAGCCCGCATCGTGCTGACAAGGCTATAGGGCGCCTTGACATTTCCCGGACGGCCGTTTATGGCAACAACCGATTTTTTTCTTTCCACGCCTATTTCAAGGAACGATAGTATTTCCAGCATGGTATCGATGTCTTTTAATGCGGGTATGTCATGTATCACGCATGTTTCGTCGGTCAAAAGCGATGCCGCTATAATCGGAAGCGCAGCGTTTTTAGAGCCGCTTGCGCTGACGGAACCCTTTAACCGCGTTCCCCCTTCTATTAAAAGTTTGTCCATTTCTCCGCCTTTAAAATCCTGTCAATACCGGAATAATCCTTATAGCTTTCCATGCGAAAAAAATCCCCGGAGGAGGCAAGTATCGCCTTGACGGTCTCTGACTGATCATAACCGACCTCCAACAATAAAAGGCCGTTTTTTTTCAAAAAGAAAGGGGCCTCATTTTTTATTTTTCGGTAAAAATTCATGCCGTCCCTGCCTCCCGAAAGCGCCATGTAAGGGTCGTCCCTTGTTTTCGCCGGGAGCGACTGAAACTCTCCGAGTGAGATATATGGCGGATTCGAAATTATCAAATCAAAAAACTCCTTATATTGATTCCTGTCAATGCCTTCAAAAAGGTCACTTTTTATAAAATCAATCCTGTCTTCGGCGGCGTATTTTAGCGCGTTTTCCCCGGCGATTCGCAGAGCGGAATCGGAAATATCCAAAGCGACTATTTTACTTGAAGGCAGATATTTTGTCAAACTTATTGCAATGCTTCCGCAGCCGGTGCCAATATCCATTATGCGGCGCGGCAAACCTCTGCCGTGTCCGGCGGACAACAGATCCACCGCTTTCTCGACCAGGATCTCTGTTTCCGGCCGGGGATAGAAACACACCGCTCCCGTATCTAATTCAAAATCCAAAAAATGCGCTATATTATTCATGGGCGGGTCATTTTACCCTTGACTTTCTGTCCGCTTCCGATAGGGCGTCTATAAGTTCATCGAGGTCTCCGTTCAAAACCTCTTCCAGGCGATGCATGGTAAATCCAATCCTGTGGTCTGTTACCCGTCTCGAGGGAAAATTATAAGTCCGTATTTTTTCGGATCTGTCACCGGAACCAACCTGGACCTTTCTTTCCTGTGACCGTTTCTTTTCATTATCCCGGGATATCTTATCCAGAAGCCTTGCCCGGAGAACCCGGAGCGCCTTGGCTTTATTTTTATGCTGTGAACGCTCGTCCTGGCATGTCACGACAAGACCCGTGGGAATATGGGTAATCCTTACCGCGGAATCCGTTACATTTACATGTTGGCCCCCTCTTCCGCCGGCCCTAAAAACGTCTATTTTTAAATCCTGTGTTTTTATTTCAATATCAACATCTTCGGCCTCCGGAAGCACCGCTACCGTCGCGGCTGATGTGTGTATTCTTCCGCTTGCCTCGGTAGCGGGAACCCGTTGAACCCTGTGGGTCCCGCTTTCATATTTTAACCTGCCGTAAACGCCTTCCCCGGACACGGAAAATATAACTTCCTTGAATCCCCCCTTTTCGGTCGCGCTCGTTGAAATGATCTCGATTTTCCAGTTTTTCTTGGCGGCGTATTTGGAATACATCCTGAATAGATTCTGGGCAAAAAGACCGGCCTCCGCTCCGCCGGTGCCCTGGCGTATTTCCATTATCGTGTCCCTGTCGGCATTTTCATCCTTTTCCACCAAAAGCACCTCAAGATTCTGCCGGAAGCCCTCCCTTTTCGCTTTTAATTCTTTTAATTCCTCCCGAGCGAGTTCTAAAAAATCCGCCTCGTGATTTTTGTCTTTCAAAATGGCCTCAAGCGAAAAAATTTCACCGTCTATTTTTTTATACTCCCTGTATCCGGAAACAATCTTCTGCAGAAGCGACAGTTCCTTGGCGCATTTTTTGTATTCCCGCGAATTGGATATAACTTTCGGGTCAGCGACCATGCGCTCAAGTTCCGTAAACCTTTTTAATTTCTCGTCTAACTTCTCAAACATCCTTTTTATTTTCCTCGTCCGTTTTTTTCTCTTTTTTTGCCTTTAAGGGGCGGGGCCTCTTTTTCTCGAATCTCTTTTTAAATTTATCGACCCTTCCGGCGGAATCAATAAGTTTCTGCTTTCCCGTAAAGAACGGGTGGCACTTCGAGCAGATTTCAACGTGTATATTTTGTTTTGTGCTGCGCGTGTGTATCACTTCTCCGCAGGCGCAGACTATGGTGGATTCCCTGTAATCAGGATGTATTTTTTCTTTCACGATTTACTCCTTTCGTACATTCCCCGTGCTTTTCGTTGCCGTTCAGGATAAACTCCGGCACAGGGTCACTTGTTTAACGACTTCAAGAATTCTTTATTGTTCTTCGTTTTTCCCAGCTTTCCTATCAGAAGTTCCATGGCCTCCACGGAATTAAGGTCATTCAGTGCCTTTCTCATGAGCCACACCCTTTTCAGTTCGTCATCCTCGACAAGAAGTTCCTCTTTCCGGGTATTGGATTTTTTGATATCGATAGCCGGATAAATACGTCGCTGGAAAAGCGTCCTGTCCAGCTGCAGTTCCATGTTACCCGTACCCTTAAACTCCTCAAATATAACGTCATCCATTCGGGAACCCGTATCCACAAGCGCAGTCGAGATTATCGTAAGGGATCCCCCCTCTTCTATATTCCGCGCGGCGCCGAAAAAACGTTTCGGTTTATGTAACGCGTTTGAATCAACTCCGCCTGAAAGTATTTTACCGGAATGCGGCATTACCGCGTTATACGCCCTGGCAAGGCGCGTTATTGAATCCAGCAATATTACCACGTCTTTTTTGTGCTCGACAAGCCTTTTCGCTTTTTCCAGCACGATTTCAGCCACCTGCGTGTGCCTTTCGGCCGGTTCATCGAACGTCGAGCTTACCACCTCGCCTTTCACAGACCTTATCATGTCGGTAACCTCTTCCGGCCTTTCATCTATCAGAAGCACTATCAGGATCGCGTCGGGATAATTCGTGCTTATGCTATTGGCGAATTTTTGAAGAAGCACTGTTTTTCCGCTGTAAGGCGAAGCGACAATCATCCCGCGCTGGCCCTTTCCGACCGGCGTCAAAAGATCCATTACCCTCATGGAAATCTCATCCGTTTTTGTTTCCAGTGCGTATCTTTCGTTCGGATACAGCGGCGTCAGATTATCAAAAAAAATCTTATCTTTAGCGCTTTCGGGCCTTTCAAAATTTACCGCTTCTACCTTTAAAAGCGCGAAATATCTTTCGCTTTCTTTCGGCGGCCGTATCTGACCGCTCACGGTATCCCCCGTCCTTAAACTGAATTTTCGTATTTGCGAGGGTGAGATGTAAATATCATCCGGGCAGGGAAAATAATTATACTTGGGGCTTCTCAAAAATCCGAAACCGTCAGGCAGGACCTCAAGCACCCCCTCACCAAAAATAAGCCCTTCTTTCTCGGTCTTTCCCTGCAGAATTTTAAAAATCAGGTCCTGCTTTTTTAGCCCGCTTATCTGGTTAATTTTAAGGCCCCTGGCGATTTTGTTCAACTCGGTCATGTTCATTGCCTTCAATTTTTCAATATCGATATTCTGCATTCTGATTACCTCCGTTTTAACGTTTTCCATATCCTCCCAACCTCTTTCTTCATTTTTTGTTTTGAATGGTTATTATCTATTACAAAATCCGCGCGTCTTACCTTTTTGCGAAGGCTCATTTGACACGCCTCGCGCAGGCAAATATCCTTTTTTGTGTATTTTTTGCCCGCGCACCGGATAACGCGAATTTTAATGTTCGCGGAAACAACTACTACGCAGTCAACCTCTTCGGACAACCCTGTTTCAATCAAAAGAGGCGCGTCCAGAATCGTAACGGCTTTCCGGGACGCGCCGGCTTTTTTTCTCATTATTTTTAATACCCTGGGATGGACTATGCGGCAAAGTTTTTCAAGGTTTTTTTTGCCGTTAAACACAGCCCTGCCGAGTTTGGCGCTGTCTATTTTTCCTTTTGTGAAAACCGCGCCGCCGAAATTCTTTTTTACAAGGCGCTTTACACCCCTGTCATTTCTGTATAGATCATGCACTATTGTATCCGCGTCTATAACGCGGGCGCCGAGTTCCCGGAAAAACGCGCAGGCCGTGCTTTTTCCCGAGCAAAAAGCCCCTGTTACGCCCACAAGCGTCATATCTTTACCCTCTCCATATCAAGCCAGTTCTTTCCTGATTCGATCCGGACCCTGACGGGAACTCTCAGCGGCATAACGTTTTCCATATTTTCCTTGACGATACGCGCGAGTTTACGCAATTCATCCGAGCTCACCTCGAATACCAGTTCGTCATGGACCTGCAGGATCATTTTCGCTTCAAAATTACGGATTTTATCGTGTATATTTATCATAGCCATCTTGATAAGATCGGCGGCGGAACCCTGGATAGGCGTATTAACGGCTGCCCTCTCAGCAAAGTTTCTCACCGAGGCGTTCTCACTTTTAATTTCCGGAATATAGCGGCGCCTCCCGAGAATCGTGGTTACAAATCCCTTTTGAGCCGTTTCCTCAATTGTTTTTTTCAGAAAAATTTTGACCCCCGGATAACGCTCGAAATACGAATCGATAAATTTTCCCGCCTCGCTGATATCTATCCCAAGGTCACGCGATAAACCAAAGGCACTCATGCCGTAAACGATACCGAAATTCACCGTTTTGGCGGCCTGGCGCATTTCAGCGGTTACGTCTTTTTCCTCATGGCCGTAGATTAGAGAAGCCGTAAACGCGTGTATATCTTTATTTGACCTGAATGCCTCGATCAGGTTTTTATCGCCTGAAAGATGGGCGAGAATCCGCAGCTCTATTTGCGAATAATCCGCCGAAAGCATCAGGTGTTTTTTATTTTCCGCGACAAAGGCCTTCCTGATAGACCTTCCCACCTCGGTTTTTATGGGAATATTCTGTAAATTAGGGTTGCTGGATGAAAGCCGGCCCGTAGCGGTTACGGTCTGATTGAATGATGTGTGTATTCTGCCTGTTAAGGGATTCACGAGTTCGGGAAGGCGATCCGCGTATGTCGATTTCAATTTCGCGAGAGTCCTGTAGCGCAGAATTTCACGGGGAAGCTCCTCTTTTTCGGATAAAATTTTAAGCACTTCCTCATTCGTCGAGGCGCCGGTTTTGGTGCGTTTGATAACAGGCATTTTTAATTTTTCAAAAAGAATACCCTGAAGCTGCTTAGGGGAATTGATATTGAAGTTTTCTCCGGCCATCGAATAAACGTTTTTTTCACAGGATTCTATTTTCTTTCCGATTTCCGCGGAAAGCCGCCTCAGATGCGCCAGGTCCACGTTAATACCGCAAAATTCCATTTCGGCAAGTACATCCACGAGCGGCATCTCAACCTTAAAAAAAAGTTTTTCCAACTCTTTTTCCTTCAGCTTTTTTTGCAGGACACTCTTTAGATCAAAGGCTATCAAACTGTCTTCGCAGCAGTAATCACGCACCTTTGCGACATCCACCCGGTCCATGGTCAAGGCGTTTTTGCCCTTCCCTATAAGCTGCTCAATCGGTTTTTTCGAATAACCGAGGTATTCAAATGATATATCGCCCAGGTTGTGATTTGATTTAGAGGGATTCAGAAGATATGACGCCAGCATCGTGTCAAATTCAATGCCCCGCAGGATGATACCCATTTTTTTAAGGACCAACTCATCGTATTTTATATTTTGCCCGATTTTTTTAACACTGGAATCTTCAAAAACGGCTTTAAGGGTTTTTGTAACCTCTTCTTTATTCAGGCCCTTCAGGGCGTTTAATGGTACATAATACGCCTCTTTTTTCTTCCATGCAAAAGAAACGCCCACTGCCCGCGCCTGCATCGGGTCGCTATGTGTCGTTTCAAAATCAAAAGCGAATATTTTTGCCTGTTTAAGTTCACGCGCGAACTTCGAAAAGCCTTCCGGGCAATCGACCATCAGATAAGAGCCTTTAGGCCTTTCTGCCGGAGATATATCACTTAAAAGTTTTCTGAATTCAAGTTCCTTAAAAATCTCTGCCAGCGCCTTCTTATCGGGTTGTCTGCGTTCCAGCCTTTTAATATCAACTTTTATCGGGGCATCCCTCCTGATTGTCGCCAGTTCCCTGCTGAGAAGAGCCATGTCTTTTGACTCCTCGATTTTTTTTCTTCTTGACGCGCTTTTTATTTTATGCGCGTTCTCAAGCACGTTATCCAGACTTTTAAATTCTTTCATGAGTTCCACTGCGGTCTTTTCCCCGATTCCCGGAACCCCGGGAATATTATCGGAAGCATCCCCCATTAGGGCCATAAGGTCGGTCATCCGCCCGGGCGGCACGCCGAATCTTTCCTTGACTTCTTTTTCCCCGTAAATCACCCCTTCCTTATGAGGGCTGTAAACCTTCACGCCGCTTCCCACAAGCTGCATGGCATCTTTATCGCTCGTCACTATAAAAGTATCTATGGTGTTCATTTTCCGGAATTTTTCCGCTAATGTCGCCAGGACATCATCGGCTTCGTACCCCCTTGCCTCATATATGGGTATACCGTAAGCAGTAAGAACCCTTTTTATGACAGGGAGCTGACTCACAAGGTCTTCAGGCATGGGTTTTCGCGTTATTTTGTAATCTTTGAATTTTTCATGCCTGAAAGTAGGGCCTTTAAGATCAAACGCAACCGCAAGCATGTCGGGTTTTTCTTCCTTGATAATCCTCCTTATCATGACAATAAACCCGTATACAGCGTTCGTGGGCTGCCCTTTTGAGTTTGAAAGATGCCTTATGGCGTAATAGGCCCTGTAGCAGAATGAATTACCGTCAATAAGAAAAAGCTTTTTGTTTGATTTATCGGACATGGATTATAACATCTGATTTGACTACTCGGTTAATAAACTAGGAAGGGTATCATGTCTTACGGAGCAAATTACCACAAGGTATCTCGCTTGTCAAGGTTTTTTTTCGCTTTCTAACTTATCCACAAGTTTATTGATGGCCTCGGCCAAATCTTTGAGATCATCCTTTTTTCTCAGGTGAATCCTCTGGCTGTAGTCACCGGCCGTTACATTGCCTAAAAATCTTATCATTCTAAAAACCGGGCCCGCTATCCTGTGAGAAGCAATTATGCCGATTCCCACCGAAAGCATCGTGACAAAGATCATGGCGATAAAAAGCCGCGTGTTCACGGACCTGAAAATCTGCACGAGCATGCCCTGAGGATACACATTAGCCAGTTTACTGCCAAGAAGAACCCATGAATTGTAGTATATAGTATACCCGGAGATCAGCGCGCTTAAAAGCATGACTGCCACAATAAGGCCTACGTATTTTAGCTGGAACTCTTTTTTAATAATATAGTGACTTCGCCTGTGAAACTTCTGTCTCATGCTATTTCCTCCAAATAGTTACTTCACGCTTTGCGGTAAACGCTATACTTTCATGTTTTGGATCCTCTAGCATTTTTATCGCGTTTTTAAGAGGCATATAACGGGTCGAAATTCCGTCAATCGCGGTAATAAAATCCCCGCTCTTTAAGCCGGCCTCTTCGGCTTTCCCCCCGGGCGCCACGCCTGAAACGGTTAAACCCTCTACGGACATAATAAGTCCGGCGCCTAAAATAGACCTGTAGGGTTTGCCGGAACGTTTATCTTTTTCTATGATTACTTCACGTTCAATCTCGATTTTAATCTCTCCGAAACTTTCATTCATCAAAATTTGCGCGACATTTTCCGTGGACATATATCCGGTAAGGCGCCCCCACACGGAAATCAGGGCATCGTTTTCTCTCAAACCTGCCTTGTACGCCACCGAGGGATTGCGTACGCTCGTTATTGTCATACGGTTTTTTTTCACATTTAATTTTACCCCGATAACGTCTTCGAGACGATTTTCCAGGCCATCCTCCTCAAATTTCTCCGCCTGCGGCCAGATTTCAAAATCCTTTCTCCTCTTTACATCAGCTTCCTTGCCCCGTTCGCGTTTTCGGAAAAGATGCCCCATAACATAATTCATCTTATCGCGCGCGTTCCGGTTCGACGGATTAGCGTAATGGGCTTTCTCGTAATAGAAATAGGCTTTTTCGTATTCACGCCGCCCCATGCAGGCGTCGCCAAGTTTCAGCAGATTTTGCTCGGGAAGGTCATACAGAATATCGAGGATATTTTTTCTGAAGATTTCCTTTTCCCCCTCATGGGTAGACACAATAACCCTGTCCCTGTATTCTTCCACAACAATCCCCCTGATATCCCCGCCGTTTCTCAGTTTGACCGTGTCCGCGAAAAGATGAATTCCGCACGCGAAAAAAACAAAAAAAACGACACAAACCCGGCCCTTATAAAGCCTCATGCGCCCCATACCCCTTCTACCGCCGCGGACTATTTAAAAATAACCCACAATATCAAAAGCGCTATCACCGCGGCTATAATATAAAAATCGTTGAAATAAAAAAAATCGGCAATTCTATCGGCAAAAGATTCGTAATAAACCGCTTCCCCGCTTTTTCGCGAAAACTCTTTTTCGCGTTCAATTTCACGAAACCCTTCGCGCCTGGTTTTGATTTCATTTTGAATGGCCTCGATTTGTTCTTTGCGAAAACGCAGGAAACGCCCCCCCACTTTATAAGCGGGAAGCTCGCCTTTTTGCACCAGTTTTTTGACATCCCCTTCAGAAATACCAAGAAACGCGGATGTTTCGTTTAATGTTAAAAGTTTTTCCGGCATTTTATTTTATTTTTTCACTCGTAAGCCAGCTTTCGATTTTGTTTTTTTCGAATTTCCACTTCGAACCGTCTTTAACGGCCGGCAGCCTGCCTGTATCGGCCCACTCCCGCACCATGTCCTTATCTATCTCGAGATATTTTGCGACCTCATCGATCGTAAGCGTTACAATGCCGCTTTCCGGGGATTTTCCGCCGCGCACCATGTTGCAATATCCCTCCAGTACGGCTCCTTCCTCAATGCTCAAAACAGGGGTTTTTATGTCTCCCACAACGCGCGCCGGCGCAATCATTTGAATCAGTTTTTCGGCCGAAATCTCACCGTCGACCTTACCGGCTATGACAATACTTTCACCGGTTATGTCCGCTTTCACAACCGCGTGTTCCCCTATCGTCAGGCTACCTTTTGTCTGGAGCTTGCCTTCGAACTTACCGTTAATACGCAGATTTACAGGGTCTTTAAACGCGAGCGTTCCCTGCATGCTGGCGTCCACATCAAGAATTTTTTCTTTCGACTCTTCCCTATTTCTTCTTAACCCCATTTTCTACCCCCTTGATCTGTTTTGATACAACGCTTCCCCTAAACCCGCAACCATCGCCGCATTATCAAGGCATAACGCCCGCGGCGGATAAAAAAGTTTAAGCCCTATCCTGCCACAGGCGGACCCAAGTTTCGCGCGCAGCCTTTTGTTCGAAATGACGCCGCCCCCGAGCACAATTTTTTTTAGGCCGAATTTCCTGCACGCCCTTACAAGCCTTTCCGTTAAAACATCAAAAACCGCCTCCTGGAATGACCATGAAATCCTGGAAATTTCCCCCCGTGACAATCTCGCGCTTTTTACGTAATAAAAAACGGCGGTTTTTATCCCACTCAGGCTGAAATCAAAAGAATCCTTTTCCAGGTATGCGCGCGGAAAATTAAAAGGCGATTTTTTTGCAAATCTGCCGGCGTATTTTTCGATTGCCGGGCCGCCGGGGTATCCGATGCCCATGATCTTCGCCACTTTATCAAATGCCTCGCCGATCGCGTCGTCCCTGGTTCTTCCGATAAGTTCAAAATCCCTGAACGACCTGCAAATAAATATGTTCGTATGGCCTCCCGAAACAACCGCGCCGACAAAAGGAAACCGCGGCGAAGAGGGTTTGCCGGCCACAAAATTAGCAAACAGATGGGCCGTTAAGTGATTTACGGGCATTTGCGGTATTCCCAGCGAATAAGCGAGCGCTGCCGCGTACGCCTTACCGGCTATAAGAGAGCCGGGAAGCCCGGGCCCCTCAGTAACGGCTATCAGCTCAAGATTTTTAAGGCGCTTCCCGGCTTTCTTCAAAGCTTTTTTTGTCACCTTATTGATATATTCAATGTGAAACCTTGATGCGATTTCGGGAATTACGCCGCCGTATTTTTCGTGAAGCGGAACGCTTGAGCTCACAACATTAGACAACGCCCGCCCTGCGTTAACCACGGCTGCCGCCGTTTCGTCGCAGGATGTTTCTATTCCCAAAGTGACCATCTTTTAGTATACCTTCATTTCCTTAAAAAATCAAACAACTAATTTTTTATCTGCGCGTATCAGAGGATTCCCTGCCGGGGCCGTTGTATATCAGGATTCCCTTTAACATATCCACTGCGGCTTGCATTTGATTATCATTTGGTATTTTGGTTTCCGGTTCCGGTTTGTTCTCCATTTTGTTAAAAATGTCATCCTCATTTTTTTTGGTTTCCTTATCCGGTTCCGGCTTAAAGTCCACCACCACATCCGGAGTTATACCTTTATCGCTTATCACTCGGCCGCCGGGTGTATAGTAACCCGCTGTTGTAAGCTTCACCGCCGAACCATCATTAAGCGGAATAACCGTCTGAACTGAACCCTTGCCAAATGTCGTGGAACCCAGAATTATAGCCCTGCCGTTGTCCTGAAGCGCCCCCGCCACGATTTCCGAGGCGCTTGCCGAACCGCCGTTTACTATGACCACCATGGGAAAACCCAGAAATTTTTTCTTTCCGCGCGATTTAAAAACCTTGTTTTGTCCGGGAAGACGGCTTTTCAGAGAAACCGCGATCGCGCCCTTAGGCAAAAATGTTTCGGCGACTTCTACGGATACGTCTAAGAGGCCGCCGGGATTATTGCGCAGGTCAAGAATCAACGCCTGCATGCCGCCTTTTTCAAGTTCCTTTAACTTTGTTTTGAGCTGACGCGGTGTTTTTTCCTGAAATTCCGTAAGCCGTATATATCCGATCTTGCGATCAACTATCCTTGAATCGCTTATGCTTTTGAGCTTAATGATATTGCGTTCAACGGTAAAGTACAGTAATTTTTCCTCGCCCTCACGCAGGATCGTAAGATCAACTTCTGTAAAGGGTTTTCCGCGCAGTTTTTTTACCGCATCCATGAGTTTAATATCCCTTGTTGATTCACCGTCTATGCTGACTATTTTATCCCCGGTTTTCAGTCCCGCCTTCCCGGCGGGTGTGCCATCCAGAGGCGCTATAACCGTCAAAATACCGTCTCTTATGCCTATTTCGAGCCCAAGGCCGCCGAATTCGCCTTTTGTCTCAACCTTCAACTCCCCGACGGTTTCGGGATCCATGAACTGGCTGTATCCGTCCAGAGAGGAAATCATTCCTTCAAGCGCGCCGTATACAAGTTTCTTCGGCTCCACTCCCTCAATGTAATCCGACTGGACAATCGTTACCGCATCGGAAAAGAGCTCCACCTGTTCATAAAGTTCATTATCCCCGCCCGCGGCGCTGCCGTTCGCGCAACCGAGACAGGCGGCGAAAGTAATCATAAAAACGCAAATTATTATTTTTTTACGTATACCTTTCAACCCGGGCATATTCCAAATCTCTCTTTCATACCGCGCCTCGAGCGCTAATGTTCTAATTTTTTACCGAGGATCTCGTTAACCTTCTGCGGGTTTGCCTTACCGCGGGTCTTGCGCATAACCTGGCCGACAAGAAAAGTAAGGGCGGCTTTTTTTCCTTTTTTGTAGTCGCTCACGGATTTTTCATTTTCGGCTATAACACGCTCAATCAGGGGGGTAAGCTCACCGGAATCCCTTATCTGCTTAAGGCCTTTTTTTTCCATGATTTTTTTCGGCGCCTCGCCGGTTTTAAAAACTTCCGGCAGGATCTCTTTGGCTATCTTTCCGGTAATCTTTTCCGATTTGATCAATTTTATGATTTCAGCCAGATGGGCGGGCTTAAAAGTCGACCCGTCAAAAGAGCTTTTTCTCTCCTTCAGGATCGAGGTAACATCGCCCAGCAACCAGTTCGCTATTTCTTTCGGGCTATTCACGAGACGGGCCGTTTCTTCAAAAAAGTTCGCCGTTTTTATGTCACGCGCTAATAGGTCCGCGGCGTATTCACCGATCGCGTATTCCGAGATAAAACGTTTCTTTTTTGCCCGCGGCAGTTCAGGTAATTCACCTCTTACCTTATCTACCGTGGTTTTCTCAACCGTAAAAAGCGTCAGGTCGGGTTCGGGAAAATAACGATAGTCATGGGTTTCCTCTTTCGTTCTCATGGCAACGCTTTTTGCCTCTGCCTCATTCCAGAGTCTCGTTTCCTGCGCCAACTTTCTCCCTTTTTTTAATAATTCGGTTTGTCTTTTCGCTTCATAGGAAAGCGCCTCCCTCACCGCCTTGAATGAATTCATGTTTTTCAGTTCGGTTTTTACGCCAAGTTTTTTTTCGCCTTTCGGCCTTACGGATATGTTTGCGTCACATCGCAGGCTTCCCTCCTCCATATTGCAGTTAGACACCCCGAGATAAAGCAATATCGCCTTTAGGGCCTGGAGATAGGCGCAGGCCTGTTCCGGCGAACGCATATCCGGTTCGGTTACGATTTCAAGAAGCGGCACGCCCGCGCGATTTAAATCTATGTAGCTGGCGCCTTTTCCGGGGTCATGAATCAATTTTCCGGCATCCTCCTCAAGGTGCACCCTGTTGATCCTTATCTCCTTTTTTTCGCCGCCATGTTCAATTTCAACGCGACCGGCATAAGCCAGGGGTTTATCGTATTGTGATATCTGAAAATTTTTCGGCAGGTCGGGGTAATAATAGTTTTTTCTGTCAAATTTAATTAAACCCTGTATTTCACAATCCAGCGCAAGCGCCACCTTTAAAGAGTAAAAAAACGCCTTTTCGTTTAGAACCGGTAATGATCCGGGAAGGCCAAGGCACACCGGGCACGTGGAGCTATTCGGTTTTAAGCCAAATTTAGTGCTGCACGCGCAAAAGGCCTTGCTTTCCGTTAAAAGGTGAACATGCACCTCCAGGCCAATTACAATCTCGTAATCATTCATATCTTAGGTTTACGTTTGTGGAATTCCGTATTCCGCTCAAATGTGTATGCAATTCTTAAGAGAATTTCTTCGGCGAATGGCCTTGCGAGTAACTGCAAGCCGATGGGTAAATTATTTTTCGTGAATCCGCACGGTACGGACAACGCCGGAATACCCGCCAGGTTAGCGGGTATCGTAAATACATCTGAAAGATACATGCTGAGAGGGTCACCGGATTTTTCGCCTATTTTAAAAGCCGGCGTGGGGGATGTAGGAGTCAAAATAGAGTCGCATACCTTGAAGGCTTCCATGAAGTCATTTTTAATCATTGTCCTTACCTTCATCGCTTTCAAGTAGTAGGCATCGTAATAACCGCTGGAAAGCGAATATGTTCCCAGTAATATGCGTCTTTTGACCTCTTCGCCGAATCCTTTTGTGCGCGTCCCGGTATACATGTCGATTATATTATCGGCTTCCTCTCTCAAGCCATACTGATCACCGTCAAAACGGGCAAGATTGGAACTCGCCTCGGCCGGCGCTATGATATAATAGCAACTTCCGGCGTAGCGTGTATGCGGAAGGCTTATATCGACAATTTCGGCGCCCATGCTTTTTAGGACATCCCTGGAATTTGAAACGGCTTTTTTTACATCCGGGTCAATGCCGCCTTCGGGAAAATACTCTTTCGGCACGCCTATTCTAATTTTTTTAATGTCGGGTACAAGTGATTTTGTAAAATCCGGGACCGGAACCTTCGCGGAAGTCGAATCCATTTCATCGTATCCGGAAATTATATTGAGGAGCCTGGCGCAATCGGTTACATTACCTGTCAGGGGGCCGATCTGGTCAAGGCTTGAGGCAAAAGCGATCAGGCCATAACGCGAAACCCTTCCGTAAGTGGGCTTCATGCCCACGATTCCGCAAAGCGCGGCGGGCTGCCTTATGGATCCACCCGTATCGGAACCCAGCGCCATTGGAACCATTCCGGCCGCGACGGCACACGCAGAACCGCCGCTTGAACCCCCGGGTATCCTTTCCGGATCCCATGGATTTCGGGTCGGGCCGTAACAGGATGTTTCACACGAAGAACCAAACGCGAACTCATCCATGTTGGTCTTGCCTATAAGCGCGAAATCCGCGTCTCTCAATTTCCTGATAACGTACGCGTCGTAAGGCGGTTTAAAATCTTTTAATATTTTAGAGCCGCATGTGGTCGGCTCACCCTTTACGCAAATATTGTCTTTTATCGCGATCGGCACGCCTTTGCCGGCAAGGCTATTGAGGTAAATTATGGCGTTCAGTTTTTTGTTAATAGCGCCGATTCTCTTCAGGCAGGATTTAATTTCCATGTTATCCGATTATCTTCGGCACGCTGAAAAAATCATCTTTCCGCTTAGGCGCGTTTTGAAGCGCCTCTTCCGCGGTAAGAGATTTCTTCGCGGCATCTTTACGAAATACGTTCCTGAGGTCCTTCAGGGGATGGCTTGTAGGAGAAATTTTCGAGGTATCTAATTCGTTCAGCTTGCTAACGTAACCAAGTATGTCCGCAATCTGCGTCCTGTAAATACCCAGCTCCCCCTCTGTCAGGTTGATACGCGAAAGCACGGAAACCCGCTTTACGGTTTTATCGTCAATCGTTTTTTTGTCCGCCATATACTTAAATTACCATAGGAGGGGTGAATTGTCAATTCAAAGAAGCGCCGCCGCCAGGATATTTTTCCGTTTTTCGCCCACCCGCCATGGCGCGGGTAAGACAGGCGAATTCTTGAAGTGATATCTCCTCGGGCCGCGAACGCGGGTTTATCCCCGCTGACTTCATTAACGGCAAAAGCATCTTTTTTTCAATACCCAGCTTGGCAAGCGAGTTTAAAACGGTTTTTCGCCTTTGGCCATAAGCGGTTTTTATGACTTTGAAAAGCAGCTTCTCATTTTTGACGGTAATTTTTTTCTCCCCGGGTATTTCAAGGTTTAAAAATACGGATTCCACTTTCGGAACAGGATAAAAGCAGCCCCTGAAGATCGTGAATGCTTTGCCCGGATCGGTGTAATATTGCGCGTACATGCTCAGCCGGCCGATTTCTTTCGAGCCGGGCCGGGCCGCGATCCGGCGCGCCACTTCCCTCTGTACGATAAGATATATGTTTTTCAGCCGCGTTATATTGTTAAAAAGCCTCTCGAGTATCGGGGTTGTGGCGTAATACGGAAGATTTCCGTAAACGATAATTTTTTTTTCGGCAGCCAGCTTTTTGATATCAACTTCCAGGAAATCTCCTTCGATAAGGCTTACATTGCCCGGAAGTTTAATATCTTTTTTCAGGCAACCGGCGATTTTTTTATCTTTTTCAACTGCGACAACCCGTTTCGCACGTTCGGCGAGGCCCGACGTCATTTCACCGAAACCCGGCCCTATCTCAAGAACGGTGTCATCCGGGCCTATTTTGACATTGCGGAGGATCTTATCCTTTACATTCTTATCAATGAGAAAATTCTGCCCCATTCGCTTAAGGGGGCGAAAACCGGCTTTGCGCCACAATACTTTTAACTCGTTTTTTGTCAGCATAAAATTTAAGGCGCCCGGGTTTAAGATCTCCGGAAATACCGTCCGCCTGCCTGCGGCAAGACGGTACCGGAGAACCGCTCATGATGAAATAATATGACAGGCGGAATACCAGAGGCTGTAATCAACTTATTTTCGCCGCGATTTTTATTGCCTCTATCAATGATGAGGGATCCGCCTTATTTTTTCCAGCAATATCGAAACCCGTGCCATGGCCTGGTGAGGTGCGTATGAAGGGAAGCCCTAAAGTTATGTTAACGCCTTTTTCAAATGCCGCCATCTTGAGCGGTATAAGGCCCTGGTCATGATACATGCATATAACCGCGTCAAAAACACCTCTCCGGGCCTTGTAAAAAAGCGTATCCGCCGGATACGGCCCGCTTACGCCTTTAATTTTTTTTCTAATAAATTTTACCGCGGGCGAGATCATCGCCTTCTCTTCTTTTCCCAGAAAACCCCCTTCCCCGGCATGGGGGTTAAGGGCCGCTATGCCAATGCGCGGTTTTTGTATGCCAAAAATTTTTTTGAGCGCATAATAGGTGTTTTGTGTTGTCAGGATAATTTTTTTACGCGTCAGGTTTCCGGGTACATTTCGCAAAGAAACATGCCGCGTTACCAGGCTTACCCGCAAGTCGCCCCCCGCGAGCATCATTGTAACGTTTTTTGATCCCGTGAGAAAAGCTAAAAGTTCCGTGCAGCCCGTGAACCTGAAACCGGCCCTGTTTATCGCTTCTTTGTTAATAGGGGCGTTAACAAGCGCGGCGCCTTTCATGATTTTAACCAACGCCAGCCCCGCCAGAATATATTCAACTGACGCGGCGCCGAATAATGCCTTGATTCGTCCGAATTTAAATTTCGCGGGCGGGACATTCTTCAGGTCCATGAATTTAACCGTGTCCGGAAAAACTTTTCCCGTAGACCCGGCGGCCTTACGGAAGGCCTCCATGTCGCCTACAACTACCGGAATAATTTTTTTCGTTATTGACGGGCTGGCAAGCGTTTTCAGGATTATCTCTGGGCCGATTCCCGAAGGATCACCCGCGGTTATAACAACTTTTTTTCTACTTGAACGCGATATATGCATCTTCTTTCAGGCGGTCGACCCAATTTTTTATTTTTTTCTGTGTTTTATCGTTATATAAAATGTGTTCGATCTGTTTTTTCGCCTCATGAAATTTCATTTCCCGGGCGGGCTTTTTTTCCTCAACTTTGAAAATATGAAATCCCAAATTCGTCTTCAGGATCGTCGAAACCTGCTTTTCATCCAGGCTGAAAACAAGGTCGTTTATACGCCCCATCAGCTCCCCTTCTTCAACCCACCCCATGTCGCCGCCGTAAGAGCTGTAGGGTCCTTCCGAATATTGTTTCGCGAGGCTGCCGAAATCCCCTCCTTTTTTGATCCGTTCTAAAATTTCCCCTGACAGGGCACCGGCCCGCTCTTCAGAACGGTTCTCCCCCGCCCTGATAAGAATGGCGCTTAGTTTTATTTTTTTGGGCTCCTTAAACTTTTCCTTATTCTCTTTATAGTAAAGCAGAATTTCGTTCGGCGTAACCAAAATATCCTTTCGAAGTTCCAGTTCAACGAGCCGATCCGTCATAAGCCGTTCCCTGAATTTCCTCTCAAGATCTTTTAAAACGACGTTTTCCTCCGCAAGCGCCTGTTCGAATTCTTTTTCACCCGGGAAACGCGCCCTCACCTCGTCTATCTTCGCCTCCACTTCCCTGTCATCAACCTCTATTTTCCTTCTCCTGGCTTCGCTTAAAAGTAGTTTATCATGGACCAGCCTCTCCATAACATTTTTCCATGCCTCATCGAGCTTCCGCGTCAATTCCTCGCCGGTATACAAATTTGCGTACTGGGCGTAAATCGGCATAAAAACCCGGTTTATTTCGCCCTGCGTGATTATCTCGTCATTTACAACGACCAGCACCTTGTCCACGACCTCGCAGCGGGCGTCGGCTTTTAAGAGAAGAAAAGATAGAAGTAAAACGGTTAGAAAAAATCTTTTTTTGCGGGGCATGTTAGCCTTGCGTCTTTTCGGCCGGCTTTTCCTGATCAGATATCTTATTCAACAGCTTATCATTAACGTAAATCGTCGATTTTTCTTTAAGTTTTGCCACATAAGCCTGAAAAAGCATTCTTTTTTTCAGCCTTGTCAGCGTTTGCCTTATGGTATCGCGAACCTCGGCAAGCTCTTTTATCCGGGGGTCTCTACGCTCGGTAAGCTTCACAACGTGGTAGCCAAACTTCGTTTTAACCACACCGGAAATGTCCCCGGGGCTCATGTCAAAACACGCTTCCTCGATTTCCGGCACCAGCTGTCCTTTTGTAAAAAATCCTATATCACCGCCGATTTTCCCGCTCGGGTCGATTGAATGCTCGCGCGCCAGCTCTTCGAAATTCACCCCTTCGGAAAGTTTTCGCCGGATATCCCCCGCTTCGGCCTCGGTCCTTACAAGTATGTGAGAAGCGCGAAACACCTCCGGCATCGCGAACTTTTCCTTATTCGCGGCGTAATAATCGTCAATTTCCGTTTCGCCGATTTCTATCTCGCCCTCGACATCGCTCTGCAAAAGGCGCGCTATCAAAATCTTTTTTCTGGCTTCTTCCACTACCTGCCTGACTTCCTCTTCGTCATCAAGCTTCTGTTTGAGGGCTTCGTTGTATAGAAGAGTATCCACAATAACCTCTTCCAGGAATTTTTTTCTGTTCTTTTTTATCGCTTCCTGGTAGCGCGCAGGCAACTTTGATATGCGGTTGTTAAGGTCCCCAACCGTGATCGTATACTTTTCGTCTATGCGCGCCAAAATCTCTCCATCATTTTTTCCGGCGCAGCCGGCAAGAGACACCGCGACCGCCAGCGATAAAAAAACACGTATGTTGTTTCTCATAAAAGCATAATACCACAATAGGTTCACGTATGCAAGCGGAATTCCCGCATTATCATCAAGAATACCTGTTTGGCGGCGGGCCTCCGCGGGTATGCCGAATCCCCCGCTTGCTGGATTCAATAGCGTCCCTTAACAGCCTGCAATACAAATCAAATCCGATGCTTTCTATAAAACCATGCTGTTGGGTGCCGAGCAGATTTCCGGCGCCCCTTATCTGAAGGTCCTGCATGGCAACTTTAAATCCGGATCCAAGTTCCTGATATTTTTTTATCGTGTGAAGCCGCTTTTTCATTTCCCCTGTCAGGGCCTCGATTCTGTCTACAACCAGATAGCAAAAAGCGCGCCTGTTGAATCTCCCGACCCTTCCGCGAAGCTGGTAAAGATCCGCAAGGCCGAACATGTCGGCCCTGTTAATAAAAATTGTATTGGCGTTCGGTATGTCGATACCTGATTCAATAATAGTGGTACAGACAAGAATATCGATATTTCCTTTTACAAATTCAGACATAGTTTTTTCGAGCCCTTTTTCTTTCATTCTGCCGTGTGCCGTGGTAATGCGCGCCAGCGGGAACATTTTTTTCAGCCGCGCCGCGACCTTCCCGATCCCCTCCACCCTGTTGTGCACAAAATAAACCTGGCCCTTTCTCTTTATTTCTTTTTTAACGGCGGATGCGATAACCCCTTCCTTGAATTCCGAAATATATGTTTTAACAGGCAGCCTTTCCAGCGGCGGCGTATCTATGACGGAAATGTCTCTTCCCCCCATAAGGGCAAGATACAGGGTGCGCGGTATAGGCGTAGCGGTCAGGGTAAGCACGTCTACAACGAGCCTGAAATATTTCAGCTTTTCTTTGTGCTTTACGCCAAAACGCTGTTCTTCGTCTATGATAACAAGGCCGAGATCCTTGAAGATTACGTCACCGGAAAGCAGCCTATGCGTACCGATTATTATGTCAATCGATCCCGAAGAAACGCCCTGGAGGATATTTTTTTGTTCCATTCTGGTCCGAAACCTGGAGAGCATTCCGATATTCACCGGAAACTCTTTCATGCGCTCGGTAAATGTCGAGTAATGCTGCTCCGCCAGAATCGTCGTAGGCACGAGAATCGCCACCTGCTTGTTATCCATACAGGCCTTGAAAGCGGCCCTCAACGCCACCTCTGTCTTGCCGTATCCCACGTCACCGCAAAGAAGACGGTCCATTGGCCTGGTCTGCCGCATGTCAGCCTTTACCCGAACGGTCGCTTCCGTCTGATCTTTTGTTTCCCGGTAAGGAAACGCTTTTTCCAGGGCCTTCTGCCAATCCGTATCCTCTGAATACGCGAATCCCTTCATCGTATTTCTCTTTGCCTGAATTTCCAGGATTTCCATTGCCACGGTTTTAATGCCTTTTCTCGCGCGTTCTTTCGTCAAAGACCACTTGCGGCTGCCTATCCTGTATAATTTATGCGGCTTCTTCGCGAAGCCAAGATACTTCTGGACCTTGTTTAAATCGTCCAGCGGCACATAAAGCCTATCCCCGCCTTTGTACTCTATGGCCAGGTGCTCCGCGAAGCTGTTTTTTTTCTTCAGGCGTTCAAAGCCCAAATACCTGCCGATTCCATAGTCAACGTGAACAACATAATCGGAAGGTTCAATATCAACAAATGAATTGATCGGATCCGTTTCTTTATGGGCCTTCGACGGGCTGTATTTACGCTTCCTTAGCATGCCTGTTATAGGTAAAACCATAACCATTTCATGCTCGGAAATACCCCTGTATGACACGATATCAACGGTTTTTATGCTTTCGACTTTATCGTGAAATAATTCGATGCGGATGGGGTATTCAAACGTAACCGGAAAAATAAAAATATTTTCTCCCTTTGCGCTAAAATCCCCTTCCTCGGTTATCGCGCCGACACGCGTATAACCGAATTCCGTCAGGGTCTTATACGTCTCCTCTAGTTTGATCGTCTGCCCTTTATATATCTTCAGCGCTTCAAACATATCTTTATTCTACCGCAAAAAAACGAAAAAGCAAATCACTTCCTTAAACCTGAAAATAAACGCCTGTAGCTTATCGCGCTTGAGGGAATTGAAACGCCGCGGGGTTGCCCCTACATCCGTTCGGGGAGAGAAATGCCGAGGAGGCGAAGGCCATTGGCGAGAACCGTTTTTACGCCCTTAACAAGCGTGAGGCGCGCCCTTGTAAGCGCCGGGTCGGAATCCAGAACAACCCTGTGTTTTGTGTAAAAACTGTGGAACATCTTCGCCAGCTCGTTCAGGTATTCGACTATCCTGTATGGCTCAAGCGCAACCGCGCTTTTTTCTATAACCAGCGGAAACTGGCAAAGTGCCCGCAAAATACGGATTTCCTCCGCTTTGTCAAGAAGCTCAGCGCTTAACCTGGCATTTTCGATCTTATCTTTCGCCTTGACGCTGAACTTTAAAATAGACGCGATGCGCGCGTGCGCATATTGAATGTAATAAACCGGATTATCCATAGAATTTTTCTTGGCCACTTCCAGGTCAAAATCCAGGTGGCTGTCAAGTTTACGCATAAGGAAGAAGAATTTTGTAACATCGCACCCGACTTCGTTCATCACCTCGTTCAGGGTGATAAATTCCCCTTTTCTCGTGGACATGGATAGGGCCCTGCCGTCACGGTAAAGCGTGGCAAGTTGCACGATAAGAATCGATACGCTGTCCGCCGAATATCCAAGCGCCTCGACCGACGCCTTCAATCTCGGTATGTAGCCGTGGTGATCCGGGCCCCATATATTTACGAGACGCCGGAATCTACGGCGATATTTATTGAGATGATAAGCGATGTCCGGGGCCAGGTACGTAAAGGATCCGTCGCTTTTTACGACAACCCTGTCCTTATCATCGCCGAATAAGGTGGATTTAAACCATGTCGCGCCGTCTTTTTCGTATATGCAGCCCTTATCCCTAAGTTTTTTCAGCGCGTCCATTACGACTTTTCGCGAAAGATTTTTCTGGCTGAACCATTTATCGAAAGAGACGCCGAATTTCCTGAGATCCGATTTTATGCCTTTCAATATGCGTTCCGCGCCGAATTGCGCGATAAACCTCAAATCCGCGTCTTTGGCGCCAACGAATTTTTTCCCGTATTTCTTATTTAATTCGCCGGCTATCCCCCTTATGTATTCGCCATGATAGCCGTCTTCGGGAAAAGCGGCAAGGGTTTTGTTCATGGCTAAATAGCGGCCATAAATGGACTTTCCGAGGATGTCAATCTGTGTACCTACATCGTTTATAAAATATTCTTTGTGAACATCACAGCCGTAAAATTTCAATATGCGGCTTAGCGCCTCGCCGACCGCGGCCTGGCGGCCGTGCGCTACGGTAAGCGGGCCCGTGGGGTTTGCGCTAACGAATTCCATGTTAATATTCACGCCCCTGCCGGAAGACACGCGCCCGAACCCATCCTTTTTCTTTAAAATACCTGAAAGCGTCTTATAGAGATACGGTTTGCTAAGCCGAAAATTGAGAAAACCAGGCGGTAAAACCTCGATTTCGCCTATACTGTCCGCGAAAAGGTTTTTCAGTTCAGGCTTTTCCAGCTCATCCTTTATGGCGCCTGCCAGGATGACGGGGTTCACGGAAAAATATTTTACCAGGCGAAGCGCCGTGTTGGCGGTAAAATCGCCGTGCGCGCGGTCCCTGGGTACCTCAAGTTCAATCTTAAATCGTTCAGGCAGGCCCCTCGGCGGGATTTTTTCGGAAACTTTCTCAAGCGCTTTCTCTATGGCGTCTATCAGGGTTTTTTGTACTAGTGTGATTCGCATCGGTGAGAAAAATACTCTTTGGGTGCGTCGTACCACAGCCGTTCCAGGTCATAAAATTTTCTCAAGTCCTCGTAAAATACGTGAACCATGACATCGCCGTAGTCGATCAACACCCAGAGAGCCTCTTTTTTTCCTTCGATATGACATTTCTTGAGGCCTTTTTTCTCAAGCGCCTCAAGAATAGCTTCCGCTATCGCCTGCACCCTTCTTGTCGAAGGCGCGCTGCAAATAACGAAATAATCAGTAGCGTTTGAAACAGAGCGCATGTCCATTATTACGATGGACCGCGCCTTTTTGCTTGCTGCGGCGTCTCTGATCAGTTTTGCTTTATTTACGGGCTCTATGCTTGCTTCGCCTATTTTAAAGCTATCGCGGAACTTATTTTTTCAATTTCGCGGCCGCGTCTTTTGACATAACTCTCCAGCACTCATGAGTGCCTTCCTGGGACTTGGCTACCGCGAAAAAACGCCCCTTTTTCTCCACTACCCTGAAATCCCCTGTCTTGAACTTCTTTTTTGTCTTCACATCAAAAAATTCCATTTCTGCCATCACAACACCTCCTTTGTTTCACCAAGTGTAGCACATAATCCGCTCAATTTCAAGCCAAAGAGAAAAATGTTCTCATTACCTGTATAATTTTTTTCTTCTTATATATTTTTCGACTTCAGGGGGCACTAAGCGTTTTATTTCTTTGCGTTTCTTGGCCAGGCCCCTGATTGCCGTCGAAGAAACGTTTTTTTTCGGCATGTTCAGTTTTATGGCCCCCTTCAATGCCGGGGGAATTGTATAGCCGGGGCGCGGCATAACGGCAAAACGCACGATTTTCCTCAAAGTGCCGATTTTTTTCCAGTCCGAAAGCCCGGCTGCGCTATCGGCCCCTATCAGAAAAAAAAGTTTTGCATTTTTTCCGTATTTTTTTTTGAAATACGCGGCCGTTTTTACGGAATAAGAAACACCTTTATTATTTAATTCGTACCGGGATATCTCGAATTTTTTTCTGCCGGCTATAGCCAGAAAAAGCATCCCGAGCCTGTCCCGCGCGCTCGTACCCGAGCATATTTTCTTATGCGGCGGGGCCCCGGCCGGGACAAATACGACCCTGTTCAGGCGCAGCTTTTCAAGGGCATACAAAGCCATATGGATGTGTCCGTTATGCACGGGATTAAACGCGCCGCCCAATATTCCGATACGTTTATTCGCGAATCTGGCCATCCCCAAATATTATGTACTTATACGTTGTTAATTCTTCCAGTCCCACAGGGCCGCGAGCATGGATTTTATCGGTGCTTATACCTATTTCCGCGCCTTTGCCGAACTCATAACCGTCGGTAAATCTGGTTGAGGCGTTAACGTAGACGGAACTTGAGTCCACCCTGTCAAGAAATTTCATCGCGTGCTCGTAATTTTCAGTAACGATCGCGTCTGAATGAGATGTTCCGTATTTATTTATGTGGTTAATCGCCTCTTCTATTGATTCCACAATTTTTATGGAAAGCGTAAGATCCAGGTATTCGGTAGACCAGTCCGCTTTCTTCGCGGCAGCGATTTTACGCTTTTTAAGTATCCTGCGCGTAAGCGCGCAACCCCTTATCTCAACGCCGGCGCTTATGAGTTTATCGTAAATTCCCGGGAGAAATCTGGCGGCAGCATCTTTGTGAACAAGGAGCGTCTCCATCGCGTTGCACACACCGGGACGCTGGACTTTGGCGTTATAAGAAATAGATTCCGCCATGTTTAACTCCGCGTATTCGTCTACATACACATGGCAGACGCCCTTATAGTGTTTAATAACCGGTATTCGTGACTTTTTTGATACCTCTTTTATCAGCGATTCTCCGCCCCTCGGTATTATTACGTCGATAATGCCTTCGGCGCCCAGCAAAACATCGACCGCTTTTCTGTCGGTCGTCCTTATAAGGTTAATAGACCCTTTTGGAATACCGCGCTTTACCGCGACGCTGTTTAAAGCATCAAATATCGCAATATTTGAATTTATAGCTTCCCGTCCGCCTCTTAAAATGAGGCTATTTCCTGATTTAAAGCATAAGGCGACGCAATCCGCGGTTACATTCGGCCTGGATTCGTATATTACGGCGATAACGCCTATCGGAACCCTTTTTTTCCCTATCAAAAGACCGTTCGGCCTTTTTACAAGTTTTTCCAGGGCGCCGACCGGGTCCTCGAGTTTCGCGACAGCCGAAAGGGAATCAGCCATCGCGTTTATTCTTTTCCCCGTAAGCCTGAGGCGGTCCATTAATGCCCCTGAAAGTCTTTTTGATTTGGCACGCCTCATATCCTTTTGGTTCGCCCTTAGAATACGCGCTTTTGATCTGATTACGGACACGGCCATCGCTTTTAAAACACTATTTTTGATTTCCGTTTTCAACAGGGCAAGGGGCCCTGAGGCGGATTTGGCCTCTTCGGCGATCTTTATTATTTCTTTTTTAAGTCTCATAAGATAACAAGATTGTCCCTGTGTACGGCCTCATCATGGTCTTTATATCCCAGGGCCGATTCTATTTCACTTGTTTTAAGGCCCTTAATCCTTTCAATTTCCTTTGAAGAATAGTTCACAAGCCCCCTGGCGAATTCTCTCCCCCGGGGGCCGGCTATGCCTATTACGTCTCCGGCCCTGAAAGCACCTTCTTTTCCCGTAATGCCCGAGGTTAAAAGGCTTTTATGCCCAATGGCAAGCGCTTTTTTCGCGCCCTCATCAACGATTATTCTGCCTTTCACCTTTGAGGAAAACGCGATCCATCTTTTCTTTGCTTTCGCCTTTACGGGCCGCGCCTTAAAAAGGGTATATTTATTTTTTTCGCGGCCCCGTAATATATCCAGCACTATACCGGGTTTTGTGCCCAGAGCGATAAAACAATCAATCCCCGCACGCGTAGCCCTTCGCGCGGCTTCTATCTTGGTTGCCATGCCGCCTTTTGTAAAAAGCGACATTTTCTTTTTAACCAGTTTTTCGATTTTCTCGGTAATCTCATCCACTACGGGAACAACACCGTTTTCGTCGTAAAGGCCGTCTACGTCGCTTAACATCACCAGTACGTCCGCGGCGCATAAGTCGGCGACAAGGCTTGAAAGCCGGTCGTTATCCCCCAGCTTTATTTCTTCGGTGGAAACGGTATCGTTCTCATTTACTATCGGAACAACATTTTTTGAAAGCAGCGAGTCTATCGTATATTTTATATTCATATAACGGCGGCGATCGTCAAAATCTTCCTGCGTCAACAGAACTTGTCCGGTCAGATAATTCTTTTTTTTGAACGCCTCACCGTAAAGGCGCATAAGTTCGCTCTGGCCGGCAGAAGCCATTGCCTGCATGTCGGAAAGAGAATTTGAAGCGCTCCTCAATATGCCTCTTCCGGCGCAAATAGCGCCCGAGGTAACGATTATAACCTTAGCCCCTTTATCCAGAAGGCGCGACACCTGGGAAACAAGTCCCTCAATAACGCTTTTATCTACATTTCCCGCAGTTTTCGCGATAACACTGGAGCCGATCTTTATAACGATTTTTTTATACTTCACACAAGCCCCTCTTCTCAATTCCTTTAAGCGTACCGCACCTTTTACGCCGGAGGACACTGACCGCGCGTGAACGCGGAATTACGCTACCAGCATTTTCCATATTTCTTCTAAAAGTTTTTCCACTCCCTCGCCGGTTTTCGCCGATATAGGAAACGCTTTCGCGCCTGTTTTTTTCTTAAATACCTTAAAATTTTTTTTCGCTTCCGGCAAATCCATTTTATTGCAGGCCAGGACTTGCGGTTTTTCCGCGAGACGGCGACCGTACAATGATAGCTCTTTATTTATCGACAAATAATCTTCGTACGCCGGCCGCGACTCAATCTCGGCCATATCCACCATGTGGAGCAAAATTTTCGTCCTCTCTATGTGGCGCAAAAATTCGTCTCCCAGACCGCGCCCTTTATGCGCGTCTTCTATCAAGCCGGGCATATCCGCAAATATCAGATCGGCATTCTCCATCCTGACCATGCCCAGCACGGGCGCCCTGGTCGTAAAGCGGTACGGCGCTATTTTTGATTTTGCCCGTGAGATGCGCGAGATAAGCGTTGACTTGCCGGCGTTCGGGTATCCTATGATGCCGACATCCGCTATGAATTTGAGCTCCAGCGCGAGGTCTTTTTCCTCGCCCGGAGCCCCGGGGGTCGCGTCCCGATCCTTTGAATTGCCTTTCCCGCCGGCGCCGCCTGAAGCAACAACAACTTTTTCCGTATCCCCCGTAAGGTCCCTGAGAATAAAACCGGTTGAAATATCCTTTATTACCGTTCCCGGCGGAACGCCTATCAGTAAATCGTTTCCGTCTTTACCTTTTTTATTATTGGAACTGCCGTGCGCGCCGCGCGCCGCTTTAAAATGCCTTTTATGCTGAAAATCCAGCAAGGTATGAACGTTCTTATCGACTTTGAATATTATGTTTCCGCCATGCCCGCCGCGCCCGCCGTTCGGTTTTCCTTTCCGGACAAAACGGTCCCGATAGAAACTTGTACATCCATCTCCGCCGTTCCCCGCCTTAATGTGAATTTTAGCCCGATCGATAAGCATTTTGACGCGAATGCATACGGATCCGAAACATAAATCTTCACGGATTATCCGTGTGACTCCGTTTAAAATCCGCGTTAATCCGTGTTTTCATTTCGGTAAGATACTTACTACTTTTGATGGTGAGAAGCTGACAATGCCGTCTGTTTTGGCAAAAAGCGTATCATCCCTGCCCCGGCCCACGTTAAGGCCCGGCTTGAAGGGCGTGCCCCTTTGCCTTACGATGATACTGCCCGCCGTGATAAGCTGGCCGCCGTAGCGCTTTACGCCAAGCCGCTGCGAATTAGAATCCCTTCCGTTTTTGGAACTCCCCAATCCTTTTTTATGAGCCATTTATAACTCCTAGACCTTTATTTCCTTCACCCGCAATCGAGTCAAATCCTGCCTGTGGCCCCTTTTCCATTTCTGGCTTTTTCTTTTTTTATACTTGAACGCGACAACTTTCTTTCCGCGAGGATGCGACAGGATCTCACAGGCCACATAGGCGTCCTTTAGATGGGGCCTGCCCACATGAAAGGTGTTTTTCTCCTTCGCGAACAGTACATTTTTGAACTTTATTACGGCTGTGGGTTTGCCGATCATCCTGCTTACGGAAAACTCCGTGTTTTTCTCGACTCTATATTGCCTCCCGGAGGCCTCTATTATTGCGTACATATCAACTCCTTGATTAAGATAGATACTCTATCACAAGTTGGCGATTTGTCAAGCAAAAAGGGGTTTACGGATTATGCTCCTTTAGCGACATAGCTTTTTTGAACATAATTACCGCCTCTTTTTTTCTGCCAAGTTTATTGTATAGCCTGCCAAGATTATGATACACATCCGCGCAATCCGGGTTGATTGTTATCGATTTTTTAAACACATTTAACGCTTCTTCCTGTTTGCCGATAGACGCGTATATAATTCCGAGATTATTATACGCTTCGGAATGCATGGAATTGATCACTATTGTTTTTTTGTACGAATTTATAGCTTTTTGTCTTTCCCCGATATCCCTGTACGCATTACCCAGGTTAAAATATGCGTCCGCGTACAGGGAATCGGCTTCAATCGATTTTTTGTATAACTCTATCGCCTTCCCTTTTCTACCGGTATAATAATATACATTGCCAAGATTATTATACGCCCTGGCGTTATAGGGATCGGCCTCAACCGCCTTTTTGTAGAATTCCATCGCCTTGTCGTTTTTGCCGGCATCATAATATATATTGCCCAGGCCATTATACGCTCTCGCGCTATTAGGGGCATATTTCAGGGTTCTTTTGTAAAATTTTTTGAGCCCCTGCCAATACTTATTCTGCTGCATTGTCAGGCCCGAATAAAAAACAATCAGCGCTATGATAAAAATAAAAATGACATTCCGCATTTTTTTCTTCCTGTATAAAAAGCTTAATAAACCGGCTAAAATGAGAAAAAATCCGACAGAAGGCAGATAAAGCCAGCGTTCCGCCATGTAAAAAGGAAGCGGGTAAAAAATATTAGAAACGGGTAATAGAGACACGAAAAACCAGCCTGTAGCAAAAAAAACAAGGCTATTCCTCTTTCTGTTCGTAAAAGCGAAAGAAAGTATCAAAAGCGCTGTTATGGCTCCGAACGCCACCCGCGGATCAGAAAAACGGAACGGGCCTCCTTCGTATTCAACGCGAAGCCCGAAAGGCATTATAAGAATTCTTATGTAATCGGTGACAGCCGCGAAAAAACCGGGCAATCTTTGGAACAAGCCCGCAAAATTTAAATTAGCGGGCAATGAAAATTTAAAAACCGATAAACGCAGGAAAAAATAAATAAAAGCGACTCCCAGCATCGGCAAAAACACGGCTGTTTTAATTTTCTTTTTAAAAGCATAGTGATAAAGCAATAAAAGACCGGGTAAAATCAAAGCGCTCTCCTTGGATAGGATAGCTAAGATATAGCATAATAACGACATGGCGGAAAAGTATGCGCGCCCCGAGATGAGTTGTTTTATGTAAAAGATAAAGCATAAAAGAACGAATAGCGTGGCCATGGAATCCGCCCGGCAGGATATCCATGACACTACTTCTGAATGTATGGGATGAACGAGAAAAAGAATCGACGCGAGCAGCGAAAGCAGCCGGTCGCCGTAAAGAAGCGCGACAAACCAGTAAAGAGACAACGCGGTAAGCGTATGTATAACGATATTTGTGAAATGATAACCCTGAACATTTAAACGCCAGAAGGAATAATCCGCCAAAATGGTAAGCATCGCGAACGGACGGTAATAATTAAACCTTGCCGAAGTGCCCGCGCCAATTTCCCGTGTAAATAATTTTGGCGCGTAAATCCAGCTCTTCACGAATACGTTATCCCGTATTACGATTAGATCATCATATATGAATTCGCCGTTAAGGGAATTGCCGTAAACCGCGAAACCCAAAATTATTATCAGGGCAAAACTTATAAGTATGCCGTATTTCCCGGACATATAATTTCTCGCGAAACAGGGGCCAGGTCTTCACATTTGACATTTAGAAAAAGATACAAATAGCAGATGTGAAGACCCGACCCCTGTTTTTTTAATAGCGTTCCAGCACCAAACAGTTTTCTTTAGCGTCCATCTTTACGTGGAAAGCTCGCAAAAACGACATCCCGAGAAGGCCGTCTAGGCCGTGCCCCGGCGGGTCCTCTGATATCGCCGCCTCGACGTCCCTGACCTTAGAAGATCCGACTTCCACGGAATTCAACGTAACGCGCGTAGCGGTCCTTGTACTCCCGTCGGCCAGGACAACAAGCACTTTTTCCTTTTCCTCGTCCGGATTTATCCCCAGCTTCCCGGCAATCGCCCCGGAAATAAGGACCATCGAAGCCCCGGTATCCACATAAAGGGCCGCTTTAACCTTACCGTTGAGTACGGCGTCAACCACGCCGAAACGGCCTTTCGAAAACTTGATCTTCAGCCTGCCACGCGCCTTTTTTGCCGCCTGAACCTGCCGCTCATATCTTTCGAGGCGATATTCGTTAAGACGCTGACGACGGCCTTTTTCGTTTTCGGCGTCCCCGGAAACTGTCTCTGCGGCCGGGCGCACCGAGTAACGTTCTATTTCCTCCGGCGTTGATTTTCTTATGCTTTCAATCCTGTCCCTGGATATGGAATATATAAAATTGCCGTTGCCCCTGCTTACAACCACGGCATCCTCAGTTTCATTTTTTATTTCGGCGAAAATTTCCCTTCCGTCTTTTAGAACAATGGTCTCGGCAAAAACCCCTGCGCCGTATGTCAATAAAAATATCACAAAAAAAATAAGGACACATCCCGCCTTTACCGCAAAAACAAGACACGTCCCTATTTTCATACCGCTATCTATTCCAACTTACTATCCTGGCCAGATCAACATCCGGGCCGAACTTCACGACCGGCATGGCGTGTGTATACGTAATATAGGCGAAAAACTCCCACAAATTTATATCGCCCGAGCCCGCGATAATGACCCCATTGACGTCAACCCTTGCGCCTGTTTCCAGCACAACAAAATCGCTTTCCGCGTAAATAAGGGCTTCTTCGGCCTCAAGCTCCCCCCTCAATGAAACCCAGCCGCTTTTCCCGTAACCAATACGTATATCACCGGAACGGCTCACTATAACGTTTTTGTCACCCGCTTTATGCTGCTGGAGCTTGCCTTCTCTTCTGCTAAACCAACCGGTCCTTACATCCTCTACAACGATCTCATCCGCCATCAAACCACCGTAGAGATGATTTGTGCCATGAAACGTGGCGGTTCCCTCAACATACACGACACCGTTTGCGGGATTTAGTGTTTTGTCGTCAAAAATTTGATCGCCGGCGTAATAGTCCCCGGAATCGATTGCCTGATCGCGGTAATACCCATAATCAAATTCCGGAAAATTCACCGCCGCGTGGTTCCAATCGTGATGCGCGTCGTGGCCGCCCGAATATTGAACGCCGTCTACATTGATCCAGCTCAACCAACCCACCCTGATGTAAACCTGCGTATCATCATCAGTGGTGTATGTGGCTGTTTCGGATACATCCATAAAACCCAAAAGAAGCCCCGTTCTTAACTGCACATTATTGTTGCCGTGGATACTTCCGTTTATGTCTGTTAAACTCGCGAAACCGGCGCGTATCCTGACATTGTTTCCGGCAGACATTATGTAATTCATCGCGCTCGGCGTAAGGTCTTCCACCTCCGCGGCGGCTGTTTTTGAAATATTTTTCGCGCCGCCCGGGCCCTGCGTGAGGGTTCCGACGGAAGTCAAAAGTATTCGCCCGTCCGCCTGGGTAACAGTGACATTATATTCGCCGTCGCCAAGTCCCGCATTGAGTGGAAAAACAGAAAGGTCGAAATCGTCCGCGAGAGTGGCAACAGCCACGTTTATACCTGCCTCAGCTATATGCTGAGCTTCGGTATTGTATCTAAGATACTGCACCGTGTGCATGTCCTGTAATAACATGTTGGAACCCGCCACCGCGATAAGAACCATAAGCATCGTAAGTATCATTACGATCATGAATATCGTGCCTTTTTTGTCGCCGATAAATTTAAACACGTCTAATCCGTTTCCATTGTTTTATTTACCCGTATTTCTCGGTTGGACCTCGGCCGTAAGCGACACTTCATTTGTGGTATCCGCAAGGTCTTCGGAAACATTTATTTTAAATTCCAGGCTCTTTTGAAGCAGTTGTCCGTCAATAGAGAGGCTAATAATTCCATAATTCGGTTTCTGAACAAAATAACCGCTTATTTCGCATACTTTCTCCGTACCCGGCCAGCTTATAGTAACGTTGTCTATCCATGGGCAATTAGCCGCCGGTGACAGCCACTCGCCGCAGGTAGCGCACGTCATGTTCCCGCTTTTATAGTCCGCGTCGGTTCTGGTAAAAAGCGGGTGATTGATGCACGTCCAGTAAGGCGTAGATGAAAGATTCGCTCTAAATTGCGCGTATCTTCCGTTGCCTATAGTTCCCCATTCACTGGCGTCTTGCATGTCATCGGTGTCGCTTGATCGGGCCTGGACAACTACACTTGAGCCTGCCGGCTCAAATTCCGTACGCCTTATCGTACCGTCGTAAGCGGGTGAGATAAGTTCCGTATCATATGACTCGGAAGTAATACTGCCTTCGCCCGACCAGACATCCAGGCTGGCCGTAACATAAGTATAACGCGAGGATGTGCAGTCATCCCCCTCGTCCGGCGGGTCAGGTAATTCGTCCGGCGGATTAAACAGGGCGCCTGTCCTGTCAACAGGAACGGCCCAATTATCATCGGAAGCATAATCGTCAAAATGCAGATATGAACCGGTGCCGGTTGCAACCGGCCAGTAACATACGTAAGCCTGAGCGGCACTGCTCTCAATATGGAAGGTAACAAGATAATCCTTCTGGTTATCAGGATCGATCGTAATCGGATAAATGGCCCAATTCGAATATCTCGATTCCCCAAGCGGAATTATACCTCCCGGTTCAATATTGCCGTTACCGGTTTCAAGTATCACCCCGTTTGCGTCCACGTTGAAAAAAAGTTGAACGCGCGTATTATTGGTGGCCGGAACAGCCGGATTATAAACAGGGTTATGCTCATTTCCCGAAGTGCCGTCCCGCTCATCGATATACGCGGACGTGATCTTGAGGTAATTTATCGTAGGATCAAGCGGCGGGGACGGAAGCGGGGAATGACAGGCAAAATTTACCCTGACAAGATCCCCTTCAAGCGTAAGAGCTCCGTATGAAACAACGTTACGGACCGTGATATTGTTAAGCGGGTAAGGATTTCCCCCGGCATCATTATAATCTGTCTGTGCGACGCCTGTCTGATCGTCCGCCTGCCAGGTAGTTTCAATTCCCTCATCCTGAAGGAAATTTGGTAATTTTACATACAGGTCATCACCGGTAAGAATAGTGTTTTCCCTCTGGGATACCCCGCGCCAATTTGATTCCCGCCACAGGTCATAATACATCCTGAAAGTAACAAAATCACTCACAGCGCCTGAACTGAACTCAAAATAATTTTTTCCGCTCCAGGTTTCATCCGGCCCCACTTTTGAACTTACGCCTCCGTCCGAGCCGGCAACTGTATCAAGTAAATCATTGTGATTAACGCAGACCTCCATTTCTCTGGCAGAACCGCTCGGCGTGATGGAAAGCGAGTCTATGCCCATAGCGAAACCGGAGGAATCCTCATCCTTACCGATCACCTCAAATGTCAGGTCGTGATAACCCGGCGCGAGATTAATACAACCAAAGCTTACGTTTGTTCTTTTGATATCGGGGCTGTATCCGTTAAAACCAAGGGCTTTCGGAGACACGCTAAAATCGATTGTCTGGCGTGAACGTTCAGTTTCCGAACGCGGTAAAAATTTATCATCAGTGACAGAGTTCGCGGCGTTTTCAGCCGCGGAGCCGTCTCCGTTTTCAACGACGCTGGCAAGCTGCGCCTCTCTCCTCGCGCTATCCATTATTATGTCGTGATTGTTGGTAAACACCGTTCTTCGCAACTCTTTATTTCCAGTCTCATCATTCTCGTACAGGTGATAAAGAACGCTTGTATCCCAGTATATGTTTTCTCCGTCCAGTGCAAAAAATCCGTTTTCATCGGCTTGCGCGAGTGGTAAGCTTAAGCCTTCATAGGTAACAGCGTCATCCGGATAACCGCTTGTGTAGGTCGCGCTCGAGAGCCTGGCGTCTGATTTAATGCGCTCCATCGCTACTTCTAAATTGGCGCGCATTCTGGTCCTTACATTCTCGACTGACCAGTTTTTATACGCAAAATACCACATCCCGATAACGGTTGCTGTTAAAAAAGCGCTTATCGCGACGGCCATAAGAACCTCTGGTATCGTAAAGCCGCTAGAGCGTAGCGTGTTCCTGCTCATGGTAAACCTTATTCTTCCTCCTCTTTCATCTTCACAAAAACCGTGCTCATGTTTATGGTATAGGGAACCTTGCTCTGCTTATATTCATAAGTGAGATTAACGTCAACCTTCGTCAATCGCTCACTTCCCGTATATCCGGTTGTAATCGTTGTTGAGCGTATAAAATCCCCGTTTTCATCCGGCACGCCATTTTGATCGAAGTGAGCCTCATCCTCTCCGAAACGCTCGTCCGTTACCGAATCAAATCCGTTTACATCGATGTAACCCCGTATCCTTTCTATCCTGCTTTTCGCGAGATTCGTGGCGACATATTCATAATCAGTCCTCCGGGATATATCTACGATCTGGACAAATGTAAAAAGAACCCCTGAGAGGACAACGCCGATTATGACCGCTGAAAACAGCACTTCCACAAGGGTAACGCCGCGGGGGGGATTAATCGAAATGGATATCTTCGACATGGAGTTTTGAATCGCTCCTTACCGTTATCTTTTTTCTGAACCTTCTTTCAAGATTGCGCAGGACATCCCTAAATGACGTCTCTAGGTAATTACTCACGTCTGAATGAAGTGTAAGCGTTATCTCCCGGGAACGCCTCTCGCACAGGGCCCTGCGCAGTCGCCGGATCGTTTCAATCGCGATGGTGGCCGGGGTTTTAACGCGCCCCATTCCTGTGCAGTACGGGCACTCCTTGAAGGAAACGCTTTCCACTGTTTTCCGTATTCTCTGCCTGGTCATCTCAATCAGGCCTATCGGGGAAATCGCCAGAATTTTTATTTTGGCCTTATCTTTTTTGAAAGCGGCCTCAAGCACGCCAAGCACTTCTTTTCTGTGCGGGCGCTCATTCATATCTATGAAGTCTATAACAATAATACCGCCGATATTGCGCAACATCACCTGCCGCGCAATTTCCCTCGCCGCTTCAATGTTTGTCTTGAAAGCCGTTTCCTCCGGATTTTTTTTACCCGTAAATTTCCCGGTATTTACGTCTATCGCGACAAGGCCTTCGGTCTGTTCGATTACGATAGAGCCCCCGTTTTTCAAGATCACTTTTCTGCGGAAAATTTCCTCTATGCGTCCTTCAATGCCGTATTTTTCGAATAACGGAATTTTCCCCCCGTAATAAAAAATTTTGCGCCTCAGGTTCGAACGTATCGAATGAATAAAACGGCATATCTTGCGGTACTCTTCTTTTGAATCCACCAGAATCTTCTCGATATGCTCGTCGGAGTAATCGCGTATTATCCTGAGGGGAACGTCATATTCCTCGAAAATACAGGAAGGGGCTTTTTGTTTTTCGGCGCGGCGCTGTATGCGCGTCCAAAGGCCCGAGAGATACCGCAATTCCAGGCGCAGCTGCCGCTGGCTAGCGTCTGAAGATTCGGTTCGCGCTATGCAACCCGATCCCTTTGGCAATGCGAGCTGTCCGAGTATTTCTTTGAGCCGGGATCTTTGGCCCCTGTCTTCGACCCGCTTTGAAATCCCTATTGTATCGCTGAATGGCACAAAAACAAGGTATTTCCCGGGAAGGCTTATATCGGTCGTAAGGAGGGGGCCCTTTGAACCGATCGGCTCTTTCACGACCTGAACAAAAAGTTCCTGCCCTTTCTTCGGCGTGCTTCGGCGCGTTCCCCTGTCTATTTCCGCGCGTTTTTTTTCCAGAACAACTTCTTCGTCCAAAAATGAATGCGCGCGGTTTTCCTCCGCGTCCTTTATATACAAAAATCCATTTTTACCGGTCCCTATATTTACAAAAAGCGCGCCTATGCCCGGCACGACAGATTCGATGACCCCTTTGTAAATATTTCCTGCCAGGCGCTGCTGGCCTGTCCTTTCCACAAGAAATTCCTCAAGCCCGCCCCGGCCGGTAATAGCCACCCTTTTCTCAAAAGGCTCGACATTGATTAAAATTTGTTTCATTTCTTATTTTTCCGGAAATCAAACAGTGGTCTGGATTTCGCTTTTTTTTCGAATGGAATTAATTTTGACATTTTATCTTTCTCAACATTTCCGGCGTTAATAACTTCAACGGGCGGCATCTGGTCTCTCACTTCCCCGTCTAAATCCTCCGCTTCCTCCAGGTCCAGAACCAAATCAGACAGATCCCTGGTGGCGAATTTCTTCAATGCATCCAGGTCCTTAATGATATGTACCGTCATAAAAAAAACAAGTTCAACCTTCTCCCTTGTTTCGGTTTTATATTTAAAAATCGGGCCGATAACGGGAAAGTCGCCGATAAGGTCCCCTAAAATCGGGAATTTTTTGTCGTATTCTTTCAGATTCTCCTTTATTAAACCCCCTATAAAAATGGTTTCGGCGTCCCTCATCATTACCTGTGTTTCCGCTTCCCTGGTAGAGAAAACCGGAAGCCAGAAATATTCCGTTATGTACTGCTGTCCGATCACGTCTTTGATCTCGGGCTTTACCTCTACCTCAATGTCACCGTTCGCGTTTATGTGCGGTGTTACCATCAGGCGTATGCCTATCTCCTCTTTTTCTATTTCATATGTCCACCTTTCCTGGCCGCCCGTATCCTGTTTTTGCTCTATCTCGGAAATATAATTAAACACCTTGCCCACAAACATCTTGGCCGGTTTATTGTTAAGCGTAGTTATCCGGGGGCTTGAGATTATATCTGTATCGGACCTTGTTTTTAAATATTCCATAACCGCGCCAAACTGCGAAAAATCAAGTGTACCGTATGTAAATTGATCCGCTTCTACAAAAGGAAACTCAAATATGCCGCCATCCCTTGTGGTTGGATAATCGCTCGGTGTGTCCTGCCCTACCGTGCCGCTAACAGGGTCTGTTGTTGATGACAATCCCGCTGTTTGGCCAAACGGGAAAAACCTGTCAAGTGCGCGCGGAAGAAGTATATCTTCCGTATTCCAGTGCGCGAAAGGAAATGTTACAGGCCTTTTCGCGCCGGAGGCGGAAATTACCAGGTTCCAGTTTATACCCAGCCTCTCCTCGTCGCCAAGCACGGTCTCGATGATCTTCGCCTCTATCATGATTTGCGGAGTTTTCCTGTCAAGCGAGCGGATTATCTGCTTTATTTTGTAAATATTCGTCGCGAGATCCGTTACCACGATAGCGTTAATTCTCGCGTCATAGGTAAGCTTGCCCCTGTCCGTTAACATGTCTTTTACGGCTTCCTGAGCGTCTTCGGCGTTTGTGTAATTAAGCGGGACAACCTCGGTTGAAAGCTCCTCCATCTTTAGGCTGTTCAGGGTTACAACCCTTATGATTCCGCCTTCGCGTTCATAGGCAAATCCGTAATTTTTAACGATTATATCAAGCGCTACCTCCCATGGTTTATCCGTCAGTTTCAGCGTTACGGCGCCTGTTACATCGGGTGCCGGAACAATATCGACCCCGCTCACCTCGGAAAGGTAGTTTAAAACGGCCCTTATGTCCGCGCCTTTGAAATCAACGGTTACGTTGCCCGGTTTAACATAAACCGCGGCGTTATCCTGGCCTATCGCGGCAACGTCGTTTTTCACCACGTTTGCCGGCGGCGCTGTCTCCTGAGAATAGGAGCGTACCGTTGTAAAAACAATCGCTAAAAAAACACCTGCCGCGATAGCCGTAATGGTGTTCCTCTTAGTCATTTCGCCCCCCTTTTTTTAGTTGTCTTTTTTGCTATAAAGATCAAGCCTGTATTCCTCTTCGTCAATTGTTAAAATCACGCTGTCTTTCAAAATTTTTTTTACCGTCAGACGCCCTCCGCCCTCGCCTTCTCTTACCATTTCGCTGTTTATGATCACGGCTTTTTTGCCGGTAGAGTCAAACGCTATCCCCTGGAGGCTTACATCATCAACGCTGAGAATGTCCTCTAGGGAATTAACCTTTGCTGATGTAACGCCTAAGAGCGGAACAAACGGATCACGCTTGCCGCCGTGATCATAGACATATGGCTCATTTTTTCTTTCTTTTTCATCAGAAAGAGCTTTCCCATTCTCGGCATATGCCGCTGGCGCGCCGCTCAGTAAAAAAAGAATTGCCGTTATTAAAAAACCTGTCTTCATGCGCTCCTTATGTCTGCTTCTCAAACGTGAATACATATACGATAAATTCAGCATCGTGCCTTTTGGGGTTGAAGCTGTTTGATTTTATTTTTATGTCCGAAACCTGCATATAGCGGTCATCATTTTCCAGCCTGTTTATGAAAGTGCCCAGCTCGTGATAACCGCTCTGGGCTTTTATCTCTATCGGAACCTCCTGATAAATATTTTCCGCGGATATGCCTTTCTCTTTTTTTTCAACCGGGGTTATGCTTAATATTTTAACACGCGAACTCCTGGCAAGGCGCGAGAAACTCTCCAGAAGCATCGGTATTTCTTTCTCCCGTGAAAGCTTCTTCTCATAACGGCCCAACTTTTGACGCAGGGCTCCCAGATTCCTTTTGAAACGATCTTCAAAATCCAGGTCGTTACGCACTTCTTTTATCTCAGCGCGTAATTTATGCGCTTGCGGCACCAGCTCAAAGAGCTTTCCGATACTCGGTTTTAAAAAAAAGAAAAAATAAACAAGGAAAACAACGAGAAGCGAAGAAGCGTAGATAAGAAGCACCTTCTTTTTCCCCTCATCCAGCTCAAAAACGGGAAGGGTTTTAAGTAATTCCTGCAAAGAAGGCATTTATTCTTCCTTTCCCCGCGACCGGCGTTCGCAGGCCAGGGTAAAATTCATTACATCCCTTTCTTCGACCACGCTTTTTTTCATGGAAACAAGCTCTACATCCGCGAAATCCCGAAAGAAATCCCTGTTATCCTTTAACGAACGTATAAATCGCGCTACGTTCGCGGTTGTTTCCTCGCCCAACCCCGTCGCAAACCCGGATATGGTAAGCATCCCTCCGCTCGGCTGCGCCTGTTTGGCCGCGTCCGGCCTGGCACGTTTTTTTGAATTTTTTTTCGCCGAGGTGGGCCGTTGTTTTTTTTGATTTCGCGCCGGTATTTTTCTGTTTTTTTCTTCGCAGACAAGTTCTGTTATCCAGATATTTGGGGTCAGGCTGTTGCTTAATTCATTAAGCAGGCGGGCCCAGTTGGGCTGCTCCTCTATGAGGCCGTCAATAGCGCTGGTCACCCTGGTCCCGGATGCTATCTCGCGCTTTATCTTGTCTAATTCCGCTTTCTTCGGAGCTAGGTTCTTCCAGGTTTTTTCCAGGCCGGTAAGCTGTTTTCTGCTTATGAATAAAAGCCCGCTGAGAAATAGTTGTATAAGAATAAGCGCGCCGATAAAACAGGCCAGGATCGGAATAATAGGAATTTCGGGAAGCGCAAGCTTCTTTCTTTTCTTTTTAAATTCCCTGGGCAGCAGATTTAATTCTATCATTTCCTGATTGCAAGGCCCGCCGCAACACCAAATTGCACCCCGGCCTTCTCCGTGAGGCCGGCGTCTATCTCGGGGCCTTTTTCAAATTTTGAAAGCGGGTTCCATGTCGAGACTTTTGTTTCAAAGCTCTCTTCCAGAGAATTCAGAATTCCGGGAAAGCGCGAAACTCCGCCCGACACGTAAATCTCGTCAACACCCTTTCCGTACTGATTTTCATAATAACCAAAAGAAAGTCGCAGTTCATCGGCAAGGCTTCTCAAAACAGGCCGGACCGCTTCTATGACCTGGTCCGATTTTTCGCCGGGGTCAAATATGAATTTATCCGAATCTTTTTCTTCTATCCGGAAAGCTTGTGAAATTGCTTTAGCCATGTCCGCGCCCGCGATTTGTATGTCCCTGGTAAAAAAGGGCTTCGTGCCCCGGGCGATCACCACATTTGTATGCGTATGGCCAATGTTAAGAAGTACCGTGCTTCTGGATTCATCCGAAGGCCCGTTCGATTTGCAAAACGCGTTAAAACAGGCAAAGCTGTCGATATCGATTAACGACACCGAAAAACCCGACTGCTTCAGCATTTCAAGAGTGGAATTAACAATGTTTTTCTTCGCTGCGGCGAGAAGCACTCGCATCTGGTTTTTGTCATCAGCCGCCGCATCAAGTATGCACGCGTCTATGAAGACTTCATTGATATTAAAGGGGATATATTTTTCCGCTTCAAAATTGAGAGAATTCATGAGGTCGTTCTCTTTCATATTAGGCATGGTAATGAATCTTACGATGGCCGCGGGCGCGGAAAGCGAGATGCTAACCTCGTTGGTAGCCGGTTTGAACGATTCCGATAGCTTCGCAAGGGCCTTGGCTGTATTTTCCGGCGTGGCGGGTAATGCTATCTCTGCTAGATTTATTTTTGTGATTCGGGAGATTTCGTTTTCCGAAGATAATTCGAGAGCCTTGATAAGCCGAGTGCCTATATCCAAACCGACGCGAACTACTTTTACCGGCGCTTTATTTTTCATACATATTATATGCTATCACGAGAATAGCACATGAGGGGGTATTTGTCAAGCCTATCCATGAAAAAGTGTAATGAAATCGTGATAGGAATCTGGGCTGGCTGTTAAATACGAGGCGAAATAATTTTCCTAATCCGTTTGGCGGCCTTTCTTTAGCTTTTCTGCGCGCCCAAGGCAGCGCTTTTCCATGTCAAAATCTCTCTTTAGGCGGTATGCTCGGCTCATGTTGTGATAGAGCTCACTCTTTTTGGGCGAGATAATAAGTGCCTTTCTGAAACAATGGATAGCTTTGTCGGGCAAACCATAAATGTTATACATGCTCCCTAAATCCATGAGTAAATCTACATTATCAGGGTTTGCCCTTGACGCGTTTTCAAGAAGATGCAACGCTTTTTCGTATTCACCGCGTTCGCGGTAAATAGTACTCAAATAAAGGGCCGCCTCACTCCCGGCCGGATCCTTTTCAAGCGCGACAGTAAAATATTCGGCGGCTTCATCCGTTTTTCCCTGCCTGTATTTCACGATTCCCGCGTGAACATAACCCAGAGCCGAATGCGGGTTAATTTCTATGGCTCTCATGAATTCCTTTTCCGCATCCGGAAGTTTATTTTCGCTCTTATGAATCAATCCCAGGTATACGTAAGGCAAGTCCAGTGATTTGTCTTTCGCGATTGCTTTTTTGAAATAATCACGGGCCATTCCGATTTTTTTCATCCCAAAATATATCACGCCGATATTGTAGTATCCTTCGGCATAGTCGGGATGTAGCTTTACAAGTTCTTTTTCGGTTAACAGCGCCGTTTTGAATCGCCCTTTCGCAAAATACGCCATTCCGAGATTGCCTATTGTGAGCCGGTCTTCAGGCCGGCGCCTTAAAATTTCTTTGAAAAGAGTTATGTCGTCCCGCCAAAATAAATTTTCCCTTATGGAAAGGGCCGAATAAAGCGATGCGAGGGTTATTCCAAACATAAATAAATAATTTCTGAACTTTCCTTTGAAGGCGGAGGAGAAAATTGAATTCAACAAATATGCCGCGAGGAAAAAAAAGCCGATTGAAGGCAGGTACAGCCAGTGATCCGCCCGGACAGCGTTGATCCTCGAAAAGATATTAGAAACAGGTAAAAGTGAAAAAAGAAAGAAAAAAATAAAAAAGCTTACTTCTTTTTTTTTGTTTTTTAAAAGGATACCCAAAACGATAAGAAGAGTGACAAGCAAAAGAGGCACTGCGCAGCGCGGCTCTAAAAAGCTACTGGCAAGATATGCGCTCTTGCGCATGCATAAATCAACTGGCGCTGTCAATGTACCCATGTACTGCCCCACAATGAGCGGGAATGTAAAAATGTACCCGAAAAAACTGCTGCCCGGAAAAGCCGCGGGAAGTGTCTGAAATAAGTGCCCTGCCCTGAACACGGCATAAATGAGCAACACACACCCGCATGCCCAGTACGGCCTCAAAACCCCGTTCCACTGCGTCAGTGGAAAACCTGTTCCACCGGATTTTCCACTGACGCAGTGGAACGGGTTAAAAATGAGATCGTATAAGGCAAAAATAAAAATAGTTATGACAGCCATTTCTTTAGATAAAAGCGCCAAAGTGAAGCCGGAAGTGGACATTAAAAGAAAACGTATTTTCAGGTTTTTCCTGTATTTTATAAAAGCGAGAAATGAAACAAGAAAAAATAAAGCAAATAATGAATCGGCCCTTCCGGATAAATAAGTCACGACTCCGTAGTGAACCGGATGACACACAAAAAAAAGTGCCGTTAAAAATGAAAGCATCTTTTTTTTCGCGATATTATCTACGAGAAAAAATATCATTACGGCGTTTACTATGTGAAGAAAGATGTTAGTGATGTGATAACCAAAAGGGTTGAATCCCCACACGCGGTAATCAATAACATAACTTAAGTTCTGTAGCGGCCTGTAAAAAAGTGTTTTCGCGAAACCGGTATTGTCCAGGTCCTGTGAGAAAATTTTTATTACGTCAGGACGGTGTATAAATGGATTTTTTAAAATCAGGTAGTGATCGTCCCACACAAAACCGTTATAAAGAGTATTAAAGTAAGTTACAAAACCGAATAGCGCAATAATTCCCAGATACAAAAAGGGCAGCGATTTTTTCGCTGCCCTTTTTGAGTGCATATCGTTGTAAGCCATTAAGCCTGGACCGGAACGCTCGCCGTTCCGTGAACAGCACATGACGGCTCAGCCGACACCGCGCCAACGGTATATGCTCCACCGGACGGACATACAGGCGTTCTTTTCAGGTACGTCGGAATTAATCCTGTACCGGCAGTGCCATCAAGCGTTGGCGTATCTGTTTCCGCTTTGTTCAGGTCAATCGCCCATACCTGCTTCGCTCCGTCAATCTGCTTCAGATTGGCGATGCAGGCGTTTGTTCTCGCCAGGACACGTGCCCTTACAAAGTTCGGAATGGCTATCGCCGCTAATAGACCAATAATTGCCACAACGATCATGATTTCAACCAGCGTAAAGCCTTTTTTGTTCATTTTCCTCATTATCTTTCACCTCTCTTTCCTCCCTCAGGTAATTGATGCCTTTCACAGGGAATATTTATTAAGCCCCATAAAAGGCATTCTCGAGGGAATCCTCTTGTTTCAAGTATATCACAGAAATAGCCGATTGTCAAGACCCCGACGGTAAAAGCAGTAGGGACGGGGCATTTGGTGATCTCTGGGGTGTCCCCTCCTTAACCCCACCCCAGGAAACCCCCTCACCTTACAGTTTAGAAGCAGTTAAAAATAGAGCGAAGACAAGATTGTTTTGCCATAAAGGGGACACCCCAGAGTTACCATGCGGGACACCCCAGAGATCACCAAATGCCCCGTCCCTCGGAATCCGGAATCTTGGTAAGTGGTGGGAGAGGATTAGCTGCCAACGAGAGTGGTAATCTTCAATATAGGCAAAAACATGCAGATAACTATGCCGCCTATGACAATACCGAGAAAGGCTATTATAAGAGGCTCAATAAGGCTCGTAAGGCCACTGACGGCCGCATCTACCTGCTCGTCATAGAAATCCGCTATTTTAGTCAACATTTTCTCGAGTTCCCCTGTCTGTTCGCCCACAGAAACCATACGCACCACCATCGGCGGAAATGCCCCGCTTCTCGCCAGCGGGTCCGCGATCGGCTCCCCCTCTTTTACGTTCGCCCTGACACTGTCAACCGCCGCCTCTATGACACGGTTTCCGGATGTCTTGCTGACAATTTCAAGAGAACCCAGAATCGGAACGCCGCTTCGTATAAGCGTAGAAAGCGTCCTTGTAAATTTGCCTACCGCTACTTTACTCGCGAGAGGGCCGAATATAAGCATTTTTAGTTTAATCCTGTCCAGATTCATTCTCCCTTTTTCTGTTTTGGCGTACTTCTTCAGAAAGAAAACCCCCAGCACCACGGCTCCTATCACTACGTAAAAGTACCTCCTCATAAAATTACTCACGTTGATCATAATCTGCGTTGGCGTGGGTAATTTGGCGCCAAAACCGGCGTATATATCGCCGAAAACGGGAACCACCTTTATCAGCAAAAAAACAGTTATCGCGATCGCCATAAACGTCACCACCACGGGATATACCAGAGCCGCCTTTATTTTTTTATTCAGCGCGCTTGTTTTCTCCAGATACCCGGCGAGGCGATCCAATATCTCATCCAGCGTACCGCTCGATTCGCCGGCACGTACCATATTGATAAAAAGGGGTGAAAAAACATTCGCGTGTTTGGACAACCCTTCGGACAGGCTCGAACCCGTTTCAACGTCATCCCGTATCTTGGAGATAACCTTCTTTAATGACGGGTGTTCAATTTGCTCGGCCAGGATATCGAGCGCGGTAACAAGCGGGATACCAGCGTCAACCATCGTGGCAAGCTGACGGGAAAATATAACAAGATCGTCAATTTTAATTTTTTTATTTTTCATCTTCCCGAGAAAACCAAGCGAAAGAATACGCTTTCCGCCCTCTTCAAGAGAAATTATGGTAAGGGCCTTTGCCCGCAGTGACTGAATGGCAGCATCCCTTGAGGGCGTATCAACAACGCCCTTCAGCGTCTTTCCGGCCCTGTCCTTAACTACATATTTGTATTTTGCCATTGATCTTTATTCCCCCGTAGTTATTCTCAAAACCTCTTCCAGCGTCGTCAGGCCCGCGGCGAAGTTCTCCAGGGCGCTGTCTCTAAGTGTCATCATGCCGCGCGAAACAGCGTACTTTTTTATCTCATCGTTCGGCACCCTTTTAATGATCATATCCCGTATTTCGTCGTCTATGGGAAGAGCTTCCAGGACTCCCAGTCTGCCCATGTAACCGCTATTGTTGCACCGCGGGCAACCCTTGCCGCGATAAAAAGGCCTGCGCTTCATGAGGGCATCGATATTTATGTTGCCGCCTATTCTTTCAAGGACGGCGCGCGGAATATCAACCGGCTCCTTGCACCTGGGGCAAATCTTACGTTGCAGGCGCTGGGCCGCCGGGAGAACAAGGCTCGCGGCTATGAGAAACGGCTCGACCCCCATATCTATGAGGCGCGTTATGGCTCCGGCGGCGTCATTTGTGTGAAGGGTGCTTAAAACGATCTGTCCCGTCAGGGACGCCTTGATAGCGATGTCAGCCGTTTCAAAATCCCTTATTTCCCCGACCATTACAATATCGGGGCTCTGTCTTAAAATCGAACGCAGGCCGTTTGCGAATGTCAAGCCGATGTCGGCGTTCGCCTGTATCTGGGTTATACCTTCCACCTCGTACTCGACCGGATCCTCTATCGTAACAATATTTTTTTCCGGGGTGTTAAGCTTGTTAATTATTGAGTATAGTGTCGTGGATTTACCGCTTCCCGTGGGGCCCGTCAGAAGAATCATGCCGAAAGGCTTCTCCAGCGCTTTTGTAAAAGCGGATAAAGGTTTCTCGAGAAAACCCAGCTTGTCCAGCCCCACACTAAGGTTTGATTTATCCAGAGCCCTTAGAACAATTTTATTACCGAAAGATATCGGCAAAACGCTTACCCTGAAATCTATTTCCCGCTGGCCCAATTTTATCCTAAAACGCCCATCCTGCGGAATCCTGCTTTCCGTTATGTCCAGCCGCGACATGATTTTTATTCTCGCGAGAACGGCGTTCTGGTTTTTTCTAGGCAGCCTGAGCGCTTCGCGAAGCGTACCGTCAACCCTGTATCTTACCCTTAAATCCCTCTCGCACGGCTCAATATGAATGTCGCTCGCCCTTGCCCTTAACGCCTCGTTCAGTATAAGCGAAACGATCTTGACAATAGGGGCCTTCTGGCTCTCGGCGGTAATTTCGCTTATATCTATTTTTTCTTCCTCAACGACTTCCACACTTTCACCGTCAACACCCTTGATCACCGAAGAAAGATCCTCCCCCGGGGCACCAAACGTCCGCGCCAGGGTTTCTTTTATGTCGTTGCCGGCGGCGATAACGGTATCAATATTTTCTATGTCGCGCGGGACAGTTGATTTTATGTCATCAATAGCGAGAATATCCGTAGGATCCGACATCGCTACGGTAAGCGTATTCCCGATCCTGGATATGGGAATCAGGATGTGTTTAACAGCCAGTTTTTCAGGTATAAGTTTTGCCACGTTCGGATCCACCTTGTATTTGGAAAGGTCTATCGGCGGTATATCCAGTTCCGCGCTCAAAAATATCATCAAGTCCTTATGCGAAATGATTTTTTCGCCGATCAGAATCTTCCCTATGCTGCCGCCGCGTTTTTTATGTATATTTAAAATTTTTTTAAGCTGGGGCTTTCCCAGGATATTTTTTTCCTGAAGCAGGTCAAGAAGTTTATCCGATATTGTTCTTTTTTTCATCAGCGTGTTATTGTAAGTCCCTGAAATTAAAAATTTTAGGGGTGAAGCAACTTATCTGTCCGGCTCCACTTATTTAACGGCAATATCCTGATCCCCCACGGTAACGCGCAATACTTCTTCTACGGTCGTTTCCCCGCGCAAAATTTTCCTTACGCCGTTTTCGCGCAACGTGCTCATATTTTCTCTGCGCGCCTGCTCCCGGATTACGTGCTCCTGGGACTTTTCCAGGATAAGACGGCGGATCTCCGGGGACAATGTAAGTGTTTCGATCAGCCCCACCCTCCCCTTGTACCCTGTGTTACGGCACGCCTTGCACCCCTTCCCCCTGTAAACAGTATTTTTCGCGCCCGGTTCAAGCTTAAGCAGCTTTGAGGTTACCTCGTCTAACTTATAAGATTCCTTGCAGCTTTCGCAAATCTTGCGAACAAGACGCTGCGCGGCCACCAGGATCATACTGGAGGTTATAAGAAAAGGCTCTACCCCCATATTCACCAGGCGAACCACTGAACCGCTGGCCGTTGTGGTATGCAGGGTGCTCAAGACAAGGTGTCCGGTCAAAGCCGCTTTAATAGCGATATCCACGGTTTCAAAGTCACGTATCTCCCCGACCATTATTATATCCGGGTCCTGCCGCAGAAACGAACGCAGGCTTGAGCCGAACGTAAGGTTTAAATCCGGCTTCACGGTAAGCTGGTTTATCCCCTCGAGTTGATATTCCACCGGGTCCTCGGCTGTGATTATATTTTTTTCCGGTGAGTCTATCAGCTTCAATATCGAATAAAGAGTGGTTGTTTTGCCGCAACCTGTGGGGCCGCATAAAAGAATCATCCCGTGCGGTTTCGCGGCCGCTTTTTTTAAATTTTCCAGGCTTTCTTTTTCAAATCCAAGCTTATCAAGGTCAAGCATGGCCTGCGACTTGTCCAGTATCCTGAGCGCTACCTTTTCGCCGTTCGAGGAAGGCATGACGGAAATCCTGAAATCGACCTCTTTATTGTCTATCTTGGCTTTAAAACGGCCATCCTGCGGAAGCCGCCTTTCGGCTATGTTTAGATTTGATATAACCTTTAACCGCGAAACAAGCGCCGGATGAATTTTTTTCGGCGGATACTGCGCCTCCTGCAAAATACCGTCTACCCGGTATCTCACCCTCATGGTATTTTCAAGCGGCTCTATCAAAATGTCACTCGCCCGCGCTTTAACGCCCTCGGCAAGCAGCATGTTTGTTATTTTGACAACAGGGGCTTCCTGTATAAGTTTTACAAGCTGCGAAGACGAAATAGCGTCCGCGTTTTCTTCTATCACCTCAATGCCGCCGTCCGATTCCATTCCGTCTATAATTTTTTCTATCGCCTCATGCGTTCCGGCCTCGTAATATTCGGCTATTCCGTCATCTATCTCTTTTTCACTCGCTATAACGACGCTTATTTTACATTCGGTAATCGCCGCAATGTCATCAACGGCGAAAACATTAAGCGGGTCAGCCACGGCTATAGTTAAAAATTTTCCCATTTTTGAAACCGGCAGAACATGGTAATTTTTCGCCGTTTTTTTTGGAAGGAGCCTGATCACTTCGGGAGAAATTTTATAACGCGAAAGGTCGATTGGAGGAATACCGAGTTCCTCGCTTAAAGCGGATGTAAGATCGGCTCTCGAGACGACGCCCATGCCGACGAGTATATCGCTTAGCTTGCCGCCCTTTTCTTTCTGTATCGCGAGGGCTTTCCTGATATCATTTTCTACGAGTATCTTCTTTTTGCAAAGAGTCGCGGTAACCTTATCTTTTATTGAAAGGGCGTCATCGCGCATTTATTTTTTTTCTTTGGCGTAAAATTTCTCAATCGCGTTTAAAATATCCGTCATTGTGCTGACGAATACCTGTACATTGCACTTGGTTAATAGCTCTATATCTTCGATTGCTTTTACGTTCAGCGGGTTTGACATGGCGACCGTAAGCGTATCGGCTATTTTATCTACGGCCATCAGGCAATACTGACGGGCCACGTTTTCCGGTATAAGCTGTACTATATTTTTTGAAAGTTCGTAATTTGCGAGTGGGAGGTAAGGAAATCCGTACTGAACGGTAAGGGCCTGCGCTATTTCCTCTTCTTTCGTGAATCCCAATACAACGAGAATCTGTCCGACGAGGCCGCCTTTCTGCTTCTGCATTTCAAGGGCCTTATCGAGCTGGGCTTTTGTTATAAGCCCTCTTTCTATCAGAAGTTCTCCGAGCTGTTTTTTCACAAGACGCCTGAATGGAAGCATTTTATCCTACCTCGCCTTGATTAGTTTTTCAAATTCATCCGGGTTTGTCGTCTTGCACAGGCATGATTCCAGGGATACAACGCCCCTGTTGCACAATTCCGCGAGCGACTGATTCATCGTCTTCATGCCGCTTTTCTGCGAAGTCTGTATAATGGAATACATCTGGTGAATTTTCCCCTCGCGTATAAGGCTTCTGGCCGCCGGCGTGGCTGTAAGGACCTCTGTGCCGAGAGCCCTGCCCGAGTGCCCGGTTTTCGGAATCAACTGCTGCGAAAGCACGGCGAGAAGAACAAACGAAAGTTGTGTCCGTATCTGCTGCTGCTGGTGTGAAGGAAATACGTCGATTACCCTGTTTATCGTCTGAACCGCATCCGAGGTATGCAGTGTGGCGAAAACCAGGTGTCCGGTTTCGGCGATTATCAACGCGCTTTCTATCGTCTCAAGATCCCTCATCTCCCCTATTAGTATCACATCCGGGTCCTGTCGTAATACGTGTTTTAATGACGCACCGAAAGAACGTGTATCCCTGTAAACCTCTCTCTGGTCAACAATGGATTTTTTATTCTTGTGCACAAATTCTATCGGATCCTCAATCGTGACAATGTGGCATTCCCTGCGCTCATTTATGAAATTAATCATCGAGGCAAGGGTAGTTGATTTTCCGCTCCCCGTGGCGCCTGTAACAAGAACAAGCCCTTTCGGCTTTGCGCAAAGATCGGTTACCACTCCTAACGGAAGGCCGCACTGTTCAAACGTCATTATCTCAAACGGAATAAGCCTTATGGCGCAGCCCACCGCTTCCCTCTGGTAAAAAACGTTTACCCTGAAACGCGCCAGATTATGAATTTCAAAAGAAAAATCAAGTTCCCAGTCTCTCTCGAACTGCTTTATCTGCTCGGGCTTAAGAAGCGCGTACACGCTCTCTCTAACCTCATCGCGATTAAGAATCATTTTATCCACGGGGCAAAGCTTTTCGTCTATCCTGAAATGAACCGGTGAGTTTGCCGTAATATGCAGGTCGGAAGCCTTTCTCTCTTTCATCGTCTTTAACAGGCTTTTTACATCTACTTTCATCCATCGCTCCTGTTCTATAGTTCTTCGTACGCCTTAAGCCGTCCCTTCGGGCTATGCCCCGGCGCTCACGATCCTATTTTTTCCTTTTTGCTTGGCGCTAACGAGCGCAAGCTTGGCCTTCTCAAGAATTTCATCCACGTTTGATCCGTCAAGCGGATTTTCGCTTACTCCGCCCGAAACGGTTACCCTGTCGTCTTTTGCGGAAGAAAGTTCAAGTTTTTCTATTTTTTTTATAGCTTTTTCTGAAATTTCCACCGCTTCCTTCTTGTTTACTTCCGGCAATATGAGAGCGAATGTGTTTCTGTCGATTACGCCGGCCTTCCCCAGAGGCTGCGCGACCCGGCTTATGAGCCCGGCGACTTTCCTGAGGGCTATCTCGGCCTGGGGTTTCCCCCTTTTGTCTTCATACCCCTTAAAATCGTCAATATCCATGAGGACGAATGAACACGGCCTCTGCGAAACAACAGAACGCTTTATTTCCTCATTCAGGCGGTTTAAAATATAGGTTTTATTAAAAAGTTCCGTAAGCTCGTCTTTTATCTCAAGCTTATTCGCTTTTCGCAAAAGAATATCGTTTTCTATAGCTATAGAGGTTTGTTCCGCGAAAACCTTTATTATCTCAATATCATCGCTTGTGTATGTAAAGTTTTTCATGTCATTACCCGCGACCAGAAGCATTCGGACATCTTTAGAAACAACCATGGGATAGGCTACTAAATTTCTGCATTTATACCTGGTTTTAAACTGCTGTTCCACCGAAGAAAACCTTGTAGAGGAATCTACGGTAATATGCTTCCTCCTTAGAAGCGCTTTTCCGAGAAGCCCCTTTCCTTCCTCTACCGGGCCGGCCAGGAGTTCCTTGCCTTCCAGATTGCGCGCCGCCTTCAAATCAAACTGTTTTTTTTCGGAGGAATCAGAGTAGTACAAAGCCGCGAATCCGTTTTCGTAAATCTGGGATAATTTGCTCACAACAAGCTCCAGAATGCTATCCACCTTAACGGAAGCGGAAATAAGCTCGCCTATCTGAAGGAGGTTAGACAAAACCGAAACCCGCTTCTGTATATCAATGTTTATCTCTTTCATCTTGTCCTGGTAATCCCTGAGGTCCGATATATTGGTTTTTATCTTGTTGGTAAGGAAATTTATCGCGTCGCCGATCTGTCCTATTTCATCGCCGGCATCAACGGAAATTTTTTTGTCGTAATTCCCGTTTGCTATAACCTTGGCTTCCAGGGCAATATCTATAACGCGTTCCACTATGCCTTTGGCGAGAAACAACCCCAACCATGCGATGATAATGCAGAAAAGAACCACAATGCTCACCTGCCCCAGTGTAACCCCTGTTTCCAGCAGTAAAAAATTGTTTACAAGATATCCTATAACAAGAAGCGGTATAACAGACATCATGCTAAAAGCGATCAGCAGCTTGTACCGCAGTCCGTGAGGCAAAAGTGAAAATTTTCTCAATACCGAGATATCTTTCATTTTTTTCGCTCCTTTTAATGTTTATCCTGTAAGTATACTTGATATAAGTATCTTTGTCAATGTTCCGCGCCCCCCTTTTTTTTAAAAGAGCGGGCGGCGCATGCCTATATTGAGAAGAAACCCAACGCATACCAGCGTTGCGGCGAGACTTGAGCCTCCGTAACTTATAAGAGGCAGAGTAAGGCCCACAACAGGCAAAAATCCTATTGTCATGCCGATGTTTATAACAACCTGGAGAAAGAAAAAAGATACAAACCCCGCGGCCATCAACCGGCCGTACATGTCCGGGGTCGTCTCGATAATTTTCGCGCCCCTGTAAATGACAAGGGCGTAAAGAAGAACGAGAGCCAGGGCCCCCAAAAACCCCCATTCCTCCCCTACTACGGAAAATATAAAATCCGTGTGGCGCTCGGGCAAAAAGTTCAGTTGGTTCTGCGTGCCGCCAAGCCATCCTTTTCCGAAAAGCCCTCCGGATCCGACGGCTATTTTTGATTGTATTACCGTATACCCCGACCCGAGAGGGTCTATGTCGGGATTGATGAAAACAAAAATTCTTTGCTTCTGGTAATCCTTTAAAAAATTCCAGAAAACAGGCAGCGACAGGGTGCCGAAAAAAATCAGGCCGGCGAGATGCTTTATTCTGGCGCCTGAGACAAAAAGCATCGCGAGGGTTATGGGTAAAAGAAGCAGCGCGGTTCCCAGGTCCGGTTCGATAAGGATAAGAAAAAATGCCGGCAGGGCGATTAAAAACGCCCCTACCGTGAAATTTATTTTCGCGGCATCCATTTTCCTTCGGCTCATATACGCGGAAAGCGCCAGGACAAGGGTTATCTTGGCAAGTTCGGACGGTTGGATATTAAACGCGCCTAAGCTTAACCACCTGTGGGCACCGCCGGCGACCCTTCCAAAAAATAATACAAGAACAAGGAGAAGTATGTTGATCCCGTACAGAGTATACGAAATACTTATGAATCTCTGGTAATCAACGCGTGTGACCGCAAGCATAAGCGCGATGCCAAATAAAATCCAAAAGGCCTGTCTCAAAACAATATTTTGATGGCCGTATTCCTTTGAAGCGCTGTAAAGCACCGCAAGGCCTATCGCGAGTATCGCAAGAACCGAAAAGAACAGTACCTTGTCGATCTTATTCATGTTTTCCCGTACCCCGGCGTGTGTCATCACGCGGACGCATTACAAAAGCTCCAATTCCTTCGCTTTTTCGATAATTTTTTTCGCGAAACGCGCGGGCCACAGCCCGCCCTTTCCCCCGTGTTCAATAAAAACAACTACACAGATTTTGGGATTCTCAAAAGGGGCGAAACCGGTAAACCAGGCATGCGATACACCTCGCGGATTCTGCGCGGTACCGGTCTTTCCCGATATGATAATTTTTTTTGACCGTGCGTATAAGCCGGTTCCGTGTCGGGCGTTAACAACATCCCTTAGCCCCTCCCTGATCGCGTTTAGGGTTTCTTTTTTAAGCCCCGCATCGCGCGCCTCTTCCGGCGGGAATTTTACATCCTCTATCCTCTCGCAGATAACGGGTTTAACCAATTTTCCGCCGTTCGCGATAACACACATCATTCGCGCGACCTGAATAGGCGTCACGAGAAGATACCCCTGTCCTATCGCGTAATTTGCCGTTTCACCCTTAAACCAGGGCGTTTTTAATTTTCTTTTTTTCCATTCCGGAGACGGAACAAGGCCGCTTGCCTCGCCAGGAAGGTCTACTCCTGTTTTCTCTCCGAAGCCAAACTTAAAAGCGTATTTTGATATATTGTTCGCGCCCGCGAAAAACGCGAGCTGGTAAAAAAATACATTACACGAATTTTTAATCGCCTCCCGGATATCCTGCGCGCCATGCCCTTCTTCCTTCCAGCACTTGAACTTCCTGTCTCCAACGCGAAAGCTCCCGTCACAGGAAAAAGTTTTCTTTTCGTCAAATTTACCGGACTCCAGCGCCGCCGCCGCGACGACAATTTTAAAAACGGATCCGGGCGGATACGCGGCGCTTATAGCGCGGTTTAGGAGCGGGAACGCGGATGAATCATTTAAAATAGCGTTTACTTGCCCGGAATTTTCGGGTATGATAAAAATACCCGGATCAAAAGCGGGCCGGCTGATAAGCGCCAGAACTGCCCCTGTCGAGGGATCCATGACAACTACCGCTCCTTTTTTACCTTCCATGAGTGAAACACAAAATTGCTGAAGCTCCAGGTCCATGTGCAGGTAAATATCTTTTCCGCTATCGGCTTCTTTAACAGCAAGCTGCCTTAATTGGCGCCCCCTGGAATCAACTTCTACCTGAATCCCGCCTGCCGTCCCTCTAAGATACTCGTTAAATTCACGCTCAAGGCCGTCTTTGCCGACAAAATCCTGCATGCGATAACCGTATGTCCTGCGCTTTTGTAACTCTTCCCCGCTGATCCTGCCCAGATAACCGGTTACGTGAGAAAACGTATTTCTGTAAACATAATTCCGCAACGGCCCCGTGGTCACGATAACACCGGGCAGACTCCTTCCGGCTTCTTCGATTTTGATCGCCTGATCTTTTTCAATATCTTCTGCGATTTTTACCGGTGTAAACGGTTTTCGTCGAGCCGCTTCTATCCTGCCCTTCAGGATTTTCTCCCCGATACCGGTAATACCGCTGATAATCCCGACAGCGTATTTTACATCTCTCATTTCACGAAAAATAACCCGGACATCAAAAGAAATCCGGTTACCGACCAAAACCCTTCCCATCCTGTCGTATATCCTGCCCCTTGGCGCCTCAAGCGGAAGAACCCGTATCCTGTTGTTTTCAGAGAGGATCCTGTACAAATGGCCGCTCATTATCTGGGTATAAAAAAGGCCGGCGATAATTAAAAGAAAAGTAAAAAGAATTACCGCTTTGAATATTCTTACCCTCATATGCGCGTCGTGCCCTTTGGCCCGAATATTTTTCTCAGTATGAGAAATAGCGGCGGCGCCACGAGCCCGGTATACAGGCTCTTGTAAAAAATTATCAGCCAGAACCCGCCCGCGCTGTTTATGGCGAAACGCGGCAGTTCAAAGAATGAAATGCCTGAGATAAAAACGGCCCCCGCCGAAATAAAAAATTCCGTGATAAAATTCTCTCTGTCCAGTTTTTTTCTAAGGTACCCGGCCAAGGCTCCGATCAACAGGAAAGAAAATGTATTAACGCCGAAATTCGTCAAGCAGAATACATCCCTGAGAATACCTGCCACGAGCCCCGTTTCGGCTCCGCGGGCCATACCGAAATGAAATCCAAAAAAAATAACCGCTATCAACAAAAAACCCGGGCTCGCGAAACAAATTCGAAGCCTGTTTGATACCGCGGCTTCAAGAAAAAACAAAACAAAAATAACCGTGTATATCTTAAATCTGCTATTCGACCGCATCAATACACAAAACCTCCTCAAGCCTTTCCATGTCCTCAAAAGGCTCCACGACCGCGTATTTATAAAGATCGGAATTTACGGCGCCTGTCGAGATAACCTTTCCTATCGGCAGGCCTTTCGGCGATATCCCGCCGAATCCCGCGGTAATAACCCTCTCGCCCTTGCTGATTTTACCGTCCGGTGAAAGATATATAATTCTGCATTCCCCCCGCGGCGAACCGATTAAAAGTCCGCTCTCCCTTGAATCCTCAAGCAACGCGCCTATTCTGGAATTCGGATCCGTTAAAAGCATTATCTTACTCGAGCCGGGCGAAACCTCTTCCACGCTGCCTATCAACCCCTTTGCCGTCGCGCAGGACATGCCCTCGGTTACACCCTGACGTTTACCCTTGTTGATTATTATCGCCCTTCTCCAATCTGTTGGATTCCGCGCTATGACGCGCGCGGCTATAACAGTGTAAGGCAGGTTTTTTTTGAAATCCAGGATATCTCGCAATCTCTCATTTTCCGCGCTTATCTCTTTCTTTCGCGCCAGGGCAATGGAAAGCGCTCCGATATCCTGTTTTAGGCGCAGATTCTCTTCGAAAAGATGACGGCCCGGAACGAAATACGCCTTCACGCCCGATAAGGCGCAGAAAGGCTTCGCCAGGACCCCAAACGCGGATTCCCTGAAACGCGTGGAAATTTTCGAGTTAAACGTTATTATAAGTAAGGCGAGAATAAAAAAAATCAACCCGGCGGGGAATTTTCTTATCCTGTAAATACGCATTAAACACGGATTTCCTCGTGTCTATCGTTCTACTTTTGGGCTTACGGCGAGCCTTTTAAGATACCGTATTTCGCTTAACACCTTGCCGGTACCGAGCGCGACAGCCGTCAAAGGATCCTCTGAGATATGAACCGGCAGACCTGTTTCCTCCGATACAAGTTTATCCAATCCCCGAAGAAGAGAGCCGCCGCCGGCCATGATAAGCCCTTTTTCCATTAAATCTGCCGAAAGTTCCGGGGGCGTCCTCTCAAGCGTTATCCGGATTGACTCGACAATCTGGGCTATGGGTTCCGCGAGCGCCTCTCTTACTTCCTCGCTTGAAACAGTAATTCTTTTTGGAAGGCCGGCCACGAGATCCCTTCCCTTTACTTCCATAGTCAGCTCTTCGTCCAACGGATATGCCGAACCTATCTTTACTTTTATTTCCTCGGCGGTCCGTTCCCCTATCATAAGGTTATAAGTCTTCTTCAAATAATTGGTGACCGCCTCATCCATTTCGTCGCCCGCTACCCGTATTGATTTGGAAAAAACTATTCCCGCCAGCGATATGACGGCCATTTCCGTCGTTCCCCCTCCTATATCTATGATCATGCTGCCCGAGGGTTCCTGAATCGGAAGGCCCACGCCTATGGCCGCGGCTACCGGTTCCTCTACCATGAAAACTTCACGCGCTCCCGCGTGTAGCGCCGAATCCTTAACGGCCCTTTTCTCAACTTCGGTAATACCGGAAGGAATGGCTATGACCATCCTGGGCCTTACCAGGCGGCGTGAATTATGAACTTTTTTTATAAAATACCTCAGCATCGCTTCTGTAATCTCAAAATCGGCGATTACGCCGTTTCTCATTGGCCGTATCGCCACGATATTCCCCGGAGTCCTTCCAAGCATCCTTTTTGCTTCTTCCCCTACCGCAAGAACATGCGAGGTACCGGCCTGAACCGCCACAACGGACGGCTCGCAAAGAACAATCCCCTGATTTTTTATGTAGACAAGTGTGCTGGCCGTGCCCAGGTCAATGCCCATATCATTTGAAAAAAGGCCCAGCAGATTATTAAACCCCTTTGAGATCAGTTCGGCAAGTGTGTTAAGATTCATTTTTACTCCGTCCCATCAAGTTACAATATTATCAAAGCGGCGCTTATTTGTCAAACATAATCTTTTTTTATCCGACATAAAGTTATGTTTTATTTTTCGCAGAACGGTGAAGCAGGCTAACTTTACGTTTCTTCGATAAAAATTTCTTCTTCAATTTTGAAATTTTTTTGAAAATTTAAATCACCCGTAAGTTGCGGCATTTTAAACTGTCCGTCATGCGCGCCCTCTTTCACCTTTTTGGCCCGGAAGCGCTCGAATTCACCGCGCGCCACTACTTTCAAAACCGGGGCACGGAGCTCCTGGGCCTTTCTATTAAAATCATATTCTTCGCTTATGCCGCGAAGCCCCTCTTCGACCGACTTTAAAAATCCTTTCTTTTTACGCGCCTGCAGGCTGTCGCTGAACTCCGTCAGAAACACATACCGCGGCATTTTACCGGCCTCTATGGATGCCGTAACAAACTTTACGGAAAGCCCGTGGAGGTCCTGCGCCTTCTCTACCGCTTCAACCACCTCTGATTCATAAAGCTTTTCACCGGTTACGGATGTAACATTTATGCCTTTCTGCACAAATTCAATCACGGGTGTTTTATTAAAAAATCCCAGGACGCGGATCATGTCGTCTATATTATACCTGTAAAGACCTCCCGGCGTGGTCAACACTATAAAATATTCTTTGCCCTTTTCCAGCCGGTCGCATAAAAGCGTTCTTTTTTCTTTTTTACCGATATCCTCTCTTGGTATGAATTCGTAGAAATTGGAACTAATCGCGAGTGTCCCGCCCGCTCCCTCGTCACTCATCGGTATTGAACAGCGCGCCTCGCTCGAAAAATACCCAAAGTCGCGAACGCGCACCCCGCCGAAATATTTCGGAAATTCCCTGAGATACAAGCCCACCGTGCCGCGCTTCCAGCATTCTATTAATTCCAGGCCCGGCCAGAAATATTTAGGCAGAAGTGTCTTTTCCGCTAGAATACGCCGCAGCTGTTCGGCCCTTTTCGGGTTTGGTTTTAGATTTTTTTCTATCGCCTTCCTGGCCTCCGGGGGAATGTCTATGCCTGCCTTCAGAGTTCCTTTTTCAATGTCATTTATGACGTCGTGCTTTACCTTCTCAATCCGCTGGCAAAGCAGGATTATCGTACTCGGCGTCATAGTGGCTATGGTAGCAATGTTCTGTTCCATCGCTATGCGCAAAATGGTGTAATATCTGGCGTTATAATCGCTGATTTCAAAAACCTCGTACGGGAGGGCGTAAAGGCGCCTCACCGCCTTAGATAAATTTTTATAACCGTGCCCGCTTTCCGCGCCGTATGGCGTGCCGCACGGCGTAAACCCGTCAACTTCGGGGCTCACTATGGCCAGGATTTTTCCGGAGGTTATTTCCGGATGATCCCGCAATATATAATACGCCCAGAGATTCAGTACTTCCGCTTTTTTTGCCCGCGCGTATTTTGTGATCGGCACAAATTTAGGATGCCCGCTCGACCCGCTTGTAACGCTGAAAAAAATCGGTTTCTCAAAAGTAAGAACATTCGGCTCCCCTTTCGTCATCCTGTCAACATACGGCCGCATCGCCTCGCAGTCCGTCAAAGGCACAACCCTTTGGTAATCCCCTGTTGATTTTACGCCGGTAAAATTGTATTTTAGCCCGTATTCGGTGTTTTTGTTGCGGTCCAAAAACTCAAAAAGGACCTTTTGCTGGGCTTTTAAAGGATCCTTTGTGGCGCGTTCAAACGCGATTGCCGCGGGCGCCATGACTTTCATGACAAGGGATGCTAAATTTACTCTCATTTTTTTAAAAAGTCAAGTAGTTCAAAAAATTCCGGAAAAGAGATATTCACGCAATCAGCGTCTTTTATGACGGAATCGCCATCTGAGGCAATGGCCGCTATCGCGGCCGTCATTGCCATCCTGTGATCCTTAAAGGATTCCAGCCGCGCGTTCCGCAGCCTGCGTTTGCGCCCGTTAATAATTATACTGCCCCTCTCAGACCTTATATCTACGCCCATACGCCCCAGATTAGACAAAATAGCGGCTATTCTGTCTGTTTCCTTGACTCTAAGCTCCTCCGTACCTTTTATAACGGTTCTACCGATTGCCTGTGAGGCAACAACAGACAATACAGGGACTTCATCAATAAGGGCGGGTAATTCCCTTTCTTCTATGACCGCCGACTTGAGCGGAGCATATCTTACGCGGATATCACCGTAGGGTTCGGCGTCTTTGTTTTTTGTTTTAACCTTTACGTCGGCTCCCATTCTGGAAAGAACGTTCAAAAACCCTATCCTCGTGGGGTTTAACCCCGCGTCCCTTATTGTCAGGTCCGAGCCTTCCATCATGCAGGCACCCGCGATAAAAAACGCCGCGCTTGAGATATCGCCGGGTATGAAAAATTCTTTTCCGTCCGGCCGGCTCCCGCCTTTGACTGAAGTTGTGAGGCCTTTTTTAAAAATTTTCGCACCGCAAAATTTCAGCATACGTTCGGTATGGTCTCTTGAGGCAAACGGCTCAGTCACGGACGTAACGCCCTTCGCGTGCAGGCCGGCGAATAAAATACACGATTTCACCTGGGCGCTCGCGACATTCGTGGAGTATTGAATGGGGCTTACCGCGCCGCCTCTTATTTTAAGCGGCGGGAATCCGTCTTTGTTTTTTGATTCTATATTCACATCCATTTTTTTTAACGGCTTCACTATCCTGTCCATTGGCCTTTTCGAAAGCGACTCATCTCCCGTAAGCGTCGCCTCAAAATTCTGGCCCGCCAGTATACCCGGTAGAATCCTCATTGTTGTTCCGGAATTACCGAGATACAAATCCCCGGCCGGCCCCTTTAAGCCTTTCATGCCGGAGGCGGTAACGGTAACGTTTTTATTTTTAATCTCAACCTCGATACCCATATCACGCATCGCCGAAACGCTCCGAAGGCAGTCTTCGGACCCGGAAAAGTTTTTTCCGCGAGTTTTTCCGCGGGCAATACCGCCGATGAAAACAACCCTGTGCGATATGGATTTATCGCCGGGGAGGGCAAACTCCCCCCGAAGCCGCTCGGCCGGTTTTATTATTTTATCCATTTCCGCCTCCGCGCGCTTCCGTGCGCGAAATTCTTAGTGTTTTCGTGTATACACAATGCGTAAGCATGGGGTATTCTATCATAGTTTCCCCTTCGCAATCAAGCCTGCCATATCCTCAGGCAGCTCACTATCGAATTCCATGAACTTTTTCGTCGCCGGGTGAAAAAAGCCAAGTGTCTTCGCGTGAAGAGCCTGGCGATTTAATCCTTTCGGCGAACCGTACAATTTATCCCCGATAACAGGATGGCCTATGTGCGCCAGATGCACCCTGATCTGATGCGTCCTTCCCGTCCCGAGAAAAAGCTCCAGAACCGTAAAACCATCCATCCTCTCAAGGACCCTGTAATTGGTAATAGCGTTTTTTCTTTTTTCGCCGGCAAACGAAATGCCCATTTTCGTCACGTCTTTTTTCTTCCTTGCGATAGGCGCCTCTATCCTGCCGTTGTCAAGCTGCACATAACCTTTTGCCAGCGCTATATAACGTCGCCTGGTTTTTCGATTCTTGAACTGGTTTGAGATATTAATGTGTGCGCGGTCATTTTTCGCAACCACCAGAAGCCCGGATGTTTCCTTGTCCAGCCGGTGGACAATCCCGGGCCTCAAAACCCCTCCTATGCCCGAGAGGTCCCCGCATCGGGCAATAAGCGCGTTAACCAGTGTCCCGGTAAATCGCCCCGGCGCCGGATGCGTAGCCATTCCCGCCGGTTTGTTGACAACAAGGATATCCGTATCTTCATAAACGATTTCAAGAGGGATATTTTCCGCTTGAATTTTTAACGCCTTGGGTTCCGGGATGCTTACATCCACATTTTCGCCCGCCAGGACCCTGTAATGGGCATTTTCACCGTCTCCGTTTACACGCACATTCTTTGAATCTATAAGTTTCCTGAGAAAAGTCCGTGAAAACCGCCCGCCAAACGCCTCAACCAGAAATCTGTCAAGCCTCTTGCCGGCATGTTTATCTTTCACAATAAGTTTTATCGTTTCCATTTTCCGGGTTTCCCGCGTTCAATCATATCCCGCGATAAATTCACGTAAAACACAAAATCTTTCCGTAATCGATCTACCGGGTTTGGCATCGGCAAAATTCCGTATCTAACTATTCAAAAGCTCCAGGATTTTCAGATTTGCTTCTTCGTTTATAGCGGTTATCTCGGGATCTGAAAGTCCTTTGGCCGAAAAAACTTCCGGGTGATTCAAACGGGAAATTATCTTTTTAAATATACCCTTTACGATAATCGGAGAATAATCGCCTGTTATATCAGCACCCGTGATGTCCAGATTTTCTTTTATGAGCCTCACCATCAAAAGTAATTCCTTCAGGGGGATCTTTCCCTCCTGCCAATTGGTCGCCGCCCACTCTTTTTTAAGACAATCTTTATCTATCGAAACATAAACGCGCCCGGGCGGAATCTTTTTAATGATACCGAGGAAAACGTTTTTCAAATTTTTCCCTTCAAGCGCATTCCATCGGATTTTTTTAAAAAACAGGCCTTTCCTGACGTTAACGGATGTGTTCGCCGGGATTTTCCTCAAAAAAACTACGGAAGGGACCTGCGCGTACGGATAAATCTCAACCCTGTCGTTTTCAAGAGAACCAAAATTTCCCGTTTGAACGGAAAAACTCGAGGGCCGGGTGGAACACACACCTATTATAACATGTTTCAGGACATTCCTGTTTTTAAGGGCCCTTGTAACCCATCCGCCGCATGACGCGCGAGGCGGAAAAATATTCCAATCCGGGTGAAAATCAAAATGGATAACGGAAACAGGCTCTTTAATTTCCTCTATCAGGATACCGCTTACCTGGTGGAAATCGCCCGATCCCAAAAATGTGACGGAATTTTTCGCGGAGCCGCGGATACGGTTTCTGATTTCCATTTCGCTTCTTTTATCCATCCAGAACCTGGCCCCCGGTCCGATATCTTTCAAGTGCACTATGTCTGTTTCATACTCGGAACACAGCTTCCGCTGACTTGTAACGCTATCATCAAAATTTAATATTCGAATCTGTTTATTTAGCATTGCCTTTTCTTAAAAATACCAAAAGATACATACTTGCGGCAAAAATGAAAACGCATATAAACTGAGAAATGGTCAGGCCAAAAGCGTAGGTAGGATTATCGCCCCGCAAAAAATCGATTATAAACCGCTGGCCGCTGTAGAGCGAGAGATAAAGCGTGAATATCGTTCCCCGGGCATGCCGGCGTTCGCCGGCCAGTTTCAAAATCACAAATATGCAAACAAGCGCGAAAGAGGCGTAAAGCTGAGTCGGGTGCCGGTAAACCGCTTCACCCGGGAAAATAACACCCGGAAAAGGCCATACTGCCGGGCGGCCGAAACAACAGCCGTTAAAAAAACATCCTATCCTTCCTATCGCATGTCCAAGCGCCATGTAGGGAGCCGCAAAATCGGCGATTTTCCAGAACGGCAGCCTTTTCCTTGCGGTAAAAACAGCGCATGCCAGAATCGCCAGGCCAAACCCGCCGATAAAAGCGAGGCCGCCACGCCATATAAAAAATATGCTAACTGGATTTTTCGCGTAAAAATCAAGATTAACCAGAATATGCAACGCCCGCGCCCCGATAAGGCCAAAGGCAAGTATTAAAAATTCCAGGTCCAGTATTTGCTGGGGATAAAAATTTTCTTTTTTTGCTTCGAGGTATAGCAGGGAAAATGCCGTGAAAAACCCCACGGCTACTAAAACACCGTAGGAGCGTATGGTGAAGGGCCCTATTTCGAAAAATATGGGATGCATGTAAAATTAAAAATAGAAATTCATGCCGTAAATGATATTCTTACATTTTCCGGCTTTTGATTTTAAAAACGCTAATAATCAATAAAATCGCGCCGATCGTCACGGCGGAATCAGCGAGGTTAAACACCGGCCATATCCTGAAATCCAAAAAATCGATCACGTATCCGAATCGCAGCCTGTCTGCAAGGTTACCGAGAACCCCTCCCAGGATCAGCCCGAGCGCCATATCTCTCGGGAAAAACGGTTTTGACATTTTCCTTGCATACAGGGTAATCGCGCACACCGCGAAGATACCAACGGCTATGAAGAAAAACACCGCCCCTTTTAAAAGCCCGAAAGCCGCTCCGGTGTTTAGGATTAGGGTAAAATGAAAAATATTTTCCGCCACCGGAAGGGATTCGTCAATATTTAACGACCGTACTGCTATAAATTTAGAAAGCTGATCCAGGCCAAAAACAGCGGCCGTGACGGCCCAGAGCACTCTACTCATGGCGCCGGTTTTGTTTTTTCTCCATTTTTTCCTGGCACGAGCAGCAGCATGCGGCATGCGGTATGGCTTTAAGGCGGGCCATCGATATTCTCTTTTTGCATTCCTGGCAATAACCGTATCCGCCATCCTCTATCCTTCTCAACGCGTCGTCAATCTTGAAAAGAAGCTTACGCTCCCCCGCGGCAAGCTGAAGAAGAAAATCCCTTTCATAAACATCACTTGCCATGTCCGCCATATGATAGGAATAGCCGGAAAGATCGCCGGATGCTTCGCGCTGAGATTTTTTTAGCGTCCCGTTAGTGATATGGTTAATTTCGTGTAATAGATTTATCTTTTCCTTAATCAGGAGGTTTTTGAAATTTTTTAGTTCCCTCCTGCCTATTTTGCCCCGTTTTGTCATTTTTTATTCTCCTTTTCTGATTTAACAGTGGCGGCGCATCTTTCGCAAATATCCGAAAATTCCCCGCATTTTCCGACACTTTCGCTAAAATTCCAGCATCGCGCGCATTTTTTGCCATCCGCTTTTTTTACTGATACCCAGAAAGGCATGCTTTCGGCCTTTCGTGAATCCTTCTCCTTCGTGTCCGAAACCTCAACCTGGGAAGTTATGAAAAGCGAGGGCAGGTGCCGGATATTTGCTTTCAGGAACTTTTTAAAATCATTCTTTTCACTGTATAAAATTATTTTCGCCTCAAGAGGGCTTCGTATTTCGCCCGCGGAACGTTTGGTTTCCAGCGCCTTTGTGACCTCTTCCCGTACTTTCAAAAGGGATTCCCATTTTTCGTCAAGCGCCTGATTTTTCCATTTCATCAAATCTTTATCCCACCGGGGCCAACGCTGGAGATGTAAGGAATCCCCGGACGGAACAAGCTCCCGGTATGCCTCCTCCGCGGTAAAGGAAATTATAGGGGCCAGTATCATGAGGAGGGCTTTCAGTATCTCATGCAAAACCGCCTGGCAGGAACGCCGTTCAGGCGATTTTTTTCCGAACGTATAAAGCCTGTCCTTTGAAATATCCAGATAAACGCTTGAAATCTCATACACACAGAAATTATATATGGAGCGAAATACCCTGTAAAACGCGTAATCAGAATAGTGTTTTTCCGCTTCCGTTACAACGCGCGCCAGGCGCGAAAGCATCCAGCGGTCGATTTCCGGCATATTTTTCGGTTCGGGCGAGTCGGTTTTACCGTTAAAGTCATAAACGTTGCCCAGGAGATACCTGAAGGTATTTCTTATCTTTCTGTACGCGTCGGCAAGACGCTGTAAAATTTCTTTTGAAAGCCTTATATCATCCTGGTAATTGCTTGAGGCAACCCAAAGCCTTAAAATATCTGCGCCGTATTTTTGCATGATTTCTTCCGGGGAAATCACGTTGCCGAGCGATTTAGACATTTTTTTTCCTTCCCCGTCGACAAAGAAGCCGTGGGTAAGAACATTTCTGTACGGCGCTTTTTTTTCTATGGCGCACGAAATAATGAGCGACGACTGAAACCAACCCCTGTGCTGATCGGAGCCTTCAAGGTAAAGTTCGCATGGAAAATCAAGGCCATTTGTTTTTTTCAGGACCTGTTCCCAGCTCACTCCAGATTCAAACCAAACGTCAATAATATCTTTTTCTTTCAAGAGATTTTTGGAACCGCATTTCCCGCAACGCGCCCCCCGCCGCAGAAGCTCCTTTTCACTTTTGACGAACCACGCATCACAGCCCTCTTTCTCGATTATATCCGCAACATGTTCGATTATTTCATGATCCAAAACGGCCTCTCCGCAGGTTTCGCACTTGAAAGCCACTATCGGAACGCCCCAGTATCTTTGCCTCGAAAGGCACCAATCGGGCCTATCCGCGACCATTGCGGATATTCTGCCCCGGCCAAGGACAGGGTGCCATTCAACTTCTTTTTCAATCGCATCAAGCATTTTTTTACGTAAATTTTTATGGTCCACATCGAGAAAATACTGCTCTGTCGCCCTTGAAATAACAGGTTTTTTGCAACGCCAGCAATGCGGGTAGGAATGGGTAATATTTTCAGCCAGGATCAGCGCGTTATTTTTACTCAGGCGCTGAAGGATCTTGGGATTCGCTTCGTGCACGTTCATACCGCCGAATTCTCCGCATGTAACGTCAAAAACTCCCTTCGAATTAACCGGCATGATTATAGGAAGCTCGTATTTTTTACCGGTCATGTAATCTTCCTGTCCGTGTCCGGGCGCGGTGTGAACACAGCCGGTTCCCTCTTCGTCGGAAACATAACCCGCGAGAACAACTTTTGAGTCCCTGTCAATAAAGGGATGGCGGCATGTCATGCCTTCCAACTCTTTTCCCTTCACCGTTTTTATTACCTTGGATGATTTTTTGAATTTTTGGAGCACGCTTCCTGAAAGCGCCTCAAGCATTATCCATTCCTCACCGTCTAAGTCGAGCATCACGTATTTTCTGTCGGGATGAACCGCTATCGCTACATTGCCAAGAAGCGTCCAGGGCGTCGTCGTCCATATTATAAAATACGTTTTTGTCTGCCGGGCGCCGGGCGCATCTTTTACCTTAAATTTGACATATATCGAAGGTGACTTATGCTCCTCATACTCAACCTCAGCTTCCGCGAGCGCGGTTTCGCATGACGTGCACCAGTTTACCGGTTTGAGCCCCTTGTAAATATACCCCTCTTTCACAAGCCGGCCGAAAGAGCGCACGACCTCGGCTTCGTATTTCGCGTCCAGAGTCAAATAAGCTTTTTCCCAGTTACCGAAAATACCGAGCCGCTTGAATTCTTTTTTCTGTATCTCAACAAACTTTAAGGCGTATTCGCGCGCTTTTTTCCTGAACTTAACCTGGTCAATATCATGTTTTGAAATCCCGAGTTCCTTAAAAAGCTGGTGTTCCACGGGAAGGCCGTGGCAATCCCATCCCGGTATGAACGGAGAATCAAATCCTTTCATGTTGTAATATTTTACTACGATATCCTTGAGCACTTTATTCAGTACATGCCCCATATGTATGTGGCCGTTGGCGTAAGGGGGGCCGTCATGCAGGATTCGCTTCTTCGCGCCGGCGGCCGCCTTCCTTATCGATCCGTAAATGTCCTCTTTATTCCAGGCCTCAAGCAGAGCCGGCTCTTTACGCACAAGGCCGGCCTTCATGCTAAAGTTTGTTTTTGGAAGATTCAACGTTTCCCTGTAACCCATACCCGGTTCCTTTTAAAAATGTGTTATTTTTTTAAAATTTTCAATCCTGCGAGTAATGTCTTTTTTGCTGATGGCGCCCAGTCGCCGGAGGCTAAAATCTTCCACGGCAAATGTCGCCATTATTGTTCCGCGTACAATGGCTTTTCGCAAATTAGCGTCATTAACCGATTTCTGCCCGGCCAGATACCCCATGACACCGCCCGCGAACGTATCGCCGGCTCCGGTGGGATCAAAAATTGATTCCATCAGGTAAGCGGGCGTGCTGAAAATAGAATTCCCGGAAAAAAGAAGCGCTCCGTGTTCGCCTTTTTTTATAATAATTTTTTTCGGGCCCATTTTAAATACGCCCTTTGCCGCCTTTACGAGGCCCGGCTCGCCGGTAAGTTCTTTTGCCTCGGTTTCATTCAGAAAAAAAAGATCAATTTTTCTAAGGAGCCTCAGCAGCTCCCTGCGCTTGTTCTCTATCCAGTAATTCATGGTGTCACATGCGACCAGGGCCGGATTTTTGATCTGAGCCAGGACCTTATTCTGCAAGCGCGGATCGATATTGGCCAGGAAAACATATTCGCTTCTTTTATATTCTTCGGGTATGACAGGATTGAAATCCGCCAGTACGTTAAGATGCGTGGCTATCGTGCGCGGGTTACTGAAGTCCCAGCCGTATTCCCCCTCCCATCTGAACGTTTTCCCTTTTTTTATTTCCAGGCCTTCGAGAGCGATTTTCTTTTTCCTTAAGAAACGTACGTGCCTTTTCGGGAAATCCTTTCCGACCACAGCAACCAGGTTTACGCGGGGTTCGAAAAATTTCGCGCTTACGGAAAAATATGTGGCGGAACCGCCAAGAACTTCCCCGCATTTGCCAAAAGGCGTTTTTACGGTATCAAGTGCCACCGAACCCACAACCAGGATACTCATTTCATATGCCTTCCCATTATGAGCGCCAGTTTCTTTTTGGTATGGACCGGTACCTTTTTCAGATCGGTTATGACAGCGTATTTAAGGGCGTCTTTGCAGGCGCATGAGCGTGCCCCGTCAAGCCGGCCAATCATGTTTTTCAATATTTTTTTCGCGTTTGTTACGTTTTTACCGAGGTTTTCCATGATCATTTCCACCGTGACAGAATCCGCCGTCTCGTGCCAGCAGTCATAATCCGTAACCGCGGCCAGGGATACGTAGCACATTTCCGCTTCCCGCGCAAGGCGCGCTTCCGTCATGTTGGTCATCCCTATTATGTCCATCCCCCACTTCCGGTAAAGGTTTGACTCGGCCAGAGTGGAAAACTGCGGGCCCTCCATATTTAGATATGTACCGCCAAGGTGAGCGGCAATGCCGCTGTCTCTCGCGGAATCATACGCTATTTTAGCTAGATCTTCGCAAACAGGATGCGCGAAACTTATGTGCGCCACAATTCCGTCTTCAAAAAACGTATTCTGCCTGGAGCTATTTGTCCTGTCCACGAACTGAAGGGGAATAACAAAATGCATGGGCGCAAGCTCCTCCCGCAGAGAACCGCAGGCGGTAACGGAAATAACGCGCTCGACACCCAGCTCTTTCATCCCGTAAATGTTCGCCCGGTAATTTATCCCGCTCGGGTTTATGCTATGTCCCACGCCGTGCCTGGGCAAAAAAACCACATCCTTCCCCTCCAGGCGCCCCAAAACAAACTCGCCGGAAGGCCTCCCAAAAGGCGTATTTATCCGTTTTTTCTCTTTTATCTCCATGCCCTCGATCTTGTATAAACCGCTTCCGCCAATCACTCCTATTCTTGCCATATGAGTCCTTCCTCTTGATCAATTTAATCCGGCCGGCCATGTTCAGCCGCCCCGTTTAAATTTTATTTATTATCTCAGGCGAACCGCGAGGGTCAATAAACTGTTTACGACAAATAATCTGATAAACCACAGAAGAAGTATCGCGATTACCGGGGAAATGTCTATCCCTATGTTGCCGATCGGGATAAGCCTCCTTAGCGGCGCAAGCATCGGCTCTGTTATCCTGTGCAGGATCTGCACGATCATATTATACGGATCAGGATTAACCCAACTGATGAGCGCCCTGATGATTATTACCCAGGTAAGTATAGTGATCAGATATTGAAGAATAACGGCCAGGGCCAATATAAGATTTCCCAAGACAAACATATTTTTACGCCTCCTTCGAAAGTTTCAGGGACCTTCGCGCGGCGGCCTGCGCCGCTTCAAACACTATTTTTTCAAATTCTCTAGTTTTAAAAACCTTAAGCGCCGCCTCCGTTACCCCTTTTTTTGAGGTTATGCGTTTTCTTAGGGCTTTAGGCGCTTGAGACAGGTTTTCCAGAAGCGCCCCGCTTCCGGCCAGGGTCGCGCTCGTAAGTTTTGAGGCAAGCTCTTTTTTTATTCCCATTTTAATCGCCGCCGCCTCAAGCCCCTCAGCCAGATAATAAAAATAAGCTAATCCGCTTCCGCTTATCGCGGTTATCGCGTCCATTTTTTTTTCGCTCGCATCGACTACTTCACCGACGGAAGCGAAAATCCTTCGCACCTCCGCCTCGTTTTTCACCATTCTGTTATGACTTAAAACGGTTATGCCTTTTCCGGCCATCGCGGCCATATTTGGCATAGCGCGTGTTACGGCAATTTTCATTTTTATAAGCGCCTCTATGCGCGCTATAGTAACGCCGGCCATGATCGAAACTAGGTGCTTGGAGCTGTCGAGATTGCCTGAAATGGAAAGCAATAACGCCCTGGAATCCTGCGGCTTGACAGCGATAATAATAATGCCGCACTTTTTAGCAACCTCTTCCGCGGTGCCGACGCGGATGCCGAATTTTTTATGAAGGGCCCGGGTCCTGGATGAATCTTTATCGCTTACGTAAATATTGCCGAATGATAATACCCTCGCTGATAGAGCGCCGCTGGCAATGGCGCTTCCCATATTTCCGCAGCCAATTATACCCAGTCTCATAGTGTTCTCCGTTCTACCTGTTTAACGCGGGATTCTTAGGTTTTACTTTATTTCCCGATGCTAGGCGCCGTTTGAAAAATCGCGGAGCCCACCCGAACCATCGTAGCGCCCTCTTCCACAGCCACTTCAAAGTCCTGTGTCATGCCCATTGAAAGCTCCGTAAGGCCACAGGTATCCCTTAATTCCCTTAATCTCCTGAAGTAAGGGCGCGCTGTTTCGGCATCTTCGGTAAAAGGCGCCATTGTCATAAGGCCGAGTGGATTCACGTGTTTCAATGCCCGGATCTCGCCAAGAAAATTTTCAAGCGACTCGGGCTTGATGCCGAATTTACTTTTTTCGCCTGATACATTAACCTCAATCATGATGTCCTGAACTTTGCGGATCTTTTTGGCCTGTTTTTCTATCACACCGGCCAGTTTAACGCTATCCAGGGAATGAATAATTGAAAACATTTTCACGGCGTCCCCTGCCTTGTTGCTCTGAAGATGCCCTATCATGTGCCAGGACAGAATATGGCTGTCAAGCATTTCCTTTTTTAAACGGGCGTCGTTTACGCGGTTTTCACCGATATCCTTAACGCCCAGGGCGATTGCCTCTTTGATCTGCTCGAGGCCGGCTTCTTTCGTAACCGCTATAAGTTTCACGCTTTCCGGGCCGCGGCCCGCCCTGTTAGCGGCCTGCGCTATTCTTTTCCTGACATGCGCGAGATTGTCTTTTACCATTTTTTCACCATAGAGAATCCGAAAACATCTCCTAAGACTCGCCGGTGCCGCGAAACCCCCTGCCAAGGCCATCTTCATTCGGGATAGCGTAGCACATAAGCCACACACTGTCAAATAAAAATGCGGGCGCTGTTTTAACCTGCGGGGACATACAGAATCAGGCAAACTTAAAAGTAAGCTTCATAAAGATCGATTATTTTTGTAATGATTTTACGGACGGGATTTTTGTCTGCATTGACGTTTTTATATTCACGGGCCCTGCGCGTTATAAGGCCGATGGTCGCTGTGTGAATAATAGCGTCCTGCGAATTCAGGTTAAAACCGGCTTTTCGCACGATACCGATTCTGGCGGGAACATTAAACCGGCTACCCGCCTCTTCGATTACACCGTTCGGCAGAGCGCCGGGGCCGGTTAAAACGAGCGAGGAAAAAGCTAACTTTTCGGGGTTAAAGGCACCGGCGGGCCAATCCGGCACAACCTCAAAGTTTCGCAGAATATTGCCCTTAAAAATAAGGGTTTCGGCAAAAGAATTCCCGATGTCAGCGAAAAGTACGCCTCTGGATTTTTCCTCCGCGCTTAAAATACAACCGGCGGAGGCAGTACATGAAAGGTATACGCCCTCAACTAGAAAACCGGCGTGGTCCACGCACTTTATGATGCTCTGAATTTTAGAATGATTCGCGGTTGCCGCGAAAATTTCGGCTTCAAGTTTTATCCCATAAAGCCCGACGGGATCCCTGATTCCGGTCGGAGCGCCGTCTATGTAAAATCGCTTTACGATCCTTTCCACGCAAATCCTGCCTGCGGGAAGCGCCAGCATAGCTGCTATTTTCAGGCATTTCCTCACGTCTTTCGCCGTGATCTGCCGCGGTATCCCGGAAAGCGGCACCATCCCCCGCGCCGGGATCATTTTTATGTCCGCCCCGCCGATCGTGACCATTACGTTTTTCGGTTTTTTACCCGAACGGCTCTGAATTTTACGCATCAATCCGGATATATCCCTGACGGTTTTATTTAAACTGGTTACACCGCCGCCGTTTATGCCGTTAGAGTCAGCGTTTTCCAGCGCCAAAAGTTTTACACGGCCGTCGGGTGTTATCTCCGCCATGGCGGCGGCCAACCCGCGCGAACCCAGATCCAACACTGTGATTATCTTACTCATATAGCCAAATTTTGCTCCGGCGTTTCTTAATCAGCCGCCGGACATCCTTACGTTATTTCGGCCCGATCACGACGCCGTCAAACCGAAGGTCCAGATATTCTATATTTTCCGTGTCCAGTCCGGCATCGGCAAGCGTAACTTTTAATTTACGCAGCCTTTCGGGAAAATCCTCGCCTCCTATTTTAACCTCAATACCATTATCGAGGTGAAAAGAAAGGTTCCTGTAATTAGACGCGTCAATCGTGGTTATCCCGTGATCCGTCGAAACCGACGTTTCGTTTATCGCCGTTATGAGCCTTACGGTGTTTTCAAGTTGTTTGCCTGTAAGCCGCTCGCCGGTTGACGGAGCGCGCCACATAGAAAAACCGGTTATAACAGGCATCCTTCCGCTTTTTATGTCCCTCTCCAAAACCATACCGGTTTCATCCATCGGGAAATATCCGCGGCGATTTTTTATTTTAGCGATCGGTAACCGCGGGATAATATTTATCTCGATCCGGTTCGGCATGATCCTCCGTACAACGGCTTTTTTTATAACGGGGTAACTGCTTTCAATTCTCGACGCAAGGGCCGATATGTCAATATCAAAAATGTTCCGTCCGATATTCATCTGCAGGGAACCGTCGCTCTTGAGTCCCGCGGCGGCATGCCTAACATCGATAACTTCCACGCTATCCAGTTTGAAATAACGCGAATTTCTTACCGCGAATACCGAAGCGGCGATAATCGCGAAAATAAAAACTGCGAACAAAATTTTTTTTGTCGGTGTTTTCTTTTCTTCTTTTATCTTTACTTCTTTTTTTGTTTTCTTTTTATTACCCCTCGCCATTCTCTTTCCCCTTTCTTTCATGCGCCAGATCAATAAGTTTCACGCATAAATCCTCAAAGCTTATGCCGGCGGCCATCGCCGACTTGGGCATGAGGCTTCGTTCGGTCATGCCGGGAATTGTGTTAACCTCTAGAATGTAAATATTGCCGTCACGGTCCATTCTCATGTCAACCCTCGAAAAATCCCTGCAGCCGAGAATCCTGTGTGCCCTGAGCGCGAATTCCTGCGCCCGGGCGAATTCATCATCCTCGAGCGGCGCCGGGACAATGTATCCCGTCCCTTTATCCAGGTATTTTGCCTCAAAATCGTACGAGTCGCGGCCGGTAATAATTTCCACGACGGGCAGCGCCTTCTCCTCTAAAATGCCCACGGTCAGCTCCCTGCCGTGTATAAATTCCTCCACAATCGCCTCCCCGCCGTAGCCGAAGGCCATGTCCAGTGCCGAATCTATGCGCGCCCTGTCGTTCACTATGGAAAGCCCTATACTTGAACCTTCGCGACGCGGTTTTATCACAAGCGGCGTAGTAAATTCATCGCACGTGTATTCCGCGCCGGCGCCGGATTTAGCGGCCTTGTAAGAAGGTACCCGTAAACCGTTTTTTAAAAAAAGCTCTTTGGAGGCAAGCTTGTCCAGCGCGAGCCGTGAGGCGCCCGCTCCGGATCCCGTATAAGGAACACGGGCTTTTTCAAGAATCGATTGTACTGTTCCGTCTTCCCCGAAACGGCCGTGCAGGGCAAGAAAAACAATGTCAGCGCCCGTTTTCCTCAAGGCGCTGCCCGCGTCACTTCCGATGTCAACAAGTTCCGCGTCTAACTTCTTCTTTGTAAGGGCCCCTGAGACCGCAAGCCCGCTTTGCAGGCTGATTTCGCGTTCGCTGGAAAACCCTCCGGCGAATACAGCGATTTTACCGTATTTTTTTGTATTTTGCCGTTCCTTCATAAAAATACAATACTCAAATCAATGTTAAGCTTTTGAAAAATTTTGTTTATTTGAAAATATACGCCGCCTGCGCGCCCGGCTTAATTCAGTATAACAATCTCGGGAATAAGCTCAATCTTAAATTTGGTTTTAACGCTTTTCCTTATAAGACGCGCGAGCCGAATAACATCGCGCGCTTTCGCCTGCCCGGTGTTAATTATAAAATTAGCGTGCTTTTCCGAAACCATTGCCCCGCCTATTTTTTTACCCTTGAACCCGAGCATGTCAATATAACGCGCCGCCGGAAGCGCCCCTTCGGGATTTCTAAAAACACATCCTGCGCAGGCCGAAGCAAGCGGCTGGTTAGAACTCTTGGCCCTCAAAAACCTGTTTTTGGCCTCCATCAGTTTTTTTTTATCTGTTTTCCTCAGGCCAAAACTCGCTTCCAGTATTATATAACCATCGAGGCCCGAATGTCGATAATTAAATTTTATTTTTTTGCCGCCATAAAATTTCTCCGGGCACGATTCCGTGAAAATCCGCGAAGATTTTTCCGTAAGATTTTCTTCGCGCGACTTTTTTAACGCAAAAGTCCTCCCGCTTTTTATATCCATCACGCGGACGGATTCCAGCCGATCCGCTACCCGGTCCGCGTAACCAGCATTCATAAAAATCGCGCCTCCGAGCGTTCCCGGAATACCGGTAAGGCCTTCAATACCCCCAAGCCCCTTTCTACAGGCAAGGTTAATGATCTTTTCTAACGGCAGCCCGGCGCCGGCAATTACCTTAGTTCCGGTAAAACGCAATTTACTGAAATAACCCGACCGCAGGCAGATAACTATTCCGTTCAGTCTTTTATCGGGTGCCAGAATATTGCTTCCCATACCGATTATAAATATTTTTTTCTTTTTCGAAGCGGCTAATTTCAGGATTTTTTTTAATTCCCGCTCGTCACGCGGCTCAACCCATGCCCTGCACGGCCCGCCGATACGAAACGTGGTATGGGCGGAAAGCGGCTCCTGAAGAAATACTTTACCTTTTATCGCGGCAAATGTCATGCGCTATTTTTCCTATGTTGCCCGCGCCCAGGACAAGGGCAATATCCCCTTCCGAAAGTTTTTCGGAAAGGTAGGCGCGTATCTCGCCTGTCTCCATCAGCCGGACGGGAATGGATCGCCTTTTTTTCATGATTTCGCATATTCTCAGTGAGCTTGCGCCTTCTATTTTGTCTTCCGAGGCGGGATAAACCTCCGCCAGGATAACTTCATCGGAACCTTCAAAGGAACCGGAAAATTCCTTATAAAAAGACTTTGTCCTCGTATAACGATGCGGCTGAAATACGGTTATAAGCCTTCTCGGTTTAAGCGAACACGCCGCCGAAATAGTTGCTTTTATTTCCGTGGGGTGATGGGCGTAATCCTCAATGATACTGGCGCCGTTAACGTTTCCTATAACCTCAAACCTTCTCTTTACGCCCCTGTATGAGGCTATCGCCCGGATCATTCTGCCGGCATCGATTTTAAGTTCCGCGCCGAGTGAAATCGCCGCTAACGCGTTTGAGATATTATGCCTGCCGGGTAAATTTACGGTAAAACGCCCGATCTCGGTTTTTCCGAGAAAACAATCAAATTCAGTCCTGAATATTTCCGTTTTTATGTTTCCCGCCGAGACAAAAGCATTTTTAGAAAACCCGAAACTCACGGCCCTGTTTTTAAATTTTTTTAACAACTTTTTTAAATTTAAATCTTCAAAGCCGTAAAAAAATCTGCATCCTGGCGATTGCGATAAAAAAAATCGCTCAAAGGTTTTCAAAAGACGCCTCTCATCCCCGTAGTGTTCAAGATGTTCACGCTCGAGATTCGGAATAATCGCATGCGTAAGCCCCGTAAGATGTACCAGGCGGCCGTCGCTTTCATCCACCTCGGCTACAAGCGTACCGCTTTTTCCGAGTTTTGCGTTGCCTGCGAAATGCGGCGATTCGCCTCCGATAAGGGCCGTGGGGTCAAAACCCGCCTCCTCAAGAAGATGCGCCGTCATTGCCGTAATGGTCGTCTTTCCGTGGGTACCCGTAATTCCGATAACCCTTTCATACTTTTCCATGACCATTTTTAAAAGTTCCGTACGGGAAATCACTTTCGTCCGGTTTTTACGGGCCTGTAGAATCTCGGGGTTATCCGCGCGGATACTCGAGGAAAATACCACAAGGTCCCTATCATTCACGCGGGAGGCGTTATGCCCCACGCCTATAGCCATGCCTTTACCGCGCAATTTCTTTATTATATCATTTTCTTCGATATCCGAGCCGGTTACGCTATATCCGGTCTCGTCCAGGATAAGCGCGAGCGCGCTCATTCCAATCCCGCCTACGCCGATCATGTGGATAGAAACAGGTTTTGTCATGACACCGCCCCCGATGGCGAAACCTGTTTCCAGACAAGCTCCGCTAATTTCCTGGCTCCGTCAACAACGCTCAGTTTTCCCGCGTTCTCGGAAAGTTCCCGGCGCCTGACGGGGTTGTCAACGAGATCCTCTATCAGGCCCCGCAGCTCTTCCGGCCGCAGGTTTTTTTCATCCCTGTAGATCGCGGCGTTCCTTTCCGCGAAATAAAGCGCGTTAAAACGCTGGTTATTCTTTTCTCCCGGGAAAGGTATGAGAATCATCGGCTTTTTGAATGCGGCTATCTCAAAAACCGCCGCGGCTCCCGAGCGGCTGATCACTATGTCGCTGGCGCTGTACGCCTCGTTTATGTTCAACAAAAACGTATACACCCGGGCGCGTATGCCGTCTTCGTCATAATGTTTTTGTATCTCACCTGTTTTTTTCATCCCGGCGATATGAATGATCTGTAAACGCTTTTTTTTCGCCTCCGTAAAAAGCGCCGCGCTCTCACTAACCAGCCTGTTAAGTGAACTCGCGCCCTGGCTCCCGCCCATGACAAGCACAGTTAACCTGCCGGCATCAAGCTTAAAATCCCCGAACCTGTCTGTTCCGGTTTTTTTAAGGCTCTCTTCCCTGAGTGGATTCCCGGTGATAATTATATTTCTGTTGGAAAAATATTTTCCCGTTTCGGGAAAACTCAACGCTACCGATCCTGCGAATCTGTCGAGAAGCCTGTTTGTCCTGCCCGGTATCACGTTCTGCTCATGAATCACGGTCTTTGCCTTCATAAAAGACGCCAGCATCACGATTTCACCGGAAGTATACCCGCCGAAACCGATAACCGCCTCCGGCCTGTATCTGACAATAACGGCAAAAGACGCGAACAGGTCCAGCGCCAGCTTAAAAATAAAACCAAACACGCCGGGTCCGAATTTATAGGGCATGGGATTGACGGATAAAAATATCTTTTTATAGGGCTCTTTTTCAAGTATTGCCCTGTCGAGGCGCCTTCTTGAGGCGACAAAAATTATTTCGGCGCCTCTTTTTTTCAATTCCCTGGCCAGGGAAATAGCCGGAAAAATATGCCCTCCGCTTCCTCCGGAGGCAATTAATATTTTCACGTTACACTCCGTTTGCTTTTTTTCAAAATTCAGCTTTTAAATTTTTTCGCGCCCGCCTATCCGCGGCCCGCTAATTTTCTTCCCTCATCGCGTTCAGCAAAAGTCCGATGGCGGCCATGTGAAATACAAGCGACGAACCGCCGTAACTCACCAGGGGAAGCGGCAGGCCTTTCGCGGGAAAAGCGCCCGTGTTCACGCCTATGTTGACCAGCGCTTCCAGGCCTATCATGCCCGTTATGCCTAATATGAGAATTTTATTGAACGGGCGGTGAACCTTAAAAAACGCCCTCATACCCTGCCACACAAAAACGGCAAACAACATAATAACGCAGATCGCGCCGGCAAAACCAAGCTCTTCGCCTATTATTGAGAAAATAAAATCCGTATGGGATTCGGGAAGATAGAAAAGCTTCTGTTTCGACTGCCCGAGGCCTACGCCCATGAGACCGCCGGAACCGAGCGCGATAAGCGACTGGACGATCTGAAACCCTGTACTTTCCGCGTCCCGCCACGGATTCAGGAATATCATCATTCTCCTGCGCCGGTACGGCACGCTGAATACCATGTAATACAAAAACGGGATTCCGAGAAGCGCTGTCGTTATCAGATGCCCGAGATTCGCGCCTGAAATAAAAACAATGAGTAGCCCTACAATAGCGATTGAAACAGAGGTCCCAAAATCCGGCTGTATGAGAATGAGGGCGCTTGTCAGCAAAATCACCGTGACGGCCGGAATATACCCCTGGAACAGATCTTTTATCCTGTAGCCCTTCCTACTTACGAATGAGGCCAGGTATACCACAATGGCGAACTTCGCGAATTCAGACGGCTGAAAACTTATCAGGTTCGCGATTCTGAACCACCGCCGCGCGCCCCGCACCGAAACGCCAATACCCGGAACCAGGACCGCCAGAAGCAGCAAAATCGCCGCCAGCATCAAGATTCGCGCTGATTTCTCTACTTTCGCGAGTCGCACAGACATAGCGCAAAACATTAAAACAAAACCGGCAAGCAAGAACCACATGTGTTTTTTTAAAAAAAACGCGGCGTCGCCGCTATTTTCATACGCGTACATCGCGCTCGAGGAATAAAGCATGACAACGCCTATCGCGATAAGCGTAAGCGAGACGGTAAAGATTGACCTTCTTATTTCAGGCATTTTTTAACTTCTTTACGGCTTTTTAACTTCTTTACGGATTCACGAAACACCCCGCCCCGGTGCCTGTAATCAGTGAACATATCAAAGCTTGAGCACATCGGCGAAAGAAGCACGCAATCTCCCGGAGAAGCGCTTTCGTGGGCGGCGAAAACCGCCTCTTCAAGCGAACCCTTCTCCTCGACTTCCACATATTTTTTAAAAATTCCGCGCATTTTTACGCGTGCCTCGCCTATCAGAAAAATTTTCTTCACGTTTTTTTTCAATACACGCGCCAGTTTTTCATAAGGAAGGTTTTTATCTTTTCCGCCGGCTATAAGAATAACATTTTTCCCGGCCGCCTCTAGCGCGCGGCAGGCCGAATCCACGTTTGTCGCTTTGGAATCATCGATAAAATCAACACCGCCCAATTTTTCTATGACTTCAAACCTGTGCGCAAGCGGGGTAAAATGTTTCACGGCCTTTTCCGCGGAAACGCGGTCCGCTCCGATTAAGACCGCCGCCAGCACCGCCGCCAGAATATTCTCTGTATTATGAGCGCCTTTAAGAAGAGTGCCTTTAATGCCAAAAAGCCGCTTTGTCTTATTTTTCAGGAACGTCTTTACCGCTCCGTTCTCAAGATACGCGCCTTTAACTTTTTTCCCGGCGCTAAAATAAAGGGGCCGCGCCGCTGTTCCGGCTTCGCCTAATTCCCGTAAATTAACGTCATCGTAATTCAACAGGATAATATCGCCTTTCCGCTGATTTTTAAATATATTTTTTTTCGCCGCGAGATAATCCCTGAAACCGTCATACCTGTCCATGTGGTCTTCGCTAACATTGAGTATAACCGAGATTTTCGGCCTGAAAAAAACCGTGCGCTCAAGCTGAAATGAGCTTGCCTCGAGGACCACTACCGTGTTTTTTGTGATGCTTCCCGGGCCGGAAGCACACAATTCCCCCGAGAGGGAATTGCCGATATTTCCGCACACCACGGCAGGAATCCCGGCCGCGCGCAGAATACCGCCGATAAGGGAAACCACGGTGGATTTTCCGTTCGTACCCGTGACAGCCACAATAGGCGCTTCACAGAAATTATATCCCAGCTCCAGTTCGCTTATCGCCGGGACGCTATTCTTTTTCGCGTAGCGAAGAGGCAGCGCAGAATCCTCTATGCCCGGGCTTACCACAAACAGCTCTGTTCCTTTCAGGAATTCCTCGGTATGAGCGCCTATTTCCGTATCAACATATTTCTTTTTAAGAAGCTTCGCGTTTTTTCTCACGGCGACGGTATCAGAGCTGTCCGTAACCGAAACAATGGCGCCTTTTGAATATAAAAGAAGCGCGCTGCCTATGCCGCTATTCCCGAGCCCGACTACCGTAACTTTTTTATTGCGAAGATCCATTTCTACCGTTTGTCGCCTTATTCAGTATACGAATTTCACGCTTTATTTCGCGGAGCCATCCGCAGGATCATTACATTAACTTCAGCGTTGCCAGGCCAAACAGCGCCAGCAGGACCCCCACTATCCAGAAACGCACGGTGATTTTAGGTTCCGGCCATCCCAGAAGCTGCAAATGATGGTGCAGCGGAGCCATCAGAAAAATACGCTTTCTGTAAAGCCTGAAAGATGCGACCTGCATAATCACGCTTAAAACTTCCGCGACAAATATTCCGCCCACGATAAGGAGGAGTATCTCTTTTTTTATCAAAACGCTCACGATACCGATCGCCCCTCCCAGAGGCAGCGACCCCGTATCGCCCATAAAAATAGTCGCCGGATATGAATTAAACCATAAAAATCCCATTCCCGCCCCCACTATAGTGGCGCAAAATACCGTAAGCTCGCCGCTTCCTGCAAGGTAGTAAATATTAAGATATCCGCTGAAGTCCAGATGGCCCGTCAGGTAGCTTATTATGCTGTAACTAAACGCTATGAAACATACGCAGCCGATCGCCAGCCCGTCCAATCCGTCCGTTATGTTTACGGCATTGCTCGTACCGACAATAACCAGAACAATAAATAAAATATAAAGCGCGCCCAGGTTAAAAAGCGCGTGTTTTAAAAACGGCACGTAAAAAGCGGTTGAAAAATCAGGATTAAAATAGAGGTACAACGCCACGCCTATTCCCAGAATAAGCTGCCCGGTGAATTTTGCCGCCGCGCTTAATCCGAGGGATTTTAGCTTGATCAGCTTTATGTAATCATCGATGAAACCGACTATGCCAAGCCAGAGAACGCTTATGAGGCAAAGTATGATAAATGGATTGTCAAGACGGGCCCATAGAAGCGTGCAAATAAGCATGGCCAGTATGATAACTATACCGCCCATCGTCGGGGTCCCCTCTTTGTGTTTGTGCAGCTCATAAAGGCCCTCGACATGCTCTTTTCTCGGAGACTCGCCTATTTTCATCCGGGAAAGTTTTCTGATGATAATCGGGCCTATCAAGACGCTTAAGGCGAAGGCCGTTATACTCGCCATCGCCGCGCGGAAAGTAATATACCGAAACACGTTAAAACCAAACCATAGATCCTTAAGGGGATAGAGTAAATAATATAACATGATTTTCCGCGTTACTCAGCTGATAGGCGTTCCGGCGGACAGACTGTCTCGCTTTCGCCCTCCATAAGTTAGCTGCCGTAGTTTTCCTTAAACTCCTCGATTATCTTTTCCATCCGCATTTCCCGCGAACCCTTTACCAGTACCACATCGCCCGGTTTCGCGGTTTTTTTCAAAAATCCGGCCGCCTCGCCCCGGGTCGCGGCGTGAAAAAGAACTTTTACGCCTTTTTGCGCGGCTGTCCGGTTTGTGAATTTCGAGAGCGCCCCAAGCGTTATCAGGACTTCCGCGGGGCTTTTCGCGATCGCCCTGCCCAGGCCTTCATGCATGGCCTTTGCCCTCGGGCCCAGTTCGAGCATGTCACCGCTTACGATAATTTTTTTTCCCGCTGTGCGGCAATCAGCGAGCGCTTCTATCGCGGCGGCCATGGAAGAAGGATTCGAATTATAGCTGTCATCCATTATTTTTATGCCCCGCACTTTTTTCAATTCGAGCCGCATCGGGCATTTTTGCCTGAACGACTTTATTCTTCGGCTGATAAGCTTCAGGCTGATTTTAAATTGCCGCCCTACCGCGATCGCTGCCAGAGCGTTATAAATGTTATGCCTACCCGGAAGGCCAAGCTCAAAAACCTCTTTCCCCACCAAAAACCGCCACCCGTTTTTTCCGCGCGCGGGATTCACGGCCCTGAAATCGCATTTTTCATCGATTCCAAAATAAGCCCTCTGGCACCCAAAACCCCTTAGTCCTTTCAGGTAAGCGTCATCCCTGTTCAATATTGCGGTGCCACGCGCAGGTAAATTATTTAAAAGTTCCTTCTTGGCCCCGCATATATTGCGTATGCTTCCTAAAAATCCTATGTGCGCCGGGCCTATGTTAGTGATTACCCCGATATCCGGCTTCGCGATTTTGCACAACGCGTCAATCTCGCCGGCGTGATTCATCCCCATCTCAAGCACGCAAACCCGGTGCCTCTTGTTAAGCTTAATCAGCGTAAGGGGAAGGCCAACGAAACTATTGTTTGAATTTTCGCTTTTGAGCACATTATATTTTGCCGAGAGAACATGCGCGATCATCTCTTTCGCTGTTGTTTTACCGGTTGAACCGGAAACAGCGACTACGGGAATGTTAAATTTCCGTCTGCGCGCACGGGCGATATCGCCCAAAGTTTTTACGGTATTTTTAACTTTTATAATTTTACCTTGCGGCGCCGATTCGCCGCCCTCTGAGACGACCGCCGAAAACGCGCCTTTGTCAAAGGCCTTTTCAAGAAAATCGTGGCCATTAAACCGTCTGCCTTTTATGGCCAGAAATATCTCGCCTTTCTTTATCGTCCGCGAATCCGTGGATATCAGGCAGGCTTTTTCCGTAAGGCCCTTTATTGTTCCGCTCTCCGCGCCGCGGCGTCTTCTCCTCATCAATATATCCTCCGCGGCCTTTTTATCGTCGAATGGTATCTTTCTGCTTCCTATTATCTGCGTTTTCTCATGCCCCTTACCGGCTATCAGCAGTATATCCCCTTTTCCGGTTTTTTCCACGGCCATTTTTATGGCCTCATACCTATCATGCATAACGCAGTAATTTCGTTTTTTCTCACGCATCCCTTTTAAAATTTCACGGGTTATTCCCGCAGGGTTTTCATTCCGCGGATTGTCGTCGGTCAATATCACAAAATCGGAAAACTTCTGCGCGGCCTCCCCCATAAGGGGCCTCTTTCCCCTGTCTCTATCCCCGCCGCAGCCGAAAACCGTAATAATTTTCCCGTGATTAACGCGCTTTAGAAATTTTAGGACATTTTCCAGGGCGTTATGCGTATGGGCGTAATCCACAAAAACCCTGAACGTCCGGGATCCCTTTACCGGCTCAAGCCTGCCGGGAACGCGCTTAACGTTCTCAATCCCTTTCTTTATCGCCCCGGCGCTTAGCCCTTGTGCCGTTGCCACAGCGGCGGCCGCGAGAATATTCGAAATATTATGCAAACCCACCAGAGATGTTCTGACAGCGATCTGGGGCTTATTCAGGATCTTAAGCGTAAAAGATGATCCATCCGCTCCCGCTTTAAGAATTTTCGCGCTGATATCCGCGCTTTTGTTAAAACCGTACCTGATTATTCTGTGGTTTTTTATTTTTTTCGCGCACAACGCGGAGAATTTTTCGTCCGCGTTGAGAACCGCGGCTCCGCCTTTTTTGAGGTTATCGAAAATCCTTGCTTTACTCGCGAGATAACGTTCTGCGGTCCCGTGGTAATCAAGGTGTTCACGCGTGAGGTTTGTAAAAACCGCCGTGTCAAAATAAATATTACCGGCCCTTTTCTGGTCAAGGGCATGGCTTGAAACTTCCATAACAGCCGCTTTAAGGCCGTTCCTGAGCATTCTATTCAACAGCCGGTTCAACTCAAGAGTCCCCGGGGTAGTCCTCGCGGCGGGCATGCCGCGGGCGCCTGTCCTGTACTCTATGGTTCCGATCAGGCCGCACGGAATACGAGAGGCCTTGAATATGCTTTTTATCAAAAGCGACGTTGTTGTCTTCCCGTTTGTCCCGGTTATTCCGACAACTGTGAGTTTTTTCGATGGTGAACGGTAAAAATTGCCGGCCGCTTGTAAAAGCGCCTCCCGTGTATCCGCGGCCTCAATAATGTTTTTCCCTCTTCGCGGCAGGCGTTTTTTCGCGTCCACAATAACTGCCGCGGCGCCGGCCGCAAGCGCCCTGTTTACGAATTTATGCCCGTCATGCTTGAACCCGGTAACCGCGATAAAAAGGCATCCTTTTTTCACACGCCTGGAATCATCCGTAACACAGGATATGCCGGTTCCGGCGAGACGGGAAGGTATTTTTAAGGGCAACCCCTCAAGAACCTTTTTTAGTTTCACCTTTATCGCTTTCGATTCCTAAATACGGCAGAATTTTTTCCATTATCCTTTTAAACGCGGGCGCCGCGACACGGCTCCCGAAATGCTCCCCTATGGGTTCATCCACGCAAACAACAAGCGCCGCGCCCGACCCGTCGCTTGGCGCGAAACCCATGAAAGAACTTATGTATTTATTTTTGTAGTAACCGCCTTCGGGATTTACTTTTTCGGCGGTCCCGGTTTTGCCGCACGCGGTGAAATGCTCAAGCCCCGCCGGGATGCCGGTGCCTTTTTCAACGGCGCCCGCGAGCAATTCCTTAACCTTACGGGCGGTTTCCTTTGAAATTACCCTCCGCAGGGTTCCCGGCCCATTTTCTTTCACAGCAACTCCTTCTGCGTCAAGGATTTTTTTTACAACATATGGCCGCATCAAAACGCCGTCGTTCGCGATAGCGCCGATGCACGCGGCAAGCTGCAGCGCCGTTACGGCAACGCCCTGCCCCATTGGTATCGTTGTCATATCAACATATGACCATTCCGATAAATTCCGCACCAGGCCCGCGGCTTCACCCGGCAGATCGATGCCGGTGGTTTTGTTAAAATTAAAACGTTTTATGTATTCCGCCAGTTTCTCCCTGCCCAATTTGGCGGCTACCTTTGCGGTCCCGATATTACTTGACTTCTCTATTATCTGCCTGAATTTTAATGTACCATAAGGCCTGTAATCGTGCAACGTTCTTTTACCGATTTTGTAAGCCCCCTTCTCACAATAAAATTCGCTGTCAAAATCAACGACCCCCTCCTCAAGAGCCGCGGAGGCGGTCACTACCTTGAAAACGCTCCCCGGCTCAAAAAAATCTGTTATCGCCCTGTTTTTCAACTCAGACATGCCTACTTCGGAAATATCATTTGGGTCAAACCAGGGGTAATTTGCCATGCCTAAAATTTCCCCGGTCCGCGGATTAAGGGCCACTATGGAAATAGCCGCGGGCCGGTATTTTTTCGCGAGATGTTCCACCTCTTTCTCTATTATGTGTTGTATTACTTCGTCGATTGTAAGGACAACGCTTTTCCCCTCGCGTGCCGGCGCAAAATCCTTCTGGAAAGAAATGACTTCCCGCATCTTGGCGTCCCTCGAGGAAAGTCGCCATCCGGGTTCACCCTTAAGGTCCTTATCGCAATAAAGCTCTACCCCCTCCAGGCCTTCGTTATCGACGCCTGTCATGCCTAAAACATGACAGGCGAGCTTTCCGCCCGGATAAAACCTCTTCGGCTCGTTCATCAGGCGCACGCCGCGGATATCCAGTTTTTCGATTTTATCCGCTGTTTCCTGTTCAACTTTCCTTTTCACCCAGGCGAAATAATTATTTTTATTTAATTTTCGCGCGAGACGCCCCTGATCGATACCGAGTTTTTTCGCTAGAATGAACGCGGTATTTTTCTTATCGCTTATTAACCTGGGAATGGCATATACCGAAGGAGTATCCATATATATGGCCATCACCCTGCCCCGCCTGTCGTAAATATTGCCCCTTTGAGCCGGTAGCCTGACAAAAAACTTGTGCTGTTTTTCGGCAAGTTCCGAAAGCGGCTTACTGGACAATATCTGGATATATATGAGGCGGATAATAAGGGCCGCGAACAGAAAACAGAATACGATCAGAACGGAAAAGTGGCGGGTTTTACTAAAATTAATATGCACTTACAATTTAAGATTCTCTTTTTGCAGTATGTTATTTTTCTTGGGCATACAAAGGGCGATCGCCTTCACGCTAAGCGTGTTCTCGATTCTGCCGGGCAATTCAAGCCGAGAAAGATTATATACCAAACCCCGGTATTGGTCAAGCAGCAAGGTTACTTCACAATCGTTTTTATTTATGAGAAAACTCGTCTTGAGCAGTTCTACCTGCTGGTGGGCGTAAAAAAGCGCGAATACGGCGGAAAGCATTATACCGGCAATCGTTCGTATAAATTTTATTTTTCCCATAAACCTGCTACCCTGCTTTCTCAAAAACCCGCAATTTCGCGCTTCTGGAACGCGGGTTTTCCCTTATCTCGTTTAATTCCGCCATAACCGGTTTTTTTGTGAGTATAGACCCCAGGCCGGCTTTCTTGAATTCCCTGAACCTGTTTTTCACTATCCTGTCTTCCAGGGAATGAAATGAAATAACCGAAAGCCGCGCGGCCGGGCTCAAAAACTCTAAAACTTTCACAAGTGTCATTTCAAGATTTTCCAGTTCTTTATTTACCGCGATACGCAGCGCCTGAAATGTCCTCGTGGCCGGATGTATCCGCTGCGAACGGTAACGGTTCCCCAGGGCCTTTTTTATAAGATCCGCCAGTTCGCCTGTCGAGGCAATCGGCGCGTTTTTTCTTTGTTCAACAATAAAATTAACTACCCGCCTTGAGTATCTTTCCTGGCCGAAATCGCGGATGATTCTTTCCAGGTCGCCCCGCTTAACCCTGTTTACTATGTCATAAGCCGATAAATTCTGTGAGCGGTCCATCCGCATGTCGAGTCGCCCGTCACGCTCAAAACTAAAACCGCGCTTCGGGTCCTCCAGCTGGTAGCTTGATATTCCCAGATCAAAAAGAGCCGCGTCAACTTTTTCGATACCCTGATTCCTCAAGACCGTGTCTAAATCCCTGAAATTAGACCGTATCAACCTGGCCCCGTTCAGGGGTATTCCTAAATTTTTCCCTGCGATTTCAAGCGATTTGTTATCCCTGTCGATTCCTATAAGCAGCCCGTCCGGCAGGATTTTTCGTAAAATATACCCGGCGTGCCCTCCGCAACCCACCGTGGCATCTAAAACTCTATAACCGTTTTTTAACCGCAAAAACCCGAGAACCTCTTCAACCATTACCGGTTTATGAAGGCTTGCCTTTTTCATTCCCGGTTGAAAATTTGGATTTAAACTTATTGCTTTCGCTTTTTGCCCTGTGCATGCTAAGAGCGTTTTCCCTTCTGGCCCTTTCTATGATAAAAAGCGCTTCGTCAAAATAACTCCCTTCCCCTATTTTCCTCACGACATTAAACGTAAACATGGCCATCACCTCTCATTCTTTTTACCTTATTCCAGATCAATCAACTTTTCGGCAACATCCTCAAATGATTCTTTTGTCGCGCTGTAAAACTCTCGCCATCTGTCCCTGCTCCAGATTTCAATCCGGTTTGAAACGCCGATCAAAATTATTTCTTTTTTAATATCGGCGTATTGCTTCAGGTATAACGGTATCAGGATCCTTCCCTGCTTGTCCGCGGCAACTTCGACAGCTCCGGAGAAAAAAAGACGGTTGAATTTTCTCGCTTCTCTTTTTGTAAAAGAAAGTGTCCTGAATTTCGACTCCTGTTGGCGCCATTCGTCTTCCGGGAACATAAAAAGGCACGTATCGAGCCCTCTGGTTACGTAAAATTTTTCTATGTAGTTTTCTTTGCTGGTTTCGCGGAATTTTGAGGGAATTATGATTCTGCCTTTTTTGTCAAGTTTATGTTCGTGTTCGCCGTAAAACATTTCAACTCTCCACTTTACTCCACTTCATACCACTTCTGATATCAAATATACATCATTGAACCACCTTTGTCAAGGCGGAATTTCTAACTTTTTTGTGTATTTTTGACGGCAGTGGAATTATACAACATCTGGTATGCGGTCAATGGTCTAGTAGCAAGGGATTGAGAGCGCGGCGTGTTAGAAAAAACATTAACCCCATTCCCGGATTGGATTAAAGTGGTTTGCATAGACAATCCGGGCATGGGACTAGCAAGTACATAAAAAAACCCCGTTGACAAAAAATCGCCAACGGGGCAAGTAGCAAAGCAGGCCTGTAAGCCGAGTTCTGTAAATGAGGGTATAACCTATGGAGGCCGTAAGGCCGGCATAAGTTATTTGTCAGAGTTTATCCTGCGGCGCAAAAACGCCAAAGGACCTCCGAGCCAACCCCATCCGGTAACCATCTATCTTGGGCCGCCATTGCTGACGGCCTCATGCAGCCTACCCTTCCCGATATCGACGTTATGCGATAGGAACGAGCGATTCCTATATCGGGATCTGTTTGGCCTTGCTCCGCGTAGAGATTGCCCGTTTCACGTCCATACACGGCTTAACGCGGACTTTTTACGAATTTCACGGATATTCGTAAAATTTGTTTAAAAATCCGCGTTAATACGTGTATATACTCGTCTCTGTTGCTCTAGTCCTCACCTTTCGGTGGACGGCTGTTAGCCGCTACGCTGCTCCCCGCCTTCGCTGAATTGCTTTCGCGTTCAGCTTCGACGGGTCCTCCGAAGCCAAACACAATAAATATTTGGCGAAAGAGGATTCGGAGCTCGGACTTTCCTCCCCCGAAGTTCCGGGGGCGGTCACCCGGCCTGCCCTGCTTTCAATGAACAAAGCGGATTACAATAACCCGCCAAGGTTTATCGCTTTATTGACAAGTTTATCGGCCTCTTTATTTTTTTCCCTAGCGATATGCTTTATGGTAAATTTTTTGAATCCCGAAAGAAGGTGAAGCGCCTGTTCGAATAACGGTTTAATGCCGGAATTTTTTACTCTGTACTCGCCCTTGAGCTGCCTGGCCGCCAGTTCACTGTCAAGATTCAGTTCGATTTCATCGGCTTTTTCGATCAGTGCTTCCTGTAAACCATATATCACCGCGGTATATTCGGCAACATTGTTTGTCACTACCCCTATATACTTGCTAAAATTTTTGACCCTTTTTCCCCGTGAATCCAGCACCATGACCCCGATACCGGAGGGCCCCGGATTTCCTCTTGATCCGCCGTCTACATATATGCTTAGTTTTTTATTCATCATTCAAAATGTCCGCGATGAGGCAGGCAAGCCCGCTTTCGGCGAACGCTGCGAACCATCATTCCGAATACAGGATCCTGGCGCAATTACCGCAGAAAGTAAGCGTCTTCTTCAATTTCGCTTCATTTATCACCTGCGGCGGCAGATTCATGTTACAGCCCCCGCAGGCATTACCGATTACCGGGACTATCGCGAGGCCGTCTTTCTTGTGCAATATCCTTTCGTACTTTGCCAGCGCCTCTTTATCGACCCCGGCGGCAAACGCTTTACGCTTATCGTTGAGTTCTTTGTATTCCGCTTCCGCGGCTTTTCTCTGGATGTCTATCTTTTTTTTCTCATCATCTATTTTTCTTTTTTCCCCATCGAGGATCTCTTTTTCTTTTGCCGTCTTTTTTTTGATTTCATCCACCCGGTCAAGCAACGTAATAATTTCCTCCTCAAGCAGAGAACTGTCGGCGGTTACACTCGCTATTTCTTTTTCGAGCGCTGTATATTCTTGATTTGTTTTCACCTGATATAACTGCGCCTGATGTTTTTTTATGGACTCCTCTTTTGCCTTAAGTTCCCCCTCTTTTTCCTTATGGCTTATCTGCAGCTTTTTTGATTCCTCTTCCAGCGCCCTGAGGTGTTCGGATTTTTCCAGCATTATCCTGTCGAACGCTTTTATTCTATCCGGTATTTCCTCCAGTAACCGCTTTCTGTCAAATATCACACTATCAAACCCCTGCAACTCTATCAGCATCTTTATCGTATCCTGCATTTTTATCATGTCCATAAGATCCCTAACTTTTTTGTCCGACAACCGAAGGAAGTCCCGCACACCTCAATATTGCATGCAAGCCGTGCGGGAGGCCGAAACTTGCAGAGTGGGCACAGAAGGATTTGATTACTTCGGCGCGCGGTGCGCGCCTGCGTAATCTCCCCTCGCGCCCTGCCGGCCGGTCTTCGACTTACGGCCTTTTCCTCGCTTCGCTTGGCGGGCGCTCGCTTCAAATCCTCACCAAGTTCCGTGCCTCGTATGCAATCGAGTTGGTGGGCACAGAAGGATTTGAACCTTCGATCTCTGCCATGTGAGGGCAGCGCTTTAACCAGCTAAGCCATGTGCCCATTCGCGCCCTTTCAAGCGAAGTATTATACCATAATCAGGCTAAATTGCAAGGCGCGAAAGAGACTGTCTTCACCTGATCTTTCTCTCCCCGTAGAAGACTGTCTCTTTCTAATTTGCAAATCCCAGCTTAATCGTGTATATTTGAGATGCAAGAAAAGGAGGCTATATGAAATATCTTTTTGTACTTTTTTTCATGATCTCCTCCCTCGCCTTTGCCCAGACAGGCGGCGAATATAAACCACCTCCCAAAGTGGTTCCCGCAGAAAAAAAAGCCGCGAAAAAATTTGAGCAGGCTTTAGACCGCGTCTATGTCGGAATGCCGGAAGCTAAGCTGCATGAGGTTTTACCCCATTTTCGCCAGACAGCGTATAAAAAGGACGGCGACAAGAAATGGGTTACCTTTTCGGCCTGGATATCCGAGGAGGACCGCGGAGACAGCGTTACCTTTTACCTGAAAAAAGGCCGCGTCGCGGGGTGGGAAGTAAACAAGAAATAGGACGGCGTTTTTGCGCTCATTTTTTCGAGCGCAGCGAGAAAAAATAAAAAAGTCTTTGACCACCTCAGTCAAAGACTTTTTTGCGCAATTCGGTGCCTAGTGCAGGCGCCACCTTTAGGAGGGGATACAGCAAAATGCCTTGCATTTTGCGTCATAAGGGGAACCTTGGTTCCCCTTTGAAAACATTGCGCTCATTTTTTCGAGCGCAACGAGAAAAAATAAAAAAGTCTTTGACCACCTCAGTCAAAGACTTTTTTGCGCAAT
>CAYTQI010000002.1:0-36585 GCA_964440235.1 uncultured Planctomycetia bacterium
GCTTATAATGGTAGCTACGGCGGAACCGGCCACTTCCATTCGGGGGAAAAACCCGATTCCGTAAATAAAAAGTGGATCGAGGGCGATATTTACCAAGTTAGCGAAAATCAAAACTTTGAGAGGTGTCATGGCGTCGCCCGCCCCTCTCAATGCCTGGTTAAGGCCGAGAAAAATAAATATAAAAATTGACCAGCCGAATGTTATTTTTAAATAACCGGAGGCGGCCGGGATTACCTCGGGATTTGTACCGAAGGCGCGAAGGAGGTTGTCTGTGCCGAAGAGGCCTATCAGCGCCATGCCGGCGGAGCACACGACGCTTACGACAACGGTCTGGAAAAGAACGCTGTCCGCTGAATTGTAGTCTTTTTTTCCGATAAAGTGGGCTATCAGCGCTATTGTGCCGGCGGAGATGCCTATAGCCGCCATCATTATGACTGAAATGATGATTCCCGAGACCGCGAGGGCCGCTACCTCTATGTGGCCGAGCCTGCCTACGAAAAAAAGATCCGCCAGTGTAAATAAATCCTGGAGGAGCGCTCCCGCCATAAGGGGCAGCGCAAGTTTCCAGAGAGAGGAGCTCAGGCCGCTTTCGGTTATGCCGGTGTTTATTTTACGCGTCCTTGCTTTTGCCATATTCGAAATATTATACCATTTTTCGCAGGATTATGTTTATTTTTGATTAACGCCGGCGTTGCATTTTTTCGATTTTAAAGGTATACTTATGTGGTAATCGCGATTGCGGGAAGAAAAAAATTTTTTTTGGAGGTGAAAAATGGGTAAGGTATTAGTTACCTATTACTCGAGATCCGGCAACACGGAAAAAATGGCCAAAAGCATAGCCGGAACGCTTAAAAAAGAAGGGATAAAAACGGCGCTTAAGAAAGCCGAAGAAGTAAAGGTGAGTGAGCTTACCGGTTACGACGGTATAGTTATGGGGTCGCCCACATATTATGGTACCATGGCATGGCAAGTTAAAAAGCTCCTTGATGAGAGCGTATGCCTTCACGGCAGCTTAAAGGGAAAAGTAGGCGGCGCGTTTTCCTCGGCGAGGAACGTTGGAGGCGGCAATGAAACCACCGTTACCGATATTCTCCACGCTATGTTGATTCATGGCATGATCGTGCAGGGCGAGCCCAAGGGCGATCACTACGGGCCGGTCGCGATAGACGCGCCGGATGCCCGCGCCTCGCAGTGTTGTGAGCGCCTGGGCAAAAACGTCGCCGATCTCGTGAAAAAGTTATTTTAATAAATGTTTGTTCTTTTGGAATTTATCATTTTTAGAGATTTAATTCAACTATGCCAAAATATAATTGGTCCGGTGACGTAACAAAAAATAGTAATGCGCTCGATCTGGACCGCGATGTATTCACGTGGAAGGACCCGCGAAAAATTGCCCGTTCGTTAAAAAGATCCGCCGAAAAAAGCGTCAGGCGCAAAGCGACACCGTACGCTTCCGCCATGTCTATGCTGAATTTTTACATAAACCGCGCGGGAAAAAAATTACTTCCCCGCCAAAAACAAATTTTACAATGCGCCAAAACCGAATTGCGGAAGGTGTTTAATAAGCCGTTAGTGTAAGTGTATTCTAACCCGGCGGGCCCTTTATGTTGACAGGCGAAGATTAAAAAATGACTTTTCACAAAAAACGTTTCACAAATCTGTGGATTGCGGTTTTGCTGGTCTTAAGTTTTGCGGTTTTTTCCGAAGCAGGCGAGTTGTCAAAAAAAGAGCTGGCCGGAGAATCGTTGAGGAGCCGCAAGCGGCGGGAAAAAAGAAAGGGTATCCGCGATACGGAAAAAAGATTAGAAGAGGCAATTAGGGCAGGCAGGGTAACCATAGGCATGAAGAAGAAACAAGTTACTAAAATTCTGGGCCATCCCGTTGATGTGAATTTAAAGGTTACTTCCGGCAGGGTGCATGAGCAGTGGTGCTATGGCAGCGTTTCGGAAGGAACGGATATGTATGTGTATTTTGATAACGGGGCTGTAATGGGGTGGCAACATTAGGGGAGGCGTAGTTTAACATTTGCCGTTTCTGATAGTTTGCATTTACTAATGCGAACGTGGAGAGCCGGTATACTGTATTTTTTGAATTATATGGAAAAGATTATCAGGGTAAGGGTAATCCCTAAGTCCCGGAAAAACAAAGTGGAGAAATTCGGAGAAGGTTACAAAGTGCGCCTTACCGCTGCGCCTGTTGACGGAAAGGCGAATGCCGCTCTTACAGAAATAGTGGCGGAGCATTTTAGTTTAAAAAAATCCCAGGTAAAAATTGTAAGCGGTGGCAGATCAAAAAACAAGCTTTTAAGGCTCGGAAATTAATTCCGGAAAAATTTATATTTTTCCTGCTCCCGGTGAAAATGATTATTTTCTTGACAAAAAGAATTTCAAGAGTGATAATATTTACGTAGCGAAAGAAGCACGGATGAACAAAGGCAAACTGCTAATAGCGATAGCGTGTTTGATCCTGGTTCACACGATGAGTGCGGCAGCAACCGAAATAGGAACCTACCTGTTAAATCCACTAAAAAAAGTTAGTCCAACAGAAACCGGCTTAAAAGAGATTTTTGCCAGGGAATTTAATATACTCGCGTTTGCTTTGGGCATATATCATCTTGATGTTGAAAAACGCTTTTCAAAGAATGCGATAAAAAAGCACCTCATAATAGGGGCTGGCAAGTGCGAGAAAATTTTATCCGTTGTTTTCGATCTTGACAATATTGATTTCAGGCGAAAAGGCCTCACAAGGTATTATCCGTTTAAAGCCGGTGGAAATGATTATATAATCCGAGTATTTCATTCAGGGGAAAGGCACTATCTGGAGGATTTTGAGATTTTTTACGAAGGCGTATTTGAGGAATCCAGCATAGGGTTTCAGATTATTCCGGGAATAAATGAGATCTTAAAAGAGAAAAAAGCGGAAAAAATTGCCGTTCCGGATTCCGGCAGATTCGCGGCTAGCCTTTAAAAACGGAAACGTGAAGAGGCGTGTAAATAGGGCCGCGCGGGGTAAGTGTGGATTGAAAAAGCGTAATCTTGTTTATCGGGCAGGATTCCGGGCGGACCTCCAGAGAAGATATTTTGTCGGTTAATCGCATTTTATGCCTGTCGGTTTTTACCCTTCCCAATGTCAGGTGAGCGCGGAACGTCCTGTCTTCCCCGGGGAATCCGGTTTTAAACATTTCATCTTCTAGTGATTTAGCGATCCGTTCCGATTCCGGGCGGCCCTCGCCGAGCCCGGCCCATATAACCCTTGTCCTATGCAAGTCAGGAAAAGCGCCCAGGCCGGACAAACTTATTCTGAACACCTTGGCGCGTGAGGCGACTTTGGTAAGTATTTCTTTGATAACTTCTATCCTGGCTTCTTCGATGTTCCCGAAAAATTTTAGAGTTAAATGTATGTTTTCAGGATCGGCCCACCTTACGTCGGCGTCTGTTTTTCTCAATTCACTTTGAAGCCGCGAAAGTTCTTTTTTTATTTTTTCGGAAAGTTCAAACGCTATGAACGCGCGCATGCTACCCTCGCGAGATCAAGCGCCGCGGTAGAGGCCTGCCATTTTATTTCTTCGCGGTTTCCCGTAAAACGGCACATTTTTATCATTTTAAAGGCGTTTGTTGCTACTGCGATATAAAAAAGGCCGGTAGGTTTTTTGCGGGTAGCGCCGGTTGGGCCGGCGATTCCCGTTAATCCCAAAGCAACGTCGGAGTTTGAAAGTTTTTTTACGCCTTGCGCCATGAGAAGAGCGGTTTCTTTTGATACGGCGCCGTATTTTTTTATTTTATCGCCCGGAACCTTAAGTAAGTCCGTTTTTGCTTTATTGGAATACGCGATAATACCTGTTTTGAAATACCGGGAGCTGCCGCTTATGTTTGTTATTCGGTTTGTTATGAGCCCGCCCGTAGCCGATTCGGCGACGGCGATTGTTTTTTGTTTTTTCGCGAGCATTTTTCCGATTACGGATTCAAGCAAATCGGCGTCCGCGCCGTAGACATATTTCCCCAGACGTTTTCTTATTTTTTTCTCAACTTTTTTTATTTCGCGCATGGCTTTTTTTGTATTTTTCGCCTTTGAAGTAATTTTGAGTTCCACCTCGCCGAGGTGAACGTATATCCCGAGGGTTGTTTCCGGTCCGATTGAAAGAAGGTCCTTAACCGAGCGGTTTACCGCGGCCTCGACGAGTCCTACAATTTTTATCCGCTTAGTTTTTATAATTTCTCGCCCGGCGAAACCGCGCTTTTTAAGATACGGGACAATGCTATTTTCGAATATGGGGATTAATTCCCTCGGAGGGCCAGGCAGTGCCGCCAATATTTTTTCCCCGGTTTCGATAAGAATTCCGGGAGCGGTACCGACTTTATTTGAGAAATGGCGCGCCTCGCGCGGTATGTATGCTTGCCTTATAGCATCTTTTGGGGTTTTTTTCAGGCCGCGCTTTTGATAATGCCGCGCGATAAGGGTTTCTATTTTTTTATTGAAGACAAGTTCTACTGAGACGGCGTCGCATATCGAGGAAAGCGTAATGTCGTCAACGGTAGGGCCGAGCCCTCCGATTGTGAATACAATATCGGAACGCGAAAGCGCTTCTTCAATGGCCCCGGTAAGCCGCGCCGGGTTATCTCCCACCGTCGTGCTGTAATGCAGGTCTATTCCGAGCCGGGCGAGCTTTTTTGAAAGGTAAACCGCATTTGTGTTTACGATATGCCCCAGAAGAATTTCTGTTCCTACCGAGATGATCTCTGCTTTCATACGAATCTATTATAACTTAAAATCCGGATAATGCAAATTTTTTTAAAAAAATATAGCCGCAAAACGCCGTTTCTTGCGTCTACATATATGGGGGAGGTATACGGATAGAAAGACCCCTGTTCCACTGCGTCAGTGGAACAGGGTAACCGCTGTTCCACTGACGCAGTGGAACAGGGGTTATGGTAAAAGTAGAAAGGGGAGGTGCTGTATGGTTTATCATGTTTGCAACAAAAGCATTGCAAAATTCAGGATATTTAACAACGATCATGAGTATTCGAGAATGATAGAAGCAATCAAATATTATCAGAGAAAGCAGCCGGCGGCAAAGTTCGGCACATTTATCAAGTTGGATAAGAAAAAACAGGAGCAAGAGAGGGCTTCTTTAAGGAAAAAGCAAAAGTTAGTAGAGATAATAGCATATTGCTTAATGCCTACCCATCTGCATTTGATCTTGAAAACATTACAGGATGGCGGGATATCGAGGTTTATGAATAATATACTGGTAAGTTATACCCGTTTTTTTAACATAAAACATAACAGAAAGGGGCATTTATGGGAAGGAAGATCCAAAAAAATTTTAATTGAAACCGATAACCAATTCCTGCATTTAACGCGTTATATACATTTGAATCCCGTAACGGCGCATCTTGTCAATAAACCCGAAGAGTGGCCGTATTCTTCATACAGGGAATATATATCAAAAAACCGGAAAAGTAACGCGATCTGCAGATATGAGGATTTGCTGGATATAGAACCGGAGGAATATAAAAATTTTACTGAGAGCGGAATAAATTATCAGTGCGAACTGGCTAAAATGAAGAAAATGCTGCTTGAATAACCGTATTCAACCGTATTCCACTGACGCAGTGGAATACGGTTAGTGGATTTGGGTAGCGGCGCACGGAAAACGCTTTACAATAAAGGGGGTGATGGGTATAATATAAACTCAATAATGGACTCTATATTGGCAGATAGTAGCAGGGAAAAACGATTTGCTCAAGAAGAAAGGAGCTTTTATGTCAAAGATGAAGAAAAAGCAGTCCGCACAGGAAGGCAAAGAGAGCGGTCCCGTCGATAAGACAAAAGCGCTGGAGGATGCCCTGGGACAGATAGAAAAACAGTTCGGGAAAGGTTCTATAATGAAATTGGGACAGGATTTCAAGGTTAACGTTCCGGCTATAGCGACAGGCGCGCTAACACTGGATATCGCGCTCGGGGTAGGCGGGGTTCCGCGCGGCAGGGTTATAGAGATATTCGGGCCTGAGGCGAGCGGCAAAACTACACTTTCGCTAAATATAATCGCCAATGCCCAGAGGAAGGGAGGCCAGGCCGCTTTTATAGACGCGGAACATGCTTTCGACGCCAGTTACGCGAAGAAAATAGGCGTGAACCTTGACAGCCTTCTGATTTCGCAGCCGGATTCAGGTGAGCAGGCGCTTGAAATAGCCGAGACACTCGTGAAAAGCAATGCCGTTGACGTAATCGTGATAGATTCGGTCGCGGCACTCACGCCCAGAGCCGAAGTGGAAGGTGAAATGGGGCAGTCATTCATGGGGCTGCAGGCCCGGCTCATGAGCCAGGCGTTGAGGAAACTCGCTTCGGTAATATCAAAATCCAAGACATGCGTTATCTTTATTAACCAGATACGCATGAAAATCGGCGTGATGTGGGGTAATCCGGAAACGACGCCCGGGGGGAGGGCGTTGAAGTTTTACTCCTCGATCAGGATCGACTTGCGGAGAATAGCGTCTCTTAAAAAAGGCGAGGATGTGGTCGGCAGCCGCGTCCGAGCGAGCGTCGTTAAAAATAAAGTCGCGCCTCCATTCCGAAAGGCGGAGTTTGACATAATGTATGACGAGGGAATTTCAAAAGCCGCCGGTGTGCTGGACATGGCCGAAAAAAGCGGCGTTGTAAAAAAAGTCGGGGCATGGTACGCTTACGGCGAGGACAAAATAGGACAGGGCAAGGAGAATACAAGGTTATTTTTGAAGGAAAATCCCAACGTGCTGAATAAAATGGAAAAAGAGGTGCTGGGGGGAGCTAAATAAAAATGAAAAAGGGAATTTTGTATTTGGCAATCATTCTGGCGGTTCTTGGCCTTGTTATCGGTATATCCCTATACAGCAAAAAACCCGTTTCGCGGCGAAGGATGGCGGTTAAAAAGCACGCGGTAACAAAGAAGAATAAAGTCAGGGCAAACATCAGCGAAGCTGTTATAGATGTGGCCGATAAAACCGGAAGGGCCGTAGTGGCGATTTCCACTGAAAGGACGCACAGAATAGGTTTCCGGCGCCCGCGTTCAGGTTCCGGTTATTTCGGACCGGAAGGGCCGTTTAATGAAGAGGATCCGCTCGAAAGGTTTTTTGAGGAATTTTTCGGGCAATTTCCGGAAAGCGGCCTCAAGCAAAGGGGCCTTGGCAGCGGCTTCATAATAGACAGCGAGGGCCATATACTGACCAATCACCACGTTGTGGACGGCGCCGAAATAATAAACATAAACCTTGCGGACGGCAGAAGTTTTAAAGCTGTTTCTAAAGGCTCGGATCCGGTAAGCGACCTGGCGATCGTCAAAATAAACGCGAAAGATTTACACGCGGTTCCCCTCGGCGATTCAAATCTTCTCCGGGTGGGTGAATGGGTTGTAGCGCTCGGAAATCCGTTCGGCCATGTGTTAAAAAGCGCGCAACCGACAGTTACAGCGGGTGTAGTAAGCGCTTTGCACAGGCGAATACCCGTGCCGGGAGGGTCAACCGGTTATCTCGATATGATACAGACTGACGCGGCGGTAAACCCCGGTAATTCCGGCGGGCCACTTTGCGATTTAGACGGAAGGGTAGTCGGCATAAACGTCGTGATATTTTCCACCAGCGGCGGTTATCAGGGGATGAGTTTCGCCATTCCGATAAATACGGCGAAACATATCATAGATGACCTGATCAAAGGAAACAGGATTGCTTATGGCTGGCTTGGTGTGAGCGTACAGGAAATAACTCCTGAAATACGCGAATATTTTAAGCTACCGGACCGGAAAGGCGCCCTGGTCTCGGGCGTAGAGACAGAAGCCCCGGCGGAAAAAGGCGGTATAAAAGCGGGTGATATCGTGAGAACTTTTAACGGAAAGGAAGTCGCCTCGGTATATGACATGCTCAGAGAGGTAAACAAAGCGGGAGTGGGCGTTTCCGTGCGTCTCGGAATTATCCGGAATGGATTGAAAAAAACAATAGACGTAAAGATAGGGAAAAGGCCGTCGGCACCCGGATTTGAGGAAGAGAAAGAGTTGGATGCTGTCATGGAATCCGTCGAATGGCGCGGCGCCAGGGCCATAAACATTACGGAGAAGATCGCGCGGGAATTAAAACTAAAAAACACCGACGCGGTTGTTATTGTAGCCGTTTCCCCCCTTAGCTCAAGTTACGAGGCCGGATTAAGGAAAGGCGATGTTTTGAGAGGTATCAATAAAATCAGGGTAAATAATCTAACGGATTACGGGAGGATTACCCGGGCGGAACAGGGAACGGCCCTGGTGAGAACCGATAGAGGATATTTTATCGTAAAGGAAGATGGCAAAAAAAGGTAAAAGTGATAGGGCTTTCGCTTATGCCTATCGGCTTCTCAATATCCGGCCGAGAAGCGAAAAAGAATTACGGGAGAGATTGTCCGGCAGGGGTTTTGGCAAAGACGCCGTTTGCGAGGTTGTTTCGTTTCTAAAGGAAAAAAATATAATAGACGATTCAAAATTCGCGAGGGCATGGATTGAATCCAGAATGCGCGCGAAGCCAAAAGGCGACATGGCGTTGCGCGGGGAATTGCGGCAAAAAGGGGTATCGGCCGTTATCGTGGAACAGGCCCTGTCCGGCAGGTCCTCCGGCGAAGCGGTTGCCTGCAGGGACCTCGCCAAAAAAAGGATGAAAGCGTTCGGGAAGCTGCCGGAAAAAAAGGCGCGAAGGAAGCTTTTTAGCTTTCTCGCCGGACGTGGTTTTAAATTCGAAGCAATAGATGACGTTATAACGGAGATATTCGGTGCTCAGTAAAGAAATCAGGAAGAGATTTCTGGAATTTTTTAAATCAAAGGGGCATGAGATTGTTGCCAGCGACACCCTTGTGCCGGGGAAGGACGCCTCGCTTTTATTTACAGGCGCCGGGATGAATCAATTCAAGGATCAATTTCTTGGCCACAACATCACTTATAAAAGGGCGGTGTCCTCGCAGAAATGCCTGAGAACGGCGGACCTGGACAATGTTGGTGTTACAGCGTATCATCACACGTTTTTTGAGATGCTGGGAAATTTTTCGTTCGGCGATTACTTTAAAAAGGAAGCGATCGCCTGGGCGTGGGAATTCATGACAAAGGAGCTCGGTATACCGGAAAAACAACTCTGGGTATCGGTTTACAGGGATGATGGGGAGGCTTACGGAATCTGGAAAAATATTGTCAAAATACCGGAAAAAAAAATAGTAAAGATGGACGCTAAGGAGAATTTTTGGCCCTCAAACGCGCCCTCTGACGGCCCGAACGGGCCCTGCGGCCCGTGCTCGGAGATATTTTTCGATTCCGGCAGAGGGGAATCGGTCGAAGTATGGAACCTGGTATTTACGCAATTTGACCGTAAGGAAAGCGGAAAACTTTTGCCGCTGCCGAACAAAAACATTGATACCGGCATGGGCCTGGAAAGGATCGCGGCCGTCATGCAGGGGGTAAAAACGAATTTCGAAACGGATCTTTTCGTTCCGATTATCAAAGAGCTTAAAACAGGCAAATTTACGGTTTCCGACATGAACGCTATCGCCGACCACATACGGGCGGTGACATTCGCCATATCAGACGGTATTTCACCGTCCAACGAGGAACGCGGCCATGTCGTAAGAAAACTTATAAGGCGTGCTTACATGAGAGGCGGCGGGAAAGAACCTTTTCTTTATAACATGGTGCCGGCGGTGGTTGAAATAATGAAAGACGTGTATCCGGAGCTTTCCCGCAGGAGGGAGGAAATATGCCTCATAGTAAAAGAGGAAGAGGAAAAGTTCGCCAATACTCTTGCCGGCGCGGCCCCGGTCCTGGAAGAGGATTTCAAAAAAGCCCGCGGCGGCATTTTGGACGGTGAAAAGATATTTAAACTGACAGACACTTACGGCCTTCCTGTCGAGATCATAGAAAGCGAGGCGCGTAAGAAGAAAATAAAGCTCGATAAAAAGGGTTTTGAAAAATTCATGGACGAACGGCGCCGGCTCTCAAGAAAAAACAGCAAAATCGAGGAGGACATTTTTACGCTTCACCTTTTCGCCGGGGCGCCGAAACCGGAATTATCCAGGAAAGACCCTTTCGAGGCGAAAATTGTAACGATAAAATTTCCGAAATCAAAAGACAAAGGCAAACGGGCTTCTAAAGGAGACGAGGCCGACATCCTGACGTCGCCCCAGAGCGGCTTGTTTTACGCGGAATCCGGCGGACAGGCCGGGGATTCCGGTGTCATACGGTTAAAGGGCGAAAAAAGCCCCGCGGCGAAGATTTTGGATACCTACCGTTTTGACGGCCGGATCATTCATAAATGTGTTATGGAAAAGCCGCTGGTGAGGGGCGATGAGGTTATCGTGGAACTCGACCGGAACAGGAAAAAATATATCGCGAAAAATCACACCGCGACACACCTTCTGCAAGGTGCCCTGCGAAAGGTTCTCGGAGAGCATGTGCACCAGGCGGGTTCTTATGTAAACGGGGAAAGGCTCAGGTTTGATTTTACGCACATGAAAAAACTTACCGACAGGGAAATCGAAAAAGTGGAATCGATTGTGAATGACTGCATAACTAAAAAAATCGCTGTTGAAAAACATGAAAAAACGCTCGAGGAAGCTAAAAAAGAAGGCGCTATCGCTCTTTTCGGCGAAAAATACGCGGACAGGGTAAGAATGGTTTCTGTGGGAGGGTTCTCAAAAGAGGTTTGCGGCGGCACACATGTTGATAACGCGGGCGACATAGAATTATTCAAGATCACTCGCGAAAGTTCCGTCGCCGCGGGCGTAAGAAGGATAGAAGCGCTTACCTCAAAGCGGGCGCGCGCGTGGCTTGAGGAAAACGAAAAACGAAAAGCGCGGGGCGAAAAACTGCTAAGGGAAAAAGAGCGGGAAAAATTGCGGGAAAAAGAAGGGCTCAGGAAGGCCGCCGCCGGAATAGACGACATGCTGGAGAAAGCAAAAGATATCAAGGGCGTAAAAATTGTGATTGAAGAAATTGCCAACGCCAACATGGGTATCTTGAGAAAACTGTCGGACAGTATAAAGGCAAAGACAAAGAGTTCATTTGTATTCCTGGGAAGCCGGGACGGGGAAAGGGTCGATATAGTGTTAACAGGCACGAAGGATCTGGTTTCGAACGGTTTCAATGCCTCCGAAATAATAAAGTCCGCCGCGAAAATAGTTAACGGTTCGGGCGGGGGCAGGCCGGATTTCGCCCAGGCGGGCGGGAAAAATCCTTCAGAGCTCAAAAAGGTATTTGAATTTATTGAAAAATCTGCCGCGGATATTATCGGGAGAATATAGCATGAAACTCGTAAAGATAGGAAGCGCAAATTTCAAAAAACTTATCAGCCGCAATTCACATTTTAAAAGAAGGGTTACCCAGAGCGTGCAGAAAATTCTGGATAACGTGCGGCTTAACGGTGATGAAGCGGCGCTCCGGTACACCAGAAAATTCGACAGGGTTAAACTAAAGATGAAAGACATGAAAGTAACCGAATGCGAAACCTCCGGGGCGTACCAGGATCTAAAACCGGAAATCGTAACGGCCCTAAAAACAGCGATGGACAACATGGAAAAGTTTTACAGGCGAAAGATAAAAAAAAGCTGGAAGATTAAGGGGAGGGAAGGCGTTATACTCGGAGAGAAGATTATGCCGGTAGGTTCGGTGGGCGTGTATGTGCCAAGCGGGACAGTGCCGCTTGTCTCAAGCGTTTACATGACCGCGCTTCCCGCAAGGATAGCCGGGGTTAAAAGAATTGTTCTTGTTTCGCCCCCGAATAAATTCGGTTCAATAGACCCGCATATACTTGTGGTGGCTAATCTTCTCAAGGTTGACGAAATTTACAAATTGGGAGGCGCCCAGGCGATCGGCGCGCTCGCGTTCGGCACAAAAACAATACAGAAAGTGGACAAAATCGTGGGCCCCGGCAATATGTATGTTACCGAGGCAAAGCGGCAGGTATTCGGATACTGCGATATTGATATGCTTGCCGGACCGAGTGAGGTTGCCGTTTTGGCCGACAGATACGCGGAAATCGAATATGTAAAGGCCGATCTGCGGGCCCAGGCGGAACACCATAGGGGATTTGCCGTTCTCGTTACGCCTTCCAAAAAAATTATTAAAGCGGTAAAGAGGGAAATAGATGAAGGGTATACCGTGCTTACGAAAAATATGGATGAGTCTATTGAGATTATAAATCTGTTGGCGCCGGAACACCTGCAGCTGATGGTTAAAAATCCGCGCCGCGTTTTGAAGAAAATTACCAACGCAGGGGCGATTTTTATCGGTCCGTACACGCCGGTCGCGGTGGGCGATTACGTAGCCGGGCCGAGCCACGTTTTGCCTACGGGCGGAACGGCAAGATTTTTTTCAGGCCTTGGCGTGAGCGATTTCGTAAAAAGTTCGCACATAATTTCCTATACCAGGAAGGCGCTGGAGGAAGTAAAGCCCGCGATAGAGAAACTGGCGCTGATAGAAGGATTACCGAAACACATGGATTCAGTTAACGCGAGATTTCGATAGAGAGATTACTTAGCAATTACAGACAGGGGAGGGAAGATGATTAAGAGAAGTTCTAACCGAAGAAAATCGAAAATTAACAGAAAAACATCAGAGACAAAGATAACCGGGGAACTTGTAGTGGACGGCCGGGGAAAAATAGATATAAAAACCGGCATTGGTTTTCTGGACCACATGCTGACACTTATGGCGTTTCACGGGTTATTCGATTTAAAACTCAGGGCTAAGGGTGATTTGAATGTTGACATTCATCACAGCAACGAGGATGTGGCTATTTGCCTGGGGCAGGCCTTCAAAAGGGCGTTGGGAGCGGGCCGTGGAATAAGGCGGTTTGGCTCTTCCGAAGTTCCGATGGATCACGCCCGCGCGAGGGTGACCATCGATATAGCGAACAGATTCGCTTATACCGGAATTCTACTCCGTAACGGCAAATTCCAACAGGCGCTTTCGGAAATTAAAAGCAGCAAGACGGGTGAAAATTATTCCATGGAAGACGGTAACGATTTCCTTGAGACTTTCGCCAAAAATCTGAATATGAATCTGCACATAAACGTCCTTTCGGAAAGCGATATGCATCATATGCTGGAAGCCATATTTAAGGCGCTTGGCATTGCCCTTGACCGCGCCACTGAAATCGACCCGAGAAGAAAAAAATCGATTCCATCGTCAAAAGGCATTTTATAACATGGACATAATCCCCGCCATTGACATAATGGAAAGGAAAGTGGTCAGGCTCCGTCAGGGTAAATTTGATAAGGGGAAGGTATATTCAAAAAGCCCTGTCCTTGCCGCTGAGGAGTGGAAGGCATCGGGCGCGCGCCTTATTCACGTGGTGGATCTTGACGGCGCCAGATTGGGGAGGCCCGCGTGCCTGGATATTGTGGCGGAAATAGTAAAAAACGTCCCTGTTGACATAGAAGTCGGCGGGGGATTAAGAAGTGTACGGGACGTAGAGGACGTTTTTGCCGCGGGCGCGCGTTTCGCCGTAATCGGAACCGGCGCCGTGGAAGACGGGGCTTTTCGCGCCCGCCTTATGGGCAGATTCGGCGATAAGATTATTTTCGCTGTTGATATAAAAAACGGCAAAGTTGCCGTAAAAGGCTGGGAGGAAGTTTCGCAGATAGGTGCCGATGCCTACATAAAAGAGCTCGAAACTTCCGGAGCGAAAAAAATAATATACACCGATGTATCGAGGGACGGTATGATGACCGGGCCGAATCTGGCGTTGTTGAAGTCGATTCTGCGCCTGACGTCGCTTGAGGTTATCGCCTCAGGCGGAATTCGTTCAATTGAGGACATAAAGGCGCTCAAAGAACTGGAAAAAAACGGCTTACGGGCTGTTATTGTGGGAAAAGCCCTGTACGAGGGTAAAATAGATTTCGAGGAGGCAATAAATGTCAGTTAAAAAAATTGTTCCATGCCTGGATTTTAAAGACGGAAGAGTCGTAAAAGGCGTAAATTTCGTAAACTTGAAAGACGCCGGTGACCCGGTGGAAAACGCCATGGTTTACGAGAAAGAAGGCGCGGATGAGCTGGCCTTTCTGGACATAGCCGCCAGCGTCGAAAAAAGAAAAACCATGGTGGAATCCGCAAGGCGTGTCGCGGAGAAAATAAACATACCGTTTACCGTGGGCGGAGGCATAAGCGCTATAGAAGATATAGAGAATCTTCTGAAAGCGGGATGCGCCAAAGTATCGATTAATACGGCCGCGGTAAAGAATCCTCAGTTCGTCAAGGAGGCATCCGCCAGGTTCGGAAAAGAGCGCATCGTGGCGGCTATAGACGTTAAAAGAAATCACGACAATTGGGAAGTTTATATTAACGGCGGACAGGAACCGACGGGATTGGAGGCCGTGAAATGGGCCAGGGAAATAGAGTCGCTCGGCGCCGGAGAGATACTGTTAACGAGCATGGATAGAGACGGCACGAAAGATGGCTATGACATAGAGATCACGAGAAAGGTGGCCGAGGCGGTTAATATTCCCGTTACCGCTAGCGGGGGGTGCGGAAAACTGGAAGATTTTTATTTAGCCCTTACGGAAGGGAAGGCGCAGACCGCGCTGGCGGCGAGCGTATTTCACTTCAGGGAATTTAGCGTAAAAAGGGTTAAGGAATATTTACGCGATAAGGGAGTAGATGTAAGGATTTAGCAGACAGGAGAGGTAATGCTTGATAAACTGAATTTTGACGAGAAAGGCCTGATTCCCGCGATAATACAGGACTACGCGACAGGCAAGGTACTGACGCTTTGCTACATGAATCAAGAGGCGCTTGACAGGACGATTCGGGACGGGAAAATCTACGTTTTCAGGCGCTCGAAGGGTAAAATCATGCTGAAGGGCGAGATATCCGGCAACACGCAGGAAGTGAAAGACGTTTTTGTGGATTGCGCGGACAATTCCCTGCTTTTCAGGGTGGAGCAAAAAGTAGCCGCTTGTCACTTGGGGTATTTTACGTGTTATTTCAGGAGAATTGACAAAAAAGGAAATGAAGAGATAACGGAAAAAAAGGTATTTGAGCCGAAAGATGTCTACGGAAAGTAAATATTTTCCTTCAAGAAAAGAATTCCTGAAACTGGCGAAAAAAGGTAATCTTATACCGGTTTACACCGAAATACCGGCCGGCCATGAAACACCGCTTTCAGCTTTCGCTAAAATTGACGATGGGGATTTTTCCTATCTTCTCGAATCTGTAGTAGGCGGCGAAAGGATTGCCAGGTACTCATTTTTAGGGAGCCGGCCCGCGCTTACTTTCATGAGTAAAGGAGGGAAAATTACGGTTCGGAAGGGCATCAGAAAAAAAGTTTTCACCGCGGCAAAAGGGCCGCTTGATGAGATTAAAAAGATAATGAAGAAATTTTCTTTTGTACCGGTCAGGGGGCTCCCGAGATTTTGCGGTGGGTTGGTAGGATACATGGGATACGATACGGTGAGATTTTTTGAACGGATACCCGACAATACCAGAGACGACCTGAATCTGCCGGATTGTTTTTTTATGCTGACCGATACAATACTTCTATTTGATCACGTTGAGCGCAGGATAAAAATTGTCTCAAACGCCTTTGTCGCGGGAGACCCTTCATCCGTATATGAAGCCTCTCTCGCGAAGATCAGGAAGATAAAAAGCGGTCTTTTAAGGCCGGCAAAAACGCCCTTGCCACGCGAAAAAACGGGAAAACGCGCCGTTAAAAATACCCCCGTAAAATCAAATCTTACGAAAAGGCAATTTACGCGCATCGTGAAAAAAGCCAAGAAATACATAAGAAGGGGCGATATCATTCAGGTTGTTCTTTCGCAGAGATTTAAAAAAAGTATAAAAGCGGACCCGTTTGAGGTATACCGGGCCCTGCGAAAAATAAACCCCTCTCCGTACATGTTTTATCTTAAATTCGGCGCCCTGCGGCTTGTAGGCGCCTCACCGGAGATAATGGTGAGGTGCGAAGAGTCTGTGGCGGAAGTTCGGCCTATCGCGGGGACCAGGCCCAGGGGCTTGAGCAAAAAAGAAGACAATTTACTCGCGCGGGAACTTTTAAAAGATCCGAAAGAACTTTCCGAGCACATCATGCTTGTTGATCTCGGCAGAAACGATATCGGCAGGGTATGCCGCTATGACAGCGTTAAAGTTTCCGAATTTATGACGATAGAAAAATATTCCCATGTCATGCATCTGGTAAGCGACGTTTCCGGCGTCCTTGATCCGGCGAACGACATTTTCGCCCTCGTAAGGGCGTCTTTTCCGGCCGGTACCGTAACGGGGGCGCCCAAGATACGCGCGATGGAAATAATAGATGAGCTTGAAAAGGTTAAAAGGGGAGTCTATGCCGGAAGCGTAGGTTATTTCAGTTTTTCCGGCAACCTTGATACGTGTATCGCGATCCGCACGATCGTGGTTAACGGAAAAAACGCCTATATTCAGGCGGGCGCAGGCATAGTTGCGGATTCCGTACCCGAAAGGGAATATAAAGAAACACTTAACAAGGCGAAAGCCATGTTTAAAGCGATTGAAAAATCGGAAAGGGAAGGAATCTTTCATGGTCCTGCTAATCGATAATTACGATTCTTTCACTTACAACCTGGTCCAGTATCTCGGGGAGCTGGGTGCCGAGCCGATCGTTTTCAGGAATGACGGGATAACCCTCGGGAAGATAAAGAAAATGAAACCCGCTAAAATTATTATTTCTCCCGGGCCGGGAAAGCCGCACGACGCGGGTATTTCCAAAAATGTCATAAATGAGTTTTCGGGAAAAACGCCGATTCTGGGCGTTTGTCTCGGCCACCAGTGTATAGGCGAGGTTTTCGGCGGAAAAATCGTAGTGGCGCGTCGGATCATGCATGGAAAAACATCGCTCATATACCATGACGGGAAAAGTATTTTCAAGAATATTAAAAATCCGTTTGAGGCAACACGCTACCATTCGCTTCTTATAAAAAGGGATTGCCTGCCGGCCACGCTCGAGATAACCGCCTGGACCAGGCAGAAAGAGATAATGGGCGTAAGGCACAAAAAACACCCTACCTGGGGCGTGCAGTTTCACCCGGAGTCGATCCTGACTTTGGAAGGAAAGAGGATTTTGGGGAATTTTTTGAAATGGCAATAACGGATGCTTTGGAGAAAATAAAAAAAAAGGAAAACCTCACGGAAAAAGAGGCCGAAGAAGTTTTTAGCGAAATTATGGATGGAAAGGTTTGCCCAGAGACAATCGCGCGGTTTTTGCTTTTACTCAAAGAAAAAAAGGAAACCGTAGAGGAAATAACCGCCGCCGCGAGGATTATGCGAAAATTCGCGGTAAAAATTAAACCGTTACCCGCGTGCCTCGTGGATACTTGCGGGACAGGGGGGAGCGCGTCCGGAATATTCAATATTTCCACTGTTAGCGCTTTCGTCGCCTGCGGCGCCGGCCTGAGCGTAGCCAAACACGGTAACAGGGCAGTATCGGGTAAATGCGGCAGCGCCGATGTCCTGGGCGAGTTAGGCGTAAATATAGACGCCGGGAAAGAAATTGTCGAAAAATGCATCAATGATATCGGAATAGGATTTCTTTTCGCGCCGAAATTCCACCTCGCGATGAAATATGCCGCGCCGGCCAGAAAAATGATCGGGGGGCGCTCAATATTTAACATTTTAGGGCCGCTTACCAATCCCGCCCTCGCGAAATTCCAGCTAATGGGGGTTTATGAAGAGGATTTAGTGGTAACGATAGCCAACGTTCTGAAAAATTTAGGCGCGACGAGGGCAATGGTAGTGCACGGGAAAGACGGGCTGGATGAAATAACAACCACCGATTTAACGGCTGTCGCGGAACTTAAAAATGGAAAGGTTCAAACACACATTATAAAACCGGATGATTTCGGTTTTGAATACGCGAAACAAAAAGACTTAAAAGGCGGGGACGCCGCCTGTAACGCGAAAATTTTACTTGAAGTGCTGGGCGGCAAAAAGGGCCCGCGCCGCGATATCATTTTAATAAACGCGGCCGCCGCGATCTATGTGGCGGGCGCGGCGCAAACGCTGTCAGGAGGCGTAGAAAAGGCCGAAGAATCAATTGATTCCGGGCGCGCAATGGCAAAACTGGAGAAATTGATAGAATTAACTAATGAATAATTCAGTACGGATCGTCGCGGGTTTAATAGCGTATTTTCATGAATTTACGCTTCGACCAGCGTTCTGTATCCGTGGTAATCTGAGCCGGTAAAAATGATATTATCGAAGATAATAAACGAAAAAAGAAAAGAAATCGAGGCCGCGCGGCTCAATATGCCCTATGAGAAGCTCAAAGAGCTTGCCGGGAAGATTTATGTAAAAAGTTCCTTCAAGCGTAATGTATCCAGGCCGCATCACATCAATTTAATAGCGGAGCTTAAGAAGGCGACGCCGCAAAAAGGTATCATAAGGGGCGATTTTAACCCGCTAAAGATAGCCCTCACGTACCAGGCGGGCGGCGCAGGCGCGCTTTCGATATTGACCGATGAAAGATTTTTTGACGGCAACCTGAAAATACTTAAGGAGCTGAAAGAGAGAATTACGCTGCCGCTTTTGCGCAAGGATTTTATCATAGACGAATACCAGGTCTATGAATCCGTCTGCGCGGGCGCGGACGCGATACTTCTTATCGCCGATATATTAACCGACGAGGAATTAGCGCGTTTTTACAAAATAGCCAAGGATCTCGGCATGGATGTTCTGGTGGAAGTTCGCAGCGAAGAAGACGTGGAGAAGGCCCTTAAATCCGGCGCCGCTATCATAGGTATAAATAACAGGGACCTCAATACCTTCAAAACCGATCTTGGAGTTACCCAGCGTCTCATTCGCCTTATTCCGGAGAATAAGATCAAAATTTCCGAAAGCGGTATAAAAACGTATGAGGATGTCATGTTTCTCAAAAGTCTCGGGATAAACGCGGTTTTGATAGGTGAAACGTTCATGAAAGCGGACGATATTGCCTCGAAGATGCGCGAAATCATGAGATATTGATCAAGATAATGGCCCGGGCGGATTAGCCGGGGCAATTGATTAAGGCCGGCTGAAACATCATTTATTATGGTAAAGGTTAAGATCTGCGGGATAACGGATTTAAGGGACGCGTTAAAAGCGCATGAACTGGGAGCGGATTTTGTGGGGTTCGTGTTTTTTGAAAAAAGCCTCCGGAGAATAGACCCGGAACGCGCGCGGGTGATTATAGAAGACCTGCCCGAAGATTTGATAAAGGTAGGGCTTTTTTTAAACCAGGATCCTGATGAGGTAAGATCCATAGCCGCGAGATGCCACCTTGATATCCTGCAGCTGCATGGCGAAGAGGATCGCCGATATTGTAAGCGGTTGGGAAGGGATTTCAAAATCATAAAATCATTCAAGGTAAAGGATCAATCTAGCGTAAAAGGCGCTAACAGATATCATAAAGAAGCCGACTATTATCTTTTTGATACATACGTAAAGGGCGTCCCGGGCGGTACCGGGAAGTGTTTCGACTGGGGTATTCTCGGGGGGAAGGATTTTAAAAAACCTTTCTTTTTGGCAGGCGGGCTGACACCGGAGAATGTTACCGCGGCGGTAAAAAAAGCCGCGCCCTACGCGGTAGATGTGGCAAGCGGAGTGGAAAAAGAGCCCGGCAAAAAAGATTATAAACGCTTAAAGGAGTTTATTTATAATGCGAAAAAGTAGTAAAGTACCTGACAGAAAGGGGTATTTTGCCGAATTTGGAGGCAAATTTATACCCGAAACGCTTATGCACGCCACCGAAGAACTGGAAAAGGAACTTAAAAAGGCATTAAGCGATAAAAATTTTTTAAAAGAACTTGATTTTTATCTCCAAACATACGCGGGCAGGCCTACCCCTCTTTATTTTGCCGGGCGACTCACGAAAAAATTCGGCGGGGCAAAAATTTATTTGAAACGCGAGGATCTTGCCCATACGGGGGCCCATAAAATAAATAACACCATCGGCCAGGCGCTTCTTGCCAGAAAAATGAAAAAGCAGCGGCTTGTAGCCGAGACAGGCGCCGGACAGCACGGCGTCGCGACCGCGACAGTAGCCGCGATGTTCGGTTTTAAATGCGATGTTTACATGGGGACCGAGGATATAAGAAGGCAGGCGCTTAATGTATACCGTATGAAGCTCATGGGGGCGAGGGTTATCCCGGTGATGAGCGGTTCCAAAACGCTTAAGGATGCCACTAACGAAGCGATAAGGGACTGGGTCACAAATGTGAGGAATACTCATTATGTCCTGGGCTCGGTTGTGGGGCCGCATCCGTATCCGTTCATGGTGCGTGAATTTCAATCCGTAATCGGTAAAGAGGCGAGAAAACAGATCATCGCTTCCGCCGGAAAGCTTCCGAATTATCTTGTCGCCTGTGTCGGCGGGGGAAGTAATTCCATAGGGCTGTTTCACGCGTTTTTTAAAGACAGACACGTAAAATTTATCGGTGTGGAAGCGGCTGGGCGCGGAATGGCGACAAAGAAACACGCCGCGACGCTGATTAAAGGCGAAACCGGTGTGCTCCACGGCTCGCGAAGTTATCTTTTACAGGACGTGGACGGCCAGGTGAACATGGCGCATTCGGTTTCGGCCGGGTTGGATTACCCCGGCGTCGGCCCGGAACATTCCTATTACAAAAAGATAAAACGCGCGAAATACGTAGCTGTTTCCGATACTGAGGCGCTCAGGGGATTCCGGCTTCTGAGTGAATACGAGGGCATTATTCCCGCGCTTGAACCCTCGCACGCGATATATTACATTTCGAAATTCGCGCCTAAGCTCGGGAAAAACAAGATAATTATTCTTTGCCTGTCCGGCCGCGGTGACAAGGATATTGATATAGCGAAGGAGTATATAAAGCTGTGAATAAAATAGATACGTTATTTAAGGATCTGAGAAAAAAAAGGCGCAAGGCGTTTATCGTATACATTGCAGCGGGCGATCCTTCACTCAGCGAAACAGAGAAACTTATTGTCGAACTTGAAAAAAGCGGAGTGGATCTGGTTGAAATCGGCATACCGTTTTCCGACCCGCTTGCCGACGGCCCCACGATACAGAGGGCGTCCCAGCGCGCGCTTCGCGGAGGCGCCAACCTGAAAGCTATCTTAAAAATGGCGCGTTCGGCAAGGAAAAAAACAAAAATTCCGCTTGTATTCATGACGTATTACAATCCTGTATATCGTTATGGCGTTAAAAAATTTATCCGGGATTCAAAAACCTCGGGCGTGGACGGTGTTATTATCCCGGATTTGCCGCCTGAAGAGGCGAAAGAGGTTATTTCCGTATCGAGAAGAGAGGATTTTTCGACAATTTTTTTGGCCGCGCCCACCAGCACGAGAAAGCGGCTCAAAGAAATTGCCTCCAAGGCAAGCGGATTCATCTATTATGTTTCCCTGACGGGTGTGACCGGTGCCAGGACAGAGCTTCCCCGCGATATCATTGAACACGTAAAATGCCTTAAGAAAATCACAAAAAAACCCGTTTGTGTGGGTTTCGGTATTTCACGGCCCGGGCAGGCAAAAAAAATATCTCGGTTAGCGGACGGCGTTATCGTGGGAAGCGCGGTTATAAGGGTGATCGAGAAAAATATCGGCGAAGAAGACCTGCGAAAATCGGTAGCGCGATTTGTAAAAACTATCGAGAGGGCTGTCCACGGATGAAAAAAAATGTTTTCGCGGTATTACTCGCGGGCGGAAAAGGAACACGGCTTTGGCCCCTTTCCACGGGACGTTACTCAAAATCCTTTATACGCATGGGCGGCCGGCGCCCCCTCATAGACGAAACAATCGGAAGAATTACCGGTATTATCGGCAGAAAACACATAATCATAGTTGTGGACGGGGCCCAGGCGCCCTTGGTAAAAAAATTTAGCGCGGGAATTCCCCGGAACAACATTTTGATCGAGCCTTTCGGCAGGAGCACGGCGAGCGCCGTTGGCCTGGCGGCTATCGGGCTTAATCCCGATGATATAATGGTGGTTTTACCCACCGACTCCCTTATAAAGGAGAGTTTTTTATTCCGAAAAACGATAAAAGAGGCGGTAGAGTTTGCCGCGCGGGAAAAAGACGCTCTTATTTGTATCGGTGTAAAGCCGTCGGGGGCAAGCTGCGGGTACGGCTATATTAAAGCGGGCCCGCGCCGGTCAGGCAATATTTATTCGGTGGGAAAATTTATAGAGAAGCCGCCCGATTTTCTTGCCCGAAAGTTTGCCGAAAAAAAAGGGTATTTCTGGAACGCGGGCATGTTTGTTTTCAGGGCGGAAACTATTTTACGCGCCGTGAGGAAATACGCCCCGCGGCTTTCGCGTGAGCTTGAACGAATAAAGAAAAACGTAAAAAATAAAAAAAGCGCGTATTCAAAAATGAAAAATGTTTCTATCGACTATCAGATCATGGAAAAGGCGAAAAACCTCTATTTCGCCGCTGGAAAATTTTCATGGCATGACCTGGGGAGCTGGGAGAGCATAGGGGAACTATTTAAGAAAGATAAGAACGGGAACATTTCTTTCGGCAAGACCGTTTTGACCGATACCCGCGGCTCCATTGCCTATAATTCCACGAGCAAAAATCTGGGCTTAACGGGCTTAAAGGATACGGTAGTGGTGTGCACCGAAAACGGCGTTCTAGCGTGCGCGAAAGCGGGTTCCGAGCGCGTAAAGGCCATGGTGGAGAGGATGAAACGCGGGCGGTGAGGATACTGGGGCTTGATATAGGTTCCAAAAGAATAGGCGCGGCGGTTAGCGACGAGCTTGGCATTACCGCGAGGGGACTTTTAACCATTGAGAGAAAAAGCGATGAGGAGGTAAGCCGCAGGCTGAAAGATATTATTTCATCGGAGGAGATAAAAGAGATAGTGGTGGGTTTGCCGGTAAACATGAACGGTTCACGCGGCCCGCAGGCGAAAGCAGCCGCCGATTTTGCCGATAAAATAAAAAAAATTTATGGTTTACCGGTAAAATTGTGGGATGAACGCATGAGCACAATGGAGGCGGAGAGGATTTTAATCGCCGCGGATATATCCAGATCGGGAAGGAAGAAAAAAATCGATAAGCTCGCCGCGCAGGTAATATTGCAAAGTTATCTTAACGCCCGTAAATCATAAACAATGTACAGGATAAAAGTACTTAAAAACGGATTGAAAGTCATAACTTCAAGCATGCCGCACATGGAGTCGGTAGCCATTGGTTTATGGATAGGTGTCGGAGGCAGATATGAAAATAAAATGTCCTGCGGTATCAGTCATCTTATTGAGCATATGGTTTTCAAAGGCACTGTCTCTCGAACGGCGAACATGCTGAAAGAGGCGATAGAGGGTGTCGGCGGCAGTTTCAACGCTTTTACGGGCGAAGAGGAAACATGTTATTTTGTAAAGCTTCCCTCTGATTATGCCGGGCGCGGCCTTGACATATTGAGTGATATGGCGCTTAATCCGAAGTTTGACGCGGAAGAGCTGGAAAAAGAAAAACGGGTGATTTGCGAAGAGATAAAAATGTATATGGACCAGCCCGCTCACCGTGTTTTTGATATTCTCGGACATTCGATGTGGCCGGACCATCCCCTCGGCCGCCCGATCACCGGCTATATTGATACCGTGAAAAATTTTACCAGAAACGATCTTATAAATTTTACACGCCGTTATTACCGGCCGGCCAACATGTCGATTGCGGCATGCGGCAGGATAAAAAGAGGAAGTATACTCGGGGCCGTTGAAAGCATTTTTCGCATGGGACCGGAAAAAGGAAGATTTACTTACGCGCGCGTGAAAAAAACAGACAAAGGAAAAAACGCGGACTTTTTTCACAAGTCAACCGAACAGACCCATGTTGTTTTCGGATTTCACAGCATAAACAGGACGCATGAGCTAAGATACGCCCTTGCGCTATTGAACATAATTCTTGGCGGCAACATGTCATCGCGGCTTTTTGACCGGTTGCGGGAAAAGATGGCGCTTTGCTACGATATTTCCTCAAGCCTGAGAAAATACGCCGAAACAGGCGCTTTTACCATACACGCCGGGATAGACAATAATAGGATTCTGGATGCCTCGAGAGAGATTGTCCGCGAAATAAAAAAAATGAAGGAACAGTATGTTACTGAAGATGAACTTTGCAGGGCGAAGGAATACGCCAGGGGGCAGCTGCGTTTAGTCATGGAAGATACGGCGGCGCGGATGATGTGGCTTGGCGAGAAAATACTTCTTGAGGGAACGCCGCCGCGCGTTAAAGAGATATTTAAAAATATTGAAAAGGTCACTCCGGGCGATTTGAAGAAAGCGGCGGGTATCGTTTTTAGAAAAGAGAACATGAGCTTTGCCACTGTCGGCCCGACCGGTGCTAACGTCAAAAAGAAACTTAAAAAGGTTCTCGAGTTATGAGGGGATCGATAAGGTTATTTAAGATCGCTGGAATATCGATAAACGTGCACATTACGTTTATTCTACTTCTGCTTTTTTTCATGTACGGCGGTATCAAGGCTCTTTTTCTGATAACGGCCATATTCTGCTTTGTTACTTTGCATGAACTTTCACACAGCCTTGTGGCGCAAAAATTCGGCATAAAGGTAAAAGAGATCACGCTTTTACCGATAGGCGGCGTCGCGTCCATGTCAAAAATGACCGAAAAGCCGTCCGAGGAATTTTTAATTTCAATAGCCGGCCCGCTTTTAAATATTTTCGTAGTTCTTATTTTTTATTTTCCTCTTTACCTGTGGCAGGGGCCGGAGAAATTATTCAGCTTTTTTACCAGCGGTCCGTCTTTGGCTACCTGGCCGCACGTTGTCATATACATATACTGGGTTAACCTTATACTGGCCGCTTTTAACCTGATACCCGCCTTTCCCATGGATGGCGGGCGGATTTTAAGGTCGATTCTCGCGCAAAGGATGAGTTTTCGGAGGGCGACAAAAATAGCCGTGAATTTCGGGCACATATTCGCCCTTTTATTCGGTTATTTTGGGCTGATGAGAGGGCATATTTTTCTTATAATCATCGCGATATTTATCTACATGGCCGCTTCTTCGGAGGGGATGCAGGTTGATGTCAGGGAAACATTGAAGAAATTTACCGTTAAGGACGTGATATCCAGGCAGTTTCTTACGCTGCAAAAAGACGCCACACTCGCTAAGGTCCTGGAGCTCGTATTTCATTCGCACCAGGAAGATTTTCCGATAGTTGAGGAAGACTCCGGCCGCATGATCGGTTTTGTCACGCGTAAAGATATTATAAACGGTTTACACCAGCGTGGCACTTCTTCGAATGTTGAGAGTATCATGAGAAAAAAATTCCCGACATTGCGGGAATCGGATTTTCTTACTAACGCGCAGAACGTGATGAGGGAGCACAATGTGAGGGCGCTTCCGGTACTCAAACTTGGCAGGGTAATAGGCGTGATTACAATTGAAGACATAACCAGGGTTTATTCGGTAATGGCTGAAAGAAAATAGGAGGAAACGGAATGTCAAATGTTCATTTCGGCACTGACGGATGGAGAGCGGTTATAAGCGAGGATTTTACGTTTCAAAATGTAAAAATTGTTGCGCAGGCTATAGCGGATTACGTGAAAAAAGAAGAACGGAAAAATCATGAAAAAAAATCTGTCCTGGCGGTTGGATACGATACGAGGTTTTTATCCGGTAAATACGCGGAACTTATTTCATGTGTGCTGGCGGCGAACGGCATAAAGGTGATTCTGGCGGATAGCCCGACCCCGACGCCTTCCGTAAGTTTTAATATACGTCACAGAAAATTAACCGGCGGTGTAATGGTTACGGCCAGCCACAATCCGGCGTCTTATAACGGAATAAAATACAAGGATCGATTCGGGAGCTCGGCCGGTAAAATGATAACGAATGTTATCGAGTCGTCCCTGGGCAAGTCAGGGGTCAAGTTTATCGATAAGGCGTTAGCCGTAAAAAAAGGCATGATAAAAACGGAAAACATAATTTTGCCGCACTTAAAACGCATAAAAAAGTTCGTCGATATGGGGCTCCTTAAAAAAGCAAAATTCAGGGTCCTGGTTGACAGCATGAACGGGACGGGCGCGAATTTGATCGGCGAAGCGCTCAAATCGACCGATATCAGGCTTACAACCATTAATGGCACGCCCGACCCGTATTTTGGCGGGCGGCCGCCGGAACCAAATGAGCTGCATTTACAAAGCACGGCGAAAGTCATTAGAAAGGGCCGTTTTGACGTGGGGCTGGCCACGGACGGAGACGCTGACCGGCTGGGCGTAATACTACCAAACGGAAAAATATTGAGTGGCCACAAAGTTATGACGCTTCTTCTTTTGCACTTTTTAGAGGACAGGCGCGCCACGGGCGGTGTGGTGCAGACGATTTGCGGGACTGCCCTGATAGATAAGATATGCGATATGTACGGGCTGGAGAAATACGAAACTGCCGTTGGATTTAAATATATTGCCGAGATTTTTAACAAAAACGACATACTTCTGGGCGGGGAAGAAACCGGCGGAGTGGCGGTAAAGGGGTGGCTGCCCGAGAGGGACGGGATCCTTTCGGGGCTTCTTATTCTTGAGATGATGGCCGCGCGAAAGAAGGGGCTCGTGAAAATACTCGAGAATATAAATAAGACGTATGGTGTTTATGTTTACCGGCGGTCCGATCTGCGTTATTCTCCCGAAAAGAAAAAAAAGCTTATGAGAAAATTAAAAAAACAGCCTTTTAATAAGCTTCTTGGCAAAGAAGTAGTTTGCGTTAAATCTTTTGACGGGTTTAAGTTTATACGTTCAGACGCGAGCTGGCTCATGTTCCGGCCGTCCGGGACAGAGCCAAAGCTTCGCGTATATTCGGAGGGGCGCAGCGAAAAAGAAGCGGTAAAGTTGATAGAATTCGGAAGAAAATACGCCTCGGGAATTTAAAAACATGACACAACTTATACTTGTAAGGCACGGGCAGACGAACTGGGATAAGGAAAATCGCCTTCAGGGCACTCTGGATATACCGCTGAACGCGGACGGTACGAAAGAAGCGCAAAAAATTTCATGCGAACTTTTAAAATTTAAAATCCACGCCGTTTATTCGGGTTCCGCATCATGCAGTTTTTCTACGGCTTGTGAGATAGCCGCCCCGCATAAGCTGAAAGTTAAAAAAACCGAAGGGTTTAATGAAGTTAATTATGGTGTGTGGCAGGGGCTGCTCATAAAGGACATAAAAAAACGTTACAAGAAACAGTATGGCAACTGGAAGGCATCACCGGTTTCAGGGGGGCCTCCGAACGGTGAATCCGTTCGCGACGCTTATGACCGGACAATAAGCGCGATGCATAAAATAGTGGATAAGCACAAAGGTGAAAATATATGTGTTGTCTCCGGTGATATGACACTTTCCATAATCAGATGTTACCTGAAAAACGCGGATATCAAAGAAATAAGGAAGTTTACGCCGGAAAAGATATGGTGGGAGACGTTCCGGTTGTGACTGCCCGTTTGCCGGCGGATAAGCTGTAATTTATATAAAGGCCATGAGCGAAAAACTTATAAGAAATTTTTCCATAATAGCCCACATAGACCACGGGAAATCCACGCTTGCCGATAGGATAATAGAGTATACGAAGGCGATTTCCAAAAGAGAATTCCACGATCAGCTGCTTGATGACATGGAATTGGAAAGAGAACGCGGTATAACAATAAAGGCAAGCGCCATCAGGCTGGATTATTCCGCCGCGGACGGTAAAATTTACTGTCTTAACCTAATAGATACCCCGGGGCACGTGGATTTTACATACGAAGTTTCAAAATCCATACCCGCCTGCGAGGGGACATTGCTTTTGGTAGACGCTTCGCAGGGTGTAGAGGCCCAGACGGTCGCCAATCTCTATCTCGCCCTGGAACATAATTTAACCATTATACCGGTTATCAACAAGATAGATCTGGCAAATGCCGACACGGCCAGAGTAAAAAAGCAAATAATAAATATTCTGGGCCTGGAAAAAGACGAAATCATACTTGCCAGCGCTAAAGAGGGGAAGGGGACTGCCGAGATTCTCGAGAGGATCATAGAAAAGATCCCGCCGCCGCGCGGCGACGCTTTAAATCCGCTGCAGGCGCTTGTATTTGATTCCAGATTCGACACTTATAAAGGAGCGGTTCTTTTCGTAAGGGTATTTAACGGCCGCGTGGCTAAAGGCATGAACATAAAGATGATGAATACCGGTAAGGTTTATGAGGTAAAGGAAGCTGGTATTTTCAAGCCAAAACCGACCGAAGTAGAGGCTCTTGCCTGTGGAGAGGTGGGATATCTTGCCTGCAATATAAGGGACGCACGCGAAGTCGTAGTGGGTGATACGGTAACAGACAGCCGCAACCCGGCACAGACGGCCCTTCCCGGATACAGAAAAGTAAACCCCATGGTTTATTGCGGGATATACCCGATTAACCCCAAAGATTTTCCGGTTTTAAAAGACGCCGTAGAAAAAATGAAATTGCAGGACGCCTCTTTCATATTTGAACCGGAGTCATCCACGGCTTTAGGGATGGGGTTTCGCTGTGGTTTTCTGGGGCTTTTACACATGGAAATTATTCAGGAACGGCTCGAGCGGGAATTTAACATAAATCTTGTAATTACCACTCCGAGTGTTATATACAAGATAACGACAAGAAGCGGCGAAGCGTTTAATATTGATAATCCCTCGAAATTTCCGCGTCCGGATACAATAACCGCTTCGGAAGAACCGTATGCCAGGGCATTTATTATTTTACCGAAGGAATCGATAGGCGATGTGATGAAACTGGCCGAATCCAGGCGCGCCGTTTACAGGAGTACGGAATTTCTGGATGAGGAAAGGGTAAGGCTTGTTTATGAAATGCCGATAGCCGAAATTGTAACCGATTTTTATGACAATATAAAATCAATAACAAAGGGTTATGGTTCGCTTGATTATGAAATGATAGATTACCGGCCGGCCGAGATAGTAAAGCTCGACATTCTTGTAAACGGCGAGCCCATCGACGCGCTTTCAGCCCTTGTGAACAAGGAAAAATCAATTTTCAAAGGAAGGGCGCTTGTAAAAAAATTAAAGGAAACAATACCGCGCCATCTTTTTAAGATCGCGATTCAGGCGGCGATAGGAAGCAACATAATCGCGAGGGAAGACGTGAGTGCCCTGGGAAAGAATGTTACGGGGAAATGTTACGGCGGGGATATTACACGAAAAAGGAAACTCTGGGAAAAACAAAAAAAAGGCAAGAAGCGCATGAAACAGTTCGGAAAAGTGCAGATTCCGCAAGAGGCCTTTTTTGCCGCTCTTAAAACGTAAGGAGGAAAATGAATTCAAAATATCGAACATGGCAATACTGGCGTGACGAGTGGGTGAAGCCGATTTTATACGCTCTCATCATAGCGCTTGTTATAAGGACATTTATCGCGCAGCCGTTTAAAATCCCGACGTCGTCAATGGTGCCGACATTCAAGCCGGGCGACAGGATTTTTGTAAATAAGTTTATTTACGGGGCTAAAATTCCGCTTGCCGGCATACGTTTTCCGAAGGTAAGGGAGCCGGAGCGGGGAGATATTATAGTTTTTACCTCGCCCGTCGAACGCAAAAAATATTTGGTGAAACGGCTGGTGGGGAAACCGGGTGACATTGTTAAAATAAAAAATCACCGTCTGTATATAAACGGCAAGCTTGTTCTGGAACCAAGTATTTTTAAAAACATAGAGTATTTTAACATGGGCAAATACGGTACCTCGCGGGAAAGCGTGAAAGTGCCCCCGGATTCTTATTTTGTACTGGGCGATAACAGCAGAAATTCCGTTGATTCGCGTTACTGGGGGTTTGTACCGAAGGAAAATGTTGCCGGCAAGGTATTTTTAATACATTGGCCGGTAGGCAGGATACGGGTTGTTGAATAGAGGATACCTACGGTTGTCCAATGTCGTGAAAGCCCGAGAAAACGCGCAAAAATTAAAAATTAATTTTTTATAACACCGCGCAACTTTACGCTATATACATGAGGCGGGCATGAATATTCCGAACAAAATCACGATTTTAAGAATACTGCTTATACCGTTTTTTATAGCGTTTACACTTTACGGGAAGTGGGAAGCGGCTCTTGTTATCTTTGTAATAGCGGCGATAAGCGACGGAATAGACGGTTACATAGCCCGCGCCGCGAAACAAAAAACCGAACTCGGTAAAATCCTGGATCCGATAGCCGATAAACTTCTTATCCTGAGCGCTTTTATATGTCTTAGCGTTGTCAGGGGTGTGCCCCCGGAAATAAAAATCCCGCCTTATGTACCGATCATCATAATCTCACGGGATTCTATCATTGTACTCGGTGCCCTTGTTATTTACCTGATAAGGGGTAAACTTGAGATAAGGCCCACGTTAACAAGTAAGATTACAACATTTTTTCAAATGCTTACGGTGATAAGCGTTCTTCTTAAGCTCGCCCTATCGCCTTTATTATGGAATATCGCGGTTGCCCTTACAGTCGCTTCGGGTATGGAATATCTTATAAAAGGAAACAAGGCCCTGAATGGGAAATAGAGGTGTGCCGGTAGTCTCGATCGTGGGAAGGCCGAATGTGGGAAAGTCGAGCCTCTTTAACCGTATAGCGGGGAAACGTCACGCGGTTGTCGGGGAAAGAGAGGGTACGACGCGGGACAGGATTGAGAAGCGTGTAGAGATTAAAGGCAAGAGTTTGGTATTGGTGGATACCGGCGGGTTCATGCTTTCTGGGGGGAGTGAAATATACGCGCTTGTCAAGAAACAGGTCGAAAAAGCCGTGGGATTTTCCGATATTCTTTTACTGCTGTGCGATGGCGCTTCAGGGCTTTTACCGCTTGATACTGATTTGGCGCGCAAATTACGTAAATCCGGGAAGAAAATAGTTCTGGCCGTAAACAAGATCGATAACAAAAAAATGGAAGAAGAAAATCTTTTTGATTTTTACCGGCTTGGCCTGGGCGAGCCTTTTGGCGTTTCCTGCCTTCATGGACGCGGCATGAAAAAGCTTTTTAACGGTATTTTGGATTTTCTTCCGGACAGTCGTGGCGCAGAAACCGAAAAAAGCAGTCCAATCAAGGTTGCCATCGTCGGGCGGCCGAATGTCGGGAAATCTTCCTTTCTGAATGAGGTGTTAAAAGAGGAGAGGGCCATTGTGCATGAGAAGCCCGGCACCACCAGGGACTGTATAGATACGTATTTTACCAAGGACGGGATTTCGTTCCTGCTTATTGATACCGCGGGCATGAGGCATAAGAGAAAGGTTCCCCGGGCGGTGGATATTTACAGCATGATGCGGGCGAGGGATTCGATAGGCCGTTCAGATGTGGCGCTTCTTTTAGTTGACGGAATGGATGGCATTACCGCGGATGATATAAAAATTTTTAATCACATACGAGAAAGCGGCAGGGGCCTTGCCATTATTGTAAACAAATGGGATCTTGTAAAGGGCGCGGAGACCTCAAGATATGAAAGCGCCGTTATAAAACGTATTCCGGAGGCAAGGAATTTTCCCGTCGCGTTTGTATCGGCAAAGACAGGAAGGGGTGTCCTAAAAGCGTTTAACCTTGCCCCGGCCATAAAATCAAACGGGGATCTTTTCATAGATGACCGGACGCTGAAAGAATTTACCGATGAGGTAAAACCCGGAAAGATTGCCGCGCCGCGCCGCGGGACCGCGCCCAGATTTTATCGCATTACACAGTCCGGGATTTTTCCGAAAGAATTTTCCGTTTTTGTAAACGATACAAGAAGTATAACGCCGGTTCACTCCGCTTTTATAGAAAATCGTCTCAGAGAAAGATTCCCTCTTCTCGGGGTGCCGGTGAGGATAAGGTTTAAGAGGTTCCCAAGGAAAAAAGACAGGAAACGAGGGATAAATTAGATTGTTTTATTGCAGGCCCTGAAATTTCGGGGCAAGGCATTTCACGAATAAAATCATATGATAGACTTAGTGATTTCCCTGATCGTCGCGTATTTTATCGGATGCATACCGACGAGTTTTATTTTGGCGAAAATATTAAAGGGCAAGGATATAAGGCGCCACGGTAGCGGTAATATCGGCGCTACAAACGTTTTCAGGGTTGTCGGCAAACTTCCCGCATTGTTTGCCCTGCTTGTAGATGTGTTTAAGGGGAGTTTCGCGGTACTTTTTATACCGGAGATATTTTTTAATAATGCGATAGGCGTGACGACAGGTCTGGAACTTTACAGGATTCTTTTGGGGTTTTTCGTAATAAGCGGACATGTATGGAATATATTTTTTAGAATGAGGGGAGGCAAAGGCGTCGCGACGACCGCGGGCGTGCTGCTTGTATTGGCTCCCGGGCCGCTGGCAGCGAGTTTTATTGTGTGGATTACCGTTTTTCTTCTATTCCGGATTGTTTCAGTGGCGTCTATTGTTTCGGGTATATTTTTACCGGTGTTTGCCCTTGTATTTCACGATTCCATTTACCTTATTTTGTTCTGTGTTTTTCTGTGTATCATAGGTACTTATAAGCACAAAGCGAATATCAAGCGCCTGTTAAGAGGCGAGGAAAAGAAACTTTTTTGAAAAAAGGAGGTACAGGTGAAAAAAATATTAATTTTTTTCCTGGCGTTTTGTTTTGCGGCGATTTCTTACGCGGATAGGCGAAATGTATACGAAATGTTTAAAGAAAAGCCGCACATAAAAGTGTACTTAAAAAAAGTTGACAGTGACGTGGATGATCCGTATGTCAAAATAAACGAATTTAAACGTATTTTTGAAGATGTTCACAGAAAAAGGATAAAAATCAAATTCGTGCCGGTGGACAGTGCCGATAAAGCGGATGTTGTCGCGACGGTTAAAATTAAAGATTATATTTTTCGAAAAAAGGCGATGCCATCCATTTTTGGCGCCGCTGCGGTAGCCGCGGATACGTTGGCGATGAAAAGTTCCGCCAAACTTTCCGTGGATTATACGCTTACGGATCCGAAAACAGGCAAAATAATAACAGAATTTAAAAATTTTACAACAAACGCGAGGCGCCCTGTAAAAAGTATGGAGGATGGAAATAAGGCCTTTGAGTTCGCCGCGGAAAAAAATATAAACAGGTTTATTTACAAAGCTTTCCACGAACAAAAACAGGGTTAAAAGCCTGCCATATAATCGAATAGAAGTTACCCGCGAAGTAGGGCACATTTAATGTGCCCTACTTCGCTTTTACGGGCATTTTTGCATACAACCCCCGACGAGAAAAGTCGTTACATTTTTCCTACAATTAAATTACATTACCGTGACACACGGCTTATTATCATATGATATACTAGGCTAACAATGGCAGCAAAACCGAATGCAATAATTAGAGCGATCGCCGCCGCGTTATTACTGGCGTTTTCCTTTGAGAATGCTCTCTGGGCGAATCCGGATATCTTAAGAAAAAATACCCCGGCCGCTGATACCCTCCAAATTCCGAGTTTCTTTTCAATGCCGGAAAACGCGCTTAAGGCTATGTTTTCGGCTGTTCTTAACCACTTCGCCCCCGGAAAAATTGAGGATATAAAATTATTCAGACATCACCTTTCCCCCAGGGTTGCCGGTATGCTTCTCGATTTGAACATGGATAAGCAGCGAAAAGAAAAAGATAAAATTGTTATTCCATGCGGCGTTGGCACAAAACGCTCTTACAGGCATTACGAAGCGGTTATAGGCCCGGATAAGTCTATTTCGTTACGAAAGCCGCTCAAAAAAAAGTCTCCGGGCACAGACGAATTTTCTTTTTCCCGGGGCAATATACCGGCTGCGCTGGAAATCGGCGCCGATTTAATTTATGACGCGTTTTCCGTGGACAAGGGCGATATTCGGCCCTTGGGAGGATCAGGCGCGTACGTTCCCATAAAGATCAACGGTTATGACAGCGGAAGCGCGGGAAGGCTTTTGCTGCTGATTTATAAAAACCGCCCCATCGCGATTTTGCGGGAAAATAAAACCGGTTTTGATACGCAATATAAGATCAGCATAGGTTTTTTGGCGAAGGATTTCAAAATTGATAAGGAAAAAATCCGTAATTGGATAAAAAAGAATTTTTCCTCTTTAATTGGACATACGAAAAACGCTGACATTGACATCCGGGGTTTACGGGATACCGCATACAGATATGAGGGATCCGGCATTTCTGAAAAAACGCAGCGAGAGTATTATGACTTGCCGTTTCTTTTACACTTCAGCAGAGTTTTTACCCAAGGCCTTAATAGCACTATTCCTATGATTGAAATTTTAAGAAGTCAAAACCCGCAAAGCAAAAGTTTCAAGCGTGTGCTCGATATTGCGTGCGGAGCCGGTGATCTTGGCCTGGCAGCGATTAAAAATCTAAATGCCGAGAATGTAGTCGCCGCGGATTCAGATGTTTTTGCTCTTTTGAGCACGATGCTCAATTTTTCGCGTGCCGGCAAAAGAAATGCATTGAGCGCTGTATACGGCTGCTTAAAAAAACAACAAACGCTGGATAAATTGCGGGAAAAAGGCCCTTATGATTATGTTTTGTTTAACGCGCCGATACCGATTATTGACTCAAGTAGAAAAAATAATAACTACACCATGTATGATCCGGGAGGTATTATAAAAAATAGATTTATGGAAAACGCCGGTTTTTTAGTCAATAAAAAAGGTGTAGCGCAGGTTGTGTCGGATGAAGATTTTAAGGAACAAATAAATAAATCGGTTTTTGAAATTCTTTATAAGAAAACAAATCGGGAAGGGCTGCGTTTTTATGTTATAGCTAAGAGGGACCGTACCTCGAATTACGGGGAAAAACCCGTCACGGTAGACACTTCCGGCTTAATTACTAGGGGTATGGATGTGAAGGTAATGCCCGATGAGTCCTACAGTGTACTGATGACTCGTAATGTTTTCGGCGAGAAAAATCCGCTTCTCGCGGAAGCGATAGCAGGCAGAAAGGCATTCTTTGTGGTGGATAAAGGTATCGGCAGAAGCCAAATCAGGGCATTGAAGGACTACATTAAAGCGAATAGTATAAACGCGGATACAAAAAAGAATATATTGGTAGTAAACGGCGGGGAAAGGGTAAAAAAAGGGTTTCTGGGACTCTTTTATACGCTCCGGACAGTTTTCCGGGCCTGGCGGGCAGGGCTTGACCGCAAATCGGTTTTTATTGCTATAGGCGGGGGGGCCACGATCGATATGTCCTGTTTTGCCGCCACCATTTTCCACAGGGGCGCCGACCAGATACGCGTTCCTACGACGCTTCTCGCGCAGGACGACGCGGGAATAGGCGTGAAAAACGGTATTAACTTTTTCCGGCAAAAGAATTTCCTGGGTACGTTTCAGCCTCCGCAGGTTGTACTTATTGATCCGTTTTTCTTGAAGACAACCGGCCGGCCCATTATCAGTGACGGCCTGGCGGAGATAATAAAGGTTGCGTTATTGAAGGACGCGGACGGATTCAAGTTTTTAGAAAAAAACTATAAAGACCTCCTTGGGCTTCCGGAGCTCCTCAGCCGTGAGAAAAATTTCAGTCCGGAAACCGAATCAGGGAGGTCGTTAAATCGAGCGGAAGAGATGATTTTTATCTCTGTAAAAAACCATCTCGGACAGATAAAAACCGATCCTTACGAAAAAAAACTGGCCAGGCCGCTTGATTACGGGCACGAATGGGGCCATCGTCTCGAGATATTAACGCGCGGCCGGCTTTCACACGGACGGGGCGTTGCCATCGGTATAGCAATTGACTCTTATATTTCGTGGAAAAGGGGATACATTACCGAAGAAGAATTTATGCGCATCATGCGGCTTATCACGAACGCAGGCCTTCCTGTATTTGACCGCGCCGCACAATTCGGACAGTTATGGAAAGGCCTTGAGCACTTCAGGCAGCATCTCGGAGGGGAGCTTACGATTTCTCTTTTAGGGAAGGCGGGAGACGCTCCAGGCACTCCCGGTATCGGTAAAAAACAGGATATACACGAAATTAAAAAAAGCGAACTTAAAAACGCGCTGGCGTTTTTAAAATCTTATCATATTCCCGGTTCAGGCACAGCGAAGCGTTCCTATCGCAACATGATTGCCCTGGGTGTTATCGCAGCGATAGCAGGAACACTTATGATTACCCTCGGGCCCGCAAAAACATCCCCACTAATCGAATCCGTCCGCCACTGGTTCGCTGTAACGGGTAAAAGCGGCATACCACGCTGGTTAATTGGATCGGCTCCCGCCATATCTCTTATGATATATGCCGCATTCGTGAAATCCGGAGTGTTTTCCGGAGTAGAATCCTTCAACATTTCATTACCATCTGACCAGAAGATCCTTAACGCCATAAAAGTGTTACGGCAAAAAGAAGAGCCCGTAACCCAAACAAGTATCGCAAAGGAGGCAGGGTTTAATGGGGTTACGATCACAAACCGAAAAAAAGCCAATCCCGAAATAAAAGCGGCTATAGAAGAGGCATTACTGTTACCGTCTGATTGGAAGATCCTTAACGCCATAAAAGCGTTAAGGAAAAGAGAAGAGCCTGTAACACGAAAAAGTATCGCAAAAGAGGCGGGGCTTAGTGAGCTTACGATCACAAACCGAAAAAAAGCCAACCCCGAAATAAAAGCGGCTATAGAAGGGGCATTACTGTTACCGTCTGATTGGAAGATCCTTAACGCCATAAAAGCGTTAAGG
>CAYTQI010000002.1:36685-98173 GCA_964440235.1 uncultured Planctomycetia bacterium
TAACACGAAAAAGTATCGCAAAAGAGGCGGGGCTTAGTGAGCTTACGATCACAAACCGAAAAAAAGCCAACCCCGAAATAAAAGCGGCTATAGAAAAGGCATTGGTAGAAAGAGAGCCGTTTTCCGGAGATGGAAAGTTGATCAAAGGCACGGGTTCGGGCAGTGTTTATACGAATTTTTTAGGGGCAGGAAATTTACAGCACTGGGGTGGAAAGTTGTTGCAATTGTTGGTGCGGTGTATAAGGAATTATTCCGGGATACTTGTGAAAAAACTTCACTACGGTGAAGTGGGAACGACACCTTCCTACCTGTTTTCGGAAAGGAATGATGCCCGGAACGGCCGGCCTCTGGCTTCGGCCGCGGAGGACAAGTTTCCCTTTGCCGCGGATAAAAATGCGCAACAAGGCCTTGTAACTTCAACTATATCAAAGGGTTCCGACGAAGTAAAACGTCCCCAAGTCAAAACCCAAGCCAAAATAGGTTATTTGCCAGGCAATATAAATAGCGCACAGAGAGAAGACAGGGCTCCGGGCGATAGGTTGCTGTTCCCTATTTCCGGACAAGAAACGATGGCAATTTGGCCTGCGAGCTTTTCTTATCATGTTGATTCTATGCTGGCACCGTTAAAAGATAAGTCGTTTAGAGACATCGTGTTAATGGAACGCAGCCCGTTTATCAATGTCCGGCTCGTCAAGAAAATAATATTTCTTTTAATGACAAGAGAAGACGCCTTCAATCCTGAAACAGGGTACATGATAACGGCGGGCGGATGGAAATCGTTGGATTTACCTTTTATTTCCGGAAGAAAAATTGACAAAATTGTGCGAACACAATCCTTCCCCGGGTTTATTAATGGTGAAGGCATGGATAATAAATTCGGAACAAAAAGTTTGGTAGTTATCAGAAAGAAATGGGGGAAGATTGTAGCGGAGATCCCTGAAAAAATAATGATAGAGGAGCTAATGCGCGAGGAGAACTTCGGCTTTCAAAGAAAGTTAGCCAGGGCGTTTAGGAGAAAACGCGGCGTTGTTGGTGTATGGTTTATTGATTACGAGAGATTACGCAACTCAATGCGCCTGCCTCTTGTTACAATTGAAAATGCCCGTGATTTTGCCATGACCCTCCAATACAACAATACGAGATTATCGAGTGGCGCATTACTGGAAAAGGAAATTAAGAAAACGCAGGATTTGGCAGAGATTGCCCGTAAGCACGGAAAAAAGTTTGTAGGCAGGTTTGATCTGCATGACTGGGGTTTTACCGATAAGACATATAGCTTACGCCCAATGCTTGGAGAAGAGGGGGAACTTGTTGGCGTTTTCAAAAGATTTTTTCCCGCGGAAAACTGGAGTGTTAAATATTTAAAAAACGAAAACAGGGGTAGTATTGACCCATCTACAAGTGATCCGTTTGGACCTACGCTTTATGTATATACTGGCACAGAAAATGATAAGGAAAAAATCCCCATAGGAAATATGGCGGAAAGAAAAGGGCTTTATGAAAAAGTCGCGCGTGAGACGCGGGAATTCATCGCTAAACATAGAAAAAATTTTTTGAAAAACGGTTTAGAAATAGTTACGTGTATGGGGCACGCCTTTGAGGTTAAACGTAGGTTAAAAAAATACGGGATCGAATCTGATTTGTTTTTCTGGATAGATGAGAAAATGCATTTGTATCATGTATGGGCCCGGACAGAAGACGGTTACATAATCGACGCCTATACACTTGATGAAGGCATATCCCGAATATTAAGTTTTGATGAAGACAGGGAAAGCGAATATTCAGGTATTGAGATTGCAAAGTTTCCGGGGGCAAGCGAAGATTCGGAAAAATGGAACGCAATTGCGGCAAAACTAGAAAGAGAAGAATCGGCGTATAATAACCCGGCCGCGGTGAAAAGGACAAAAAGCCATGCCCTGCGCCCGGAAAGCCATCCGGGAAGCCGACATTTAAAAACGCCTTGTAAAGATTCCGGTACCTTGCTTTCCGCTAAAGCGCTTTCCGTTGCCTTGCCGGATAGTGTTGCGGCGGAAAAAAACACTTTCATAACAGGGGCGGAAAAGCCCGTAAGAGAAATTTTTTACGCGAAGATGATGAAGATTCTTCAAAACCATGGTTTTGAAAATGGTTTTACCCGGGAAAACCTGATAGGAATATACTTTAGCGAATTTGGCGAAAGACTTTTTATCCGGGATGCCGATACTTTCATACTTTATGCGTTAAAAATAGGCTGGATCCGGAATTACCCGGACAGAGAAAATGTTTTTATTTTTACGCAGGAGTGGGATAAATGGGTTTTAAGGGAAGAGGAGCCGACTTTTAACGTGCAGGACGCCGGAATTTTTTCAGATGAGGCGTTGCGTTCTTATTTATGCGAAATTATTCGGCCGGGCATGGACGTTGCCGATATGGGCGCGGCTCACGGACAAAGAGCGGTAGTGTCGGCGCGTTTAGGCGCCCGCGTAGACGCGATTGAAATACATAGAATGACCCTGCTTGAAGCTATTGAGAGGTTCAAAGCCCAGCCGGCTGAAATTCGCGGGCGTATTCGCGCGGTATTAAGCGATCTTTTTGAAAATTCTTTGTTGCGTGGCAAAAAATATGACGTGATAGTTTTTTCACCCCCGAGAGTCAATGAAAAAAAACCATCACTCGCTTCAGATTTCAGAAGGATCATTGAAGACCATGAATTCAGGCTTTTAGGCCGCTTTCTTGATGAGGCAAAACTTCACCTGAAAGGCGACGGGAAAATAGTTCTGGCATACGGCATTGACGATGAAATCGGCGATGAAGACGGCCATGTTTTTATGGGCGGAATGCAGACTTTGGCGCGCCTCGGCAAAGATGTATGGACGATGCGTAGGGTTTCTTCAGATCCCGATGCTTTTTTCGCGATTTATGAACTCACCTTTAAAACGGCAAAACCGTTAGGATCCGTCACGCTTTCGGAAGGAAAGGAGTCAGCTAATCCAGCGCTCCGGCGGAAAACAGCGTGGCTTGAAAGTAAATACGGGGATAAGTTAAGGGATTGCTATACAAAATCCCCCGATGAGTTTTTACGGTTTACAGATCCGGATAATCTTGCTCAACCATTTTTCGCAGCGATAACTACGGGAGTATCAGGCGAAGTAATTGGTTCAGAAGAAGCCGAGTTTTGCAATTACATTATAGTCCTGGATAAGATAAGAAAAAAAGCCGCGTTAATTCATACGGATAATTATAAATTTTTGACGAATGCTGAAAATGCCTTGAAAAAAACCTGTAAAATGCTGGATCTTGTTTTGGGAGAAAGAGATTATATAGAAAAAAATACTTTAGCAATTATCGCGAAAAGGCCGGCTATATCCGGGGAAATATCCGACGTCACCGCTTCTAAGATTGAGGCACTGTTCAAAAAAGCCGCTAATAATCTTGGCCTCCCGTTGCTGGAAACAGATACAAGCAGGCACTGGATAAAAAATAAAGTAGTATTTACGGTAGATGAAGGATCGTTACTCGCGTTGTCCCCGGAAGGAACGGTTTTGCGCTCCATTGATATGTATGAGATGGAGAAAAAAGGCAGATTTGCGGAAAGAAGGCCGGTACTTCGTAACTTCAGTGAGCCTGAACAGCTGGCAGAGAACTGGAAAGAAGCGGCGATTTCTACGCTGCTTTCGGGAAGAAAAATCGCGTTGTTTTTCAGCCGTAAATTAAGGGGCTATGATAAGCATCACCCGCAGCTGCGGGATGATATAGAAAAATGGAAAGAAAATATGACGCGAAAATACCCCCGCTCTCGCAGCTTGATGAACAATTTGATCACAGGGGATTTTGAGACACTCGAAGAGCTGAATACGTCTCTGGAAGGGTTGCGGGAGGAGCGCGGGGTAGATTTAAGCGATCAAAGCAAAGATTTTATCTTTACATTCGAGCCGGAAAACGAGAAAGTTGGCGCGGAAAATCTACCGAGGGCATTAAGGCCCGTTTATATAAAAATTAAGGAAAAGAAAAATGGAGAATTCAGAACTAATGAATTCTATGATCCGAGCCTGGATATATTAACGATTTCGGTCATGGCCGCGTTTTTCGAACTCAATGCCGATGATATATATCGTATTTTCGAAGGTATCGGGATAAACAGGCGGAAACTCGAAGAAGATATGAACATATGCGGTATCGACGAAGATAAAAATGGAAACGCATTTCTTATCTTTACCGTTATTCCGCGCGCAAAGGCTTATGAGCATAATGGGATGAGAAACCGCAACAAGGTCAGGGCGCAATTTACCCGCGCCGCATAACAGCGTAACAATCTTATTAATCAACGAACTATGTCAACCGTCTAGACTGAAAAGGATTAGCCGGTCGTGATTAGGATATCAAAAAGTTTGATTACCCGCCTTGACGCTTTTGCAGTTTTCAGGTATACTTAATTTGAGCCCGGAAAAGCCTTTAAGTCGTTTTGACCGAAAGGCAGTTTTTTATTTTTTGTAATTAAAAAGATTTAAAAAGTGTTTGTAAGGAAGGGGTTTGAAATGAGAGAGTTAATATTCAAGAACCTGATGGCCCCCGCCGCGAAAAAAAGGGATATTTCAGTCGAGGAAATAGTGGAGAAGAACGGCCTGGTTTCCTCCACAACTAAAAGGTCCATATACTTTGTGCGCGGTTCTCACAGAATCAAGTCCAGGGATGAATTGAAGCACTGGATAGATCGGCGAAGAAAAAACGCGGGCTTGAATAAGAAATTTTTTCATATTCTACGCGAATATTCAGACCGCGACAAGAAAGACAAGCTAATGTGCAAGATGAGAGGTTCGTTCTACGTGATTTCCGGTGAATCGGTATATAACATAGTTTTTGTGCACGCGATAAGGATAAGAATAAGTAGATCATAGCAGAAAGCGGCAAAATGGATTTGTATCATCTGCACCCGGAACACGCGAAAGGCCTGATACACATGCTGATATTTCTTGCGGTCCTTTTTAAGGTTCACGTGATCGACAGGAAAATAAGCATGCTTGAGAAAACAGTCATAAACAAATAAAGCCCGCGAAAAATTTTTAAAACGGGGCTTTTGGGAGGGGCGTAAAGTTTACGCTCCTCTTTTTTTTGATGAAACCGTGATTTGCGGTAGACACAAGCGGTTGCTGTAAATCATAAATTCAAACTAAACCGGACGGCGCAAAGCGCCCGAAGAATCTCATTTTATTTGACTATGGCCTGTATATATGATAATATTTGGCTATGGTGAAAACGCCAATAGCTGTTCTCGGAGACGGTGGATGGGGGACGACCGTAGCAATACTCCTTGCCAATAAGGGGTATGATATCACCGTGTGGGGGGCGTTTCCTGATCATATATCAGTTTTGAAAAAAGAAAGGATTAACCGGAAGTTTCTTCCCGGAATACAGATACCGGGAAGGATTCGCTTTACATCCGAGGCGGCCGATGTAAGAAAATGCTCGATAGCCGTAATCGCGGTGCCGTCAAAATACCTGCGTAGTACACTGAAAATATTTGAAGGAAAAATCGCCGAGAAAGCGGTTTCGCTTACGAAAGGTATCGAGGAAGATACTTTTAAGAGGCCTTCCGAGGTTATATATGATGTTTGCGGCCCTATTAAAATAGCGGTTGTTTCTGGTCCGACAATATCATTTGAGGTAGCGCGCGATCTTCCCGCTACTGTTGTCGCGGCCTCCCCGGACAGGGCGTTTGCCGGGGAAATACAGAATATTTTTACAACTCCGAATTTCAGGGCATATACCTCCGTGGATGTGATTGGCGTGGAGCTCGGAGGCGCTTTAAAAAATGTAATAGCTATCGCGGCCGGCATTTCTGACGGAATGGGTTTTGGCGTAAACTCAAAAGCGGCGCTTCTTACGAGAGGTTTGGCCGAGATTATTCGTTTCGGGGACAAATTAGGCGCGAAAAAAGAAACATTTTTCGGATTAAGCGGATTGGGCGACCTTGCCACGACTTGCATGAGCGACCATTCGAGAAATCGCTGGTTCGGGCAGGAAATCGCCAAAGGAAGGAAACCGAAAGATGTACTTGGGGGAACCGATATGATAGTTGAAGGCGTGACTACGGTCAGGTCCGCTTACGAATTGTCTAAAAAAAACGGGGTAGAAATGCCTATAACGCAGAAAATTTATGAACTTTTATATCGCGGTAAAAAGCCGGAAGACGCTGTAAGGGAGCTTATGACACGGGCTCTTAAACAGGAGGAATTATGAGAGTTGTTAATGTCGGGCTTATAGGGTTCGGAACCGTCGGCAAGGGCGTTGTAAAGGCGCTTCTTTCCAAAAAAGGAATTCTTAAGGTGAAATCCGGTATTTCCGTAAACCTGGCCAAGATTGCCGATAAGGATTTAAGGTCAGGGCGCGGTTTTAGTGTACCGGGAAAACTTCTTACCAGGGACGTGGACTCGGTCATAAAAGATAAAGACATAGATGTCATCGTAGAGCTGATAGGCGGAATACACCCCGCGAAAGAGATTATCCTGAAAGCGCTATCGCTGGGTAAGCGGGTTGTTACGGCAAATAAGGCGCTCCTCGCCGAATACGGGATGGAAATATTTACCGCGGCGTCGCGTTTTCAAAGCTCGGTTGGATTTGAGGCAAGCGTTGGCGGCGGCATACCCATTATCGCCCCGTTAAAAAAATCGCTGGTGGCAAATGACATACAACTTATATATGGGATACTAAACGGCACTTCAAATTTCATTCTTAGCAAGATGTCCGAGGAGGATTGTTCTTTTATTGAGGCGCTGAAAGACGCAAAGGAAAGGGGTATAGCCGAGAAAAATCCGAAATTAGATATAAGCGGCGGGGATTCGTGCCATAAGCTTGCTATACTGGCCTTGATGGGATTCGGATTTAATGTCAAACTGAAAGATATCTATGTTGAAGGTATCGAGGGCCTGGATCCGACGGACATGCAATATGCTAAAAACTGGGGATATGATATTAAGCTGTTGGCTATAGGGAAAAAAATCGGCAGTGCATTGGATCTCAGAGTCCATCCGACCCTGATTTCCCTGAAAAGTATTTTGGCGGGCGTAAAAGGCGAAAATAACGCTATATTTGTCAGGGGTGACATGGTCGGGGAAACGCTTTTTTACGGCCGGGGCGCCGGCAGCCTTCCGACCGCGAGTTCCGTTGTGGGTGATATTATGAAAATCGCCGAAAGTATAACCGCGAAAATCCCGGCACAACCTTTTAAACCGGAATTCAACGGAAGTATTAAAAAAATACGAAAAATCAATGATTTGAACGTCAGGTATTATATCAGGTTTTCCGCCATTGACAGGCCCGGTGTTTTGTCCAGAGTTTCCAGTATACTGGCGCAAAACGGAATAAGCATAGCTACTGTTTCGCAGAAAGAAAGAAAAAAAGGCCAGCCGGTTCCTATAGTTATGCTGACACATTACGCGAACGAAGGCAGGATGAATAAGGCGCTGGCAAAAATAAAAAAATTACCGTTTATAACAAAAAAGCCCGTAGGAATAAGAATAGCGTGATAGGCATGGGTGTAATAGAGAGATACAGAAAATATCTGCCCGTAACCGGTAAAACACCGATAATTTCTTTGAATGAAGGAGATACCCCTCTTGTAAGGGCCCCGCATATTGAAGAGCTGCTTGGCGGTTTTGCGGAGGTTTATCTTAAGTACGAAGGGTTGAACCCGACAGGTTCTTTTAAGGACAGGGGCATGACCCTTGCAATATCAAAAGTTGTTGAAGAGGGTTCAGGGGCGGTTATTTGCGCATCGACCGGGAACACTTCCGCTTCAGCGGCGGCTTACGCGGCCCGAGCCAAAATAAAGTGTGTTGTTCTCATACCTGAGGGTTCGATTGCCCTGGGGAAACTCGCGCAGGCGCTTATACACGGGGCCGAGGTTGTAGCGGTAAAAGGAAATTTCGATGACTGCCTGAAACTCGTAAAAGAAATTACCGAAAAATACCCCATTACCCTGGTTAATTCCCTGAATCCTTACAGGATTGAAGGGCAGAAGACAGGCGCTTTTGAAATTTGCGATTCTTTGAAATGCGCGCCGGATTACCACGCTATTCCCGTGGGAAATGCCGGCAACATAACCGCTTACTGGATGGGATACAAAGAGTACAGGCAAGCCGGCCGGATAAATGCCCTGCCGAAAATGATCGGATTTCAGGCTGCCGGTTCCGCGCCTATAGTAAAGGGGCATGTTATAAAAGACCCCAAAACCATAGCGACCGCGATAAAAATAGGAAATCCGGCCAGCTGGAAAAAGGCCGAGGCCGCGCGCGATGAATCGGGCGGGCTTATAGAAGCGGTAAGCGATGATGAAATTTTAAACGCGTATGAATTGGTTGCTTCGAAGGAAGGCGTATTCGTTGAGCCGGCATCGGCCGCGAGTGTCGCAGGGGTATTAAAGAAAGCGAAAGAGGGGTATTTTAAAAACGCAAACCGAAAACCGCGAGCCGAAAAACCGCGGATTGTCTGTGTATTAACCGGGCACGGATTGAAAGACCCCGACAGGGCGATAGCGAGCGTTAAGAAACCGAGGGTGTTACCGGCAAAGTTAGACGCAATTATAAAAGAGGCCGGTTTGTGATTATGAAGGCGATTTTCACGGCGGGAATGCTTTATTAAATGCCGGGACGTAGCGCAGTTTGGTTTAGCGCGCTTGCTTGGGGTGCAAGAGGTCAGCGGTTCAAATCCGCTCGTCCCGACCAACGGAATAGAAAACATTCCCGCCGGGAAAATTTAAAGAAACGCGCTTGGGCGCAAGGAGTCAACGGTTGGAATCCGCTTAGCGGTGCCCGGTGTGATGCCGGAAAATTTTTACGAAGGGAAATTTATATTTAAGGCCGAAGGGATAAAACATGAAGTACATAGTTCTGGTCGGTGACGGGATGAGTGATCGGCCAATCGACGAGTTGAACGGGCGTACGCCGTTGGAGGTTTCTCATTGCCGGAACATGGATGAAATTGTGGAAAAAGGCCGGATCGGCACCGCCTCTACCGTTCCAAAGGGCATGATACCGGCCAGTGACGTTGCGAATCTTTCAATACTTGGCTATGATCCAAAGAAATATTATTCCGGAAGAGGGCCGCTGGAAGCTGAGAATATAGGCGTTAATTTAGGCGAAAAAGATATTGCTTTCAGATGCAACCTTGTTACCGAAGCCGGGGATAAAATGGTAGATTATTCCGCCGGGCATATAACCTCGAAAGAGGCGCAGGTCCTCATGGAAGCGATAGATAAGGAGCTTGGCAGCGAGAGTGTAAAATTTTATCACGGCATAAGCTACAGAAACCTTATGGTTTTAAAGGCAAAATTCAAGGAAGAGGCGCTAAAATTTTCTAAAATAAAATGCATGCCGCCTCATGATATAATGAATAAAAATATTTCAAAAAACCTTCCCAGGGGTGAAGGGCAAAAAATACTGATAGGATTGATGAAAAAGTCCCGGGAAATCCTTGCGCATACGGATGTCAACAAAGTCAGAATAGACCTGGGCGAAAATCCCGCCAGCATGATATGGTTGTGGGGGCCGGGTGGAAAACCTGAGATGCCTCTTTTTAAGGATCTTTACGGCGTGAAAGGTTCGATAATTTCGGCGGTAGACCTTATTAAGGGCATTGGCAAGATAATAGGCCTGGACGTGATAAATGTGCCGGGCGCCACCGGATATTACGATACCAATTACATCGGAAAGGGCGAATACGCGCTTAAAGCCCTTGAGGAAAAGGATTTTGTATTCGTACATGTAGAGGCGCCTGATGAAGCGGGCCATAATGGTGATATCAGAGAAAAAATCGCGGCCATAGAAAATTTCGATAAATTTGTGGTGGGAAAGATTTGGGGGGAATTTAAGAAAAAGAAGAATTTCAGGATAATGGTTTTACCGGACCACGCGACCCCGATATCCTGCAGGACGCATACTATCGACCCGATACCTTTCGCGATTTGCGGCGAGGATATCACGCCTGACGGGGCTCACGTTTTTACGGAAGCCGCTTCCCGGGCCGCCAAATTTAATGTCGGCGAAGGATGGCTTTTGATGAAATACCTGATTCACGCGAGGGTATAGTGTATGGGGTCGATAATAGTAATAATAGCCGGGTCCGCGTTATTTCTTTTTGGATATCTTTTCTACAGTAAAAAAATAGAGAAATTTCTCAGGATCAACCCGGGCAGAAAAACACCCGCCTATACGAAGTACGATGGGGTGGATTATGTTCCGGCCAGGCACTGGTCGGTTCTTTTCGGGCATCATTTCGCGTCCATAGCGGGAGCGGCCCCGATAATAGGCCCGGTACTCGCTATTTCCATCTGGGGCTGGGCGCCTACGCTGATTTGGGTAGTGCTGGGAAGCATATTTATAGGCGGATTGCATGACTATCTGGCGCTTTTCATTTCAGTCAGGCATGGCGGTACTTCCGTAGCCGATATTGCCAAAGACGCCATATCAAAAAACGCGAAAATCGTTTTTTTAATTTTTTTGTGGCTTACGCTCATTCTCATAATCTCGGTATTTGTAAATATTTGCGCCAGGACCTTTGTCGTGAAACCGGCGATAGTACTTCCGTCACTCGGGCTTATTCCCGTCGCGGTTTTCGTGGGTTTTCTGCTTTATAACCTGAGGATTAATCAGGCTGTGGCCACGATTTTGGGGCTTTTTTTTCTGGGTATCCTTATGTTTTTGGGAAAAATATTCCCGATAACGCTCGGACAGAATGCTTTGCGTATCTGGAGCGCAGTTCTCCTCATTTATGCTTTTACCGCGAGCGTTACACCGGTCAATATACTTCTTCAGCCAAGGGACTATCTTGCGAGTTACCTTCTTTTGTTCGGTATTATTTTTGGATACACCGGGCTTTTGATAACCCGGCCCGAATTAAATTTTCCGGCGTTTCTCGGACAAAGCCAGGAAATGAACGCCCTCCCTTTATGGCCTGTTCTTTTTGTTACGGTTGCCTGCGGGGCGATAAGCGGGTTTCATTCCGTGGTAGCCAGCGGTACCACGTCAAAGCAGCTTGCCAATGAAAAAGACGCGAGAAAGATAGGATATGGGGCGATGCTCGCCGAAGGTATTCTCGCCATGCTTGCCATACTGGTTATCGCGGCGGCTTTCAAGGACAGAAATATTTTAAATTCTATGGTGAATAAAGGGGCCGGTCCGGTAGGCGCCTTCGCTGTGGGTTATAGCGCGGTCACAAAAATTTTTCTTGGTAATTTTGGAGGCATTTTTGCTATGCTGATACTCAACGCCTTTATTCTTACTACGCTGGATACAGCAACGAGAATAACGCGGTATCTCACACAGGAGCTTTTTAGAATAAAAAATCGTTTCACCGCGACCATAATCGTAGTGGCGCTTTCGGGATGGCTCGGATTGAGCGGGCAATGGAATGAGATTTGGCCGATTTTCGGTTCCGCGAACCAGCTTATTGCCGCCCTTACGCTGATTGTTGTTACGAGCTGGTTTCTTTCAAGGAGAAGGGTATTTTTTTATACGCTTATTCCTATGCTTTTCATGCTGGCTACGGCATCAGGCGCCCTCATACTGAAGATTAAGGAATACAGCGTTACAAACAATATGTTACTTCTGGTTATTTCAGTTGCGCTTTTGTTCCTTGCCGGTTTTGTTTTTTTCGAGGCGGCGATAGCGATAAAGCGCATATTTAACACGCGAAAAAATTTGTTTGGAGCGGCAAGAGCCAAACATTAAAAAGGGTAAGAACTAAAATTATGGCGAAGAAACTGATAGTCCAGAAATACGGCGGATCAAGCGTGGCGAATGCGGAAAAAATCATTAGGGTCGCCAAACGGATCGTTTCCTACAGGAATAAAGGTTACGATATTGTTGTTGTCGTAAGCGCCCTGGGGGACACTACTGATGAATTACTTGGGCTGGCTTCTGAAATAAACCGGACTCCTTCCGAGAGAGAGCTTGACATGCTTATTTCAACAGGCGAACAGGTTTCCGTGTCGCTTCTCGCGATGGCCGTGCATAAACTGGGAAAAGAGGCAATTTCATTTACCGGCGCCCAAGTTGGAATTATAACCGATTCCTCTCATACAAAAGCGAGGATCCTTGACGTGAACGCTAAGAGGATAAGAGAGGAACTTGGTAAGGGGAAAATAGTTGTGGTTGCCGGTTTCCAGGGCGTAAATCTTGACAGGGAAATAACCACTCTGGGTCGCGGCGGTTCCGACATGACAGCTGTCGCGCTCGCGAAGGTGCTTGGCGCCGATGTTTGCGAAATATATACGGACGTAGACGGCGTTTACACGGCGGATCCCCGCCTGGTGAAAGACGCCAAGAAACTTGATATCATAAGTTACGAAGAAATGCTGGAACTTGCCTCGCTGGGAGCGCAGGTGTTGCAGGCTAGAAGTGTTGAGGCGGCCAGTAAATTTAATATACCGATTCACGTTAGAAACAGTTTTTCTGATAAGAAGGGCACGTATATAACCAAGGAGGTCAAGATCATGGAAGATGTGCTTGTAAGCGGGATAACTTTGACCAAAAATGAGGCCAAGGTAACGGTGTGTGGTGTTCCGGACCGACCTGGTAACGCTGCCCGAATTTTCGGCGAAATGGCAAAAGCCAATATTAATATCGACATGATAATTCAAAACGTTTCGAGAACCGGCACGACTGATGTTTCATTTACCGTGGTAACGGGCGATCTCGCTAAAACCTTGAAGGTCATGAAAAAAACAGCCGCGTCCATAAGCGCTGAAGGTGTAACTTTTGATAAAGGGATAGCCAAGGTATCGGTAGTCGGGATCGGAATGCGCAGCCACTCCGGTATCGCGGCGGTTATGTTCGGCGCGCTTGCCGAGAAAAAGATAAATATAGAGATGATCTCAACCAGCGAAATAAAAATATCGTGTATCGTGAGAAAAGTAAAAAGCGAAAAGGCGGTGCGCGTTTTGCACAAGGCCTTCGGGCTGGGAAAGTAAGGGGCAAAATATGAAAGTTGAACTATATGACACGACCCTACGGGACGGCGCTCAGGCGCAGGGGGTTTCATTTTCCGTTTCAGACAAACTAAGAATTGTCGAGAAACTCAATGCCCTGGGAATCCAATATATTGAGGGCGGATGGCCCGGAGCCAATCCAAAAGATATTGATTTTTTTAAAAAAGCGGGAAAACTCAAACTTGCCGGTTCTAAACTGGTTGCTTTCGGAAGCACGATGCGCGCCAATACCGCTGTATCAAAAGATGCCACCATGAAAGGGTTGCTGCTTTCCGGGACGGATGTGATAACTTTATTCGGTAAAAGCTGGGACCTGCACGTAAAAGAAGTACTAAAAACGACGTTCGGGGAAAACCTCAGGATGATCGAAGAGTCTGTTAGATATCTGAAATCCAAGGGCAAATCCGTGATGTTTGACGCTGAACATTTTTTTGACGGTTATATGAAAAATCCCGAATACGCCATGAAGACCATTTTTGCCGCCGAAAAGGGCGGCGCGGAAAGAATAATTCTTTGCGATACAAACGGAGGTATGTTGACATCGAATATATTCAAGATAGTTAAGGATGTAAGAAAAAAAATAAAAACCCCTCTCGGGATACATACCCATAACGATAACGACATGGCAGTCGCAAATACCATAGCGGCGGTCGAGGCGGGTTGTATCCAGGCGCAGGGAACCATAAACGGTTATGGCGAAAGATGCGGCAATGCCGACCTTGTTTCCATTATCGGTAACCTTAAGCTGAAACTCGGCGTGGATTGCGTTTCAGATATTTCGCTTAAAGCGTTGACGGAGACGGCGTATTATATCGCAGAGATCTGTAACATGAAATTGAATGACACGCAACCCTTTGTGGGGCAAAGCGCCTTTGCGCACAAGGCGGGTGTGCACATAAACGCCATATTGAAAAACCATAGGTCGTATGAACATGTGGATCCTGCCATGGTAGGCAACAGAAGAACGCTTCTTATCTCCGAACTTTCGGGTAAGTCCAGCATTCTTAAAAAAGCTGAGGAAATGGATCTGGACCTTGAAAAGAAGGCGGCAAAGACAAAAAAAATCCTGAAAGCCCTTCAGAAAATGGAATATAAGGGTTATCATTTTGAAGCGGCCGGGGCGTCGCTGGAACTTTTTATGAAAAAGTCGGTTAAAAAAATTAAAAAGTTTTTTGAACTTCAGGATTTCCGCGTCATAGTGGAAAAACGCAAAGGCCGCAAAATTACGTCGGAGGCCACTATCAAACTGAGTGTTAAGGGAAAACTTGAGCACACGGCTTCTCTCGGTGACGGGCCTGTGGACGCTCTTGACAGGGCTCTTCGGAAGTCGCTTGAGGGTTTTTACCCGTCTTTAAACGAAATGCACCTTACGGATTTCAAGGTAAGGGTTCTGGATGAAAAGGCGGGCACGGCTGCCAAGGTCAGGGTCTTAATTCAGTCGCAGGACAAGACGCGGTCATGGTGGACCATCGGTGTATCAGAGAACGTCATCGAGGCCAGCTGGCAGGCACTTATAGATTCGGTCGAGTATAAATTATTGAAGGATAGCGAGGCATCCACGTAACCGGCAGATTATGCAGGATATCCCAACCAAATATAACCCCAAAGATACCGAGGAGAAGTGGTACAGGTTCTGGGAAGAAAAAGGTTTTTTTCACGCTGAGGTAAATCCCGGAAAAAAACCATATTGCATCGTGATCCCGCCACCGAATATTACGGGCATCCTTCACATGGGCCACGCCCTAAATAATACCATCCAGGACATATATATCAGGTTTAACAAGATGCGTAATTTTGAGGCGCTCTGGATGCCGGGCACTGACCACGCCGGTATCGCTACACAGAATGTTGTCGAGAAAAATCTCGCCTCCGAAAATAAAACTAAAGAATCACTCGGCCGCGAAAAATTCCTTAAGGAAGTCTGGAAATGGCGGGAAAAATACGGTTCGACAATAATAACGCAACTCAAGAAACTCGGTTGTTCTTGCGACTGGGAGAGAACGCGTTTTACAATGGACGAGGGTCTTTCAAACGCGGTTTTAGAGGTATTTGTAAAACTCTATGAAAAAAATCTGATCTACAGGGGAAATTACATAATAAACTGGTGCCCGAGATGCAAAACCGCTTTGAGCGATGAGGAGGCCGCGCATCGGGATATAGACGGCACGCTGTATTACATTAAATACCCGGTCAAGACGGGTGGGAAACAGAAGGTCTCAGGTGGAAAGGATTATGTGACGGTGGCGACGACAAGGCCGGAGACAATGCTGGGCGATGTTGCGATATGCGTTAACCCGAAAGATAAGCGTTATAAACACCTGAAGGGCGCTTCAGTAATCCTTCCCGTTCTCAATCGTGAACTTAAAGTAATTTTTGATGAAAAGGTAGATATCAAGTTCGGGACAGGAGTTTTAAAAGTTACCCCGGCGCATGACCCTGTTGATTTCACCCTGGGCGTTGCGCACAAGCTTGAACCGATAAATATAATGAACGAGGACGCCACAATAAATGAAGCCGGCCGTGATTTTAAGGGTATGGACAGGTTTGAGGCGCGCGAAGCGATTATAGAAAAATTAAAAACAATGGATCTTTTTGTAAAATCAGAACCCCACAAACATTCTGTTGGCCACTGTTACAGGTGCCATACCATGGTCGAGCCCCGGCTTTCAAGGCAATGGTTCGTAAAAATGAAGCCGCTGGCAAAACCGGCGTTAGAGGCGGTGAAAAAAAGCGAAATTAAATTTTATCCAAAACGCTGGACAAAGGTATATATTAACTGGATGGAGAATATAAAGGATTGGTGTATTTCGCGGCAAATTTGGTGGGGACACAGGATACCGGTTTATTATTGCCTCAAGTGCCAAGCGGCGAAAGAAGGCAACCGCCGCGTGAAGGATGAAAATAAGGGTGTGATTGTCTCGAAAACAAAACCCAAAAAGTGCCCGAAATGCGGCTCTACCGATATTGTGCAGGACCCGGATGTCCTTGATACATGGTTTTCCTCATGGTTATGGCCTTTTTCCACATTTGGATGGCCGTCTGACACAAAAGGCGAATTAGAATATTTTTATCCCACTGATGTATTGGTTACCGCGCAGGAAATTATATTTTTCTGGGTTGCGCGAATGATAATGGCCGGCCTTTTATTCATGAAAAAAATACCTTTCAGGGATGTTTATATACACGGCACGGTGAGGGACGATACAGGGACCAAAATGTCAAAGTCGCTGGGAAATATAATCGATCCGCTTGAGATTATAGATCAGTTCGGAAGCGACGCCCTTCGGTTCAGCATTATTTCAATTACCGCCCAGGGGCAGGATGTTTTTCTGTCCGCGCAGAAGTTTGAAATCGGAAGGAATTTCGCCAACAAACTCTGGAATGCGTCCAGGTTCGTCCTTATGAATTTAAAAGAAGGCATGGTGAAAAAAGGCTTGCGCGGGACGGCAGCCGAACCCGGCTTAACACTCGCGGATAGATGGATATTAAGCAGGTTTTATACGGCGCTCGAAAGTGTCACGAAATCGCTCGAATCATACAGAATAAACGACGCCGCGGCGAGAATTTATGATTTCCTGTGGCATGAATACTGCGACTGGTATCTTGAGATCGCCAAGCTTACCATGGGCGAGAGGCATACACAGGTTACGCTTTATACGGTGCTGGAAAAATCTTTGCGAGTTTTACATCCGGTGATGCCTTTTATAACGGAGGACATATGGCAGCGCCTGCCGGGTGAACGCAGTTCCGGTTCCGTCATGACATCAAAATGGCCTCACACGCAAAAAGCGTTTATAAACGAAAAGGCGGATTCCGAGATGAGGGAGCTGATAAGCATAATCCAGTCAATCAGGAATGTAAGAGCGGCGTGGAATATACCGCACGGTAAAGAAATAAGCGTGTTTGTGAAAGTAAAAAATAAGAGAGTCGCCTCTTCACTTAACGTGAATGCCACATACGTAAAAAAACTGGCCCGCGTGGAGAAACTGGAAATTTCCGCAACCGCGCAAAAACCCCCGCACGCGGCGCTCGCGGTTATAGGTGATACCGAAATATTTGTCCCGTTAGAGGGTGTTATTGATATAGAAAAAGAAAAAAAGCGCCTGGAAAAAAAATACGGCGTTCTTCTTGCGGAACGCGAGGCGGCCGAAAAGCGCCTTAAAAACAAAAATTTTATTTCCAAAGCTCCCGAAGACGTTATTAAAAAAACCCGGATAAGAAAAGATTTTCTAAAAATAGAGTTAAGATCCTTGAAAAAAAATATGAGCGCTTTATGAACCGGGCGAGCGTGATCCGCCTGCAGGTCGCTATTGCGAGGGCCGGCATTGCCAGCCGCAGGAAGGCGGCGAAAATTATTGAGGCAGGGCGCGTAAGGGTAAACGGAAAAGTAATCAGTGAAAAAGGCGCGCGTGTAGACCCGGAAAGAGACCGGATAACGTTTGGCGGCAGATCCCTTAAATTTGAGAAAAAAAAATATTACTATGCCCTGAATAAACCGCCGGGCGTTATTTCTACGGTAGAAGATGAGCGCGGCAGAAAAAAGGTTTCCGATTATGTAGGGCATGTTCGGAATGGAGTTGTTAAATGCGGCAAAGGGCATATCGGGGCGTCTGAAGGGCCGCGTCTTTATCCGGTCGGCAGGCTTGATAAGGATACGACGGGACTTATAATTCTGACGAATGACGGTGATTTGACATACCGGCTTACGCATCCAAGGTTCAGGGTTGAAAGGCTTTATGAGGTGCATGCTATCGGCCGCGTAGAAAAGGAAGATGTATCCCGCCTTAAAAAAGGGGTAATGATAGAAGGGGGCCTTGCCCGGGCGGAGAAAATTATTTTTCTAAAAAAATCCGCCGCTTTTACCCTCCTCCTGGTAAGCCTTCGAGAGGGTAAAAAAAGGGAAGTGCGAAGAATGTTCGAAGCGGTGGGGCACAGCGTCGCCGCGCTCAAGCGCATCGCATACGGCACGCTGAAACTAGGGCGCCTGGAGGCAGGAAAAGCAAGAAGACTTACGAAGGACGAAATAAAAAAACTCAAAAATTGCGTAAAGCTTTAATACCCCACACCGGGTTGATTTTGAGCGTAGTGAGGGGCATGGGGAATGCGGGCCCGTTAGATGTCTGCATTGAACGGGGCGCGGGAAAACCACATACGTAAGATTGTGGAGTGCAAAAAATGAAATTAGATAAAAAAAGAACCCTAAATATTATCCGGGCGGCTCTCAAGGAAGACATAGGCGCCGGTGATGTTACGGCCGTAAGCGCCGTTGGCAGCCTGGAAAGCGTAAAGGCATCTGTTTTAGTGAATGAAGATTGTGTTTTGTGCGGAATAGACGTGGCCGAATGGACCATGAATGCCCTTGACTGCAGCGTGCGCTTTAAGCCGCAGGCCGGGGACGGACAGCGCATCTATAAAGGGAAAGAAATAATTTTTTTAGAGGGCCATGCCAGGTCCATCCTTTCGGCCGAAAGGACGATTCTTAATTTTCTTTCTCTGATGAGCGGCGTTGCGACAAAAACCGGTAAATTTGTTGAAAAGACAGCCTCCTGCGCCGCCGAAATATACGATACGCGAAAAACCTTCCCGCTTTTAAGATATCTGGAAAAATACGCCGTAAGGACCGGCGGGGGCAGGAATCATCGCTTTGGATTATGGGAACAGGTACTCGTGAAGGAAAATCACCTGAAAGCGGCGGATATAGGCACCGGAGAGAATTTTGTCCGTGATTTAAGAAAAAAAATCACAAAAAATCTAAAAATTGAAATAGAAGTTGAGAGTTTAGAGCAATTTAAAAGCGTGCTTAAACAACGCCCCGACATTATAATGCTCGACAATATGAGCGTAAGGGACGCAAAAAAGGCGTGTTTATTGAGAGACAGGGTCAAACCCGCGGGTCCGCCGTTTCTTGAGGTATCGGGCGGAATAAACCTGGATAACGTGAAAGAATACGCCGAAACAGGCGTTGACAGAATTTCGGTGGGGTCCCTTACGGATTCGGTCGAATCTGTTGACATGAGCATGGAAATAAAATAGACGCTTGATGGGAAAATTTAAACTTGCCAGCGGTTATACCCCGAAGGGAGATCAACCGAAAGCGATCGATTGCCTTCTAAAAGGTCTAAGAAAAGGCGCTAAATATCAGACGCTTCTCGGTGTTACCGGAAGCGGAAAAACATACACCCTGGCCAATTTAATTAAAAAACTGGAAAAACCTACCCTGGTTATATCCCATAATAAAACCCTTGCCGCCCAGCTTTATACGGAATTCCGGGATTTTTTTCCCGAGAACGCCGTTGAGTACTTTGTAAGTTATTATGATTATTATCAGCCGGAAGCGTACATTCCGCAGGCGGACATGTATATAGAGAAGGACGCTTCAATAAACGACGATATAGACAGATTAAGGCTTAAAGCCACAAGTTCGTTAATGTCCAGGGATGACGTTATAATTGTCGCCAGCGTTTCTTGTATATATGGACTGGGTTCGCCGGAGGATTACGCAGAGATGCTTCTCACGCTGAAAAAAGGCGGCGTTTTTACGCGTGAAAATCTTTTAAAAAAACTTGTTGAAATTCATTATGAGAGAAATGATGTGGAATTTCAGCGAGCGAAGTTCAGGGTGAGGGGGGAAACGATAGAGATTTTTCCGGCATATCTGGAAACGGCTTATCGTGTGGAATTGGATTTTGACAGGGTAAAAAGCATAAAGGAAATAAGCCCGCTTACCGGTAAGATTTTGAGACAGCATAAAAAAATAGCAATTTATCCGGCGAAACATTTTGTCACTACGCCCGGAAAGATAGGAAAAGCGCTTGGATCGATAAATAAAGAATTAGAGGAAAGGCTTGCCGTTTTTAACGCCGAAGGAAAGCTTGTCGAAGCCGAACGCCTTGCCTCAAGGACAAAATATGATATGGAGATGCTTCGGGAACTCGGGATTTGTAACGGCATAGAGAATTATTCAAGGCACCTTTCCGGAAGGCCAAAAGGGTCGCGCCCGTGGTGCCTTATAGATTATTTCCCGGATGATTTTTTAACGATAATCGACGAGTCACACGTTGCCATACCGCAGATAAGGGGGATGTATAATGGCGACCGAGCGCGGAAAGAAACGCTTATTGAATACGGTTTCAGGTTGCCGAGCGCGCTTGACAACAGGCCTCTTAAGTTCGGGGAATTTACGGAGCTAACGAAAGAGATGGTATTCGTTTCGGCTACCCCGGCGGAATACGAAATGTCCAAAAGCGTAAACGTAGTCGAACAAATTATACGTCCGACAGGCCTTCTCGACCCTCCCATATTAGTAAGGCCCATTGAAAACCAGATAGATAACCTTGTCGGTGAGATAGAAAAGCGCGTAAAAAGAAAAGAAAGGACTCTCATTACTACACTGACGAAGCGCCTGGCCGAAGAACTTGCCGAATATCTCAGGGGCGAGGGCATAGAAGTAAGGTATCTTCATTCGGAGATAGGCGCGATGGAGAGGGTGGAAATTTTGCGCGACCTGCGGTTAAAAAAATTTGATTGCTTGGTGGGAATAAATCTTTTGAGAGAAGGCCTTGACTTACCGGAGGTATCTCTTGTTGCCGTTCTGGACGCCGATAAAGAAGGATTTTTAAGGAGTCATAATTCCCTTATACAGGTTGCCGGAAGAGCGGCGCGTAACGTAAACGGAACTGTCATAATGTATGCGGATAATATTACGCGATCTATGCGAAAAACAATCGAGGAAACACAGAGAAGAAGAAAACTTCAGATTGAATTTAACAAAAAACATAATATTACGCCAAAAACAATTAAAAAAGCCGTCAGAGACAGCATTGAGTCATACAGGCGGGCCAAGGAACTCATAAAGGATGTAGCCGGTGTTTATGATGACGAGTATGAACTGCGAAGCGTCATGGATAAGCTTGAAGACGATATGCTTCAGTCGGCGCGAAACTTGCAGTTCGAAAAGGCGATTGTATTTCGCGATCAGATTAAAGCTTTAAAACGGAAACTTAAAAAGTGAAAAAAGAAGACCGGATATTAAGCTTGTTTAAAAAGAGTGGAAATTCTTTCCTTTCCGGCGAAGAGGTAAGCCGCGCGCTTGGTATTTCCAGGCAGGCGCTCTGGAAACATATAGAGAAATTGCGGGAAGCCGGCTATGTGATAGAGGCGGTGCCGCATCTTGGATATAAATTAATTCAGGCTCCTGATAAAATGCTTTCTTCCGAGGTAAAATGGAATTTGAATACGGAAATTATTGGAAGCGAGATTCATTTCTATGATAGCCTCGGTTCCACTAACACCGTCGCTTATGAACTGGCTGAACATGGCGCTGGGGAAGGGGCCGTTGTTATAGCGGAAGAACAGACAAAAGGCAAGGGCCGGCTTGGCCGGTCCTGGATTTCACCTGCAAAAGGAGGAATTTATCTTTCGTGCGTCCTTAGGCCCGATATTTTGCCGAACGGGGTTTCAAAGATCACACTCGTGGCGGCGGTAAGCGCGGTCAAAGCCGTGCGAAAATTTTCAGGCCTGGACGCCTTGATAAAGTGGCCGAATGACATACTGGTTTCTGACAGAAAAGTCGCTGGTATACTTACGGAATTAAGAGGCGAATCCGACAAGGTGGATTTTATCATATTGGGGATTGGTATAAACGTAAATACAGCCCGAAAAGTGTTGCCGGCGGGCGGTACCTCCCTGAAAGAAGAAAGCAAATCTTCCACGGATTTTTCAAGAGTGGAACTTGTGAAAATCCTGTTAAAAGAAATGGAGTCGGAATACGTGAAATTCAAAAAACACGGTTTCGCGGCCGTAAGAAGCGAATTGAAAAGTTATTCCTGCGCGCTGGGACGCCATGTCACTATAAATGCCTCAGACGGTATAAAATCGAGCGGTAAGGCAGTTGATATTAATGAGAATGGCGCTCTTGTGATAAAAACGGAAGACGGGTTGAAGAAAGCTTTTTTAAGCGGTGACGTGACACTGGTGAGGTGATAACATGAGTTATTGTGAAAAAAAATTTTCATTTTTAAATCCCCGGCCGCAACTTCTTTTATCCGGTTCAGGAAAGAAAATGACTCAAAAGAGGCCTCAAAGGACTAACTAATGCTATTGGCTGTAGATATAGGGAACACGAATATTAACTCAGCGGTAATAGACAACAAGGGAAAGATCCTAAAAAAATTCACAATAAACCCCCATTCCACTGACGCAGTGGAACGGGGGTTCCACTGCGTCAGTGGAACGGGGGTTTCGCGGGGTTGGGAGATAGAAGAGGTGGTTATTGTGAGTGTGGCTCCTGAAATACTTAGAAAGGTTAAACGCGGTTTGAGAAAGCAATTCAGGAGGGCAAGGATAATCATTGTTGGCAGGGACGTAAAAGTTCCGATGAAATGCCTGTATAGTAAGGGGCAAATCGGACAGGACAGGTTGATTACCGCTTTTGCCGCTTCCTCGCTTTACGGTTTACCCGCATTGATAATAGATTTTGGTACGGCTGTTACCTTTGATGTTGTTTCCGGCAAGATGACATACCTGGGAGGGCTTATAGTGCCCGGCGTGAAAATGTCGCTTGAATCTTTGCATGACAGGACGGCTATGCTCCCAAAGACATATCTCAGGAAAACACGCTTACTCATAGGTAGGGATACCGCCTCAAGCATAAGAAGCGGGATGATTTACGGTTATGGTGCCCTGTGCAAAGGGCTCGTGAAATTATTCAAAAAGAAACTGGGGAAGAACATAAAAATAGTCGCTACAGGCGGTGACGCGCCGCTTTTGACCAGACACGTGCCCTCCGTGAAAAACATTGACCTGAACCTTTCCCTTAAGGGCCTTTATCTGCTGTCCAAAAAATTTCAAAAAAATACTTGACAAAAACCGCTTATTTTGTATAATACAGAATTTGTTAGCACTCTATAATACAGAGTGCTAATTTTTACCAGTTGATTAAAAAGTGAAAAAAAGGAGGTAAAGGTATGAAGGTGCAACCGTTGGGTGATCGGCTTTTAGTTGAGGTGCTCGAAGCGAAGGATAAGACAAAAGGGGGAATAGTCCTTCCCGATACGGCGAAGGAAAAACCGCAGGAAGCTAAAGTAATTGTCGCCGGAAAAGGGAAAATTAACGAAGACGGAAAAGCGGTTCCGTTGCAGGTCAAGGCCGGGGAAAAAATTCTGTTCGGAAAATATACGGGCACTGAAATAACCGTTGACGATAAAGAATATTTGATTTTGAAGGAAGAAGACGTTTTAGCGATTGTTAAATAGCTTTAAGTCGTAAGCAAGAAGGAGGAAAAAGAAAATGGCGAAGCAATTGTTGTTTTCGGAAGATGCCAGGCGCGCGATATTGAAAGGCGTCGAGCAACTCAGCAAAGCAGTGAAGGTTACACTCGGGCCGAAAGGAAGAAATGTGGTGCTGGACAAGAAGTTCGGCTCACCTAACGTTACAAAAGACGGTGTAACTGTCGCGAAGGAAGTTGAATTAAAGGATCCGTATGAAAACATGGGCGCTCAGATGGTAAAAGAGGTCGCTGAAAAAACCTCGGATACAGCCGGTGACGGCACGACCACGGCCACAATTTTAGGCGAATCTATTTTTAAAGAAGGCCTGAAAAACGTGACCGCGGGCGCGAATCCGATGGCTCTCAGGCGCGGTATTGACAAAGCCGTCGAAGCGGTAATAGAAGACCTCAAGAAACTTTCCAAAACGGTTAAGGATAAAAAGGAAATTTCACAGGTCGCCACTATCGCTTCAAACAGCGATCAAGTTATAGGTAACCAGATTGCCGAGGCCATGGAAAAAGTGGGAAAAGACGGCGTCATTACCGTTGAGGAAGCGAAGTCAATCGAAACCACAATGGATGTAGTTGAGGGTATGCAGTTTGATCAGGGGTATCTTTCGCCATATTTTGTGACAGATACCGAAAGAATGGAAGTCGTGCTGCAGAATCCTTATATTCTTATTCACGAAAAGAAGATCTCAAGCATGCGTGATATGATCCCGCTACTTGAGCAGATAGCGAAAACGGGAAAGCCCCTTCTTATTATCTCGGAAGAGACAGAGGGAGAGGCGCTCGCTACGCTTGTAGTTAACAAGATACGCGGAACCCTTTCATGCTGCGCGGTAAAAGCGCCAGGTTATGGCGATCGCAGAAAAGAAATGCTGGAAGACATAGCGGTCCTGACCGGCGGAAAAGCAATAACGGAAGACCTTGGATTAAAGCTTGAGAAAGTAACGCTTGATTCCCTGGGACAGGCAAAAAGGGTAACTGTTGATAAGGAAAATACAACGATTGTTGAGGGCGTCGGAAAACAGGCCGCCATAAACGGCCGGATTGCCCAGATAAAAAAGCAGATCGAAATTAGCGATTCCGACTACGATAAAGAGAAGCTTCAAGAGCGCCTGGCGAAAATTTCCGGTGGGGTAGCGGTCATAAATGTAGGGGCGGCTACCGAGACGGAAATGAAAGAGAGAAAGGCGCGCGTGGAAGACGCTTTGCACGCTACAAGAGCGGCTGTGGAAGAGGGAATCGTTCCGGGAGGCGGCATTGCCCTTCTAAGGTGTAAGAAGTCAATAGATGGTTTAAAGCTTAAGGGTGATGAAAGAACAGGCGCGTCCATTATAAGGAGGGCGCTTGAAGAGCCGATAAGGCAGATTGCCGAGAACGCCGGCCAGGAAGGATCTGTAATCGTGCAGAAGGCGTTGCTTGAAAAAACAAACGTGGGATACAACGCCGAAGACGGCAAATTTGAGGACATGATCCAGGCCGGGATAATAGATCCGGCAAAGGTTACGCGATCGGCCCTGCAGAATGCGGCCAGCATCGCGGGTTTGATGATAACAACGGAAGCGCTCATTAGTGACTTGCCTGAAGAGGAAAAAGCGCCTGCAATGCCGATGGGCGGCGGAATGCCCGGCGGTATGGGCGGCGGCGGCATGTACTAATCAACCGGCCTTGTCGGTTGACTCGTCAATGATGCCAGCCAGACAGGTTGTGCGATAAGTTGTAAAAGCAATATAGGGCGGGTTGCCAAAACCCGCCCTATTTCTTTATCCAGTTTGCCTATTTCAACCGCGGCAGCTTAACAGCTTGCCTGTGTTAGGAAAAAAATAGTAAGTAAGGTTTTACATTACCGTGACATTTCGAAAATAAATTTGTGATATACTACATGAAAATCGCAGTGTAAAAATTTACTAAAAGAAGAAAAATAAAAAAATGAAAAAAATATCGGCAATCGTTACGATCTTGTGCTTTTTATCGGGCAATGTAAGTTTTGCGTTTGATGCCGACATAAATAACGCGCCACATTACGGCGTTAACCTGGCGGCTAATTACGCTACCGATGATATCTTACCGGGAGACCACACCATCGGCATGATAGAGCTTGAGATGCAGCTTAGGCTTATTGAGAGTAAACGCGGCCTGATTCCGCCAGGCGAGAGTGAATTAAAAGTGGAATTCTTAAAAAACGCCAGACAGGCAAAAACATTAGGGGACGCCGGTCAAATAAGAGTAAAACACGGCGAAAACAAAATTGATATTTATCCGGCCCAACTAAAACTTATTGATGACTTAATATGCCGCATTCCCGTATCCATAACGAGAGGCAATGAGAGAACAGAGGATTTTCGATTGCTGTTTTCAATCCGGCCGTTTGAAGATGACGGAAAAACAATATACCCCATAGCACCGGATACGGATGAAGCATTGCGGTTATTAAACGAAGCCGTTGAAAGAGAGGAAAATAATACGGGCGAAAAAACAAAATCCGAAACAAGGCGCCCGGAAACAGCTGACAGCGGCCCGGAATTAAAACTCGATGCGAGCGGTGAAATCAGCCATGACAATAAGGCGACGCGGAAAAGAACCGGCCCCGGCGGGCGCAAACGTGTTACAAGCGGAACAAAACTTGTTCCCGATGAAACTTATGTGTGGAGTGAAAAAAACGGAATAGGCCTTTTTCGCAAAGGCAGCTTTCAAACGCGGCTTACAGTGCGTTTTTGGCGCGAAGATGGCACGTATCGTGACGTGGAACTGACAAAAGCCTCATTTCTTTCAGGTGGGCTTCAACCCCTTTATCTTGCTTTGCCCGAAGACATTACAGCACTTATGAATTCTTTGAGCATAGCTGATGATAACAAAGAAAAATACCAGGAAAAACGCCGTAAAATCGGCAAAAAAGCTAACGGCGTATTAAGGAATAGCCGAGGGCCCGCCGGCGACCATATTAGCTTCCAGGTCTTTAGTTTTTTTCAGCGCATAGAAGATTATAATGCTCCGAATGTTAGCGATGGTGAACTGACAAAAGCCGAATCTATAATTAAAAAAATAGAAGATGTTAGAAAAGCGCGGGATAACGGGATTTACGATCATTTCAGGCATGCCACATCCGTGGAGAGGCTAATTATTTCCCTGTTATTATCATTTCCTATCCAAACAGTACTTTCCGTTCATTCGATTCGGAATTATATAAAAAAACAAGGATTGAATAATTTAAAGGCAACACTTAAGGGAAAATTAAATGCGCAGGGTAAAATCAAAGATGAAGTTATAGAAGATATTATAACAGGAACGAAAAGATTATTTCGGGAAGAAAAAAGTAATACATACGGATGGAAAGCGTGGATTGCAAAACATCATTCCGAAGAAAACCCTTTTGACGTAATCGAACGCTGGGTAAGGGACGCGATTCCGGTTGTGGAAAGCATCCTGAAGCACGAGCTCCTGGCGGATGATCCGGCAAATCCTGCCGAAGAACAGGGGCCTGGGATTATGAATGGCGTAACGCCCGAGGGAGGCCGGCCCGATAAGAGCGCCCAAGCGCCTACCAAACCCCGCGATGAAAGAGGCAGGTATAAGGAAGAAGAAGGAAAGAGCCCGGAAGGTATTTTAAAAGTTATCGCGGTATATCTGCCGCAGCAGGCACTTTTCACAGCGCGGGATATTTTTGAAATATATAAGGCGCATTATGAAGAGCATGGATTTGAGGCTCCCGCGGAAAATTCCGAATCGGCGCTTCGCACAATAAAAAGGGATTTGCATGAAAAATCCGATTCGCTTGTAAATCAAGGAATTTTAGAGATTTTTCCCGAAAGGGGTAAAAATGGAGAATATCTTTATCAATTAACGCGAAAAGGCGCAGCGAAAATTGTATCGATAAGGGGTAAATATGAGGCGGAAAGGGAAAGGTTGGCCGGAACGGCAGCCCTTACGGATTTGGCGCGAAAAGCCGTTTTTGGCGAAATACAGCTCGATAAATGCCTAAAGCACGGCAATAAACCAGAATTAAAAAAAGAGCCGGAAGTTAGAGCTCAAATTCAAAAAGCGCGGCGAGAATTTAACCAATTACTGGCAACCGTTAATGACATTGACACACTCCGGCGCGTTCTGAACTCTTTAGAATCGTTTCAAAGCAGCGCAAGCGAAAAAGAGGGAAGCGAGAAAGGTTATTATGCGCCTTATGTCGCACAGGCGCGGTTACGAATACTGAGTGTTCCGATAGGGCAATTAGGGTTTTCAGCAAAGGCGCGTAATGTATTAGAAAAGATAGGCATTAAAAATCTCGGTGATTTGATTGAAAAAGGAATAACTGAAGAAGACATTTTGAAACATAGTAATATCGGCCGGAAAACTGTCAGCGAAATATACGGTATGCTCGCGCGGCTCGGCGAAAAATTACCGCCTATAACAAAAGCCGATGTTTCAATAAAGGATGCGGGCCTTTCCGTAAGGGCTCATAAAGTATTGAAAAGTATGGGTATTAAAGATCCCGCCGAGTTGCTTACGAAGGGAATAACCGAAGAAGACATTTTGAAACACAGGAATATCGGCCGGAAAACTGTCAGCGAAATATACGGTATGCTCGCGCGGCCCGGCGAAAAATCGCTGTTTACAGCGAACCAGTCCGGCGAATCTATAACCGGCACGGTTACGGGAGAATTTCCTACGGCAGATCTCCTTCATTTAATGCCCGGTGAAAACGCGGGTGATGTGTCAGGATCCGCAGTGTCGTATACGGATAGAGAAAAAAAGGCGCTTGCGAAGTATGATAGAAACGGATTGGATAGAGAGCGCCTGGCGGAATCGTTAAGCGCGTTATTGACGAGAGAGGTAATAATTGATGACAATTCCGCGTTTATTTTTTCCGAGATCGCGACTTTCGGGCGATATAACGAAAAAAACGAGTATGAATTCGGATTGATAAGATTGCTTCCGAAGCTTGCGGAAGCCGGTATTAAGGTTGCGGTTATCGCAAGAAATGACGCGCAGCGAAATTTTATATCTAAACTCAATGAGGGAAAACCTGAAAGAGAGAGAATAGGGTTCGGTAATAGTATAGCCGAAATGAAACCCGATTTACAAGTAGCCAGGTGTTATTATCTAAAGGTCGAAAACGATGAGCCGGTACCGGGTGAAAGCTTAGGCTTTGTAAGCGTTTGCGACATAACGCATATCGTAAAACAAATCGTTAAAAATCTGGGCAGAGCCTGCGGTGTTGTCAACGAATTATTACCGGATCTATACCGCGCGGCACAAAAATTCAGTCAGGCGGCATAACATGTTTAGCGCATAGCGCTTAACGGACAGGGAGTAGAACACAGGGCGGGTCAAAAACGACCCGCTCTGTTGTTTTTTGGCCTCTTTGCTTTGCTGTTGACAAGATCGGCTTATTATATTAATATATGCAGCTATAAACGGAAATCATCTTACCTGTTGTAAAAAAAGGAGTTATACAATGGCGCAGTTTTATATCGGGGTGGACAGAAAGGCGAGGCGGTGTTACGGATTTGACGAGATAGCGCTTGTTCCGGGCAGGGTGACGGTTAATCCAGCCGAGACCGATCCGGGCTTCGAATTTGCCGGAAAAAGATACAAAATTCCCATAATGGCTTCAGCTATGGACGGTGTCGTTGACGTGAAATTTGCCACGGCCATGGGAAGGTTAGGAGGAATTGCCGTTCTCAACCTTGAAGGCGTTCAGACGCGTTATGGCAATCCAAACGAAGTACTTGATGAGATCGCGGCCGCTACCCCGGAAGAAGCGACCAAACTGACACAGTCAATATACGCTCCTCCCATAAAAGAAAAACTTATCGCTAAAAGAATAAAAGAAATCAAGAGGGCGGGCGTCCCGGCCATTGTGAGCGCGATCCCGCAAAAGGCACAAAGATACGGCAAAATAGCCGAAGAGGCGGGCTGCGATATATTTATCGTCCAGGCGACGGTTACTTCCACCAAACATATATCGAGAGAATATAAATCAACGGATCTAAAAAAACTTTGCGGATCGCTAAAAATACCGGTGATTTTGGGGAATTGCGTAACTCATAATGTGGCGCTTGAACTAATGGAAACAGGCTGTGAGGGACTCTTGATAGGAATCGGACCGGGAACTGCCTGCACGACAAGGGGCGTTTTAGGAATAGGCGTACCTCAGGTAACCGCGACGGTAGACTGCGCCGCGGCGAGAAAAAAATATTTCAAAAAGAAAAAGAAGTACGTTTCAATAATAACAGACGGCGGCATGTCAACCGGGGGCGACATATGCAAGGCTTTCGCCTGCGGGGCGGACGCTGTAATGCTCGGTAACGCTTTCGCGAGGGCGAAAGAAGCGCCGGGAAGGGGATATCACTGGGGCATGGCAACACCGCACCCGAATTTACCTCGGGGAACGCGAATCAAAGTGGGTACGTCCGGGACGCTTGAGGAAATTTTGCTGGGCCCGGCCCGGAGGGATGACGGCACGCAAAATCTTGTTGGAGCGCTCATGACCAGTATGGGCAATCTTGGCGCGAGTAATATTGAGGAAATGCACAGGGTGGAAATCATTATCGCGCCGTCTATACAGACAGAGGGGAAAGTTTTTCAGGCCGCGCAGCGCGTAGGAATGGGTAAATGAAACATTCGGATTTTGTTCACCTGCACGTTCACACACAATACAGCCTGCTGGATGGCGCCTGCCGTCTGCAGGAACTCGCGGATCTCGCGTCAAGATTAAAAATGCCGGCATGCGCCATTACCGACCACGGCAACATGTTCGGTGTTATCGAATTTTACCAGAAAGTCGCGGCCGCGGGCGTAAAACCCATTATCGGCTGTGAGGTATATATCGCGCCGGAAAGCCGTTTTGAAAAGTCGAGCCATGGTATTCAGGAGGCGTCATTTCATCTGGTGCTTCTGGCAAAAGATGAAACCGGATACAAAAACCTGATGAAACTTGTCTCTATCGGCTACACAGAGGGTTTTTATTACCGGCCGAGAATAGATAAAGAAGTGCTTGCCAGGCACAACGAAGGCCTCATAGGGCTTTCGGCGTGCCTTAAAGGGGAAATTCCGCATTTAATCCTTTCTTCGGGGATAGACAGCGCTAAAAAAACAGCTGATCAATTCAGGCACATATTCGGCAGGGGTAATTTTTATCTCGAACTTCAGAATAACGGTATAGACGACCAGACCAGGGTGAATAAGGCGCTTATAAAAATTTCAAAAGAACTGGATATTCCGCTGGTTGCCACCAACGACGTTCATTACCTGTCAAAAGATGACGCGAAGGCCCACGAGGCGCTGCTTTCTATCCAGACGCAAACAACGCTGGACAATCCGAACAGAATGAGATTTCAGACAGACGAATTTTATTTTAAACCGGCCGAAATAATGAAAAAGGCCTTTGGGGAAATTGCGCCTCAATCCATAAAAAATACACTGGAAATCGCGGAAAAGTGCAACGTGGAGCTTGATTTCGGTAAAATCCACCTTCCGCAGTATGATTCGCCGGATGGCATAACGCGCGAGGAATATCTAAGAAAACTGGTTTTTACGGGGCTTAAGAATAAATACGATATTTCCGATAAAACCATAAAAAATAGGGTGGAACATGAATTACGAATAATTGAAAACAGCGGTTATACGAGTTATTTTCTGATTGCCTGGGATTTTGTGAATTTTGCCAAAAGAAAAGATATCCCGGTGGGCCCGGGCAGGGGTTCCGCGGCCGGAAGCGTAGTAAGTTACGCCCTCGGGATTACCGATATAGACCCGATCCGTTACGGACTGATTTTTGAGAGGTTTTTAAATCCGGAGAGGATCAGCATGCCCGATATTGACATAGATTTCTGCTACGAGCGAAGAAATGAAGTGATAGACTACGTGATAAATAAATACTCTAAAAATAATGTCGCCCAGATCATTACTTTCGGCACGATGATGGCGAAGGGGGTGGTAAGGGATGTCGGAAGAGTAATGGGAATGCCTTACGCCGAAGTTGATAAAATCGCCAAACTCATACCGAATGAGCCGAATATATCGTTGGAAAGGGCCCTCGCCATTGAACCGGAGCTCAAGAGTTTATATGATGATAACCCTAAGATCACGAGGCTTATAGATATTTCCCGAAAATTGGAAGGATTGACCCGCCATGCTTCGACTCATGCCGCGGGTGTTGTAATAAGCCAGCGGGACCTGACGGACTATGTCCCGCTTTTTGAAACTTCGGACGGCCAGATTACGACTGGCGTGCCCATGAATTCACTCGAAAAAATAGGGCTTCTTAAAATGGATTTTCTTGGGCTCCGGACGTTGACTGTTATAAGCGAAGCCGTAAAAATTGTGAAGAGGACCCGTTCAATCGATATCGTTATCGAAAAGATAAAACTTGACGACAAAAAAACCTATGCCCTCCTGGCGCGCGCGGAATCCATAGGAATATTTCAGCTGGAAAGTTCGGGTATGCGCGACCTTATGAAAAAGCTTAAGCCCGAAAAATTCGAGGAGATAATAGCCCTTCTCGCGCTTTTCAGGCCCGGGCCTATACAAAGCGGTATGCTCGATGATTTTATAAAACGCAAGCATAAGACCTCACGGATAACATATGACCATCCGTTGCTGGAGCCGATACTTGAGAGTACTTACGGTATTATCGTGTTTCAGGAGCAAATCATGAGAATCGCCTCTGATCTGGCCGGTTTCAGTTTGGCGGAAGCCGATACCTTACGGCGGGCTATAAGCAAGAAAACCCCGGAAATTATGGCGGAGGCCAGGCATAAATTTGTGAAGGGAGCCGGCAAAAAAGGCGTTGAAAAAAATACGGCCGATAAAATTTTCAGCCTGATAGAATATTTTTCCGGGTATGGGTTTAATCTTTCTCACAGCGCGGCGTACGCGATGATAAGTTACCGCACCGCTTACCTCAAGGCCAATTTCCCGGTTGAGTTCATAACAGCCCTTCTGACAAGCGAGCGCGATAATACCGACAAGGTTGCCCTCTACATAAACGAAGCGTTCAGAATGGGTATAAAAATTTTACCGCCCGATGTAAATGAAAGTTTCGCGAATTTTACAGTAGTCGAGGAAGGGGTGCGTTTCGGCCTTGCCGCCGTAAAAAACGTGGGCCAGAGCGCTATCGATTCCATTATCAACTCGAGATCGAAATTCGGAAAGTTTAAGTCTCTTTACGATTTTACGCAGCGCGTTGATTCAAGACTGGTTAACAGGAGGGTTATCGAGAGCCTCGTTAAGTGCGGGGCGTTTGATTCGCTTGGTATACGACGGTCCCAGCAAATGGCCATACTTGACAAGGCGCTGGATATAGCCGGGGGCATGCAGAAAGATAAAATGAACGGCCAATTTTCTTTCTTTGATACTTTTGACATGCAGGAAAGTTTTCAGAAAACCTTCAGGGAAATTCCGGATATTCCCGAGTGGCCGGAAAGCCAGCTGCTTTCATATGAAAAGGAGATGCTGGGATTCTATATAACCAAGCATCCGCTGGCCAGTTTTGAAAAATTGCTGAAAAATTACTCCTCTTTTCCCATATCACAACTCGGGAATCTGAGGGACGGGGATGAGGTACGCCTCGGTGGCATTATAAGTAAGGCCAAGATCACCACTACTAGAAAAAAAGGTGAAAAAATGGCGATAGTGAGCCTGGAAGATTTGACCGGCACGGTGGGAACGCTTGTTTTTCCGAGAAGTTTTCAGAAATTTTCGAATCTCGTTAAAGTGGATTCAATGGTTTTCATAACAGGCAGGCTCAGTTTAAGGGAAGAAGAGCCGAAGCTTATAGCCGATGAGATTATCCCGCTGGAAGAAGTGAAGTCTAAATTTACAAAAGCAATGATGATAAGGCTCCAGACCCCGGGGCTGGAAAAATCCACCTTGAGCGCTTTAAAGAGCATACTTTCGCGGCACAGGGGGAAGGTGCCGGTCCTTTTAAATTTCCAGGAATCAGACGGTAAGATGATCAGTATGTCAGCCGGCAGGAATTATTTCGTAAAGATGGATGATCTTCTTCTTGAGGAAGTTGAAAACCTGTGCGGTTCCGGAAGCGTAGGGGTTAAAACATGATTGACAGGAAGCTGGAGGAAAATATAAAAAAAGCAAAAGAATTTGCGGAAATCTGGGAAAATTTCCGCAGGATTTTTAACAATAATGACGAAAAAAACTTCTTGGCGACAAAAACCCTCGTGAATTCGCGATATGATGACTTGATGGATTCAATAGGAGAAAAGCCGATAAAAAGATTTGTCAAAAACGCTTCTCTTTACAATATTCTTTCGCTGAAAAATCTTTCCATGATGTCGGATGAACGGCTAAGAATGATAAAGGGGGACTGGGAGGAATCCCGCGCCTTTCTTTTTTCACTGATCAATAGGCTCCAGAGGAAGAAAAAACGTATAGACGAATTTAACAGATTCTTTTTTCTGTTAAAAAACGCTGTAAGGAGAAAGAGATGACAAAAAAAGAAATCATCACAAAAATATCCGACCGCACGGACATGAAACAGGTGAAGGTAAAAAAGGTTATCCAAATGGCGCTTGATATAATTGTAGAATCCCTTTCAAAAGGGGAAACCGTGGAACTTCGCAACTTCGGAATTTTTAAAATAAAATCCCGAAAAGCCCGGCTCGGCCGGAACCCAAAAACGGGCGAGAGCGTTAAAATACCGGGCAAAAAAGTGGTGGCGTTCAAGGCCGGATTGGCTATGAAGGAAAAGGCGCGATGACCTATGCTTAAAGCCCGGGGATGCGGGGATAGCAGAGGCCGACTCGGGCACGGGCGCTTGAGGAAATAAAAATGCGATATAAATCGATAAGAGGGATGAGTGATATATTGCCGCGGGACACCGGCGCCTGGCGGCGTATCGAACAAATCACGCGACTTGAGCTTGAGTCCTCCGGATATAAAGAGATAAGAACTCCGATCCTTGAGGATACCGCTGTTTTTAAAAGAAGCATAGGCGAGACAACCGATATAGTGACGAAAGAGATGTATACTTTTTCAGACAGGAAGGGAAGGGCCCTAACGCTGCGGCCCGAAGGAACCGCGCCTGTTGTAAGGGCTTATATTGAGAACGCGCTAAATAAAATTTCGCCGGTATCGCTACTTTACTACATCGGGCCCATGTTCAGGAGCGAAAGGCCGCAGAAAGGACGATCCCGGCAATTTCATCAGATAGGCATAGAGATTATCGGATCGCGTTCTCCGCAGGTTGATGGAGAAGTGATTTACAGGTTGAACAGGCTACTTGGGGCTTTCGGCCTTACAAATGCCGTGATAAAACTGAATAGTTTAGGTTGTAGGCAGGATAAAGCCGGATTTACGGACAAGTTGAAAAAATATTTGCGGGCCGAAAAAAAGAGGCTATGCGAGGATTGCAAGAAAAGGATAGAAAAAAACGCAATGAGAGTTCTTGACTGCAAGAATGAGTCCTGCCTTTTAGTCATAAAGAACGCCCCAAAAATCATAGACAGTTTATGCGATAAGTGCCTTCATCATTTTTCACTTGTAAAGGCAATGCTTAGGGCCAGGGGCGGGGAAATAGATTTTCAGGAAGACCATAATCTTGTAAGGGGGCTGGATTATTATACGGGCCCCGTATTTGAGGTTACGCATCCCGGCCTGGGCGGACAGGACGCGCTGGCCGCCGGCGGCAGATATGACAATCTGGTGAAGGAATTCGGCGGGCCGGATACCGGCGCCGCGGGATTTGCCATAGGGATTGAGAGGCTGATGCTGGCGCTGGGCGAAAAAAAAGAATTTAAAAAGCCGAAAATTTTGTATATTGCCACGCTGGGGGATGAAGCAAGATCAAAAGGTTTATTGCTGGCGGAAAGGCTTAAACAGGTTTTAAACGCATCGCAAACATTGAATTGTGTTGTTTTGCTTAATATGGAAAACGCTTCACTAAAGGCCCAGATGAGAAGCGCTAATAGAGAAAATGCCAAAATTACGGTGATTCTGGGCGCGGACGAGATAAAGTCCGAAAAAATAACCATAAAAGACATGGAAAGCGGCGAGCAGGTTTCTATCGAGGAAAATTTTTTTTCCGGGGAAATAAAGAAAAGGATAGGCTTATAATGCTGCGAACTCACACCTGCGGCGAATTGAATGAAAAACACATAGGTGAAAAAGCGGCGCTTACCGGATGGGTGCACACCAGGCGCGATCACGGTGAATTGATATTTGTTGATTTGCGAGACGCCTATGGGCTTACCCAGCTTGTATTTGACCCTAAAGAGGATCGCGCGTTGCATGACAAGGCGCATGAACTTAAAAGTGAATATGTTATCCGCGCCGAGGGCATTGTGCGGACTCGGCCGTCAGGGACGAAAAACACAAAACTTCCTACAGGCGCCGTGGAGCTCCTTGTGAATTCGCTTGATATCCTGAACACTTCTCTTACGCCTCCATTTGAGGTGGGCGAGAATCAGGTAATATCGGAGGAGACACGCCTTAAATACAGGTACATAGATTTAAGAAGCCAACGCATGCAAAAAAACCTGCGCCTGAGGCACAGTATAAAATACTCCATGAGGGGTTTTCTGGAAAAAAGGAATTTTGTTGAAATAGAGACGCCTTTTCTCACGCGTTCGACTCCGGAAGGCGCGCGTGATTACCTTGTTCCTTCGCGGCTCAACGCGGGAAAATTTTACGCCCTTCCTCAATCGCCGCAGCTTTTTAAGCAGATACTCATGGTTTCCGGGTTTGACCGGTATTTTCAGATAGCGCGGTGCTTCAGAGATGAGGATTTACGAAGAGACAGGCAGCCGGAATTTACTCAGTTAGATGTTGAAATGAGTTTTGCCGATGAAAACGATATATTCGGACTATCGGAAGGCCTGATGAAAGAGGTAATCGGTACTGTATCCGGTATAGGGATTACCGTTCCGTTTCCGAGATTAAAATATACCGAAGCGATAGAGCGTTTCGGCACCGACAAACCGGATACAAGATTTGGCATGGAACTTGCCGGCTTAACAGGGGCGCTAAAAGACACGAAGTTCAAGATATTCAGAAATAATCTCGAAAAAGGCGGTTCGATTTACGCTATAAACGTAAAAGGACGTTCCAAAATAAGCCGGTCAGGGCTTGATGGCCTCATAGAAAGGGCAAAAGAGTTGGGCGCTTCGGGACTGGCGTATTTTAAGTGCGAAAAGGGAAAGCTTTTTTCGAACATAGATAAGTTTTTCAGCGAAGCGGAGCTGGATTCCATAAAGGCAAAGGCCTCCGCCAAAGACGGCGATCTTATTCTTATCGTGGCGGATGCCAAAAAAACGGCACTTGGCGTATTGGGCGTTTTGAGGACTGAAATCGCTAAAAGCGAGGGGATGATCGGCGAAGGGCAGTATAATTTTCTATGGATAACGGATTTTCCTTTGTTCAAATATAACGAAGACGAAAAAAAGTGGGAATCGGAGCATCACCCGTTCACGGCGTGCAATGATGACGATATTAAGCTGCTGGACGAAAACAGATTCGGTGAAATACGCGCGCGTTCCTATGACCTTGTAATAAACGGCGCCGAAATCGCCTCCGGCAGTATAAGGATTCACCGGAGTGATATCCAGGAGAAAATTTTCAAGATCATAGGGCTTGGCGGAAAAGAGGCGGAAAGGCGTTTTGGTTTTTTAATAAACGCGTTTAAATACGGCGCCCCTCCGCATGGAGGGATAGCCTTCGGCCTGGACAGGTTTGTCACGATCTTTACGAAATCAAATACGATAAGGGATGTGATTGCTTTTCCGAAAACTCAAAAGGCGGTTTGCCCCACGACAGGCGCGCCTTCTGATGTGGACGAAAGGCAGATGAAAGAGTTGCATATCCGAAAGAGTAAATAAGCGGACGCGAAGCGGGTGCGTTACCCGCTGTAACTACAAGGAGGTCGCTATGAGATTTTTTCCGGTCGTAATATTGTTGTTCAGCATTGTCCTGTCCGGGTGTTCAGGCGCGCGAATTTACACTTTTGAGAAAGACCGGGTTGACCAGCGAACGGAAGGAAACCGCGGCTACGTGAAAGGTACGCCTCCGCCGGAGCCGGTAAAAAAGAGTACGGCGAAAAGAACTATGATAGGTATAGATATGGAAGTTCCTCTATTACCCGGAGAAAAAGGGTATAAGACGACGTGCGGCGGCACGGTTATTCATGCTGATGACATAAAAATGAAACCGACCCCGGCGGGTAAGAAGAAAAAAACACCCGAAAAAAAGCCCGCAGGCCCCGTATATGAGAAAAAAACCGTTATCATTGAGGAAAAAACCTCCCTGAAACAAAAATCGAAAGAAGTGATTGTTGAAGAAGAGGACGTCTGGATCAAATAGATGGAAAAAGGCATTCGCTTAAACAACGACGCCGAGGCAAGGAGCCTTCTCGGAAAACATGACGTTAACATGAAGCTTATCGAGAGGTCTTTCGGCATAAGTTCGGTGCTTCGCGCGGGAATCCTGAAGCTTACGGGCGCCCCGGAAGGTGTCGAGAAAGCGTCACGTGTAATAGAAGAAATTCTCATAACAATACGCGAAGGAATTTACATAAAGGCACGTGATCTTAATTACGCGATAAAATCGGTAAAGGAAGACAAGAAGGTAAGGCTGCATGATATCTACCTCGAGAGAATAGAGGTTTCATCAAAACGGCTTTATATCATACCGAGAAGTAACGGCCAGAAGGCCTATATTGACGCTATCCGTAAATACGATATTGTATTTTGCATAGGACCCGCCGGCACCGGAAAAACCTATCTTGCGGTAGCCATGGCCGTCAATGCTTTGAAGAAAAAAATAGTTTCCAGGATTATTCTGGCGCGCCCGGCGGTTGAGGCCGGCGAAAGCCTCGGATATCTTCCCGGGAATATGTATGACAAGGTGAGCCCTTATCTTCGGCCAATGTACGATGCCCTATACGACATGATGGAGAGCGATATGATACACGACTACATACAGAGGGGTATTATTGAGGTGGTTCCGTTGGCGTACATGAGGGGCAGGACCCTGAATGATTCCTTTGTTATACTGGACGAGGCGCAGAATTCCCAGCCCGCGCAGATGAAAATGTTTCTGACGCGCCTGGGATTCGACTCAAAAACGGTTATTACCGGTGACATAACCCAGAGCGATCTCCCGAAAGGTAAGGTATCCGGACTCACGGAGGCCGGGTCAATTTTGAAAAACATAAACGGTATAGAATTTGTTTACTTAAAAGGCGAGGACGTCGTTAGGCACGAGCTGGTTTGCGAGATTATAAAAGCGTATGCTGCCTTGAAAAAAACGGAGTAACAAATGGTAAAGATCAGGCGTTTCTTAGACCACGGTACGCTTCGGCTCAAAAAAATTCGAAAAACCCCGTATTTCTATTCCGCCGTTGTGGCGGCCTGCTTCTGTCTGACAACATTCGGCCTTCTCTATCTTGGAAGCGCGCCATTTCTTTCCGAGCTTAAGGAAGGCGACGTTTCGACAAGGACCGTCTACGCGCCATACGAATTTACCTACCCGACTACCATTGATGAAGAGGCGACAAAAAAATTAAGGGACGAATTTGAAAGTAAGGTTCTGCCTGTTTATGGAATAGATATTTCGATACAGGAAAAGGCTCTTGCCGGGTTGGACAGGTTTTTTGATAAGATGGAGGGAATAAAAAGCGGGCCCGGGCTGACCGAAGAAAATAAAATCGAACTTCTCGAAGAAAACGCCCCCGGTGTATCCGAAAAGGATTTGGTAAAATTGTTGAAAGCGGCTAATCCGGAAAAAAACAGAAAGGCGGCGAAAGACGCGCTGGAAAATATATTTCTGGTAGGCGTGGTGAGCGTAAAGGATAAAAAAGAGCTCCTGGAGAAAGGGCAGCGGGAAATTTCAATGTCTAACCCTTTCTTCAAAACTGAAAGAAAAGTAAAATCCGAAGAACTTGTAGATGAAAAAGAGGCCATCAAAATTGTTAATGACACGTTGGAAAGGATAATCACGAGGGACCGTTTGGCGAGACAGGCTGTTGAGGGCCTTATCAAAGGTAAAGCGGTTGCGAACGCGCGTTTCAACAAAGATGAAACGGAAAGACGCGTGATCAAAGCGAGAAACGAGGTTGTACCCGTTTACAAGAGGAAGGCCGTAAAAAAGAATGAACTTATCGTGGAAAAAGGCGGGAGGCTCTCAAAGGATGAGATAATCAAGCTTACGCAGATAACGCGTATTCAGGCCATAGTAAACAGGACATCTTATCTGGCGGGCCTCACAATACTTCTGATCGGCCTTCTTTTCGCTGTCTGTATTTATTTGCTTCTTCTTGAAAAAAATCTCGTGCAGTCACCGAAAACTGTACTCCTTATCGCCATAAACGCTTTTTTGATCATTCTGATTTCCCTGGTGGTTGTCCAGTCCCAGCAGTCATTTTACCTGATACCGCTTGCGAGCATCGCGATGCTTTTAACTCTTCTTGCGGGCGCGAACGCCGCTTTCATAACAAGCCTCGCGCTAAGCGTTTACATAGGTTTCCTGGCGGGCGGCAAGCTCGGGCTTTCTTTCATGCTTTTTATGGGAAGCATGGTGGGAATATGCGCGGTTCGAGGCGCGAGAAAGCGTTCGCAGATATTCGTGGCCGGTTTTGCGGTTTCAGCCATAAATTTCATTTCCATAGTGGGCATAGGCCTTCTTTCCAACATGGGAAAAGAGGCGATTTTTAAAGAGGGCCTTTCCGGCGCGGTAAATGGTATCATCTCGAGCTTTATTGTCATAGGATTTTTGCCGGTTTTCGAGTATACATTTAGTCTCATCACAAACATCACGCTTCTCGAACTTTCGGATTTAAGTAACCCTATTCTCAAAGACCTTACGATAAAGGCGCCCGGTACTTATCATCACAGCATAATTGTCGGCAATCTGGCGGAGGAGGCCTGTGACTCGATCGGGGCAAACTCGCTTCTCGCCAGAGTAGGCGCGTATTATCATGATATCGGTAAAATGGAAAAGGCGGAGTATTTCGTGGAAAACGAGATGGGCATTTCCTCAAAACACAAGAAGCTTGTCCCCTCTATGAGCGCGCTTATTATTACCAATCACACCAAGGACGGGGTGGAAATCGCCAAAAAACACAAATTAAACACAGCGATCATTGATTTTATCAATCAGCATCACGGCACGAGCCTTATTTATTACTTTTACCAGCGGGCGCTTGAAAAAGTTAAATCAAGCGATGAGTTGAAAGAGGATGAATTCAGGTATCCCGGGCCGAAGCCGCAAACTAAAGAGACGGCAATTGTGCTCCTGGCGGATTCGGTAGAGGCGTCTTCGCGCATGTTGAGTGACCCGACTCCGTCAAGAATCAGGGGGCTTGTACAGAAAATAATAAACAACAAGTTTATAGACGGCCAGCTGGACGAATGCCCCCTTACGCTGAACGATCTTAATAAAATAGCGGAAAGTTTTGTCAGGGTCCTGACAGGCGTTTTTCACACACGGCTGGAATACCCGGAGGCAAAGTCCAGAAAAGAACGGCAGAATGTCTTTAAAAATAAGAATCAGCAATCTCAATAAAAATACAAAAATAGACACCCCGGCCGTAAAAAAGGCCGCTTTGAGGGTATTACGAGGTTTTGGCAAAAAAGAAGCGCTTATTGATATAACTTTCGTGGGGAATGTAAGAATAACGGCCCTGAATAAAAAATACATGGGACGGTCCGGTTCAACGGATGTTCTTTCGTTTTTGCTGGCAAAAAACGAGGGCCGGAAAAAAAGCCGCCTCATAGGTGATATTTACATTTCTTCCGATGCGGCCCGACAGAACGCCGCGCGCTTTAAAACCGGCCTGCCGGCAGAACTGCTTCGTTATGTTGTACACGGGACGCTGCACCTTGTCGGTTTTGATGATAAAACCGCTAAAGAAAAAATTAAAATAAAAAAACTGGAAGATAAATATTTGAAATAATGCAACAGAAACTGGTTGAAAGCCTGAATAGCGCGGTGGAAGGATTTATCTACGTTCTCAAAACGCAGAGAAACATGAGAATTCATTTTCTCGCTACCGTCTTTATTCTCGTGCTGGGGCTTTATCTCAACCTGTCGAAGGTAGAACTTCTGCTCCTCCTCGGCGCTATTTCCCTTGTACTTGTGCTGGAAATGGTCAATACTTCCGTTGAGCTTACGGTGGATCTCATAAAGAACGTGTATCACCCGCTTGCGCGTATAATTAAAGATGTAATCGCGGGGGCTGTTTTTATCTCGGCCCTAAACGCCTTGGCCGTCGGTTATGTCATTTTTTCGCGGCGCATGGGCATTCATCTTGCGGATGGAATAACTCGCGTTACGCATTCACCCTGGCACATTACTTTCATAGCGCTTCTCGTGGTATTGCTTCTTGTGTTGACAGGGAAAGTATTTTTTCATAAAGGCACGCCTTTTCGCGGAGGAATGCCCAGCGGCCACTCCGCTTTCGCTTTTTCGCTCTGGACGGTTATAGTTTTTTCCACAAGAAACGCTCTTATAATGTTTTTGAGCTTTATACTTGCTTTTTTGATAGCCCGGCACAGGATGAAAGATCATATACATACTTTATGGGAAGTAGCCGCCGGGGCGATTCTGGGTGTACTGGCTACGGCACTTATATTTCAATTGTTACTATAGGAGGAAGCCGTGATTAAAAGATTTCGAAATTATTTCATAACCGGAGTGGCCCTTATTTTTCCGATTACAATTACAATAATAATCGTGAGGTTCCTTGTCATAAAGGTCAATAGCTATATACTCAGTCCCACCGTCCGGTTTTTAAACCTGAACCCGTATTTGAGCGAGCACAGTATCTATATCGCGAAGGCGCTTGTTTTTATTGTAGTGATAATTTTGATTTCGCTGATAGGCTGGGCGGCTAATATTATTTTTCTGCGCAAGCTTTTCGGTTTCGGTGAAAAAATATTCGTGAAGGTCCCCATGATAGGCAAGATCTATTCCGTGACAAAAGAAATAGGATCGGCTTTTCTCGGGCATGAAAAGTTTTTTTTCAAAAAAGTTGTGCTTATTGAGTACCCAAGAAAGGGACTGTATTCAATTGCTTTCATGACCGGTGAGGGCGTAGAAGCGGCAAGGGGCGCCGCGGGCAGGGATCTGGTGAGTATTTTTGTGGCTACAACACCTAACCCGACCAGCGGCATATATCTTTTGGTTCCCAAAGATGAAGTAAAATATCTCGACCTGAGCGTCGAGGAAGGGCTTAAACTCGTCGTCTCAAGCGGCGCTATTGTATCGGCCCGGGCTTAGTAACGCGGTTATGATATGGCTGTTCAAAAAACACAGGGATTTGTGCTTCGGAAACAGGACATAAGAGAGACCAGCATACTCCTTACGGTATATACACGGAATTTCGGAAAGCTTAAACTTATTTCCAAAGGGGTAAGGGCGCCTGAGGCGCGTTTTGTCAGCGCGTACGAACTGCTGGCGCTCGACGATATAGTGTTTTATGAAAGAAAAAAGAAAAACCTCTTTTTTCTTTCCCAGTGTGACCTGATAAATTATTTTCCCAGGATCAGGGAATCGCTGGAAAGGCTTTCATATGCGGCTTATTTCGCGGATTTTCTTGATTCAGCGACAGCCTCACGCGAGAAAAACCCGAGAATTTACGAGCTTCTCTCGAATTCGCTTTTTCTTTTATCGGGTAATGCCAGCCCGAAAAGGGTGGCGAGGATTTTTGAGATTAAACTTCTGGCGATTCTCGGGCTCATGCCCAGGCTCAGGGAGTGTGTATCCTGCGAGAGGGTTCCGGGAAAAGAGAAGGCGCGTTTCAGTTTTTCACTCGGGGGCGTTCTCTGCGAAAACTGTTTCGTTAAAGACAAAAGCGCGGGCCCGGTTCTTGCCGGCACGCTTAATTTTATCTCGCACATAAGGAATTTGCCGTTTGAAAGGATAAAACAGATAAAGGTAAGCAAGAGGGTGGGCGCGGAGGTTGAAAAACTCCTTCGGGGCTTTATCAATTACCATCTTGACTTGAGGCTTAAGAGCAGGGAGTTTATCGGGAAGGTTGGCCTGTAAAGACGGACCTACCGTATAAACGATTTTTAACGGGCCTGCGTTAACGCATGGCAGCCATCAGCAATCTTTTGAAAGGAAAAAAACAATGTTTGACTTAAATACGATAGCGTCACTTTGCAAGAGGCGCGGATTTATATTTCAATCAAGCGAGATATACGGCGGCCTTGGAAGCGTCTGGGATTACGGTCCGCTTGGCGTGGAGCTTAAAAACAATGTGAAGCGGGCCTGGTGGAATAGTTCGGTTTATGAAAGAGACGATATTTTCGGTATGGACGCCAGTATTTTGATGCATCCCAGAGTCTGGGAGGCATCCGGCCATTTAGAGAGTTTCGCCGACCCTTTTATAAAATGCCCGGCCTGCGAAAAATTTTTTAGGACAGACGAAAACATAGCAGCTAAAAAGCCCTGTCCGAACTGCGGCAAGCCCCTACCGGAAAAATCCATGTCTGCCAATTTAATGTTTGAGACATTGTGCGGCCCGGTAAAGGAAACCGCTCAAAAAGTATTCTTTCGTCCGGAAACCGCCCAGGGGATGTTTGTTAATTTTTTAAATATCCTTTCCTCAAAACACCCGAAACTTCCGTTCGGCCTGGCCCAGATCGGCAAGGCCTTTCGCAATGAAATCACAACCGGAAATTTTATTTTCAGGACCCGAGAATTTGAGCAGATGGAGATCGAGTATTTTGTCAGGCCGGAAGAGGCCCAGGCGTCCTATAAACGCTGGGTTGAAGAGAGATTTAACTGGTATGTGAAATTAGGGATAAAAACGGAAAATTTAAGAACACGGCCGCATTCAAAAGAGGAACTTGCCCATTACGCTTCGGCCTGTTCGGATATAGAATACAATTTTCCTTTCGGCTGGAGCGAACTGGAGGGCATAGCAAGCAGGACGGATTTTGATTTAAAACAGCATTCGAAAGTAAGCGGTAAGGATTTAAGGTATTTCGACGACGCTTCCAAGCAAAAGTTTTATCCCTACATAATTGAGCCTTCGGGGGGAGTTGATAGAAGCGTATTGGCGTTTTTGGTGGATTCCTATCGCGAGGAAAAAGTAAGAAAAGAGAAAAGGGTTGTCTTAAGCTTACATAAAGATCTGGCGCCCGTGAAGGCGGCCGTTTTCCCGCTTTTAAGAAACAGGCCCGAGATAGTGAAACTCGCGAAATCTATTCATGAGGATATAAGGGGAAAGTACAATTCTGTTTATGATGACACCGCTTCCATAGGCCGTCTTTACAGGAGACAGGACGAGGCGGGAACCCTGTATTGCGTTACGGTTGATGTTGATTCCCTGGAAGATAAAAAAGTAACGGTGAGAGACAGGGATACAATGAGACAGGACAGGATTGACATTTCCAGGGTGAAGAAGTATATAGAGGATAAACTGTAAGGGCCCGCATTTGTGTGCGGGAAACGCTGCGAGGTAGCGTTAAGGATGAGAAGTACGCGGGAACGAATAGTAAAAGAAGGGAGAAAAGTGAAAATGGCGGTAAGAGCGAAGAAAGCGGGATCGGGAAAGAAATACGTGTATTTTTTTGGTGATGGGAAAGCGGAAGGCAAAGCCGCGATGAAAAATCTACTTGGCGGTAAGGGCGCCAATCTCGCCGAAATGACTAACATGAAAATACCGGTGCCGGCCGGATTTACGATATCCACCGATGTTTGCGTTTATTATTACGAAAATAGCGAAAAGTATCCCCGGCATCTCGAAGAAGATGTCGCCTCGAGCCTGAGAAAAATAGAAAAAGCCATGGGCGCGATTTTCGGTGACAGCGATAACCCTCTTCTTGTTTCGGTGCGTTCCGGCGCGCGCGTTTCAATGCCGGGCATGATGGACACGGTCCTGAATCTTGGCCTGAATGATGTTACGGTTAAGGGGCTGGCGAAGCAGACGAAGAATGAGCGGTTTGCCTACGATGCCTACAGGAGATTCGTGCAGATGTTCGGGGACGTTGTTCTCGGGCTCAAGCCGAAAGGCAAAGACGAACATGATCCGTTTGAGGTCATAATGGATAAGATCAAAAAGGAAAAAGGAGTTAAACTGGATATTGACCTTTCAACGGAAGACCTGAAAAAACTGGTAAAGCTATATAAGGAGGAGATTAAAAATAAAACCGGAAAAGTTTTTCCAGAAGATCCGTATAAGCAGCTCTGGGCCTCAATAGGAGCGGTTTTTCAGTCATGGAATAACGACAGGGCCATTGCTTACCGGAAGATAAATAAAATACCGGATCTCTGGGGAACGGCAGTTAACGTGCAGTCAATGGTTTTTGGGAACATGGGCGAGGACTCCGGTACGGGCGTGGCATTTACCCGTGATCCGGCAACGGGCGAGAAAAGATTTTACGGGGAATATCTTCTGGACGCTCAGGGAGAAGATGTTGTTGCCGGTACACGCACGCCGCAGTCCATAGAAAAACTCGAAAAGCAGCTCAAAAAACCATACGGGGAGCTATTGAGAATTTACAGGCAGCTGGAAAAGCATTACAGAGAAATGCAGGACATGGAGTTTACCATCCAAAAAGGCAAACTCTGGATGCTGCAGACAAGGGCCGGAAAAAGAACCGGCCTCGCGGCCATCAAGATAGCGGTAGATATGGTAGGTGAGGGAATGATTTCCGAGGACGAAGCGCTTCGGAGAATAGACCCCGAACAGCTGAACCAGCTTCTCAGGCCCGTATTTGACCTCGCGGAAAAGAAAAACGCGGTAAAAAACGGAAAACTTTTGGCTAAGGGGCTTAATGCCGGGCCGGGCGCCGCTTGCGGCAAAGTGGTATTCAACGCCTCTGACGCCGAAGAAGAGGCGAAAAAAGGAGAGAATGTAATTCTTGTTCGTATTGAGACCAGCCCGGAAGATATTACCGGCATGAACGCGGCAGTCGGAATCCTGACCGCGCGGGGAGGGATGACCTCACACGCGGCGCTTGTCGCCAGGCAGATGGGAAAGGTTTGCGTGGCCGGGTGCGGCGCGCTGGACATAGATTATACCGAAAGAAAAATGCGGGTTAAGGACGCTGTAGTTAAGGAAGGCGAGTATATATCCATTGACGGAACGACAGGGGAAGTAATTTACGGTAAGATCAAGACGAAACCCTCGGAGATACTGCAGGTTCTTGACGATAAAAGCATGGATCCCGCCAAATCCGGCACCTACAGGCTCTTCAAGAAACTGATGGGGTGGGCCGATAAAAAGCGCAGATTGAAAATAAGGACAAATGCCGACCAGGGTGACCAGGCCAGGATAGCGCTTGCTTTTGGAGCCGAGGGAATAGGCCTTTGCCGTACTGAACACATGTTTTTTGGAGAAGGCAAGATAGAGCCCATGCGGGAGATGATTCTTGCTGAAGATGCGTCCGGCAGGAAAGATGCGCTGGCAAAACTTCTGCCGATCCAGAAAAAGGATTTCGAGGGAATATTCAAGGTAATGAAAGGCCTCCCTGTTACCATACGGACGCTGGACCCGCCTCTTCATGAATTTCTGCCTCACGAGGAGGCCGAGGTAAAAAAAATGGCCGAGATCATGGGCGTAAGCGCGGCAAAAATTAACGCAAAAATAAATTACCTTAAGGAAATGAACCCCATGCTCGGGCTTCGGGGGTGCCGGCTCGGGATTTTATATCCTGAAATAACCCGCATGCAGGCGAGGGCAATTTTTGAAGCGGCCTGCGAGGTACAAAAATCAGGTACCAGGGTTTTTCCGGAAATCATGATCCCGCTGGTAGGGAATGTGAACGAACTTAAACAACAGCAGGATGTTGTGCGCAAGGTCGCGGAAGAGGTGACGAAAGAGTATGGCGAAAAACTGAAATATACCGTAGGTACGATGATAGAGCTTCCGCGAGCCGCCTTAACCGCGGACAAAATAGCGGCAGCGGCGGAATTTTTCTCTTTCGGGACAAATGACCTCACACAGACGACATACGGGCTTTCGCGCGACGACGCGGGAAAGTTTCTTTCCTATTACTACGATAAGGGAATGATGAAAGAAGATCCGTTCCAGACAATAGATCAGGATGGGGTCGGCCGGCTTATGGAGATAGGCGTTAAGCGGGGCCGTCAAACAAGGAAAAATCTTAAAATCGGAATTTGCGGGGAACACGGCGGCGAAACAAAATCCGTTGAATTTTGCGATCGCATCGGGCTTAATTACGTAAGCTGTTCACCGTTCAGGGTGCCCATAGCGCGGCTTGCCGCGGCCCGGGCGGTTGTAAAAAGGAAAAAGAAGTAATGGATAACATACGGCTTTACCTAAAGGACATAAAAAATCTGCCGCTATTAAAACCGGCCGAAGAGGTTAGCCTCGCCAAGAAAATAATAAAAGGCGACAAGCGCGCCAAGCAGAAAATGATACAATCAAACCTGCGGCTTGTTATCAACATAGCGAAAAAATACAGTTATCTTGGCGTACCGATGCTTGACCTGATAGAGGAAGGCAACCTTGGATTGATGAAGGCGGTGGAAAAATACAATTACAAAAGAGGATACAGGTTTTCAACTTACGCGGCATGGTGGATAAAACAGTACATAACAAGGGCTATCGCGAACCAGGGGAAGACCGTCAGGATACCCGTTTATGTTATTGAGCTTCTTATGAGGTTCAAGAAAGTAACGGGGCAGCTTTCCCACAAGTTTAAGAGAAAGCCGCGGCTTAACGAGATATCCAAGAGAATGAGGATGCCTTTGAAGCGCGTCAGGCAGCTCAACAGGATGGCGAGTACGGTTTCAAGCCTGAATGCCCCTGTAGATGAAAGCGGTTCAACGGAATTTATGGACCTCATTGAGGATGAAAAAGTGGCGCAGGAAGTAGGTGAATTAAGTAATTTCCTTCTCCACGAAAGGGTAAAAGACCTGCTGCACAGAATGACACCGCGCGAAAAAAAAATTCTAAGCCTTCGTTTTGGGCTCAAGGACGGAGTGCGGCACACTCTGAGAGAAACCGCCTCCAACTTTGGGATAACGAGAGAAAGGGTCCGCCAGATCGAGAGCATAGCGATGAGAAAATTACGGGAATTGATGAAGGAAGAGGGAAAAGCGGAGGGAGGAGGAACCGTAGTAAAATGAAAAAAGACCTGAAGGCCATTATACGGAATGTTCCGGATTTTCCGAAAAAAGGTATTGTATTCAGGGATATTACGCCTTTGATCGGTGATAAAGAGGCATTTAAATATGTAATTGATGAATTGGTAAGGCGTTACGCGGATAACAAGGTCGACTATATCGTGAGTGTCGAATCAAGGGGTTTTATTTTTGGCGCGGCGCTTGCTTATGTAATCGGATGCGGCCTTATCCCGGTTAGAAAAAAAGGAAAACTTCCGTACAAAACTCATGAAATTACTTATGATCTGGAATACGGCCGGGACACTCTTCAAATTCACACCGATGCGATTGAGAAGGGAAAGAGGGTGCTTGTGCTGGATGATCTTTTGGCTACCGGCGGAACAACGCTGGCCGCTATAGATCTGGTTAGAAAAATGGAAGGCGAAATTGTCGAGGCGGCTTTTGTAATCGAACTCGAATTCTTGAAAGGCCGCGAAAAAATCAAGGATACGCCGGTTTTCTCGCTTGTGAAATATGACAAGGAATAAATGTTATTTCGGCAGTGAGAAATTTTTTCACAGGCCGAATTTCTAACATCGCCCCAGCGTTAAAAATTTCTTAAGGCAAAATTTTGTCCCTGTAGCTCAGCTGGATAGAGCACAGGTTTCCTAAACCTGGTGTCGTCCGTTCGAATCGGACCAGGGACGCCATTAACATGAAAGGGGATCAATGATAGACCTGCATACGCATTCACTTTTAAGTGACGGCGAGCTTTTACCGAGTGAGCTTGTGAGGAGGGCGTGGGAAAAAGGCTATGAGGCGATCGCGATTACGGACCATGTTGATTTTTCAAATATCGATTTTGTCGTGCCGCGGATCGTAAAAACCTGTAAAATTCTTAACAAATACTGGAAGATAAAATCCATTCCCGGAGTCGAGATTACACATGTCCCGCCTGAAAGCATAAAGGGCCTGGTTAAGTTCGCGCGCGCTTCCGGCGCGAAAATTATTGTCGGACACGGCGAAACTGTTTCGGAACCTGTGTTGCCGGGCACAAATAAAGCTTTTATTGAAGCCCGCGCGGATATACTTGCCCATCCCGGAATGATAAGCGAAAGAGAAATTAAGCTGGCGAAAAAAAAAGGTGTTTTTCTTGAAATTACCACAAGAAAAAGCCACTCAAAACCCAATAAGCGTCTTGTAAAACTGGCGTTAACACTTAAAGCGCCGCTGGTGTTAAATACGGATACGCACACGCCGGCAGATTTTATTGATGATGAAAAACGCAACCGGTTCCTAACGAATTTGGGCCTTAGCGAATGCGATATAGGCCGAATGGTTAGGAATTCCTATTTCCTGGCGAAAGTAAGAAAAACTCATTCGGCGTCTTGACAAATCTAACTTTTGTGGTATACTTACATCGTTGTGCTGTACATCATGGCGGTTTCGAATAACGGCTAAGAAAGGAGGGATGCAATAATTCAAGCCGAAATGAATGCCATGGTGATATAGGTATATAAGAGCGATAAAAATGGGCTTCATTGGCAAGCCCGCTTGGTACGTATATAAGGTTGTATAATCAGGAGGAAAGATGAAATTATTAAGAATTATATGTGTTTTGGCTTTGGCGCTTTCCGTTACGACGGGCGCTTACGCCGCGACACAGAGCATAAAGCTCTCAGGGGATATCGCGATTCGCGGTTTCGCGAGAGGCGATTATGACCTCAATGCTCACTATGAAGAGCCGGATATTCCGCAGCAGCCGGGCGCTTTCGAGCGGCAGCAGAATCCGCTGCAGGGTACCGATGACTGGCAGACATGGTTCATGAGTACCGCGGAAATTCAGCTTGACGCAGACCTTACGGACAATGTCTCTGGAACAGTAAGGCTCTTCAACCAAAGGGATTGGGATGTAAGAACAAAGAACGCGGCAGGCGCGGATCCCGCGGTGACATATGACGCTACCTATCAAAGCACGGATCCTGTTCCGGATAGTGATTATCCGAATTTGCGCGAATTTAATGTCGGCGTTGATCTCGCGTATATAGAGCTCAAAGAGTTCCTGTATTCGCCTCTTACACTGAAGATCGGCCGTCAGGATTTGTGGTTCGGAAAAGGGTTTATCGTAGGCGCGAACATGCGTGACTACAATAACCTTATCAACGCTGACGAATATACCTGCATGAGGTCATTCGATGCCATAAGGGCGACATTTGATTATGATCCATGGACCGTTGACGCTGTCGCGGCGATGATATGGGAAAACGAAATCGGATCCAAAGATGATGAGACCCTTTTGGGCGTGAATGTTGGTTATCTTTTTGATTCGTTCAACGGTGAAGCGGAAGCCTACTGGTTCAATAAAACCGACAAGGGGTCAGTGCTGCCTAGAAACGTGAAGCAGCACAACTATGTCCATACCGTTGGCGCGAGAGGAAGCGCGGACCCGCTCGAATTCTTAACTGTTGCGGCAGAGGGCGCGTATCAGTTCGGGCATTTTGTAGGTTTCAGGGATCAGCTGCATAAGAGAGGCCGAAGCGCCTGGGCTGTTGACGGAAGCGTAGAATGCAGATACCTGAAAGACATAATTCCGTGGAAGCCGGTTTTAGGGGCTGAATATATACTGTATTCGGGTGACAGGGGATATGCGCCTGATAGACGGAGCAGCGAAACATATACCGGTTGGGATTCCATGTACCGCGGCAAATTCGACACTGCATACCGTGAATATGTCGGAAGGTACAATTTCACGCATATGGGCTGGCTGGTAGGGCGGACTTTGCCATACAGGAATTACATAGACAATCAGGTCGATGATTCCCGCAATAACCAGCACCAGGTGCTGCTTTACGGAAATATTATGCCGACCGAGAGCATCACAGTGGACGGAAAACTCGGATTTTTCTGGCAGCAATATAATAGAGAGATCGAAGGAATTCTTCTGGAGCCGAACGGGTTCATAGAAGGGGGCGTAAGAAATATGGAAAAACGCTCGCCTTTCCTCGGTACCGAATTCGATCTTGGCGTAACCTGGGATTATACCGAAGACGTTGCGTTTGGATTTCTGGCAGCGTGGTTTTTCCCCGGAAATTTCTACTATGATCAATCAGACACTACGGCAACGGATATTGTCGGAACCGTAAAACTCAGCTTCTAAGAGAAGCATGTTTTTATCCCGCCCCTTTGGTAAAATAAAGCAATGTTGATATTTTGCCAAGAGGGCGGGATTTTTTAAAAAGGAGGCATATAGATGAACGTTGCAACTGGTTGTTTGACTTTTTTAGGTTTTATTCTTTTAATCGCCGGAATCGCATCAAAATTACTGGGCATATCAGTCATGGCTCCGTATATCTCGTCTTTTTTAGGATATTTTGTAGGCGCAAATACGTGTTTTTTACTGGCGCTTATCGTCAACAAATTCCAGAAAAGTTAGCCCCGGCTTTTTATAGCGAACAGCAAAGCGGTATGCGTATATGAAGAAAATGTCTCACGGAAGGGGTGCCCTCACTTTAGCAATTTTTTTTATTTTTCTTACCGCAGTTTTCTTTTTTTTGAAGGGGAAGATTTCCCTAAAATGTTTTTTCGCGGGGGAGAAAACCGGTATTGAAGCTATCGTGAGGTATTTTCCGTTCTCCAGGGCGAACTCCCTTAAAGAGTGGGAGGAGAAAATACTAAAAGGAAAGGTCGTTTATGTTATAGAAAAAAACGATAGCCTTTCGTACGTCAGGGCAAAAAGCGATAAAACCGCATCGGCGTTATATTACAGGATAAAACTGGATGTGAAAAAATGTCCCGTAATAAGCTGGAAATGGCGTGTTAATGAGTTTCCCGGCAGGAAACTCCCGGAGACGATAGAAGGCAAGAAAGAGGAAGATTTTGCCTCCCGTGTTTATGTGCTTTTTCCGGCCGCGTTTTTTACCAATTCTAAATGCATAGAATATGTTTGGGCGGAAAGCCTTTCTGCGGGCACATGCGGAAGGAGCGGGTATTCGAAAAATATAAAAGTTTTGGTGCTTGAAAGCGGAAAACAGGATGGCTGGCGGTCGGAAGAAAGGGATATAGTGGAAGATTACGTGAAATTGTTCGGAAAAAAACCAAAACTTAATGTCGGCGCCATATCGTTTATGACAGACGCGGATTCCACGGGAACTTACGCTGACGCCGCATACGACGAAATAAGGATAGGATACAAATGAGAATAAGATTTATTACGAAAAATCCCCTGCAGGCCAAATACCTTGTTTTGATTCTTATTTCCATACTGCTCCCTTTATTTATTGTGGGGGGATGCCTTTATTACCTGTTATTTCAGATCATGGCGGAGCAACTGGCCATACCGGAGTCCATCGCCTGTAACCTGATACCCGTCGCGGAAAAAATAAATTTTCTGCTTCTTATCGGAATACCGCCCGTGGTAATTTTTCTTTTTATCTGGGGAGCGGTTTTAAGCCATAAAATGATAGGCCCGCTTGAGCGGCTTGAGGATGATTTGAGAAAAATTTCAAACGGTGATTACTCTATGCGGCTTCAGATAAGAAAAGACGATGATTTACGCCCGATAGCCGACGCAATAAACAAAATTATCGATAAACTGGAACGAAAGTGAAGCAAAATAGGATACACCCTACCGCCATAGTCAGCCGCCGCGCCGAACTTGACCGAAGTGTTGAAATAGGCCCTTACGCTATTGTTGAAGCCGGCTCAAAGATAGGCAAAAACGTGAAAATTTTTGCCCGGGCGCATATTACGGGCAATACCGAAATAGGCGAAGGGACCGAGGTTCATATGGGGGCCGTTCTAGGGCATGTTCCGCAGGACTTTGCGTTTAAAAACGAAACGACTTATCTTCGAATCGGTAAAAAAAACATTATACGGGAGTATGTCACAATCCACAGGGGAACCAAAGAGGGCTCGGCCACCGAAATAGGAAATGAAAATTTTCTCATGGCTTTCTCACACGTGGGGCATAACTGCGTTCTGGGGGATAAGGTTATCCTGGCTAACGGCGCTCTTCTCGGCGGCCATATTAATGTGGAATCCCAGGTATTCATATCCGGAAACGTTGTGGTGCACCAATTCTGCAGAATCGGGCGTCTTGCCATTATAGGGGGTTTTTCCGGGGTAAACAAAGATGTGCCTCCCTTCATGGCGGTAAGGGGCCCGTCGGTGGTCTGGTCGGTAAATCTCGTCGGACTGAGAAGGGCCGGCTTTAAGCGCGGCGCCATAAGCGAAATAAAGGAAGCGTTCAGGCTGATTTATAAATCCGGCTTAAATACAAAACAGGCGATTGGGGAAATAGAAAAGAAAAAACCCGGCGAGGAAGTAAGGTATCTCGCGGAATTTATAAAAAAATCCGGGCGCGGCATATGTAAATACAGGTGGGCGTCCGAAGATAAAGATTTTTTTGAACATAAAAAAGGAGGATGAGATGGCGGTAAAGAAAAAAGATATCCAGAAGGATTTGTCGAAGTTTCTTGACCAGACCAAGGATGGTTTCAGGAGATTGGGAAAGGATCTGGGCGTTTTAGCCAAAAAAAGCGAAAAAGAAATTATCAAGGTTTCAAAAGCGGGAAAAATTCAATTTGATATTATGAACCTGGCTATGCAGAAAGAAAAGCTGTACTATGAAATAGGCAAAAAAGTCGCCGCCTTAAAACTGAAAAAAAAGCTCGACATCCCGGAATTGAGTTCATACTGGATGAGGCTGCGTAAAATCGCGTCGGGCACTAAAACAAAAAAAAGAGAACTCTCGGATTTTAGAAAAAAGAATAAATAAACGCATGCCAAGAAACCCCGAAGAAGCCGGCCGGTATAACAGGGCAAAGGTACGTTTGACGCTGTCCGGTATAATTTATACGCTTTTGTACCTTGTGTTTTTTCAAATCTTTCTCGCCCACCATTTAAAAACACTGGCATTTGCGCTTAACGCGAATTTTTACTGCGCCCTGGCGGTATTTCTCGCCGTATTCGGGATTCTCTACTATGTTTTTGAACTGCCGTTGCGTTTTTATTCGGGGTTTATTTTGGAACACAAATTTCGCCTTTCCAACATGAGGATTTTAGCCTGGTTTAGCGATGATATTAAAAAAGGTGTTTTGTCGCTCGCTATGTTTGTCGTGTTTATGCAGGCATTATACTTTTTCCTGAGAAATTTTGCCGCGTCCTGGTGGGTTTGGATAGCGGCATTTTACTTGCTTGCCACGGTTGTGCTTGCCAGGATAACCCCGCTTGTCGTAATACCCTTGTTTTTTAAATATCATCCGGTGGGCGATGATCTCAAGAATAATATAATAAAACTATCCGAAAAATGCGGCATAAAGGTCCTGGATGTATACAAGATAGATTTTAGCCGAAAAACCAGCAAACTTAACGCCGCGGTAGTGGGCATGGGGCGGACGCGAAGGGTGCTTCTGGCCGATAACCTTGTTGAGAGTTTTACCTATGATGAAATAGCCGGGGTTCTCGCGCATGAATTCGGCCATCACAAAATGTTTCACATATGGAAACTGCTCGCGTTTGGTACGCTTTCCACATTTTTTTCTTTCTTCGTGTTGTATCTGGTTTCCGCTCCGGTCGCGGCCTCACTCGGCGCGGAACGCGTTTACGACATAAGTATATTTCCGGCGTTCATGCTGATTCTTTTTCTTGCAACGTTTGCGCTTGGCCCGCTTCAAAACGCGTTTTCCCGGCGTCTTGAGCGAAACGCCGACCTTTTCGCGCTGAAGGCGATAAAAAACCGCGATATTTTCATATCGCTTATGCGTAAGCTCGCCGAACGGAACCTTTCAGACCCGAACCCTCCGGCATTCGTGAAATTTCTTTTTTATGACCATCCCCCGATCTCCGAGCGGATTAAAATGGCGGAAAAATTCGGCCGGAACTTTTAGGCGGGGAAGTACGCCTTTTATGCTTGACAAGTTTGCGGTGACGGGGTAAAATATTCTTAATCTTCGGGGCGAGGTGAAATACCTCGGCCGGTAGTGAAAGCCTACGAGCCCTGAACCTGCGCGGTTCGGGGCAGATCCGGTGAAATTCCGGGGCCGACCGTATAGTCGGGATGAGAGAAGAGACCGCTCGGATTTAAGCGAGTTATATGAATCGAATAAGCCCCGAAGAAATTCGGGGTTTTTTTATGAAATTTAACAGTATAAACGAAGTCAGCGAAGATTTAAAAAAAGGCAGGATCGTCGTTGTTATTGACGACGCTTCGCGCGAGAACGAGGGTGACCTTATTATGGCCGCTTCCAGAGTAACGGCGCCCGCGATAAATTTTATGGCCAAGTTCGGCAGGGGGCTTATATGTGTTCCGATGGAGAGAGGCGGCCTCGAGAGGATAAACCTGAGCCCTATGGCAAGTGAATTAAAAGACCCGTACCGGACAGCATGGGCCATTTCAGTGGATGCCGCGAGGGGAATTACAACCGGCATATCGGCGCACGACAGGGCCCATACCATCAAACTTCTTTCCGGAAAACGCTCCCGGCCGGACGATTTTATAAAGCCGGGGCACGTATTTCCGCTTTGCGCGAAGGAAGGCGGGGTCCTTGTAAGGGCCGGGCATACGGAAGCGTGTATTGATCTACTGAAGATGGCGGGGCTTCCGGCAGTAGGGGTTATATGCGAGATCATGAACGAAGACGGGACAATGGCGAGGGCGCCTGAACTTTTGGATTTTGCCGGGAGGCACGGCCTGAAGATTTGCACAATAGAGAAATTAATTCACCACAGGCGTAAATATGAAAAATTAGTGGAGAGAATTTCCGAAGCGGCCCTGCCTTCGAAATACGGAAAATTCAGGGCTTTTACCTATAGGTCAAAGATTACCGGAGATTGCCATATTGCCCTTGTAAAGGGGAATGTGGGGAAGGGGGCCCCTTTCGTAAGGGTTCATTCACAGTGTTTAACCGGTGATGTATTTCGCTCCTCAAGGTGTGACTGCGGGACGCAGCTTGAGAAAGGGTTAAACATAATCTCAAAGGCGGGAAAGGGTGTTTTGCTTTATCTGAGGCAGGAGGGAAGAGGCATAGGACTCGGCAATAAAATGAAGGCCTATGAACTTCAGGATCATGGACTTGACACAGTCGAGGCAAACGAATATCTGGGATTCAAGCCGGATCTTCGCGACTACGGCATAGGCGCGCAGATCCTGGCCGACCTGGGGCTTAAAAAAATAAAGCTGCTTACAAATAACCCTCAAAAGATCGTGGGACTTGACGGGTACGGGTTGAAGATACTGGAGAGGATACCATTAGAGGTGAAACCTAACGGCGCGAACAGGAAATATTTAAAAACGAAAAAGGATAAATTAGGGCACGTTTTAAGGCACGCGTAAAAATGGAGGCAAGGCATGAAAATAGTTAAGGGCGATTTGATCGCGAAGGGGTTAAAATTCGGTATTGTTATCTCGAGATTTAACGAGTTTATATCGGCAAAGCTTCTTGACGGCGCCGGAGACGCGCTTGTCCGGCACGGCGCGGACGAGAAAGATATTCTGGCCCTCTGGGTACCGGGCTCGTTTGAAATTCCGGCCGCTGTTTCACGGCTTGCCGGGTCAAAGAAATACGACGCCATAATCGCGCTCGGCGCGGTTATCAGAGGCGAAACGCCCCACTTCAATTACATAGCCGCCGAAGCGGCCAAGGGCGTGGCGCACGTCGCCATGTCAAGTAATACTCCGTGTATATTTGGCATTATTACCGCGGACACGCTTGAACAGGCGATAGAACGCGCGGGAACGAAAAGCGGAAACAAGGGGAGGGACGCCGCGCTTTCGGCTATAGAGATGGCGAATCTCTATAAAAAAGTCAAATAAAATGCGTAACAGGACAAAAGCGCGCGAATGCGCCTTAAAAATACTGTATTCCGTTGACGTGAGGAAGGATCCTCCGCTTGAGTGTTCCGGGATTTTCTGGGAGAGCCATCAGTTCATAAAAGGCGAAATAAGGAAATTTTCCGAGCTTTTAGTAGAAGGCGTATTTAATAACAAGGATTTTATTGATTCAACAATTTCTAAATATGCCACGAACTGGCAGATAAAGAGAATGCCGATAATTGACAGAAACATACTAAGGATAGCCACTTTCGAAATTTTGCTTTCGTCTGATATACCGCCGAAAGTTTCTATAAACGAAGCTATCGAGATGGCAAAAAGGTACGGCGATAAGGATTCGGGTAAATTCGTGAACGGCGTTCTTGATAAGATAAACAAATCCGAAAAAAAGGCCGTATCGTGAACCCGTTTGATTTGACCCGGAATCGATACGCGGACCTGCATGTTCACACCAATTTTTCCGACGGTACCTTTTCGCCCGAAAAAGTTGTGGATACCGCCGTGGAAAAAGGGCTTTCCGCTATCGCTATCAGCGACCACGATTGTGTTGACGCCATAGGGCCCGCGATAAAACACGCCCGGAAAATTTCCTTGGAAATCATACCGGCAACCGAGCTTACCGTAATAAAAGACGGAAAAGAAATCCACGTGCTCGCGTATTTTATTTCATGGAAAGAAAAGCGGTTTCGTGATGTGCTTAAAGGAATACAGGAAGGGCGTCTCCGCCGGCTTGATAAAATGCTGGAGAAGCTGAAAAAGTTCGGAATAAATCTGAAAAAGTCCAGGGTCATTGAGATAGCGTTCAGCAAAGGCTCTGTCGGCAGGCTGCATCTGGCAAAGGCCCTTCTGGAGGCGAAAGCGGTTTCGTCGATCCAGGAGGCCTTCAATAAATACATAGGCGATTTCAAACCTTGTTATGTGGAAGAAGTTGGTTTCCGGGCGGAGGAAGTGATTGAGGTTATATCGCGCGCGGGCGGGGTACCGGTTCTCGCGCACCCTAAAACCATCGGCGATGATTCACTGGTCAGTGAATTTATAAAATTAGGCGTACGCGGAATAGAGGCTTATCATACGGACCAATCATACACACAAAGCAAAAAATACGAAAAAATGGCGAAAGATCACGGCCTCATTGTTACGGGCGGTTCCGATTGTCACGGTATGGGCAAAGGCAGAGTGCTTCTCGGCGGCGTGAAGGTACCCTACAGTGTCGTGGAACAGCTTAAACAGGAAGCGGAAAAAATAAGGCCAATTTAAAACCTTAAAACCTGTTATTACATGCGGTTTCTGTTTTGGCCGGACGGAATACGGGAAATGAGTAGCGACGAAAAAAAATTCATGACGCGCGCGATCCAGCTTGCTAAAAAAGCTGAAGGAAAGACATACCCGAATCCGCTTGTCGGGGCGCTGGTTGTGAAGGATGGAAAAATCATAAGCGAAGGGTATCACAAAAAAGCGGGCGGGCCCCACGCTGAAGTCGTCGCGTTAAGGAAAGCGGGGAGAAAAGCCGCCCGCGCCGATTTATACGTTAATCTTGAACCGTGCGCTCACTACGGAAAAACTCCGCCTTGCGTGGACAGTATCATGAAAAGCGGAGTGAGAAAAGTATATACGGCCATGAAGGACCCCAACCCCCTGGTAAACGGTAAAGGGTTGAAGATGTTGAGAAAAAACGGCGTTGAAATAAAAATAGGAATATGCCGGAAGGAAGCCCGGGAATTGAATAAAAATTACATTTCCGCCTTCCGCCGAAGGAAAAACGCGTAAATGTTTACGGGTATAATTGAGCAAACAGCCGTTATAAAAAGCATTGCCGGCCGAGGCGGCGCGCGCAGGCTGGGTGTTTACTTTGCGAAAAACCCGGAGGCGGTAAAAATCGGGGATAGCATATCGATAAACGGCGTATGCCTTACGATAACAGGAGTGGAAAAAAAATACCTCTCGTTTGATATTACCGAAGAGACCTTTAAGAATACCACTTTCAGGCGTGCGAAAATAAATGATGTTGTTAATGTTGAGAGGTCACGCGCGTGGAATGACCGCGTAGAGGGGCATTTTGTCCTGGGACATGTTGACGGCTCGCGAAAAATAAAATCCATGATAATGGGGCATAGCCCTTACATGGACCTGGCGATTCTGCCGGCAGACAGGCTTTATCTGGCAAAAAAGGGTTCTATTGCCGTAGACGGGATAAGTTTAACGGTGGGGTCGATTGACGAAAGCGCCGTTCGCGTATTCCTGATCCCGCTGACGATCCGCGCCACAAATTTAAAATATAAAAAAACAGGTGACGAAGTAAATATAGAGTTTGATATACTGGCGAAATACACGCATAACCGCCTGTTGTACGGGAAAAATTCCGCCGGCGCGGTTACGGAAAGCGTTCTTAAAAATAACGGATTTATTTGATTATGTACCAAATATATGGTATATTTATCATAAACGAAGGAGGGAAAGCATGAGGAAACTCGTTTTACTTATACTTATCGCAGTTTTTCTTTTTGCGTCGGGCGTATATGCCGACACGCCGCTGAAGAAGCTTGGCAGAGGGGTTTCAAATATAATTACGTGTCCTCTTGAGATACTTTACCGTATAGGAAGGGCGAACGATGAAAGCGGGCCTTTTGCCGCTTACACATGGGGCGTGTTAGACGGTGTTTTTCGGACGGTCACGAGAATGATTGTCGGCGGATATGAAGTGATTACGTTTCCGCTGCCTGTTCCCTCGGATTACAGGGCGGTCATTGATGACCCCGAATTCTTCCTGGAAGAGGGTTTATACTGATCATGCCCTCGTTAAAACAAGGAAAAACTTTTTACCGCTGCCTGGCCGCGTTGGCCTTGTTCTTGATATTACTGTATTCTTCGGCATACGCCGGAAACGGCATTAAGCTTATCGGCTACGGGCCGGTTCAACGGGCTATGGGCGGGGCAAGTGTCGGACTCCCGTTGGACGCCAATACCGTTATAACGAATCCCGCAGGCATGCAGGATGTCGGAAAACGCGTGGACCTTGGTGTTTCCTTAATCACGGTTTCCGCCAGATATAACGCTACCAGCAATTTTGTTCTTCCGCAGATTCTCGAAAACGGCGCTACCCTCGTATCCGATACGGACCCGATACTCATACCGGCAGTGGGCGTTACTTTCCCCGTAAACAAAAATATCGCGTTTGGAATCGGCCTTCACGGAACCTCGGGTGTGGAGACCAAATATAGGCGAAATCTGTATCGCAACATAACGTATGCCGAATACAAATGCATGCAGATAACCCCGGTGGCTTCATATTCATTCAAAGACATATTTTCGCTGGGCGCCGGCGCCTGTATAAATTATGCCACGTTGGATTTTGAGGCAGCCGGTGTCGCCGAACGCGCGCATCGTAACGGAAGCGCCTGGGGTGGCGGGTATATTCTCAGCATGCTGGTAAAACCATCCAACGGCCTGGATGTGAGGGTACCGAAAGATTTTATATCACTTGGCCTTGCTTATCAGAGTGAACAGGCCTTTGCCCCGTTCCACTACGATACCTGTTACGGCAGGGATAAACTGCAACTTAACCAGCCCCGAACGTTGACATTCGGTTTTGGCTTAAAACCCGATAAAAAGTTTCGCATGGCTTTTGACATAGAGTGGATTAACTGGAACCACGTTCTCGGAAAGAATCAGCCGGAATACAGGGAAAATCGTAACAACGCGGCGGCCTGGAACGTAAACTGGAATAATCAGGCGGTGTATAAACTTGGCGCGGAATACGATATTCTTGAGAAAATGGTTGTCGAAAAGTTGACAGTCCGCGCGGGATATAACTACGGAAAACATCCATTGAAAAAAGACAGGCCGTTTGAAGGCATCGCTCTTCCGGCTGTAACCGAGCATCACATTACCTGCGGCCTGGGCGCTGACCTGATAGAAAATCTTTCACTTAGCGTCGCCTTCATGTACGCGCCCAAGATAAGCCATCATATGTTTAATAACGGTAATTTTCTGGAAGACGCCAACATAACAACATACGCCTGGTCCCTTGACACAGGCCTCTCTTTTAAATTCTGAAAAAGCTTTAAAACGCGTTTACGCCAGGGAGAGCCTCTTTTCTCTTTTAAACTTTCCGCTAAATAGCCGGTAAGAAAAATACCCCGGAATGTCGAAGCCCCATAGAAATCCTCTCTTCGCGGGCGATTTTTATTATCAGTTTATTGGCGGAACGCCGCCCGCGCCGCCTTTTCTTACACGCTTTTTACGCGCTTTTTCGTTGCTTTTTGCATATCGTAATGATATATTAATATGCTATAATCCTGGTGTATAAGCAGGCAGAAATTCGGGAAGTAGCGCAGTTTGGCTAGCGCGCTTGGTTCGGGACCAAGAGGTCGCGGGTTCAAATCCCGCCTTCCCGAC
>CAYTQI010000003.1:0-75302 GCA_964440235.1 uncultured Planctomycetia bacterium
CTCTTTATATTACGAAGCTCGTTAGTGAGTGAGGCCGCAGCCTCTGGCGGCGGCCGGGTTCGCTTACTGACGTAGGCGGTGCCGCCGCCAGAGGCGCCGCGCCAGCGTTACGCGTTAATAATTCACTTGATTATTTAAAAGGCGCCCCTTTTTCCGATTGGTGGAGCTGACGGGAATCGAACCCGTGATACCACAATGCCATTGTGGTGTGATCCCGCTTCACCACAGCCCCTTTAAATTCTCAATTTATCAATAGACTCGCCGATCAGCTAAAGCGTATACCGTAAATCTGTACTATTATGCCGAATAGCGCACGCCTTTTTATAATATTTTTTTGGCAGCCTTTTTTTGTGCGCTTATCTCTACATGGCCTATGGAATCTGGCCAAAGATATTTTTGTTATACCCGGCCAATATTTCAATAAAAGCTTTTCTAGCCTGATCAAATCTTAGCATTATTCTACACCTGAATTTGTTTTCGTCAATATTAAAGTTTTTTCGTAATCAATTTAAAAATATTTCTATCATTCGAGAGCCGGAGTTTCCAAAGATTAATCGCCTTGATGAAGGATATTTTGCCTTTTTATAAAGCTATAATATCCCGCGCATAAGTTTAGCGGCTCCCCCTTTTCTTGTCGTTAATTTTTTAAGTGCCCGGTTTTTTCTTAACACCTTTTTTTCTCCTGACTATTTTACGACGGAAATATGCGCGCCATTCCGGAGCGCAGCCATACGAATCATGCCGCCTAAAAAGCAAACGCTTTACCCGTTGAAATAGGATTGGGGTTATGATATATTATGATGCGAGCGGGTGATTTATTTCTCCGCCAGAGTGATGGAATTGGTATACATGCTGGTCTCAAAAACCAGTGGCCGAAAGGCCATGAGGGTTCGAATCCCTCCTCTGGCACCAGTTAAAACCCCACCCCCGGATTATTCAAATAAATCTTTTTTGTCCGATCCGGGAGTGGGGTTTTAATTTGAGCCGGATTTATTTTCCTTAAAAACGCCGATTTTACGGAATTTATCGTATCTTTGTTTTATAAGCTTATTCTTATCTATGGCCCGCAGTATATCAAGGTCTTTTCTGATGGCAGCCTTGATGTTGGCGGCCATTTCCTGCGGATCCCTGTGCGCGCCGCCCAGCGGTTCCTTTATCACGCCGTCAACTATGCCCAGTTCGAGCAGGTCCTTGCCGGTCAGTTTAAGCGTTTTGGCCGCTTCCGGCGCCTTGGAGCGTTCTTTCCATAAAATAGCCGCGCAACCTTCCGGAGAAATCACAGAATAATAAGCGTATTCCAGCACATAAATCCGGTCACCAACACCTATGCCAAGAGCGCCGCCGGAACCGCCTTCGCCTATAATAAAAATAATAACAGGGGTCTTTAACTCGCACATTTTAAACATATTTTTCGCTATCGCCTCGGCCTGCCCCCTCTCTTCGGCGCCTATGCCCGGATAAGCGCCCGGGGTATCGATGAAAATAACTATCGGCAGGTTAAATTTTTCCGCCATTTCCATTATCCTCATTGATTTCCTGTAGCCCTCCGGATGCGCGCTTCCGAAATTACGCATCAGGTTTTCTTTCGTATCCTTGCCTTTCTGATGCCCTATAACGGCTATTTTCTTTCCGTCCACTTTCGCCAGCCCGCACACGATAGCTTTATCATCTCCGTAAAGCCTGTCCCCGTGAAGTTCCATGAAATCCGTCATGATCAGGTCTATATAATCCAGCGTATACAGCCTTTTAGGGTGCCGCGCTATCTGCACCCTCTGCCAGGGGGTAAGATTTTTAAACACTTCCTGTTTTACTTTTTTAAGCCTCTCCTCGAGTTTTTTTATCTCGCCGGAAAGGTCGATATCCTCCCTGGAGGTAAAACTCTTGAGCTCTTCTATCTTTTTCTCAAGTTCCAGTATCGGTTTTTCGAAATCCAGTCCGTTCATGGCCCGCTCACTCGATTATAGTGACCTCTGTTCCGCCGGGGACAATAGAATAAAGTTCCTCGACGTCTTTATTTTTCATTCGGACACACCCTTTGGTAATATGCCTTCCTATGGAAGATTCGTCTCTGGTGCCATGTATGCCGTATCCGGACGCGGAAAGCCCCATCCAGCGCGACCCAAGTTCGTATTCAGTGGCTCCCGGCTGAACGATAGCCCCTACCTTCTTGTACCAGGGGGGCTTTATGAGCTTTTCCTCTATTTTAAACGTTCCGAGCGGTGTGGAAAAATTTTCTCCCGTGGAAACAACATATGTTTTCACGGTCTCGCCGCCGGGTTTCCTGAGCAGGAGAATATTTTCCGACCTATCCACTAAAATATCGAATTTCGTTTTATTCACTTTTAAAAAATTTCCGGGCATTATAAGATTGCCTTTGATGCCGTTTGATTTTTTTAACAACTCGACAGTGGTATTGAACCTGGAAGCGATACCTGCCAGCGTGTCACCCCGTTTTATTTCGTAAGATAAGCTATCTTCGACGGGTATATTCGAGAAAAGAATCTTTATATTTATCTTTTCCATGTCTTTACGCGCTTTCGCGGCTTCGGGCCTGTCCGGAAAACGCGAGATAAATTCCTTAAAAGCTTCTTTTGCCCTTAGGTAATCTTTTTTTTCCAGATAGGCGGCGCCTGCCGTGAAAAGAGTTTCCCTGTTTTCCAGGTCGGCGCGGCTCAGAAGCTCCACGCCCTTGTTGGAAACGATTTTTTTCAGGCTGAAAGAAAAGAGAAGTATGACTGAGGCTATGACCGCTATGATTAAGATCAGAAGTTTATTATTCATTTATGTGCGCTCATCATTATCCGAATAATTGCCAGAGTAAAAGCGCGCTTATGACGCCACAGGCAATACCGGCAAAAACTTGCACCGGGGTATGCCCAAGAAGTTCTTTAAGCCTGTCTTCCTGTATGCGTTTTTTCCAGTATATGTCATCCAGAATCTTGTTTAGAACCTCCGCCTGTTTTCCGGTAGCCCGCCTGAATCCCTGCGCGTCAACTATAACTATAACCGTGAACGCCAGCGTAACAACGAATATGACGGAATCAAATCCGCACGATAGGCCCACCAGGGCCGCCAGAGCGCTTACCGTCGCCGAGTGTGAGCTTGGCATACCGCCGGTCCCGACAAACCAGCGAAAATTGAATTTCCTCTCCCGTATGGTACCTATAAGCACTTTTATGCTCTGGGCGATCATCCAGGAGTAAAGGGTAAACCAGAATATCCTGTTTCCCGCTACCTCAAGCAAGGCCTCTTTTGTGTTCAGCATATGTTCTCCCGCTTTCTTTAACGTAAGGGAATATTATATTATAGAATCATCTTCGGCGCAACTTATTTTCCAATACAGAATTTTGAAAAAATTCTATCCAGCATGTCCGGGCCCGTCGCCTCGCCAAGAATGGAGCCGAGAAAAAATACGGCATCCCTCAGTGCCAAAGCGGTTATTTCCGGTTTGAAAAGAGAGCCCGGACGCAAGGTGTTTACGGCCATTTTTACGCGTTTACGGGCGCGTTCAAGATCCTTTTTATGCCTCAGATTTGTTATAAACGCCGCTTCGGGATGCCTCAGGCGCCCCCTCCAGATTTCTCCCAGTATCGACTTTTCTATCATGTTCAGATTCTTTTTTTTCAGCACCGAAATTTCCATTATATCGTCTTTTCGCGTAACGCGTTTTACCTTCTTCAAATCAAGCCTTTTCGGAAGGTCGCTCTTATTGGCGATTACCATGAATTTTCCGCCCTTTATCTTGCTGAATATATCGCTGTCGGCTTTGGACCATGGCTTGCTCGAATCCAGCATGAACAGGATAAGGTCGGCTGCCTTTATGTAGGACCTGGACTTTTGCATCCCGCGCCTCTGGACAATATTTCCGCCGGCGGAAATACCGGCGGTGTCAACAATTCTTATCGGTATACCGTCTAAACTTATTTCCTCCTCTATCGCGTCACGGGTCGTGCCCGGAACCGGGGTAACGATAACCCTGTTCCGCCTCAAAAAAGCGTTCATGAGCGATGACTTGCCCGCGTTGGGCCTGCCGCATATAACGCACATTATGCCTTCCCTGAGAATAATACCTTTATTCGCGCCGTCAATAAGTTTTCCCATCTCCCCGGAAATACGCGTTAAACCGCGCGAAAGCGATTTTTTGGGCGTGAACTCTATGTCATCTTCGGAAAAATCGATCCGCGCCTCTATTTCACTCAAAACGTTCAGAACTTCTTTTTTTAACCGGTTTATTTTCCCGGAAAGTTCCCCTTCCAGCTGGCATAGAGCCGCCTTCATGGAATCCTCTGTCTTTGAACGGATAATATCCAGGACCGCCTCGGCCTGGGCGAGATCGATCCTTCCGTTCATAAAAGCCCTTCTTGTAAATTCACCCGGCTGCGCGAGCCGCGCACCCAGACTTAAAATAAGCTCCAGCACTTTACGCAAAGGGACTATGCCCCCGTGGCAGTTTATCTCGACGATATCTTCTTTTGTGTAACTTTTTGGCGAGCGCATTACGGTGAGTATGACTTCATCTATAACTTCCGCGTTTTTGTCATCGCGAAAAATCCTGCCGGGCCCGGGGCGGTATTTCGGGGCTCGGGGCGCCGCGAAGCAAATAATGTGGCCGTAGTGCGTAGTGTATGTTTTAGATTCAGAGGGCTTACGCCCGCTTTTCGGCCTGAATATTTTATCAGCCACCGAAAGCGCCCTTTGGCCGCTCATGCGCACTATGCCGATACCGCCCTCGCCTACAGGCGTTGATATCGCAACGATCGTGTCTTCCATGTCCGGTTTACTTTCATTTTTTTTATTTCACCCGCCACGTAAAAAGATCCCGCGGCCAGTATCATGTCGGGCTCTCCCGCCAGGGAACGCGCTTTTTTCATCGCCTCATTCACGGAGTTTGTTAAAGTTACATTTTTTTTCCCGGCAAAACGCGCGATAACGCGCGGGCTTTCGGCCCGTTTTGTCATCGCCCTTGTCAAAATAACATGGTCGGCCGCGGAAAAAAGCTCATCGCACACGCCTTTTATATCTTTTTCTTTCGAAATACCGAGTACTAAAATAAGGCGGCGATAACTAAAATTTCTTTTAATTGTTTCTTTTAAGGCCGCGGCGCTCGCCCTGTTTTGCGCTCCGTCAAGAACGATATAAGGTTTTCTCGCCATTACCTCGCACCTCGCGGGATTCCGGGCCTTCGCCAGCCCTTTTTTTATCGCCGGGACGGATATTTTTTTACCCAGGGCTTCTATCGCCCCGATTGCGCAGGCGGCGTTCGCTATCTGGTGGCGGCCGAGTAACCGGATAAGCAACGGCCCGTAATTTCCGTTTTCGCCCGCAATGTCAAATACCTCGCGCCGCGTATCATGTGAAATTTCGCTGAATTTTATATCCTCTCCCGCCAGAATAAGCCGCGCGCCAAGGCGCCGGCACCTTTTCCTGATAATATCAATAACTTTTTCGTCCTGCGGCGCGCTTACCGCCGTGGATTTCTTTTTTATTATCGCGCTTTTTTCCACGGCTATGGACTTAACATCTTCCCCCAGGACACGCGTATGGTCGCGGCTTACCGGAGTTATGACCGAAACAAGCGGGCGCACTATATTCGTCGCGTCCAGCCGGCCGCCGAGGCCTGTTTCTATAACGCCAAAATCTATTTTTCGCGCCCTGAAATAATTAAACGCGAGAAGCGTGTAAATCTCAAAATATGTAGGGGTAAATCCAACGTTTTTTTTCGCGAGTTTCTTTTTTATTCCGCCGGCGTGAAAAGCGAGGGCGGCCTTACTTATCATTTCATTATTGACTTTTATTCTCTCGCGCGGAGTAACAAGATGCGGGGATGTGTAAAGCCCCGCGCGGAATCCCTCCTCCATCAGGACGGCGGATATAAAAGCGGCCACCGAGCCCTTGCCTTTTGTGCCCGCGATATGAATGGAACGAAAACTTTCCTGGGGTTTATCAAAAAGTTCCGCGAGGCGACGCATTCTCTCCAGGTCAAACGACAGGCTGGCCTTATGTCCTGTCTTCTCGTAATCTGCAAGAGAATTCAAATACCGGACGGCTTCGCGGTAACGCATGATCTCACTTTTCGAGAATGCGAATTTCGGTCCTGATAAGGCGCATTTTCTCCCGGAGCCCGTCGAGTGTTTTGCGGAGAGTGGCGATCGTATTTTCAAGTTTTCGCACCCTGTCATTCCAGACGGAAAGCTCGTCTGAAGAAAGGGCGAGTTCATTTTTTTTCTCCAGAAGTTTTTGTATATTCGCCGCCTTAGCGAGGGAATTTTTTAATTCACCGTGCTTCAAAGCGTATTCGGAGCGTTTCTTCTCCAGATTCGCGCGCAGGGATTTTATATTCGGCTTCATACCGGCTTCCAGGCGGAGAATCTCGCGTTTAAGATCATTTTTTTTATCCCGCAAACTTATTTTAAGAGCGCGCATTTTTTTGGCGGTATCGCTTTTTTTCTTCCGGTAGGAATCTTTTAAATCCGATATTTTTAACGCTATCTCTTTTTTCTTTTTTAAATCCTTCTCGAAAGAAGGGTCTTTTTTAAGAATTTCATTGATCCTGTTTTCGTTTACCCCGCCGCATCCCGCGAGAAAAATAAAAGTTATCAAAAATATGAAACTTGCCAGTCGCATAACCAACCTATTCCGGATCCGGGATACGCTTGTTTCCCCCGCCGGGGCCTTCCGCGAATCTCTATACGCTGAACCTGAAGTCAACTACATCCCCATCCCGTATTGTATACTCTTTCGGCTCTAATTTCAACAACCCTTTTTTCTTCGCGTTCTGCATCGATCCGCATGACACTAAATCATCAAAACCGATAATCTCGGCTTTTATGAATCCCTTCTGTATGTCCGAGTGTATTTTTCCGGCCGCCAAAAAAGCGGATGTGCCTGCTTTCAGGGGCCAGGCTTTTGCCTGACCCCCCTTAACCGTAAAAAATGTTATATATCCGAGTGAGTCGTAAGCGCGCCTGATTATCTTTTCAGGCGTTTTTTTCTCAAAACCCATTTCCCCGAGAAACAGTTCTTTTTCTTTTTCGTCGAGATCGGCGATTTCGGATTCGAGCTTCGCGCAGAATTCGCTGTATTCAATTTTTTTTTCGCGGCAAAGTTTTTCTACTTTTTCCGTTAAGCGCCCGGATGCGCGATTTTCTTCTGTATTGGCGAGAATAAAAACGGGTTTTCTGCTTAAAAATTGAAAACCGCGAATTTCTTTTTCCGGGCCCGCTTTTAATTCCAGTTCCCTGAGCGGCTTATTTTTTTCAAGAAAATCCCTGCATAAAAGCAGTGTCTCGCGTTCCGCCAGGGCCTCCGCGGGCGGGTTGGGGACTTTTAGCTCCTTCTCCATGGTCCCCAGCCTGTTGTTGATTATTTCCAGGTCGCTCAGCATGAATTCTGTTTCCACGTTTTCGATATCTTTGGCCGGGTCCCTGCCGGAAAAAAGGCCCAGAACCTCCATGACAGCGTCCGCTTTCTTGATCTGCGGAAGATAAAAACCGGGGAGATCCTCAAAAGTAATTTCGGCGGGCGTGAGTTTTTTCGGGTTAAAAATAGATTTTAATTTTTCGAGCCTGGAATCGGGAATTTTTACGGCACCGAGGCGCGGTTTGGTGGGGTCGTGGTTTTGAGCCTCTTCTTTTTTCTTCCGCGTAATCGCTTTAAAACAGGTCGACTTACCGCATCCCGAAAAACCGATTATCGCGATTTTCATCTCGCCCGCAATGACAGGTTGCTTATCCGCACTTAGAATAACCGCAGGACCTGCAAACCATGCACCCCTCGACATGCCACAGCGCCCCTCCGCAATCCGGGCACACGCCGACAACACTCGCCATTTTCTTCTTTGCGGTTACACCGGCCGGGGCGGCCCCGAAAAGCGGCCCCGTAACCGAAGGCGGGCCATCTTTTTCTTCTCTCTTCGCCTTTACCAGGCGCCTTTCCATAACGCGCGCTATGGCGTCACTGCAGGAAAATATCCTTCCGCCCTTTTCCCAGCTCGGCGCCGGGCACCTTATCCCCTTTAACTGCTCGATGATAGAAAGTATTTCTATGCCGCTTCGCAGGGCGAGAGAAAGAAGCCTGCCGATAGCCTCGAGCTGGCTCATCGCGCATCCGCCGGCTTTTCCCATCTGCATAAACACCTCAAAAGGCAACCCGTTCTCGTCCTCGTTTATGGTAACATAAAGATTGCCACAGCCTGTCGCGATTTTTGTGGTGGTCCCGTATATAACGTCGGGCCTCGGGCGGGGAACTATTTTCGAAACGGTCACGGCGGTTTCTTTCTCTTTCTCTTTCTCTTTCTCTTTCTCAATATTTAATACCTGTTCCTGCCGCGACTTGTCCCTGTAGACGGTAACGCCTTTGCATCCGGCCCTGTGCGCCAGCAGATAAGCCTGTTTTATGTCTTCCTCGGTGCTTTTGTTAGGAAAATTTATCGTCTTTGAAACAGCGTTATCCGTATGTTTTTGGAACGCGGCCTGTATTTTTATGTGCCATTCGGGGGATATGTCATGGGACGTAACGAAAATTCTTTTTACATCATCGGGAATTTCTTTAAAATCCTGTATACTGCCTTTGACGGCTATTTTTTTGAGAAGCTCCTCGCTCCAGAATCCCCTTTCTTCGGCTATTTTTTTAAAAGCGCCGTTGATCTCGGGAAGCCTGTCTTTATCCATCACCTCTTTGTAGTAAACAAGGGCGAAAATCGGCTCTATCCCGCTGGAGCAATCCGCGATAATACTCAAAGTTCCCGTCGGAGCGATAGTGGTTAATGTGGCGTTTCTCAGATTCGGTCCGTTCGGACTGTTATACACGCTTTTTTTGATATTCGGGAAAGCCCCTCTTTCCCGCGCCAGCTCGCAGGACGCTTTTTTTGCCTCGTTTAAAATAAAACTCATGACTTTATCGGCCGTGAATACGGCCTCATCCGAGTTATAAGGTATGCCCAATTCGACAAGCATGTCCGCGAAACCCATAACGCCAAGCCCTATCTTGCGGTTGGCCTTTGTTATTTTCTCGATTTTCTTCAGCGGAAATTTGTTCATGTCAATAACATTATCGAGAAAATGAACGGCCGTTTTCACGATCCTGGCGAGTTTTTCCATGTTGATTTTCCCGTTCGAGACTATCCGGGAAAGATTTATCGAAGCCAGGTTGCACGATTCATGGGGTAAAAGCACCTGCTCGCCGCAGGGATTTGTTGATTCATATAATCCGACCTTCGGCGTCGGATTGAATTCATTCATCTTATCGATGAATATAATTCCCGGCTCACCGTTTTTCCACGCCATTTTTACTATGAGATCGAAAACCTCGCGGGCGTTTAACCTTGTGACGGATTTTTTGCTGCGGGGATCCACAAGGTCATAATCTTCGCCCGACTCCACCTTTTCCATGAAGTCCTCGGTAACGGCTACCGAAATGTTGAAATTATTTATCGCTTTGTCGCTTTCCTTGCAGGTAATAAATTCCAGAATATCAGGGTGGTCAACGCGCAGTATACCCATGTTGGCCCCGCGGCGGGTTCCCCCCTGCTTTACGGCTTGTGTTGCCGCGTCAAAAACTTTTAAAAATGATACCGGGCCGCTGGCCACGCCTCCGGTTGAACGCACCTGGCTGCTTTTGGATCGCAAACGTGAAAAGGAAAATCCTGTTCCGCCTCCCGACTTATGAATCATGGCCGTATCTTTGATGGTTTCAAATATCGATTCCATCGAATCCTCTATCGGCAGCACAAAACAGGCGCTTAATTGCTGCAGGTCCCTGCCGGCGTTCATGAGAGTAGGCGAATTGGGTAAAAATTCCAGGGCGGTCATCGCGTTATAAAATTTTTCTCTTGTTTCCTGAAGGCCTTTTCCGGACGCGTACAATTTGTCCGCGAAAGCAATGTTTTCGGTCACTCGCAGGAACATTTCCTCCGGCGTCTCGGAGACTTCGCCTTTTTCGTTTTTCGCGAGATACCTTTTTCTGAGAACCTTTACGGCGTTTTCTGAAAGACGTAAATTTTTATTTTTCATATTTCATTCCCTCCGTTTGAAGGCAAGTATATCACAGAAAATAAATTTGTCAAGGGGAAAACACAACATATCGTGGTTGTCGACATGAAAAACTACTATTTGTGGTGTTTATGAATGGAATTTTTAGCGGGCTATTTCCGGCTTTTCAGCGTATCTTTTAACTCGCTTAATCCGGCAAAAATCGCGATAAGCCCGCCGGCTATAAGCAGGGCCGGTATGCCGGCTCTCAGCATAAAAAGAAATTCGTACCACCAGGCAATGAGCATAATAAGCCCCACAAAAACTGACAGGGCGCCTATCGCGATACTTAAAGTCTTACCCATTTTCTACCTCAACTTTCAAGCAATAAAAGTATACCACAATCCGCAAAAATGACAAGTTTTTTTACTAATAATACTCGCTCATGAAACTGTTTATGATGTCCTCGCGCGTTACCGCCCCCACTACTTTTTTGTTTCGTGTGACGGGAATACGCCTGAAGGCATTTTCCGTGAAAATTTTTGAAACATATTCAAGCGAATCGTTTTCCTTTACCGAACAAACCATTTTTGTCATGATATCTTCGGCGGTAAGCTTCATGAAATTCTCCGATCCCATAGCCCTTATGATATCCTGCTCGGAAACAACGCCCAAAAGGGCGCCCCTGCTATCCGTGACGGGCATGTTACTTATCTTTTTTTCCGTGAGAATTTTGCTGATATGCCGAATGGGCTCATGGATTTTAGCGACAATGATTTCCTTCTTCATGATGTCCCTTACGTAAGGCATAATATCACCCCCTTTCTTCTTTGCCGTAAAACGTATATGTTTTATTGAACGTTATTTTATGAACCGAATTAAAACATTTGATAAGCATGGCCCCTTTTTTCCGGCTTTCGGCGAAAATTTTTATTTTTTTATTTCTAACGGAGACCCTCAGGATAGACTGGCGCCAGTTAAGGCAGAATTTTATATTTTTCCAGTGCTCGGGAAGCCGCGGCTCGAATGAAGGCAGGTTATGCATATTCCTGAAACCGGCAAACCCCATTACCACCGCCTGCCATGTGCCGCCCAGTGAGGCGGCATGTATGCCGTCACCCGTATTTGAATGGGTATTTTTAAGATCCGCGTAGAGTGAAAAAAGAAAATACAGGTAGCTTCTCGTGCGATCTTTGACCTCGGAAGCGATTATTGAATGAATGCTCGGGCTGAGAGAAGATTTGTGCAGGGTTCTTTTTACATAATATAAATAATTTTTCGCGATATCGTTTTCCCTGAAATTTTCCGGTAAAACGTATGTAAGCATCACGACGTCGGCCTGCTTTACCAGCTGTGTCTTCTTTATACCGGCCAGGGAAATTTCGTGAGGGGTAATCGGCATGAAATAGCTGTTAAATTTTTTCGGAATGACGTCTTTTTTTCTGAAATATCCGTCGAATTCCTCAATAATCCCTTTTGATTTTGAAAACGGGAATTTTATATTTTTCGCTATGTCCGCCCAGTGCCGGATCTCGCCTTCCTTGAGCGATATTTTCCTCGCTACCCTTCTCAGGCCCCGTGGCCTTTGCCTGTAAAAACGCCCGTATAGGTCTTTCGCCATCAGAAGGTTCCACCTGGCCATCTGGTTGGTATAGGCGTTATTGTTGACATTTTCGTGAAATTCGTCCGGGCCGATAACGCCGTTTATGTCAAATTTTTTCTTCTTTCCTTTACGCGTCACGCGGCTGGCCCAGAATCTGGCCGCCTCAAATATCATCTCAAGGCCGGCCTTCAGCATGAAATCAATGTCAGCCGTAATATTAAAATAATGCCAGATGCCGTAGGAGACATCGGAAACGATATGGTGTTCAAGATCTCCGGTATGAATTTCTATGATGGAACCGTCCAGATTTTTCGCGTAGGGCGGCGTTGTCTCACCCCCGGTATCGGCGGATTCCCAGGGGAAAAGCGCGCCCCTGTAGCCCTTGGATTTAGCTATTTCCCGGGCCTCATCAAGCCGGTGAAATCTATACATCAAAAGGTTTCTGGCTATGGCCGGAGACGTATATATGAAAAACGGCAGAATAAAAATCTCCGTATCCCAGAAAATATGCCCCCTGTAGCCGTGCCCGCTCAATGTCTTCGCTCCTATACTTACATTGTCATCGCCTTCCTTGCCCGATATAAGCAGATGGTACATGTTGAAACGCAGGGCCTTCTGGGCTTCTTTGTCACCCGCTATTTTTATATCCGCGTCATTCCATCTATCCCGCCACTTTTCGGTATGCCTTTTTAAAAGTTCCTTAAATCCAGCCTGTTTCGCCCATCGCAGGTCATTTACGGTTATTTTTTTCAATTTTTCGCGGCTTATGTGCTTGGATGTGTGTATTGAGAAAATTTTTGTGAAACACAGCGTTTCATTTCTTTTTAACGACATGTTGAAAATTTTATTCAGAGTCCCCATGCCCTCGCCAAGCCCCCTTCCGACCGCGAGAAATGAGGCGTAGGCAATCCAGATCTTGTTCGTAAAAGTCTTTACGCAGAGATAGTTCAGGTCTTCGGCGGCTGAAACATCCACTAGCTGGGTATGCCTTTTTCTTCCCTCGAGAATGTCGCCGGGATTTGTCACCGAATCATCCACGGTATCCTGTACGATTATCCTGGCAGGCTTATCCATAGCCTTCAGATAAACCTGCATCGCGCCTATATGCGTATCACGCATGCTGAAAAATCGGAGCGATTCATACAAAAATCTCCTTTTTTTCGTATCGGAAAATATCGTTTTCCTGGCGAGAATACCGTTTTTCAGGTCAAGGACCCTTTTGTTTTCTATAATATCCATTCTGCCGATATCCAGCTTTTCGCCTTCTACCGCGATTCGAAAATTAATCGGGTTAGGGGCGTTTACCAGTTCCGGAACCATGGAAACCGCTTTATCGTAAATACCTGCTATGTATGTACCGGCTTCCGTACCCTCGGGTATTTCTTCGTAAATACCCCTTGAACCGAGATATCCGTTTCCCAGGGTAAAAATACTTTCTCCCGCATTTAAACCTCGGGAAGAATATCCGTTTTCCGCTATAAGCCAGCTTTTATCGGCCAGATATTTATAAAATCTGCTTTTCATTCCTTAAAAAGTCCTTTCAGTTTCGCGTAATCGACCTCCGCGAGATCCCTCACCACTATATCCGCTTTTTTAAGAAACCCTTTGCCTTCTTTTCTTTCGATGCCAACCGAAAGCATGAGTCCGTTTTTGGCGGCTTCCACCCCGAGTATCGCGTCTTCAAAAACCACTACTTCCGCCGGTGAAAGCCCGAGCCTCGAGGCGGCCGTGAGAAATATCTCGGGGTCCGGCTTTCCTTTTTTAAAATCTTTCCCGCTTACGATAACGTCAAAAAAAGCAACCAGCTTCGTTTTCTCCAGTATATACCTGCAATTCCTGCTTGAAGACGCGGCGGCGATTTTTATACCGTTTTTCTTAAGCTCGTTTATCAGGTTCACCGTGGAGGGATAGGTTTCAATCTCCCCGGCGTCAACGAGTTCAAGATAATATCGCTGTTTTTTTAAGGCTGCCTTCTCAAGTTCCGCGGCATCCAGGCCGGTAAGAATAGCCCTCGCTCCGTCAAGACGCGGTATGCCGTCGACTTTCCGCTTATAATCCTCGTGGGTAAAATTCCTGCCGTATTCGGAAAACATTTTCTTCCATGCCTCGAAATGCAACGGCACTGTATCCACAATAACGCCGTCCAGGTCGAATATAGCTCCTTTAAAACTCATTTTCTCACCATCTTTCCCACCCTACCAAAAAATCCTATTACAAGAAAAATAAAAAGGGTGCCCACCAGAGAAATATAATACTTTCCGAGGCCGATGGCGAGGCCGATAGCGCCCATTACCCATATCCCGGCCGCGGTCGTAAGGCCTTTCACGGAAGCGCCTTCACGCATTATCACGCCCCCGCCGAGAAAGCCCATACCTATGAGGAGCCCCTGCGCGAGCCGCAATATGTCGGCCTCCGGATAACTCGCTGTCAGCTCAAGCCCGATCAGGGCAAACATACAGGAGCCCATGCAAACTAAAATATGCGTCCTCAGCCCGGCCGCCTTGTCGCTGATTTCCCGCTCCATACCTATTATTGACCCGCACACGATAGCCAAAAAAAGGCGCAGAACTAAGGTATTAACGGATATTATCATTTTACCCTCCTGCTATAAAATTAAAATACGCGCTCAAAAGAAAAATAATGAAGATGACCGGAACGTACCAGCTTATATTAAGAAAACTTTTTTTTGGCTTCGTCGCCATACCGATAATCACAACGGCTGTCATGGCCATGACCGAGAAGGCCTGGCGAAGATGGCCCGGAGAAACAGCCCCGAGTATCGGGCCTTTCCGGTATAAAACGTCGTTTACGAAAATAATAGCGATATTAAAAAGATTGCTTCCGAGCATGTTGGCCACGGCGATTTCCCGGGCCCCTATGATAAGCGCCGCCACGGAAACGGTGATTTCCGGAAGCGTGGTAGCCAACCCCATGAAAAGGCTGCCCACGAAACTCTGGCTGAGCCCCATGATTTCCGATATCTCCTTACCTATATAAGCAAGCCAGATACCGCTTAATATGATCACGCCCGCGGAAATTCCGTAATGGATATAAGCTTTTTTTAGAGAAATATCGCCGTATCTGGCGGACGAATTTCCGGGCCGGTTAATATTCTCTTTTTTCGCGGATTTTCTTTTTTCAAGATTATAAATAACTCTTGTGATGATACAATATGAAACAACGATAGCAATGCTGAAAAAACCTACATTTTCTACGCTCCATACGTGAAAACCGCTTTTCCATAATATTATCCCGAGCGTGGCCAGTAAAAGGGGTATCAGCGTAAAAACAGCCGTTAAAAGCTGGCCGGGCCCGAGAGAGGAAAGCAGCGGGCTTCCTTTCGCGAGCAGATCAAGAAATCCGATATTCAAAAGATTATATGAATTCGCCCCGAACAGGTTACCAACCGTAAGATCCGGCGCGTCTATAAAAACAATGCTGCCGATACCGGTAAAAAGTTCCGGGAGGCTTGTCGCCACCGCCACGAGAATAAGGCCTATCCACAATCCACCGAGCCCGGTTTTCCAGGCTATGACATCGGCATATCTGGCGATGCGCTTGCCGGCGAAAAGGATAAGCAGCGCGCATATCCCGAATTTAACCCACATCATATACATTTTCTCACCCTTTTAACCCTCATCGGCCCTTGAGGTATCATCGCGGAATTACCACACTCCCTCTACTGCCGTATTACACGCGGGACATTTTCCGTTTTTTATATTATTTTCTTCGACAGCATAACCTGCCCTGACAATAAGCTTATGGCCGCATTCATGGCATACTGTATCGATTTCTTCGGCAACGTTACCCGGATATATGTATTTGAGGCCCGCCGCCTTCCCTATTGATTCGGCTTTTCTAAGGCTCTCGAGCGGGGTTTCTTTCGTATCCGTAAATTGATAATCAGGGTGAAACCTGCTTACATGCCAGGGGATAGCCGCGTCAACGCTTTTTATAAACCCCGCGATACCTTTTAACTCCTTATCACTGTCGTTCAGCCCCGGCACTACAAGCGTCGTAATCTCAACCCACATCCCAAGCTTCTTCATGAGCCGGATAGATTCAAGAACCGGTTTAAGAGAGGCCTCGCATATTCTTTTATACATTTTTTCATTAAAAAATTTTAGGTCCACGTTGCAGGCGTCAAGATATGGTTTTATTTTTTTAAGCGCTTTGCCTGTCATGTATCCGTTTGTCACGAAGGTATTAAAGATCCCCTCCTGCCCGGCGAGTTTAGAGGTATCATAAGCGTATTCAAAAAATACGGTCGGCTCCGTATAGGTGTAAGAAATACTTTTACATTTGTTTCTCTTCGCCTGCCTTACGATTTCTTCGGGCGTAAGACCCACCCCGGCGGAAAAACCGTTTTTTTTCGACTGCTGCGATATCTGCCAGTTCTGGCAGAACGGGCAACGGAAATTACATCCGGCGGTCGCGACGGAAAACGCATTCGTGCCCGGAAGAAAATGGTAAAACGGTTTTTTCTCTATCGGGTCCACGTGCGCGGCGGCTGCCTCGGCATATACACATGTATAAAGAACGCCTTTTTCGTTTTTGCGGACGCCGCAAAAACCGTATCGCGAATCGTCTATTTCGCAATTGTGGGCGCATAAGAGGCAGCGAACGCGATTATTTTCGAGTTTTTCGTAAAGTAATGCCTCTTTTTTCATAACTACCGTCCGGCCCGGTCCGGCCGGACGAATCGGCCCGCTGAAGGGCATAGACGCCTTATGGCGCATTCCGCGCAGAGGGCCTTTCGCGCGCCGCAAATCTTACGTCCATGACTGACAAGAAGATAATTAAAATCAAGCCAGTCGCCGCGCGGGACTATTTTCATAAGATCTTTTTCGATCCTGACAGGGTCTTTCTCGGCACTCAAACCGATTCTTTGTGAAAGCCGCTTGAGGTGGGTATCAACCGCTATGCCCTCGGCTTTCCCGAAAGAACCGGAAAGCACGATATTGGCAGTTTTCCGCGCCACCCCCGGAAGGCTCGTAAGGGCACTCATTGTATCGGGAACCCTGCCGGCGAATTCCTTCACTATCTTTTTTGACGCGGCTATGATATTCCTCGCCTTGCTTTTGTAGAAACCGGCAGAGTGTATCTCTTTTTCCAGAATACTTTGTTTTAAACGGGAAAAGCTGCCCGGATCTTTGTATTTTTTGAAAAGCCCCGGCGTTATTTCATTGACGCGCTTATCGGTGCATTGCGCCGAAAGCATTGTAGATACGAGAAGTTCGAAAGGCGACCTGTGGCGTAACGATGTTTTCGCATCAGGGTATTCTCTGCGGAGTATTTTTATAATACGTTTAATCCGTTTTTTCGCTGATTTCATACTATCCGGCCCCGCGGATCATGCAGGACTAATTTACCTTTTAAACTTTCCCATGAGCTCGGCTTCCGCGATGACCCGTCCCTTTATAGCGTCCAAAAGAGCTTTTTTGGTAAGCCCGGGTTTCAAATTTAATTTCGTCCCGAGCGCGTAAAGTTTAAAAAAATACCTGTGCGCCGCGCCCGGCGGCGGATATGGCCCTCCGTAACCTGTGCTCCCGAAACTGGTCATGCCCTGCATGGAACCGTCCGGTAAAAGGCCGTCTTTTTTTATTTTTTCCGGGAGGCCTTTTTTATCCGCGGGAATATTATATAAAACCCAGTGAACCCACGTCCCCATGGGCGCGTCAGGATCGTCTGATATAAGCGCGAAGCTTTTTGTATCCGCCGGCGCCGAGCTCCATTCAAGCGGCGGTGAAATGTCCTCGCCTTCACCGGTATATTTATCCGGTATAAATTCCCCGTTTTTGAAAACCGGGCTCGTTAATTCAAGCGCCATAACACCACCCCCTGCCGTTACGGTAAAAATCAAAATATAAAATCCGAGTAAAAAACGAAATCCCGCGCCGCCGGGTATAAGCGGCGGGATAAACTTCAAAGTCATATCAAGGCCACCGGTGCTGATCGCCCTTTACATTACATTCAACATCGGTAATAGCGTCCCCTTTGAATATCATGGTATAATCCTTGCCTTTCCCGCTGCCCGAAGGGCAGCTATGCCACTTCTCGTTTCTAAGATACTTTCTTTCCGAAAGGGCATCCAGGCGTTCCTCATCGCTCATATCCGCCAGGGAATCTGTTTCATTTAAAATATACCCCACCGCTGCGGCAAAAATCGCCTTCTGGTTGGCAAGGCACAACTCATTTTGCGTGCTTGAACGGGCTTTCATGTAATTCGGTATGGCTATCATCATCAAAAGTCCGACAATGGCGGTTATAACCAGTATTTCAAAAACAGTAAACCCCGACGCGGTATAAATTATATCCTTACCGAGCCGCCTTATGTTTTTTACACGCAACCCGAAGGCGTTTTTTATGCTCTTGATACCCATATCCCCTACGCTTTCCACCCCCTTGCCCATGATCTTTGGCGATATAACAGCTATAACCTTATCGGCGAGGCGGGCCTTCAGAAAGGAAGCGATAACACGCGAACCGCCCTCCACAAGTATTTTTCTCATTCCTCTCTTATAAAGTATACGGATAATCGCGTTCAAGTCAATATGGCCGTTTTTCGCGGCCGGTAAAACAATAATTTCAATTCCGGCGTTTTCAAAGTACTTTATTTTACCGACCGGGGCCGCAGGTGTCGTGATAATCATTGTTTTCGCGAGATCGGTTTTTTTCACGACGCGCGCGCTCTCCGGCACGCGAAGCCTGCTGTCAATAATAACCCTGGCTGGATTTTTCCCCTTAGCAAGGCGGACGGTAAGAGACGGGTCGTCGTTCAGGACAGTTTCTATCCCCACGATAACGGCATCGTTTTTCGCGCGTAAGGCATGGGCGAATTTCCGTGAGCGCGGGGCGCTTATCCACTTTGACGAGCCGTCGGGAGCGGCTATTTTTCCGTCAAGCGTCTGAGCGAATTTTACCGTTATGTAAGGCCTTTTCATTATTGAAAGCTATAGTGTTTTCTCACCGGATTCCTTATGTCCCATACACAGCTCAGGCCTTTCGGGAACGTAACAAAATCACCCGGGCCGAAGTTTACGTTTTTTCCGTCTTTCGTTTCGACGCTAACTTTTCCCTCCAGGATGTAACACATTTCCGTATCATCATAATGCCATTCAAAACGTGATATTTCTTTTTCCCATACCGGCCACGAAAAAACTCCCATTTCCTTAAGTTTTTTTTCGGATAATTTTTCAACCCTTATCTGTTCCATTTTTCACCTCGGGCCCAGCAGGACCCAGTAGTCGGTTTTTTTCTTAACTTTAAAAAGATAGAGCCGGCGGTTCAGGTTCGGCTGCCTCCCTAAAATACGGATATAAAAATCGTCAAAATAGTCCGGGGATTCAAGGTAATAGCCGTGGCGGGCGCTCGCGTTATTTACCGGGGTTACGTCAACCAGGGAAATCTTATCCGGCTGAAGCGATTTGAGATACATCAAATTTTTCATCTCCTCGAACTGCTTGTGGCTTTTCACGCTTTCAGAGGGCTTTATTACCTGACGGCCCAGTTTCCTCTCGCCGTCTATGATTCCGCTTAAAAGAAGCGCCTCGTCATCCGAAGAAACATACGCTGTCAGGAATCTGGTAAGAGAGGCTATTTCGTCTTTGAAGTCGCTGTCAAATTCACCTTCTGCGACATCAGGCGCGGAAAGTATTACATGGTCTATTTCGAAATCCGAATCGGCGAAATCGGAACTTTTGCACATGCTCCCGAAGGCCGAGCACACGACCTGGGCGCCAAGGCTGGACGAGGCGAGCCAGAGTTTTTGCGGCCTCACCTCCCGCACGATCTTTCCCATAAGGTTGCACAGGTATGGGCCGGATTTCTCGGCCAGTTTCCTCGCTTTTCCGTAACCCTCCAGGGATACCGGCTGGTTGCCCGGCCAGTCAAAAAGAAGAACCGGCGTATTGACATCAAGCAGATAGGCGAAATAGGCCGCTTTTATCGCCGTAACCTCAAAATCATCCTTGTAACCGAAGGTAAGCACGAGCAGGGAATTATGCGGTGAATTTTTAACCGCCTCCTGCAGCTCTGAAATAAAATCATCTGTTTTCATTTTCTCAAGATCATCCATTTTTATCATGCCCCTTCGCTTAAGGGCGGCGGGACGCATTCTTCCTATCTTGAGGCCCGGATCCACCTTGATATCCATTTTCCCGTATGATATGTCCTCACCGATTTTCGGCAGGAAACATGACGAAAAATTCTTTCCCTCCCCGATATCCCGGCATGTCGCGTAGAAAATATTTATTACCCTGTAGCGGCCGTCAAGTTTATAGGGAATGCGCCTGTACAGGTCTTTTACATAAGGCGCGGCCGTTTGTATGGGGAAATAGGAACAGCCCTGTAAGAATACGCCCAGGAACGTGATCAGCAGGGTTGAAAATAAAAACCGATTTTTTTTCATACTACCCCCTTTTATCCGCGGTTTTGATCATGCCTCTTTTCAATTATACCTTTAGAGATGAAAAGCCTCAAGTTTTATTTACGCGTAAAAATTATCCGCAACGTCAGGAAAGGCCTAAAACCGCCCTTCGGCTTTAACTTTACCATCCAAAAACCGCCCCGGCGTAAACGGCGGCCTCCTTCCTTGATTTAAGCCCCTTCACGTAAGCCTGGCCATTTCCTTTCATTATTCCGCGGGAAAGTTTTACATTAGCGCTTAAATCCCTGCCGCTTTCGCTTCTGAGCCGGAATAATACCGTATCCCCGGACGTTAGTTTCATGTCCGCGCTGAAAACGATTGCGTGAATTTTTCCGTTTTTATATTTTATTTCAAACGCAAGCTCTTTGCCCCGCCTGACTTTCCAGCTGCCGAAAAGGGTGACTGTCCGACCAACCGGCGGGGCCTTTCGCGAAAGGCCTATGCCTATTTTGTATTTTATGTAATTTTTTCGGAAAATGCGAGCGCTTGTTTTAAAAGAAAATTTTGATTTCGTATTTCCGTCAAAAACATATGAAATTCCGGCATCGTCCGTAATGTTCCAGTGCCCTTTAAAAACCAGCGTGTGTATTTTTTTCGATTTTCGGATAAGATGGGCTTTTTCATAGCGGTATATGACCTGATGATGCCTGTTTACTTCCCATATGCCGTCAAGGATAAGGATGTCATGCCTTCCGTGTTCTTTTTTTACCCTGAAGGTAAGGCGGTTATGGCGGTCGGCGCGCCAGGAACCTTTGAGTTTCAGGCAATAAGTCGAGCGGGTGGATTTTTTTGTCTGAGTGGAAACGGCAAAAAAAAGCGTGTCTTTATCTACGCGTACTATGTCACCTGTAAGCGTCAGTTTGTCGCCGGAGGCCCGCCTTCCCCGTTTGTCAAGCGTCAATGTTAGACGGCGGCGGCCTGAAAGCGACCACTTTCCCCTTAATTTTACCTGATGCGGGATTTTCGCTCCGCGCGGAAAGGGATCGTTTACGCTGTAGATCAGCGTGTTATTTTTGCCTGTTTTGAATTTGCCGCTCAGAACCCTTCTGAAGTTGTGAAGGCGAACCAGTCTGTTATGCGGGTCGATCTCATACTTTGACTTATGCATCTATCCCCGCGGAATTATTTTATTTCCAGGTCGTTTTTATAGGTTCTCTGTTTGGCCAGCTCCCAGGAATATTCGTAAAGGTGGAGCCCCTTGGAGCAGGCCACGATCTCCCCGTTTTCCACCCCTATTTCGTCCGCCATATATTGTTTCACGAGTTCAAGCCCGCCGAGATTTGACGGAAATCCTCCCCAAAGGTCCCATGAGCGAAAATACAGAAAAAAGTGCAGTTTTCCATATCGCACACGTGTGTCTATTATACGCAGGCACGGCGGGTCCTCGAGCATTATGTCTGAGGGCATGCCTATTTCCATGACCGCCTGGTTTGTCCCGAACCCCTGTGCCTTGTAGATTTTTATGACTTCCTCAACCTGGTTGCATTGAAGGGGCATTTCTTTAATCATTTTTTTCCCGTTAATTTTTGTTTCGATTTTCGCCTTCGGGTCCACCAGCCTCTCTCCATAGGTATAATCCTCGGTACTGGTCTTCTGGCTCGTGAGAAGGTAGGACAGGTACTGTTGTATATAATTCATGTCGGTAGGGGCGGGTATCGCGGAACCTTCCGGCATGAGCGGGATTATCTGATGGGACGGATTTTTGACCCGTACGGTAATGAAATCAAATTCAAGCCGCTTTTGTCCCGCGTAACTTCCTCGGTCGATCCTGTAAACAAAACCGTGCTGCAGTATTTCCGACAGGCACCTGAACCAGGCGTCATCAAGGTCAATCGCCTCTATATAAACCGGATTCAGGGCTTTTTCGCTTTTACTTTTTTTCATTTATATTCGTCACCCTTTTTTCCGCGCCTCATGCAAAGTAAATAATCAATAAGCCGAAAATAATAGGAATAAAGCTCGCCAGGCGCAGCGTTTTAAGCGGCTTGCCCCGCCATTTTTTAACCATATTTTTACATTTTTCGATACCGAGAATAAAAATAACGATGCCCCCGGTTAATGGAAAAATACCCAGCGCCACTATAACCCATATCACCCTGCACTGTGAGGCGGCCATGAGCAGTATAAGGCCGACAATGATCCTCGCAGCGCCTATTCCATAGATTCTCTTGCGCTTCAGGGCGTAAGAAAAAACACCTTTCATTGTTTCCGGATTCATGAGAAAGATAAGCCCCGCGCCCACAGAAATAACACCTATAAGCCTGGTCAGTAAAAACATGCTTCACTCCTCCTTTCGCGGCCCCGGCAACTTATTAACAGTATACCTGCGGAAAGAATAATTTGCAAGCGGAACGATTATTTCGCAGAGATCCGCGCCTAATTTTCCGAAAAGGCCGTAAAGCTTCGTAAGCGGCAGGCCCAATATATTATAGAACGAACCCTCTATGTTATCGAATATAAACGCGCCGGGGCCTTCTATGGAAAAACCGCCCGCTTTATCGTGAGAAAGCGCAATTTTTACGAATTTATCTATTTTTTTACGTGAAAGTTTTTTAACATGAATTTTGGATACGTCTACCGCGCTTACTGATTTTTTTTTGGCGGCGTCTATCACGCATATTCCGGTATAAACAAGAATCGTTTTCGCCGAAAATGCTTTAAGAAAGCGCCTTGTCTCTTTTTTTGTTTTGGGTTTTCCGATAAGGCGCCTGCCCATTAAGACGACGGTGTCGGCGCCGATTACAAAACCCTCCTTTCGCCCTTTCGCTATTTTCCCGGCCTTGGCGCGGGCATTATAGAGAACGCTGAACCCGGCGCCTCTTTTATGGTCCATTTTTTCCGGCACGCGGCTTATAGCGACTCTATGGGGTATGCCGCACTCCTTAAGTATTTTTGAGCGCCGTTTCGAAGCGGACGCCAGTATTATTTTAACCTTCATACGTTGTCTCCGCAAACCCACCCCGTGGAAAATGCGGCCTGCATATTATAACCGCCGGTGGCGGCATCCACGTCAATCACCTCGCCGGCGAAAAAAAGGCCTTTCACAATCCTTGACTCCATGGTCATTGGATTTATTTCCCTTGTGCTGACGCCCCCCCTTGTAATAATACCGTTTTTGACCGGCATTACGCCGGAGGCGGTTATTCTAAAGTCAAATAATCCGTTTATAAGTTTTTTTCTTTCCGCTAACGTAACCCCGCACGCGGGTTTTTTGCCGTCAACACCGCAATATATAAAAAACTTTTCCGTTATACGCCCGGGAAGAAGATTTTTAAATACATTTTTTACGCTTTTTCGCGGGGACGCCTTAAATTCACGTAAAATCCTCGCGTTCAGTTTTTTATAGTCCAGGGCGGGTTTAAAATTGATAGAGATCGCCGCGCCGGGTTTTTCTTTCAACTCGTCATACACGGACGCGCTCATGTCAAGTATAACCGGGCCCGACAAGCCAAAGTGAGTGAACAGCATTTCGCCGAATCTTTCTCCTATTTTTTTGCCGCCGGAAAAAAGCGAAATCCTAACGTTTTTAAGCGATACGCCCGCCCACTCTTTTGTAAATTTTTCCCTGGTGAGGACGCCGGAGAGCGCCGGTCTCAACGGAATAATTTTGTGTTTCAGTTTTTCGGCAAGCGCATACCCGTCTCCCGTGGAACCCGTCCCGGGATAGGAAAGCCCTCCCGTGGCAATAACCGCGCTTGTTGACGGAAAATATTTTCCCGAATACGTTAGAACACCTTCTATTTTTTTGTTTTTCGCGATGATTTCGCGCGCGCGCGTCCCGCGCCGGATTTCAACATTCATCTTTTTAAGTTTTAATTTCAGGGCGCCGAGAATATCCCCTGCCGCGCCGCTCGCCGGAAATACGCGGCCGCCCCGCTCTGTTTTGAGCCTGACCCCGGCGGTTTCGAAAAAAGATATGAGCTCGATGTTGAAAAACTTCGCGAAAGCGTTCCTTAAAAATTTACCAGAAGGCGAAAATTTCCCTATAAAGTCCCCGATATCGCGGGAATTCGTAAGGTTGCACCGGCCTTTTCCGGAAATTAAAAGTTTTCTGCCAAGACAATCATTACGTTCAAAAAGAAGAATTTTCTTTTTTCTTTCCGCGGCGCGTATAGCGGCCATCATTCCGGCCGGGCCCGCTCCGATTATGATCGTGTCAGATTTTCTCATGGAGAAACATATAATACCAGAAACCCTCTTTTCTATCAACGAAATTAATAGTATAATAACCCGAGCGGGCGGAGGGGCGTGGTTTCGGACAAGGGTTGAGGGCCGCTTCCTGTAATAGCGCGCCTCTTCCGCGGTAACCCATACATTGATGATGATATACGCGATAAAACCAAAAATATACCTCGCTCCCATGTCGGGAATAACGGACCTCTCGTTCCGGCTTGTTAGCCGCTCTTTCGGCGCCGCTCATTGTTTTTTTGAAATGCTTGACGCGAGAGCCCTGATCTATGAGCACCCGAAAAACAGGCGCCTGTTAAAAACCATTAAAAAAGATTCACCTCTGTCCGCGCAGCTTCTCGGGCGGGATCCTTCCGTGATGCTTGATGCCGCCGAAAAGCTGCTGAGTTTCGCCGACATATCCTTTCTGGATATAAACAGCGCCTGCCCGGCGAAAAAAGTACTAAAAAAAGGCGCCGGCGCCGCTCTTTTGCGGAATCCGCCGGAACTGGGTAAAATCATTAAAAAATTGGCTTCCGGGCTCCGGGTACCGGTCACGGTTAAAATACGAAGCGGTTTTCACAAAAGAGATGCGGCCGAATGTATCAGGACCGCAAAATTGTGCCGGGACAACGGCGCCTCGTGTATTTTTATACACGGCAGGACAATGTCGCAGGGGTACAGCGGCGATATCGATTATGAGATAATAAAAAAAGTGAAGGGCGCGCTGAAAATACCTGTCTTCGGAAGCGGTAATATATTCACTCCTTTCATGGCCAAAAAAATGCTGGATGAAACCGGCTGCGACGGGATACTGGTGGCGAGGGGGGCGCTCGGTAATCCATGGATATTCGGGAATATTGAAAAATACCTGAAAAGCGGGGCCGCCCCCGAAATTCCGGGCCTGGCCGTGAGGAAAAAGGTCCTTAAAACACACCTCGCCTGCGTAGAAAAATATAAAGACATAGCGGCATCCAACAAGACGGGCTTTATGGGCAAGATAGCGATGTGGTATCTTAAAGGCATTCCGGAAGCCGCGAAAATCCGCAACCTCATCTCGAAAGCCGGCTCTTATCGTGATTTAATACGCCTTATCAATCGTATTCCGGCTAAAGCGGGCGGGCCTTCTAAAGCGTTTCCGCGAACCAATCGAGAATAAGTTTCTCGATCCTATCCGGATTGAACTGAATTATTCTTTCGGCGTGAAGCCCCCCTTTTACTATTTCTATCTTTTTGCGGACCCGTGCCGCCTCATAGAGCTTTCTGGAATGGCTGTCTTTGACAAGCCAATCCCTGTCGCCGTGTATGAAAAGTATCGGGGTGTCTTTTATAAGGCCTATCATGTCTATCGGCTTTTTTTTCGGCTCGAATATACTGCCGCACCTCGCGCCCTTGCCTTCCCACCCGCACTCTATATTATCTTTTAAATCCGAAAACATCCCGGGTTCCCAAAAATGAAAATTTACCATTTTAAAGCTTGACGGCGCGCTTATAAGCACCATACTGCCGACATCGCCCCTCTCCGAGGCGACGTTAATGGCGGAAGCGGCCCCGAGAGAAAAAGCGACCAATCCCACGCCATCATACCCCTCGGCCCTGGCGTAATCGATAACGACATTCAGGTCATGGTGCTCTCTGGCTGACCAGGTAAACTTTCCGCCGCTTTCGCCGTGGCCCCTCGGATCGAAAATTATAACGTCATACCCGGAAGATATAAAATCCGCCGTTTTACGCATCCACCTGTTTTTCTTGCTGTTGTAAAAACCCGGGCATATTATTACCACTTTTTTAAATCCGTTTTTGTACCGCTCGTACGCTATCGAAACGCCGTCTTCTGTCATAAGCGCGCCCTTCAGGCATTCCGCGAGCGGCCGCGAATTAACGGCTCCGGCGCAAAAACAAACTATCGCGTAAAAAAACAGGATAAAATATAGATACTTCCTCACGTACGCTCTTTTATCCATTTAAAAACATCCTCAAAAACCTTCCCTCGCCCCAGCTCGACGTTCAGGGCGTGATACATGCCGGGATACTCTATGAGCGTTTTATCTTTTATTTTCATTCCATTAAATACTTTTCTGCAGGATCCGGAAGAGACCAGCGCGTCCTCGCCCGCCAGAAGAAAAAGCACGGGGGATTTGATCCTGTTTTTTAAAATCACCCCCTGTAATCCCGCCAGAAATATTGACACGAGAAGATTTGACGTCGCGAACCTTATCTCAAGTTCGTCGGAATCCATGGATTTTTGATAATCAGTGTCCCTCGTGCACATTTCCGCGGAAAAAGGCAACTTGAAATTTTTCTTTCCGTTGTAAAAAAATGACGCGAAAATATCCGCGTACTCAAAAATTTTAAATTTAAGTTTTGGCTTAAAAGCCGGAGCCACGCAAATAACGCCGCTGAAAAGATTCGGATACAGCGCCGAGGCGGTAAAAACGATCACGCCTCCCATGCTTTGTCCGGTAAGAAAAATCTTTATATCACCGTTTTCCCTTATTATTATCTCGCGCAGCGCCTTTATATCATCATAATAGGCGCTGAAAGAATCTACATAACCTTTAGTTCCCGCGGTTCTGCCGAATCCCCTTAATTCTATGGCGTATGACGATATATTTCTTTTAAGAAAAAAATCCCCCATGAATTTCCAGGAATCACCGTACGTGCCAAGGCCGTGCACCAGCAAAAACGCCGCCCTGGGCGAGGCGGCGGCCCATTTCCTGTAAATAACGCCTGTTTTTTTGTCTTTTTTTATCATTGTGCCTTATTTTAATATACTTGTAAAAGCGGATTTTTGCAAGCGGGAAAGAGATTTTAGAGGCAGGAAATCAGTCAGGCGCTTACCATTTCACTAACGGCTTTTCTTTTTATTTTCCTGGTCACCGTTTTCGGCAGTTCCTCAAGCCGCACCTGAAAACCCGTTATCCTTTTATATTCGGCCAAATTCCTGCCCAGGCGCGTGAGTTCCGATGATATCTTCTTTCTGATGTTCTCCATGTCAGGGGTTTCGCCTTCGCCGAATATCTCAAGATTTGGCACGATAACGGCGTAAATTTCCTCATGCCCTTTCCGGATGCCGCGGGAGGCGATCCTGCCGAGAACCGCTATTTCTTTTATGTAAGGGCTCTTCTCCATTACGCCTTCTACTTCTTCCGGAAAAACTTTTTTGCCGGTGCCCATGGCGATCAGGTTCCTGGTCCGGCCGGATATATGCAGGAAATTGTCGTTGTCAAAATAACCTATGTCACCGGTGTGAAGCCATCCGCCTCTTATTATTTCGGCGGTCTTTTCCGGATTATTATAATAGCCCTTCATCACATGCGGGCCGCGCGTTATGATCTCGCCTTCCCGGGAAAATTTTTTCTTTTTAAGGATTTTTACCTCAACCCCCGGCAACGGCTTTCCCACAGAAGCGATTTTGTTATCATTAAAAGTATTTACCGATATAACCGGCGCGGTTTCGGTGAGGCCGTAACCCTGCAGCACCCTGAACCCCAACGCGTTCAGATCTTTCTCCACGCCGGTGTCAAGCGGCGCCCCGCCGCTTATAAATCCGCGAAAATGCCCTCCGAATTCATCGTGAATCGCGGCGAAAAGCCTCTTTCCTATCCTTATGTTAAATTTAAGCAGGCCCCTGGAAAGCGCGAGGCTTGCCCTGAATACCTTTTGCCTGGAATGTGGGAATTTGGCGATTTTTTTCATGATACCGCCGTGTATCAATTTGAGCACAAGGGGCACGCAAATCATCGCCGTGGTTTTTGTTTCCTTCATAAGCCGCAAAAGCGCGCCCGATTTAAGGCTGCCGGAATAGGTAATACACGAACCGCTATACAGGGGAACCATAAGTCCGCCTGTAATCTCAAGCATATGGTTTAACGGCAAAACTGAAAGGAGATTATCGCTGGGGCAGGAATGGATTATCTCGCTGAAAGCCAGCACCTGAAATAAAAGGTTCCTGTAGCTTATCTCGACACCTTTGGCGACGCCGGTTGTGCCGGATGTATAAACAATCAATGAAGTGTCTTCGGGGTACACGGGGCGCCCCCTTTGTTTTCCCCTGTGACGGCTCATGTTTTTAAGGAGTATCGCTCCGGCCGTAGCGGACCCGTCCAAAAGAATGATATGTTCGAGCCCGGGAAGGACTGTTTTTAAATTATTTATGACCGGAAGATATTTTTCGCTGACAAACACGCATTTTACCCGGCTGTCATTCATTATGAATTGTATTTCCTTTTCGCTTAACTTGGCGTCAATCGGGACCACTATGCCGGCGCAGGATATTATGCCAAAATACGCAAGCGCCCATTCAGGCCTGTTCTCGGAGAGGATAGCTATTTTATCACTTTTTTTTACGCCAAGCTCCATGAGCGCGGAAGAAATCGTCACCACCCGGCGCCCCAGCTTTACATATGAAATATCTTTTAAGCGCCCGTCTTTCGCTTTTATCCTGAGAGCCGGTTTTTGGCCATATTTTTTATTTATCGCCTCAAGTATATCTCTAATGGTGATATTACGTAAAACCGTTTTTACCATTGAGTTTATCATTTTATACCCTTTTCTTAATCCATTTTGCTACGTCAGCAAAAACTTTTTCCCTGCCGAGTTCCGCGGTGAGGGTATGGCGCATACCCGGGTACCTGATCAATTTCTTGTCTTTTGTTTTCAGGCCCTTGAAGATTTTACGGCTCGCGCGGCCGCATACAAAAGTGTCTTTTCCGCCAAGAAGAAAAAGCGTTCGCATTTTCACCTTTCGTTTCAGGATTTTTGAGTACATCTGGCCGATCAATATGTTTAAAAGAAGCCCCGGGGTGGCAAACCTGTGCTCAAGGGGATCCGAATCCATTTGTTTTCGGCAGGCCTCGTCCCGCGTACACATCTCGGAATTGAAAGGCATGTAAAATTGTTTTTTCGGATTATAAAGCCAGGCCAGCGTCATTTTTACATAATCCATGATAGAAAATTTCAATAGGCTTCCGAAACCGGGCGATATGCATATGAGCCCGCTGAAAAGGTCCGGCTTTTTTATCGCAGCTATGAAAGCGATGAGCCCTCCCATGCTTTCGCCGGCCACAAAAACCTTCTTTCCCCTGTGTTCTCTTTTTATAATATGATGCAGGCGCCGGACATCTTTTACATAAGTGTCAAGCGAATCTATATGCCCTTTTACCCTGCCCGCCACATCCTCGCCAAAACCCTTCAGTTCCAACGCATAACAAGCGATATTCTCGCGAATCAAATAATCTGAAAAATATTCCCAGTTATTACTGTGGCCGCCGAGGCCGTGGACCAGGAGGATAATGGCTTTCGGCGAGGAGCATCCCCATTGTCTGTAAAATATGTTTCTTTTACCGCATTTTCTCATCAGTATAACAAGAATACCATATGGAATTAGTTAAGTCAATAAAAATCCAGCTTCCTTTTTCATCACTAACTCTTTAAGAAACCATGCCTCGCATTTTCGTTTCTTCCCTTTTTCCTCAATAAAATAGCGAATACAAAGGCCTGAACCCTTATTCTACGCGCCTATTAACTGACGCAATTCCTGTATCCGGCCCAAACATAAACCGTATAAATCCATTGATATTTTTATAAGCCATATGTTTACGGCAACAACCAGTAATGTTATGCCGATTTTGAGTTTTTTACTAAAAGCCGGGCTTATCCATAAAAGCGGCAACGCTAACGCCCCCACGCAAAGAATTGCCGTAAACACGGCAACCGGCCTGTGGTACCACTTGACCTGCCTGATTACCGTGTTTCCTGAATCCATTTTTAACATATTTCTCCCTAAATAATAGTAGGGCACTCCAAAATGTGCCCTACTATTTCTTTTTAAACTACCTCTATTTTTGATTTGTCCGGTGCTTTTACCGGCCTTCGTTCCTGCGTCTTGAAAAACACTCTCTGCAATATACCGGGCGGTCTCCGCTCGGCTTGAAAGGAACTTCACATTCTTTCTTGCAGTCAGCGCAAATCGCTTTGTGCATTTCGCGCGGGGGCCTGTCAAATCCTCCGCCGCTTTTGTAATCTGCCATGATACCTCCTTTTTACCGCTTTAATTATATAACTTTTCCGTCGTAACTTCAAGACCTTTTTTATGAGATAAAAAATTTCCGCGCGGGGCGGCCTGCGTTAAAACGACCAGTTGATAAGAACCATGAACTCCAGCGGTTTCTTGTCGCCGTTGTAATTGGCGAGGCCTATTTGAAGGCCATCGAGAGATTCGGTATAATTAACCAGCCCCAGCTGGAATCCATGCATTTCCGCGGCGTAATTAATAAACCCTCCCTGAAAGCCCCTGAACGATCCGCTGTTATAATTCACTATTCCTAAATTTCCGCCTACAGTCCGGCTTTTTGAAATATTTACAAGGGCGCATTGCGCTCCGTGCATGAAACCCTCGGCCCAGTTCACAAAACTCCACTGCAACCCGGTAAAATCACCCTCTACCACATTCACCGCGCCGTATTGCAGGCCGACAAAACGCTTTCCGACATGATTAAGAACGGCAAGCTGCCCGCCGTATGAAGAACCCTCAACCCAGTTTCCGAGCCCGATCTCAAACCCTTCCACGTTTCCAAGGGCCCTATTAACGCCGGCCCATACAATACTTAATCCCGCGACATCTTCATTAACGGTATAAAACAGGCTTAAACGCAGGCCTTTAATGGAATCTTCCTCGGGAACGAGCTGGACAGGATTAAAAACCGCCAGCTGCAAGGGCCCGGTGGTTTCCGCTTCGGCGAATTGAATTGTCGTAATTAAAATTATTAAAATTAAAAAAAATTTTTTTACGCCTTCCATGTATCGCCTCCTCACATTAAATGCGGTTTTGTTTGGCTTCAACGTTAACCCTCTTTCACCATTAAAAGCAACGCTATCGCGATAAGAAGATAAGCGATTGTCCTGGCAATGATTAAAATATTTACAAGCGCCGAGTCAAGGCCGATAATTGTCAGGATGTGGGAAAAGCCGAAGATCCCAAAAGATATCCCGATAAATAGAGTGGGCAATCCTTTGTTTTTGCCATAAGCCAGGTAACTCAAGAGAACTATCACGATACACAAAACTGTATTTATCACGGTCAAAACCATTTTTCGCCTCCCATTTTCTTCCTATACGGCTTAAGTTTCCGGCAAACTTGCGAATTCTGACGCGCCGGACAAAAAGCGGCCGGCAAGAACATCCTTAACGGCAGGATACGCGTTTCTCCCGATTAATACCACTTATTTCGTAAAATTATACCTCTAAAACCGGCTGCCCTCAAGGTTTATTTGCCGCCCGCGGAATAAATCCATTTCAGGTGTGTCCAAATAAATAATTTTTATTCCGCCCATGGAATAGATTCATTTTTTCGGCTTGCACTTTGCGGGGGCAGCAGGTATACTTTGACTATGAAAGAAGAAAAGCGGTACCGGATTCTATCGCTTGACGGCGGAGGGGCGAAAGGTATTTATACGCTCGGGGTTCTAGCCGGGATAGAAAAAAAGCTTGGCTCGGCGCTTGTTAATCATTTCGACGGCTTTTACGGCTGCTCAACAGGGGCGCTGATAATCGCCGACATGGCACTCGGCAGGACGGTAGGCCACGCCACAGAGATGTATCTTGAGAATATTCCCCGTATCATGGGCTGCTACAGGGCCTGCTCCAGGACAAAAGCCCTCAGAAAAGTCCTTGAAAAAGAATTCGGAAACGGCGATTTTATGAATTTTAAGAAAGAGGTCACGATATTCGCCACCTCCGCCAGTAAACATCTCCCGCTTATTTTTAAATCGCGTCATTATAAAAATTACACGAATCTAAACATTATCGAGCCGGGGGCATATCACACAATCACGGAAGCGCTCATGGCTTCGTGTTCAGCGGTACCTTTTTTCGAGAAAGCTGTTATTAAAAAATCTTTCGCGAGCGAGAAAGAAGCGGTAATGGACGGTACGTTCGCCGCGGAAAACCCGATACTGGCCGCCATGATAGACATGGTAAAAAAATACAAAAAATCCAAAGAGGAAATAATCGCCGTAAGCGTCGGAACGGGTGAATTTCCCGTCGGGATAAACACGCAATTTTTGCTTTCTACGATAATCCGGCTCGATAAGCTGCTGCTTTTGGATCGGCTGATGCACCTGAACACCAATACCCTGCAAATCATCACACAGGCCTTTTTTAACGATTACAACATCATACGCATCAATGATAAATTTACCGACCCGTCGCTGAAAACAAATCTTCTCGAACATAATGTCAAAAAACTCAAGCTTCTTTATGAAAAAGGCAGGGAATCGTTTGCCCGCGCCGAAAAAAAATTCGAAAAGACGTATTTCAAGTAAAAAAATAAACCGGGGGTTTAAATGAGCGGTATTCTGATAGCAGGCCTTGTGCTTTTCATAGGCTTCGTTTTTGGGCAGGAGCTAAAAAGGTTCAAATTTCCGAAAATAGTCGGGTATATCCTGGCGGGGGTTCTATTGAATCCCGGAATATGCCGTTTTGTACCGGAAAATATCATTTCGCAAACCGATATAATCGAAAATATCGCGATCGCCTTTATCGCATTCGCGATAGGGGGTACAATAGTATTCTCCGAGATAAAAAAACTCGGCAAGGGGATTGTTTACATCACGCTATTTGAGGCCGAGGTTACTTTTTTAGTTATCATGGCCGGATTTCTCATTATCCTTCCTTTTGTCACGCGGATACCCGGAGCTACATGGTTTACTACTTTCATACCCATAGCGCTGATGCTCGGGTGCCTGGGGTCTCCGACAGACCCTTCGGCGGCTTTGGCGGTTAGCCATGAATATAAAGCAAAGGGCGAAGTCACCTCGACAATGTTGAGCGTCGCCGCTTTTGACGACGTGCTTGGCATAATAAACTTCAGCGTCTCCATGGTTCTGGCAAGGGCGCTGCTGACAAAAGCGTCTTTTAACGCCTTTGATACTGTGCTTACTCCGTTTCTTATCATTCTTGAATCGGTTGTTCTTGGCTCGATAATGGGTTTCATTTTTAATTTCATAACCGGTAGATTGAAAGAAAAAACGCCCGGGCCGCTTTTTGTGCTGATACTTAGCTTCATCACCCTTTGCTGGGGGCTCGCCTCCCTTATCCGCGCGGAAGAAATCCTTTCCATCATGATAATGGCCATGGTTGTCACAAATTTCAATCCCCATTCTAAAGCCATTTTTTCCATGCTTGAAAGATATTCCGAAGAACTTATTTTTCTGATATTTTTCACGTTAAGCGGCATGCATTTGAGTTTCAGCGGAGCGGGGATCGCGATAGCGCTGCTCGTGTTCTTCACCATATTCAGGATAATCGGAAAATTTACCGGGACCATGATCGGCGCCTCGATAGCGCGTTCCTCCCCCAAAATAAGGAAGTATACGGCAAGCGGCCTTATACCCTACGGCGGCATCGTCATAGGCCTGGCGCTTATTATGCAACAAGATCCCGCTTTCAGTGAAATCGGCACGCTTGTGGTAAATATCATCGTAGGCGCCACTATCGTAAACGAGTTTATCGGCCCTATTCTTATAAAGAAAACGCTTAAAAATTCGGGTGAGATTTAAGGGGAAGGCTGAACGGGAAGCGAAATATCCGCCACTGTCATTTCGCCTGTTTTGTTCGGGCCGTCGTTTTTGATAAAACCCGTCTTAGGGAAGGCGAATGTAACTGTCCTGACAGCCTTTATGCAGCTCCCGAGCGCTTTTCCGTTAGTGGCATCCAGGCCCGAAGGCACGTCTACGGACAAAATGGGTTTTCCGGATTGATTCATCGATTCTATCGCGCCCGCGAGAGGCCGCCTCACTTCTCCGGAAACACCTATTCCCAGTATGGCGTCTATCAAGAGATCCGATGCTTGCAGGCTATTTTTAAAACTATCAAATTCCCCGCCGGTTTCCGTTGATTTAATCTTTATCCCCATTTCGCGAAGTATATTGTAATTTATTTTAGCGTCGCCTTTCAAATTCGCGGGATTGGCAAGTAAAAAAATTTCCACGTCAAATCCGTTATTTACGAGATGCCTGGCCGCGACAAATCCGTCGCCGCCGTTATTACCCCTGCCGCAAACGCAAAATATCTTTTTCTCTTTCGCGCCCGAAAGTATCCCGCGCGCTGCCGCGTACACGGCGCGGCCGGCGTTTTCCATCAGAATAATGGACGGTATGCCGAATTTCTCCATGGCCTCTTTATCCAGACTGCGCATCTCCCGGGAAGTCACGTATCGCATTAATTAACGTATCCTCCGAACTGCAAAAAAACCTCCGTGAGGCCTTTTACCACTTCCGCGATATTTTCATAATTAAGCGTCTCATAAGTATCCGATTTCCTATGATAATTGGGATTCCTGTAAAATGCGGTATCTGTAATCATTACCGCGCGATAACCCTCTTTCCAGAAAGACCAGTTATCGGAAAAATCGATTCCGGGAACAATAGCGGGAAGCACGAACAACTCCACGGGAAAACGGCTTTTATTTTTAAAAATGGAAACAATTTTCCGCGCGAGATTACCCGAAACCGGATTTCCAACGACACCGATATAATCGCCTCTGTTCGGGTGAAAAAAACGCATTATCGGCAAATATTTCTGGGACCACGGCCTATCCGTATAGTAGCCGATTGACTCCAGGATAATGGCGGCTTTAATGTCTTCCCCTCTTGTCCTGGCGTCTCTGGCATAAACGTAACTGCCCATTTTTTCCGTTTTAAAAAACGGTGGCTCTTCGTTGACAAAAGCGATGAATTTCACGGTGCGCTCGGTTTGTTTATCAAACATAAATTTCGCCAGTTCCAAAAGCCCCGCCACGGCGCTTGCGTTATCGTCCGCTCCGGGGTTGAAATAGCTGTCATAGTGGGCTCCGGCAACGATCACCTCTTCCGGGTACTTCACGCCGGTTTTCGAGACGATTATATTTTTGGCCGCCTTTCCCCGGGCCTCATATTCCTGAAATTTAACCTCATACCCGAAAGAAGAAAATGTTTCGGTTATGTACTGAGCCGCTTCGCAAAGTTTATCATATTTAGAAATGCTGCGGTCGCCAATCTCGTGGGAAAGCCTGTAAACATGCGATTCTAATTTTTTAACCAATTCCGTATCCTCCTTAATGTCAGGGCCGTTTGGGTTCATTTTTTTATTATACCTTTTATAGCGTTAAATCCCAAGGGAAATATAAAACGCCGGGGGCCGGGCATTCGTATTCGCCATTTAGCAAGAAAAGTTAGAAACGGTAAACGAGGAGGCCCTATTTGTTTTGGGGTTCGTAATTTCGGGATTCGAAATTGTGTGTCCAGTAGTTCACGCCCCGCTTGAGCACTGAAAGGCCCATTTCCTGCCCGGTTTTAAATATCAGGATAAACCAGAAAAGGACAAGCGCCGGCGCCGCCAATAGCAGTCGTTTCAGCAGTGAGCGCATGCTCCTTATGGCGAGTATGCAGGGAAAAATTCCGAAAAGTATGACCTTGCCGGTTCCTCCCACAAAATCGAGAGCACTAAGAAAAATATTCGGATATAAAAGCGATATAATGAGCGGCGGCGCGAAAGACAGCGCGAAACTAAGGAATCCGCTCGAGGGCATTCTGGTATGATTCGTGATTATGTCATCAATAAAATCAATTTGCGTCCGCCCGATCGATATATACGAGGTTATGATGGCCGTAAGGGTAAACATCAGGGCGGCCTGCATGAAAAGCGGGCTTTTTATCGCGTTCGCGAGGGGTACGGTCGCCGGAAGGTTTTTTTGAAGGGCGTTTAAAATACCTCCGGCCCCCTCAAGATTCAAAACCCCTATTCCCACCTGTATCCATATCACATTCATGATAAAACCTATTACGGCACCGAAGGTAAAAGCCAGCAATATGTCCCTGATGTTCCAGTTAAGTTTTTTACATATGGTGGGTATTATATTGTGAAAATTTGCCGCCATTACTATGATTGGGAGAGCGGCCGGAAGCATTTTCCAATCCCTGTAAGCGAAACGCGAGGCATCCACGTATTTCTCTCCCATGATTACAAGAACGCCGAACGAAATCCATAAAAACACCACAAATAAAGTACTGCACCATAGAAGCAGTTTAGGCCTGAAAAATGTTATACCCGTAAAAATCGTGAAAAATATAAGCATGATCGCCGATTTCGGGACCGGAACATTGAGGAGCCGCGCTATAACCGTGGTTGAACCGGTAAGATATACGGTAAGAAGCCCGTAAAGTATGATAAGGTTCGCCAGTGTAGCTATCCATTTTCCGGCGGTACCGAAATACTCCTGATATAAACTGGGATAGTGAAAATTTTCCCGGCGATTTTTTATTGATTCCTTCGCGAGCACGACCGCCGTGAAAAAAAGCGCCGCGCTAAGCGCGAGCAGCCCTGCCATCGATGGCCAGAAACCGGCCATGCCGGTTTTTATCGGCAACCCCAGGATCCCGGCGCCTATCATGTTACCGGTAATAAAACACCCGACCATAAAAATAAGTGAAAACGGTATTTTTTTATTCATTTCAGATGTCTCATTTGTTTTTCCGCGGTGGTTTTACGAAATATGTAATACGCGCAAAGAAGAACGCTGAAAAAAGTAAAAATCGCGGAAGAATAAAACACGGAATCAATTCCGAGCCGGTCCATTATAATACCCGCGGCTATCGGCGCGATAACGATCCCCGCGCTCATTACCGCCCAGAACACGCCCATCCACATCCCCATACCGACCTGTTTGCCTATTTCCAGGGAAAGGCTCGTTACTGCCGGCACGCATATAGCGATTCCGAGTCCCATAAAACACCCCGCGGTAAAAAGAGCCCAGTAATTCGGGCAAAGCGGCAAGACAAATATGGCCAGCATCGAAACAGAGATCCCCATGCTTGACTGAAGCAGTTTACCAAGCCGTCCAAGGCGCTGCGCGAGTTCGCCGAAAGGAATCTGCAGGAGGCCCGCTATAAATATAGACACGGATATAATAAGGCCCGTGTGGGCGATGTCCACAAAATCCCTTATAGCCATTGACGGAAGAAATGACATGAATACAGCCGAAAGAGCGGTTGATATAAGCGTCATTATCAAAACCGCTTTTACGTAATTGTACTTAAGCAATATGTTAAACGGCGCGATGCCGGGCGCCTTGCGCCTTGTTGTGCCTTTCGCCTCCGGAAGTAAAAACATCACAAAAAGAAGCGTTATGCCTCCGAGAACAGCCATCGTGTAAAAAACAGCGTCGAAACCGCGCCGTTCGGCAAGTTCTCCGCCGATCAGCGGGCCCGCCGCTATTCCCAGGTATAATACCGTATTCAGCCCGCCTACCGTTAAGCCTTCTGTGCCCTGTCTCGCAAGTTCACCGACGTACGCCATCACAATAGGTAATATCATGCCGGCCGACAGCCCGTGAATAAGGCGGACCGCTGTCAACAGGTAAACGTTGTCGGCTTCCGTGTAAAGGAGAGAGGCAAGGGAATAAAGTACAAGCCCCGCCACGACAAATATTTTACGCCCTATCCTGTCGGAGATTTTTCCTATGAATGGCGTCACAATGCCTCTCGATATGGCAAAACCGGCGAATATCATACCTATCCAGAAGCCGTTAGCGCCGTGGCTTTGGGCAAGTTCCGGCAGAAAAGGAGATATTACCGCAAGTCCCAGCGACGCGGAAAAAGCGGCCATCATCAAAAGGCAAAAAGTACGTACATTCATATAATCAGAATATATCCTTAAAAATACAAGACATTAAACAGGGACACGGGTTAAAAATTTTCACTTTTCTACGGAAAACGTTTTGTGTTTCCAGTGTTCTTTTGACGCGTCTAATTTTAGCATCCCGGATTCCTGGGCTACTTCGCACAATAAGAATGTTGAAAACGCCGCTATCATTACAATAGCGGCCACTTTAAACAACTTTCCCCTTTCACGCGCCATTTTGAGCATGATAAAGCTCGGCAATAACCCAAAAACTATCAGTATCCCAAGGCCGCCGGCCAGGTCTATGGCCTTTAAAAAAAGTCCGGGATAGATCATCGCCACCAGAAAAGGCGGGCCGAATGAAAGCAGCACTATGGCGTATTTGCTGGGTTTTTTGAAATAAAGCGATAAAATCCCCTTCATAAACCCTCTGAGGGCTATACCCGTAGGGATATACGAAGTGGCCATGGCGGTAAGCGCGAAAAACATTCCGGTAACCGTAATCACCCTGGAATGCAAAGCCAAAGCGAGCGGAATAGTGGCGGGATAATCATTTTGCAGGGCACTGAGTATATTTGTTTTTCCGGGGCCGCTGACCGGAAGAGCCCCTATCACCACTGTCATCCACAATATATTCATAACCAGCGCCATAAAGCTTCCCAATAATACCGCCTTCAAAGCGGCCCATGGGTTTCCGTCGAGATTGCTGCATATAAAAGGAACGACATTGTGAAAAGAAAACGCGACGATTATTATGGGTATTACGGAAGGTATCAAGCCCCACTTTCTGTAGCTGAAACGGCTGGCATCAACATGCTGTCCGGTTTTGAACAGAAGAATCGAAAAAGACACAAGCAGGACTGCCATGATTATCGCGTTCGCGTTTTTGGCTTTGTCAGCGCCAAGAAGGACAAGGCCTGTAAAAATTACAAAAAAGGCGGCCATCCATACATGGCTCCCTGCGTTAAGAGGCACCAGGTTCACAAGTATAGCGGCTGAACCCGTTAAATACGCCACAAGAATACCGTAATAATTCACCAGATAACCAAAGACACTGATCCACTTGCCCTTGGGCCCCAATTCGCTTTGAAAAAGTGTCGGATAATCGCGGGATCTTTCTTTCGGGTGGGTAAATTTGTAAATAAATACGATTGCCGTACACAGCATAAGAACCCAGACTGAAAACATGCTTAAGAGCGAAGGCAGCATACCCGCGAGCCCGGTTTTTACGGGTAGGCCCAGAATGCCCGCGCCTATGGTCATGCCCATGACAAGCAGGCTGTTAATAAATATTTTTACGAAAGTTATTTTTTTTTCCAACTTGTAAACCATAAAGGGGACGGGCATTCACATCCGGCGAAAATGTCAAATGTGAAGACCTGACCCCTTTCACCTGACTTGGATTACCTTTTACGGGCGCGGGCTTTAGGGCCCGGCTGATTAACTTTTTTAAATTTTGGCCTTGTTCCTCGGACTTTTTTATGCCCGGGCGGATTTTTTAGTTTTTTCGGCGGAAGCGGCTTTTGCCCGGCTTCCTTGTCTTTTAAATGTTTACGTCCGTGGGGACTTTTTTTCGGGGGTAATTTGCGGGGAGGCCGTTTTCGAGGAGGCCTTCTGTGTTTCGGAGGAAGTTGGCCCTCCGCGTCTTCTACGGATTCCGCGGAGTCTTTATGCCCCATATAACCACCCTCACCCTCGCCACGATGAACCTTTTTCGGTTTTCGTTCACCGCGCGGGCGCTTTCGCGGCGGCCGTTTTCGAGGGGGTAATTTGCGCGGCGGCCGTTTTCGAGGAGGCCTTCTGTGTTTCGGAGGAAGTTGGCCCTCCGCGTCTTCTACGGATTCCGCGGAGTCTTTATGCCCCATATAACCACCCTCACCCTCGCCACGATGAACCTTTTTCGGTTTTCGTTCACCGCGCGGGCGCTTTCGCGGCGGCCGTTTTCGAGGGGGTAATTTGCGGGGCGATTTACCCGGGCCCCCTTTAGGGCCGGGCGGATTACCTTTTTTCATTGCCGGTGACTTACCCGGGCCCCCTTTAGGGCCGGGCGGATTACCTTTTCGTTGCGCGTAAGATAATGACGTTGATAGTGTAAAAATCAACATCGTAAAAAGGACTATTGTATTGAACACTACAATTTTTTTCCGCATTTTACCTGTTCCTCCTTTCGCTAATTCGCGTCCAAGGAAGTATACCACATAAAATGGTGAGGGTCAAATGCCCGCTCAAAAAATCAAAAAGGCCCTTTTTCGCGGTCTTTATTTATAAAATGTTTGTTTATCTGTTCCTTCAGATAATAGAATGTTTCATCCACATTGTCGAATATTTTAAAAAATTTCAAATCCCCCGCTGAAATTGTCCCCCATTTGCGCATTTCGTCAAAATTGATTACTCTCTGCCAGTAATCCCGGCCGAACAAAATGACCGGCAGGGGCCTTTTATGTTTGCCTGTCTGCGCAAGAGTAAGCAGCTCAAAAAGTTCATCCATCGTACCAAAACCGCCCGGAAAGACAACAAGCGCCTTTGATAAATAAAAAAACCAGAATTTACGTATGAAAAAATAATGGAATTCAAACGCGAGATCCCTGGTCTGGTAAGGATTCGGGGGCTGCTCCACCGGAATGCTGATATTTAACCCCACGGACTTACCGCCGGCCATTTTCGCGCCCTGGTTCCCGGCGGCCATTATGCCGGGCCCGCCTCCGGAACAAATCATAAAATTCTTGCCTTTTTTTCTTAACCCCTTGAAATAATGAGTAAGGCGCCTCGCGAGAAGGCGGGCGTCATCGTAGTAACGCGACATCGCCGCTTCCCGTTTTGCCTGTTCGTAACGGCTCTTGAGGGCGGGCGTGGGTTTCTTTATCTCTTTCATTTCTTTCTTTATTTTTTTGAGCTTAAGGGATGTAACGCCCCTGGGGAAAATTCTGGATGATCCAAAAAATACAACGGTATCCTTTACGCTATATTTACGAAAACGCGCGGCAGGTTCGATCATCTCGGACAGAATCCTTATGAGGCGCGCCGGCGAACTGTTTAAAAAATCCTTATTTTTGTAGGCTTTTACCGGCCAGCCGCGCGCGGTTTTCTTTTTACTTTTTGATCTCATGCCCTCAATACTCCTCGGAGGGGGTTTTACGCAGTTTTTTCTTTTCGGAACGCGCCTTTTTGGCTTTAAGCATTTTCTCTTTGGCCCTTTTGGAACGTTTTCGTTTCTGGCGCTTTATTTTTTCTATTTTTTTTTGCCGCTCGGCCTCTCTGCCCAAAAAAAGCGATTCAACTTTCTCAACAAGTATTCTTCTCGCGAAAAAACGGTTCAAGGCCTGGGAACGTTCCCGCTGGCACTTGACCTCGATACCGGTAGGGCCATGTTTGATGTAAACACGCGAAGAGGTTTTGTTCACTTTTTGTCCGCCAGATTTGCTCGCGCGTATAAATTTTTCGTATAAATCGGCCTCTTTTATCCCTAGCAAAGCCATCTTCGCCTTCAGGGCTTCTTCTTTACGGCCGCTTACATTAAACTTCATCCCGCCCCTTAAAAACTTTCTTTTTCCCCGTTCAGGGCCTGCTCTTCGCTTTCTTTTTCCCGCATGTTTTTTCTATCTAACTTCCGCTGTAGTTTTTTTTCTTTTTTTTTCTTTTTCGCGAATTCTTTTTGGCGCTTTCGGAACGAATAATTATCTCTTGCCAATATGCCCTCCTTCTTTACCCAGCCATACCTTTTGTTTGATTATATCACTTTTACCCCAAAATAACAAAACAAAAGCCTTCCAATGCGCGGATTTTCAATACCGCGGTCCGCAAAATTCCAGTTTTTTAAGTTGTCAGCAATTTTTCGGCGGAGGCAAGAACTTCAGCGGGTGTAATCGCCTCAAGGCACTTAAAACCGATCCTGCAATTATGGGCAAGGCAAATCCCGCAACCGGCATCTTTGTGAAAAACAACGCTTTTCCTGCCGGTGGGCCCCCATCGCTTCGGAGACAACCCGGGATCCTTTCTTCCAAAAATAGAGATTACCGGCGTACCTACGGCACAGGCGATATGGACAGGCCCGGAATCGTTGGATATAAACAATTTGCACCTCGAAAAAAGAGCGGCAATTTCACCGACACCGGTTTTTCCCGCAAGATTCACCGGTTCGTATTTCATTGATTTCGCAACAGCGTCGGCGAATTTCTTATTCGCCCCGTCCGATACGATTAATATTCTTGCTTTGTGCTTCGCGGAAAGGGCATCGCACAAAACGGCGAAGTTTTCCGGTTTCCACCGTTTGGACGGGCAGCTGGCGCCGGGATTTACGGCAACAAGCGGGACGCCAGTGCCGACATGGTATTCATTGAGTAATTTTCTGATTTTTTTCATGTCATTTTCGCGCACGGGAACAAAAAGTTCCCTTTCTTTCGCCGTTATTCCGATACTGCGAAGAAGGTCAAGAGTATATTCGATTTCGTGTTTTTTCCCTTCCTGCTTAAGATGCGGTACTTTTTTCGTAAGAAGAAACGGGATCTTTCTGTCATATCCTACTCTTTTCGGGATGCCCGCGAGATACGCTATCAAATGCGCGCGGTTTGTCGGGTGAAGCATGACCGCCAGATCGAATTTCTTTTTCCTCAAAAACAAGGCAAACATAATCGTGCTTAATAAGCTTTTTTGTTTGCCGTATTTATCATAAATTATCACCTCGTCCAGATAAGGATTGCCCTCAACTATGTCTTTCGCGTACGGGCGTACCATAAAAGCGATATAAGCCCCGGGATATTTATCGCGGGCCGCTTTTATGGCCGGCGTGGATAAAACAACATCGCCGAGCCTGTCTGTTCGTGTCATTAGTATACGCATTGCAACCTGTCCGGCCGCGCCGGCCGTTATTGTTTGTTAGCGGCTGTCGAGAAGCTTTTTCACCGCCTCGAACGCCTCTTCCACCGAAATTGATTTAAGACACTCGTACTTATTCCCCTCATTTACGCACTGGGGAGCCTCGCAGGGAGAACACTTTATGTTTTTCCTTAATACCCTACTCGCGGCTTTCGTGAACGGGCCGTATTTGTTCTCGTCCGTAGGGCCAAAAAAAGCGAGTATCCGCGCGTCGACCGCGCTTCCGAGGTGAAGCGGCGCGCTGTCGTTTGTTATTAGAAGCGCGCTTTTTTCGATAAGGCAGGCGAGCTGGCTGATATTCGTTTTCTCGATAAGGTTAAGGGGTTCTGTCTTCATATAAAAAAGCATTCTTTCAACAACAACCCTGTCATATTCATCGCCTATCAAAACAACACCGCAGGCGAGTTCTTTCTTTATCCTGTCGCAAAGTTTCGCGAAATTTTTCAGGGGCCATCTTTTTACGTGGCTCTTCGCGCCGGGGCTTACCACGACGAACGGCTTTCCGGTCAGGCCATTCAAAAGATTTTCCGCGCGTTTTCTGTCGTTATCCCCCGTCGGGACATAGGCGCGGGCCCGGGGCGCGTCAATACCTATTTCCTTAAGTCTTAAAAGATAGGCGTCTTTCTTGTGCATCCTTCCCCTTCGCCGGTATCGAAACGGATTGGTGGCGAACCGTGCCCCGAGTATAAACGGAAAAATGGTGTTGCGTAAATCCACTACGAGATCGTAATTTTTTCTTCTAAGTTTGAGGAAAAGAGTGAGTTTCGAGAAGAAAGGGCTTCTCTTATCGTATACTATCACTTCGCGCACTTTTTTGTGGGCCTCGAAAATTTCCTTTCCGCCCGGGCCTACCATTATATCAAGCTCCGCTGAGGGAAATTCCGCGATAAGGGCTTCCGTGACAGGCGTAGTTAGTATAACATCGCCTGTGTTGGTTAAGGTTATTACCAGCATGCGTTTTACGCGAGCGGGGGCGGGCGCCTCTATACGGTTTTTCTTCATTAAAACACCTGTCGGGTGCGATACATTTCACCGAACACTTCTAAAACGTCATCAACCTTTATCGCGTCCATGCACCTGTAATTATCGCATGTAAGGTCGTAGCACGGGATTTCGCAGCCCACATTCTTTTGTATCACCCTGTAATCACCGCCCCCGTAAGGGCCTGTAAAGGATGGGGATGTCGGTCCGAAAAGCGCTATTACCTTTGACTTCACCGCCGCGGCCATGTGCATGGGTCCGGTATCCCCGGATATAACGAAATTCGCCCTTTCCATTAACGCGCCGAGTTTATCCAAATCGGTCCTGCCGGCAAAGATTATAAGAGGATTTTTCATTTTCTCTTTTATGCGTCTTGAACGTTCCAGATCCTTTTTTGCTCCGGCGGCAACCATTTTAACCCCGTATTTTGTTACAAGCTCATCGGCTAAAAGCGCGAAGTTTGTCTCGCTCCAGCGTTTCGGGGGCCAGTTCGCCCCGGTGTTAATAACGACAACAGTGTCTTCTTCCTTAACGCCTTCTCCGGCGAGCTCCTCCCTTATGTACTTACGCGCTTTATCCGTTACGAAAAATTCATAATTTTTATCGGAAGTATCGCATCCGAGAGCGTCCGCGATTTTTAAAAAATATTCCACTTTGTGAAGCGGCTCGGAAAAGGCGTCGACCGGGCGCGTAAGAATAAATTTTCGTTTTTTTGTCGCGTAACCGGCGCGTTCGCCGATTCCCGCTAAATATGTCATGAGCGCTTTTGTAAAGGACCTGTGTAAAAGTACGGCGAGATCAAAATTTTTTTTTCTGATCAACGATACAAGGCGCGCCTTTCCGAGAAACCCCCTGTGCCTGTTTTCTTCATCATAAATTATTATCTCGTCTATCCGGGGGTTGCCGGTCAGCATTTTTTTCGCGCGGGGCGCGACCATGCAGGCGATATGAGCGGTTTTGAATTTTTTGCGAAGCGCCTTTATAAATGGGGTTGAAAACAAAACGTCCCCGAGCCAGTTTACCTCAACTATGAGTATGCGCTTATACAACCTATCACTGCCGTAGGAGAAGGCCTCGGCCTTTACCTGTCGCGCCGCTTTCATCCGTCAATCCTCATCCCTGTGCTCTTTGATAAACGTATAATATCCGCTTGTTTCTATCCAGAATACCAGCATGTTATTCGATGTCATGGAAATTCTGATTCTTTTAAGGGCGTAAGAATCCGCGGCTGAATACTTTTTTCCGGGATTTGTCGCCACAGCACCTGTATACCCGGTTTCTTTGGCGATTTTTTTTACCCTTTCATCAAAAGCGCCCACCGGGTATGATAAAATTTTTACCGGTTTGCCCGTGGCCCGCTCTATCGCGTTTTTTGAACCGGCCAGCTCTTCACGAATACCCTTTTCGTTCAATGACGGCAGCCATGACTGGGTAACGGTATGGCTGCCGATAGATATATTATTTTTCCGCATTGCCCGTATATCATCCCAATTCATATAGCCTTCCTTTCCGACGGCGCCTGACGGCACGAACATTATCGCCGGAAAATTATATTTTTTTAAAACGGGATAAGCGTACAAAAAATTGTTTTTAAGCCCGTCGTCAAAAGTTATGGCCACGGTTTTATGCGGGATTTTTTCGCCTTTTTTTATTCTTTCGACAAAATCGGCAAGGCCTATAACTTTGTAATTGTTGTCATGCAAAAACTTCATTTGCCTTTCGAACGCGGCGGGAAGCACGTTAAGTTTTGACCGATAACCCCGCGGAGTTTCGCGGGCGGGGCAAACGGAATGATACATGAGAATAGCCGGAACATATACGGAGTCGAGAAAAAATTTTCCCGCCGCGAATAATATTGAAACTGCTATTATGGATATAACGGTGATTTTTTTATATGATTTCATTTTTTTATTCCATTTGTTAAAGTAAATTGTTTTAAAACATCAGGCGCCTTTGCGTGCCACAAACCTTCCGGCCGATACCCTTACAACCGGGTATCCCCGCCCGGGCGGATCAAACAGAGCGCGCGGTCTTATAAATTTTAATAACTTTGTCGGCCATGCCGTCCAGCGAAAATTTCTCTTTTACCAGGGCTCTTCCGTTTTTTGCCAGCGAAACACCGAGCCTGGTGTCGCCGAGCACTCTCATTATGGCCGCTTTCAGCGCGCGCTTATCCTTGGGGGGAACAAGAATACCCGTTACGCCGTTTTCAACGACAGAAGAAACCCCGCCTACATCAGAAGCGACACACGGCTTGCCGGCGGCCAGGGCTTCAAGAAGCGAAAGCCCAAGCCCTTCTTCCAGTGAATAAAACACAAAAACATCAATAATTGACAAAAATCGCTGCGTTCTGGTGGTATTCATGGCGAAAAAAACATTTGCCTCGATACCGAGTTTTTCCGCGAGCTGCATAAGGTAAGCTTTCGACGGGCCCTCACCCACGAGAAGAAGTTTTGACTCGGGCATTTCCCTCAATATATCCTTCATGGCCAATAAAAGATATTTAAGCCCCTTGACCGGGGAAAGCCTCGATACCGAACCGATAACGGGTGAGCGCTCAAAACCCAGCTTTATCTTAAGGGATTTTTTCTCATCTTCCTCCGTACCGGCGGGGGAAAAAGCGCCTGTGTCCACCCCGTTATATATCAGGAAAACATTTTTTTCGTCAATACCCAAATCTTTTGTCAAATGCCTCTTCACAGCATCGCTTATGGCGATAACATGGTTTCCCCAGGCCCTGAATAATCTTCTCGAAATCCTTTTTCCCCTGAAAAAACCATGGCATGTACTGATATAAGACACCGGGCTCAATTTTGAAAGCAGGTACGCGAGCACTTGCGTAACCCTCGTCTGAGCGTGTATCACATCGATTTTTTCTTGCTTTATGAATCTGTTTAATTTTAGAAGCGTGAAAAAAAGTTTTGGGTGAAATTCAAATTTTGTTTTTACGGAAACCGGTAAATGCGTTATGCCGTTTTTTGCGAGCGACCCTTCAAGCTCTCCGCCGGCTGAGGCGACATACACTCGTATACCCTTTTTTTTCAGGGCTTCCGCGAGGGTCACCGTATAAACCGCGACTCCTCCTATATTGAGATGAGTGGTGAAAAGCAATACCCGCATCTTTTGTGCCTTTTAACGCTTACGCGCGCCGTATCCTTCCTGATATAATATATTTCCCGTTTGTAAACATGATTTACGGTTATTTTTCCTTTAATCCCATCAAAACCGCTATCTCCTCATACACCTCTTCGGGTTTAATTGCCTTCATACAACTGTTGCGCTTGGCGCAACGGCTGTGATAGCACGGGCCGCACTTGAATTTTTTTCTTAAAACTACGTGTTTTTTTTCGAACGGCGGCAGGTGCCTTTTCGGGTCGGTCGGCCCGAAAAGCGCGACAAAAGGAGTACCGACGCCCGCGGCCACGTGCAGCGGAGCGCTATCAACACACAGGACAAGATCGCACCTTTTTACCAGGGCCGCAAAATAAAGTATGTTCGTCCTGCCAATGGCGTCTATAGGTTTACACCTGGCGCGTGCCAAAAATTTATTCGCGAGAGGGCGTTCTTTTTCGAGGCCTGTCAGCAGGACTCGAATACCGAAGTTCAATGCGAGTTTGTTGCAAACCTCGGCAAAATATTCCGCCGGCCACAGTTTTGTATTCCAGCCGGCGCTCGCGCCGAGGCTAATGGCTATAATTTTTTGCCCGTCTTTCACCCAATGGGACTTCAGGAAATTATCCGCCCATTCCTGATCTTCTTTTGAAAGGCAAATTTCCGGGCGCTTATCCATTCTGTATATACCCAGAAGATTCAGCACCTTTAGCTGGTGTTCCACCGGGTCAACGGGAAAACCTGAATCCCTGATTTTCCTGTTTAACAAAAAACTCATTTTCCCGTTGTCGTAACCGTACCTCTTCGGCACGCACGCCATAAACGCGAGCATGTGGCTTTTTTTGTTGTTCTGAAAATCGATTGATATGTCAAAATTTTCGGCGTGAAGTTTTTTCAGGACACGCAGGAAACCCGCCGGGGAAGCGTCCCTGCCCTTGAAATCGCATATGATTATGTCGTCTATAAAATTGAGATTCGCGAGAACCCCCCTGTTTTCCACGCCAAGCAGAACTTTTATCTTCGCTTTCGGAAACTTCTTTCTTATGGCTCGAAGCGACGGAACAGCCAGGATAACGTCCCCCAGCGCCCCTATCTTTATGACAAGTATATTCATACTCGAGGACGCTTCTTCATAAAGATCCAGTGTAGATTCCATTATGCTTTTTGTGCCGTATTCCTGTTTTAAAAGTTTTTCTGATTCGTTTTTGATGTCGCTTTTTAAATTTTCATTTCTGTACAAACCGATTATCGCTTTCGCCGCCTCGCCCGGTTCTTCGCCTGAAATCAGGAAAGCTTTCTTGTTATCCCGCGCGTAATCTTTTATCCATTCAGCGCGCGTCGTAAACACCGGCACCCCTCCGGCCCAGGCACGCAAAAAAAGTTTCGGGGATGTGTACGCATCCGCGTTAAAATGCATGAACAAATCCAGGCCGGATATGGATTCCGATACTTTCTCGCCGGGCAAAAGAGTGACAACGCCTTCGAGCGAATACCGCCTTACGAGAAGCCTGAATTTTTCCAATTCCCTTTTTTGGCTTGTCAGCGCGCTATTAATCAAAAAAACCCTCATATTATATATTGTCCTGGAAATAATCGAAATTGTTTTTACAAAATTTTCCGCCGCTTCCTGCGATGTAAGCGGCAAATTCACCCCAATATCAAAATACTTACCTCGTTCCACTGCGTCAGTGGAAAGAGGGGTACTCTTTCCACTGACGCAGTGGAACGAGGGGTTTTTCATGGAATTGAACTCCTGCGTGCCGGCAAACGGTGGTATAACGCGTATTTTGCCTCTGTGAATAAGGCCTTTTTCCATAAAGTACCTGGCAAAGCTTTCACAAGAACAGATTACGCGTTTTGCCCAAAATTGAGCCCTTGATCCCAACCCCCTTCCGCAAAAACCGTATACCGTAGAAACAAATGTGCGTTCGGTAATGCGGCTTGCAAAAAATGATATGAGAGCCGAAGCGGGGCATCTCGCGTGTACAATGCGTATATCTTCTTTTCGAATAATTTGTGACAGCTTAAAAATTGCCGCAGGAATCAGGAAAATATTCGCCGGAACCCCGAGAGCGTAATGACGCGCCCCGACTTCATCGATTTTTTTCACGAGTTCACTTTTTGGGGAAGCCACGACAATCTTATGCCCGTTGAGAGCGAGAAAACGCGTGGAAACAATGACGTCGTCGGCGGCATCGCTCGAATCTAACTTCGATATTACCTGTAGTATATTCATTATGCCTCTGCGGGCTTACATCTGTAGTTTTCTTCGCGCATTCTTCATGCTCAAGCGCTGGCTAATTAAACGCCCAGCCGCCACATGTGCATGTATACATCGTGCATGTGTCTTTGTGGCGGGCGTTTCCCGAGTTTTTCTAAATTTTCGCATATCGCTTTCGAAATTTCATCGGGTTCGACAATCGTTATGTATCCTTTTTTTTCTAAACCATTCAGCATTCTTTCAAATTTTCCAGCCTTTGCCGGGATTTTGAAAAATTTCTTTTTGAAATTCTGTATTCGGGACGGATTTTTTTTTCTGGAATTCAAACGAAAAACAATAACTGATTTTCCGCTCTGTACGGCTTCGGAAACCATGGAAGCGCTCTCGCCGGAAACAACCACCGCGTCACAGAGGCCTAAAATTCCGTCCACCGCGCGAGGAATGTTTTTTTCATTCGCTATAACTAAAAACCCGCAACGCTTTTCCGATAATAACCGCTCCTTTACCGCTTTTTCCGCTTGAGCCGGAGTTCTCCGCGAAGTTGTAAATAAAATATCCGCGTCCGCTATTTCGGAAGCATTGATAACACCGTTCAGAACTTTTTCCGTTATTTCCGGTGTTAAAGTAAAATCTGAATTATCTCCACCTAAGAGAACTCCGATTCTTTGCGGGTTTTTTAGACGCGCTAAATCGGAAATTTTCCCCGCGGCTGAATTCATTCGCTCCTCGTCTATCAGGTTTGGCACGATTTCCGTTCTTATCACATGGTCCCGGGCTCGCCCGATTATTCGGTCGTGGCGCGGCAGGACAACCATGTCAAACTTGTCGAATCCCGGTATTGAGGGATTCATTATCGCGGCGCTTTTGGCATTATTTTCCACGGAAAAAAATCTGTTAACAGCCGCCGTGCCCGAACCGCAACTGATTACTATATCAGCGTATTTTCCCATCAATTCATTGTAACAACTTTCCGTAAGGCAGAACTTGAGGCAACGCATGCAACCCTGGCAGCGTTTTCCGGAAAAAATAGAACAAAATTTAAGCAACGCTTTGGTTGTTTCATTTTTGAACCTGATATCCACCACTTCCACCCGCGTGTCTTCTTCCCTGTAATCATCTTTTTTCCTGTACCGCTTCAGCTCCCGGCAAACAGCCAGGGACTGGTTAAGATGGCCGGCTTTCCCGTCATTCAATACTACAACCTTTTTAAGCGACGACGCTTTCCATCTCTTGTGGAGCCATAACCACTGATCGGGATACATTGTAACGTATTTTTCCAGGAGTTTATTGTATTTTTCCAGATACGGCTTTATGTCCTCGCCCTTTTTAATTCTGATAGGTTCGCCTACCATTAACCTGTGATAAGGCCCTTTTACGCGCGCCATAAAAGCAGGCAATATAAGGGCGCCTGTTTTTGCGGCTATTCTCACTGTCCCGGGCGCCGTGGCGGCCGGCCTTCCGAAAAACTCAATTTGCTCGCCCGTTTTACCGGCGTTTTGATCGCCCAGCATTCCTATTATTTTGCCCTCATGCAACGCCTTCACGATATACTTTATCGTGATCCCTTTTGTAACAACGGTAAGGCCCTTTGACCGGCGAAGCCTGTTCAAAAGATTATCCAGCCTTTTCATGTTTTGTTCCCGTGCCAGGACAATCAGCGGCAAGCCTATCAGGGCGCTTACCACGCCGGAAAGTTCCCAGTTTCCAAAATGCGCCGTCAAAAATATCACTCCATCTGGATGTCCCTCGATTTTATAGAAATTTTCGCCGCCCACTATTTCAACATGCTTATCTATATACTTTTTGTCTACTTTTGTGAGCGAAATAATTTCAAAAAAAACCTGGGTGAGCCCCTGGTATACTTTCCTGGTAAGTTTTTTAAGCTCAGCCGGGGATTTATTGCCGGAAAAAGCGGCTCTCAGGTTCGCATAGGCAATAATTCTTCTCGGCCTGTTCAAAAAATACACGATTATCGAACAACGCCTCGCCAGCCATAACGTAAATTTCATGGGCAGCAGATAAAAAATCAGGCCAAGCGCCGTAACCAGGCACGCGCATATGTAATCAAGCAAGGATCGCATCTATTTCTTCTTTTCCCCGGATTAATTCAAGTTTTACTGAAAGCGCGAATATTTGCGGCGTAGATTTTTCCGGCTTCAGTTTTTTAAGTTTCACGGCATCCTTTTCCGTGGTGATAATAGTATCTATGTTTTTCTTTTTACATTCCCTGAAAATGCGGGCAAGTTCCGAAGCCCTGTATAAATGATGGTCCGGAAAAACAAATTCAAGCGCGACCTGCGCGCCGATTTTTTCTAATGTGTATTTGAAATATGCTCCGTCGCAAATACCGGAAAGCGCAGAAACTATTTTACCTTTTATAAACGTCATCTCAAAAGTATTTTCTTTATATATTTCGAAAAGTTGTACGGGCCTGTGTTCGGCTTCCAGTATAGGTTTCCCCGGAATAATGTTTTTTAAGTTCCTCTTTATGGCCTCGATGCTTTCTTTCCCCTTATCGGCCTTGGTAAGAACGATAACATCCGTTCTATTGAGATTTTTTATTGGTTCCCGTAAAATTCCGCGCGGAAAAAGATGCCTGTTGCCGAAAGGATTCGTTGAATCGAGAAGCGCTATGTCAACATCCCTCTTCAGGCGGCGATGCTGAAAGCCATCGTCAAGAATCAAGACGTCCATACCTGATTTTTCGGCCGCTCCGGCGGACTTTATCCTGTCTTTTCCGACAAAAACCCTTACACCGCGCTTTCCAAGCTTTTCTTCCAGCATACCCCATTCGTCTTCGCCGTAACCGCGAATAAGAATGGCTGTTTTTTTGCCTTTTACAATTAACTTTTCGGCGAGCATCATCACGAACGGCGTCTTTCCCGTACCACCGAGAGTTATATTGCCAACGCTTATGGTGGTAATGCCGGACTTATAGCTTTTTAGTAGATTAACTTTATAAAAAAAATTATGGGCAGCGGCAAAAAAACCGTACACATAGGACGCTATCAACAAAAAAGGTTTGACGGCCCGTGATAGAAAAACATTTCGTTTGCCGTACATTATGTCCCGTATATAAGATTTCAAAATTTCCATCCGCCCATAATAAATTTGTACTATATCATCCCTATAAGCAACGTGACAAATAGTATCGTAATCAGCATAACAACTGTAGCGGTTTTAAGCCATATTTTTATATCGATCGGCGCGTGGGTTTTTTCGCTCATGGAAAGCCCCACCACTCCGACAATAGAACCGATAGGCGTCCCGTTTCCGCCAAATCCTACGCCAAGGGCAAGAATCCACCATAGCGAATCAATGTTTAACCCCATCTCGCCAACGCGTTTTATTATAGGTATCATGGCGGTCGTAAAGGGAATGCGGTCCACAAGGGAAGCGAACCCCGCCGACACCCAGAGAATAGAAACTTTCGCAAGATTATAATTGACCGACGCGAGCGCGACTACCCTTTCGGCGATTATGTTTAAAATTCCTGTTTTCTCGAGGCCGCCTATCAGTATAAAGAGCGACCCGAAAAAAACAAGTATGGGCCATTCTATGTCTTTTAACACTTCCTCTATGTTCGGCCTTACCAGTGTAAGTACTATTCCCGCGCCGAGCAACGCTATAAAAGCGTGGTGGAAATTGTGACTTTTCTGGAAAAAGAAAAGCAGGAGAACGATCCCCAGTGCCATGGCCACGTTGCGCAAAGCTTTTTCATCTTTTATGGCAGCTTTTTCGTTTATTGCCAATATGGGGCTAAAATCCCGGGGCTTCTTTTTCAGGTCCCCCCTGAAAACTATCGATAGCGTGACAATGGTGATCACGATGCCGCCGAGCGTAACCGGCAAAAGATGTATTATAAAATCATCAAAGGAAAATCCGCTCGCCGAGGCGATCATCATGTTGGGCGGATCGCCGATCATTGTCCCGACACCGCCTATATTGGAAAGCACTATTTCCGCCATTATAATCGGCAATGGGCTTATATCAAGAATATCGCATATGAGTATCGTTATGGGAATGGTAAGAATTATTGTCGTGACATTATCCAATAGCATCGAAAGAAGCGCCGAAATACAACCCATCATAATCATGAGGCGAAGCGGCGAACCGCGAGAGGCCTTTGCCGCCTTCACCGCCATATATGAAAAAAAACCTGTTTTTTTACACACGCTTACAATGACCATCATTCCGACAAGGAGCCCTATCATGTTAAAGTCTATCGCGCGAAACGCTTCTTCCTGAGAGTAAAAACCCAGTATAACACCCGACGTAACCATCACAATCGCGCCAACGAAACTCGCTATGGCCCTATTAAGTTTTCCGGAAAAAATGAAATAAAACGTCGCGATAAATATGGATACGGCAATAATGCAATTTATCATTTCTGTTTTGTTTCTCCGTTAAAAAGCGCCTTGCATATATCCATTCGCGTAATAATTCCCGCCAATTTATTATCATCGCCGGTCACGACAGGTAGCCTTCGTATATTATACTTATTCATTAAAACGGGGGCTTTCATTAAAGACGCGTTTTCCTTTATACTGATAACATTCGCGACCATGAGGTCTTCGGCAATAAAAAGCTCGAGTGACGGCATGAATTCAAGTTTTTCCTCAAGGGCGCCAAGGTCATCAATGAATAAAAAATCGCCTATCATTTCAAAATAATCGGGAATCAGAACATCTATGAGTTCTGTTTTTGTAACCATTCCAAGGAGCCTGCCTTCGCCATCGGTAACGGGTACGCCGCCTATGTTTTTTTCGCAAAAAATTCTATATATCTGCCGAAGTCCTGTCGAAAGTCCGACTGTAGCAACATTTCTTGTCATTACATCTTTAACTTTCATGCCGCCGGTGGCCTCCTATAAAATGCGTTATTTCCTCAACATTTTTAATCGTAGCCCCTTTTTGCCTGTCCAGCAATTTTTTCGCATTCTGCCCCAACACCTCGGCTGTACTTTTATCCAGGAGCAATCTTCGAAGCGCCCCGGTTAACCCATCTTTGTCCGCAACCTCAAGGGCGGCTTTTTTTTCCAGAAAAATTCTCGCCATGTCCCTAAAATTAAACATATAAGGCCCGAAAATAATGGGTTTCCCGAACATTGCCGGCTCCACCATGTTATGCCCGCCCCTTTTGACAAGGCTTCCGCCCATAAAAACAATTTCCGCAAGACCAAAAATCCATTTAAGATCCCCTAAAGTATCAAGTATAAGAATTGTTTTTTCGGAAATATTTTTTTTTGCCGTTTTTTTGAAATATGATACAAATTCCCCTTTAAAACCCATTTTGTCGGTCATTTTTTTTATCGCGGCCGAACGCCCTATGTGACGGGGTGCTATGAGAAGACGCAAATTCCGGAATTCACTTGTTAGCTCAGCATAAACCTGGAGGATTATTTCTTCCTCACCGCCGTGTGTGGATCCGGCCACGAACAACCGCCCGCCCGCCAATTCCACTGCGTCAGTGGAACCGGTATCCCACTGACGCAGTGGAATTGGTTGTTCGGCATCGAATTTCATGTTTCCCGTTACTTTAACGCATCTTGCCGGAGCGCCGAGGGATTTTATGTTGTATGCGTCCGTTTCCGTCTGCATGCAAAAAAGGCTGATTTTTTTCAATATACCTTCAAAAAAAATCTTTATTTTCCGGTATCCCCGTAAAGACCTATTTGAAATACGTCCGTTTATAAGTATCACCGGTATCTTTTTTTTCGACAGTTCCAAAATAAAATTCGGCCAGATTTCCGTTTCCATGATAAACACAGCCGAAGGATTAATAATGTTTATCACATGCCTCACCACAAAACTAAAATCTACCGGAAAATAAAATTTCCTGATTTCATTTCCGAATAACTTTTCGGCAACGGTATTACCGGTACGCGTCGTCGTTGAAAGAACGATTTTTTTATCCGGAAATTTGTTGGATAATTTTTTTACGAAATTTTTTACGGCCAGGACTTCGCCCACGCTTACAGCGTGTATCCATACCGGGCGCAGGGCACCTATTTCTCTGAATGCTGCCGGCAGGCGCCCGAAACGCTGCGTAAAATCACGGTGCGCCTTTCCCTTTATGACAAGATAGGGAAGATATGCAAGCGCGAATACGAAAAAGAATACATCGTAGATTGTCATGGGGACGTTTCGCTCTGTCTTAACCCTTTACGCAGCAATAAGATACATTCGGTCATGGTACACTTTTATGCCTTTACGTGTTCTGCTAATATGCACAAGTACGTGTTGTAACTTCTTTATTGGCGGCTAGTTAGGGAAAAGTGAAACGTCCCCTTTAGGCCCGGGGATGAGCTTTATCGTATATTGTCTTAAGCCGCTCTGTCGTAACGTGAGTGTAAATTTGTGTTGTCGAAAGATTCTTATGGCCCAGAAGCTCCTGCACGCTCCTTAAATCAGCGCCCCTGTTTAAAAGATGCGTCGCGAAAGAATGGCGCAGCGTGTGCGGAGAAATACGCTCCTTCACGCTTAATTGCTTTATGTATTTATTCACTACGCGCCTCACGCTCCTCTGGTTCAGGCGCTTGCCTGCCCTGTTCAGAAAAAGTGCCTTCCCATCATTTTTCTTTCTGTTCCTGAACTCGAGGTATTCCCGGATAGCGTTTACGGCCTTGTCGCCTATTGGCGCGAGGCGTTCCTTTTTGCCTTTTCCGAGCACTTTCACGACACCCGATATAAAATCCACATCGGAAATATCAATGCCGACAAGTTCGCCAACCCTTATACCGGTACTGTAAAGCGTCTCAAGAAGGGCCTTATCCAGCAAACCGGGCATGGTTTTTAAGTCAGGCGCTGAGACAAGTTTCTCTACGGTTTTCTCATCCAGAAATGCCGGCAGTTTCCTGTCCAACCTTGGCGCGGATATGCTTAAAACCGGGTTATTTTTTATATAACCGTCTCTCTGAAGAAATCTGAAAAACATTCTCAGAGATGAAATTTTTCGCGCCACCGATCGCTTAGAGATGTTTTTGGAACGCAGGTATCCCAAAAATTTTCTTACGGCCAGATAATCCACTTCTATCGCGGTAACGCCCCTCAAAAAACCGGAAAATTCAAGGAGATCGGACACGTAGCTTTTAACCGTATATGCGGAGTAATTTTTTTCAACAGTTAAGTAATTTTTAAATTTTTCTATGTAGCGTTTCATATTTATAGCGTATAGCGGATAGACAAACAGAAGAAAATTTGAACGATATACGCAAAAACTTATGCGAGTTTTTCATGTATTTTCTTCCTTGGGCAACGACCTCGATGTATATTTGCACTCGGGAAACTTCGTGCACCCGTAAAAAAACCCGCGTTTTGAGCGCCTTTCTATAAGTTCCCCGTCGCATCCGGGATTGGGGCATTTCACGCCTGTCGTAATGGATTTGGCAAATTTGCATTTTGGAAAATCGGAACAGCTTAAAAATTTTCCGCGCCTGCCCCATTTAATGATCATGGGCTTACCGCACAATTCACAAATCTCGTCGGTTTTTATGCCTTCTTTTTTTATGCTTTTCATATTTTTCTTGGCCATATCCACGCTGTGCATAAAAGGGCTGTAAAAGCCTTTTAACACTACGAGAGAATCGATTTTCCCTTCTTCGATGCCATCAAGCTCTTCTTCCATTTTCGCCGTGAATTTAACATCCATTATTTTAGGGAAATGCTTTACAAGAAGGCTGTTCGTAATTTCGCCTAATTCCGTGGGTGAAAGGTAACCCCTCATTCGTTTTACGTAATTACGCATTATGATAGTGTAAATAATCGGCGCGTAAGTGGATGGACGGCCTATCCCGTTTTCCTCCAACGCCTTTACCAGCGTGGCGTCGGAATAACGTGCCGGGGGTTTTGTAAAATGCTGGGATGGAACGAGTTTTAAAAGATTCAGGTGTTCCCCGACTTTTAATAGCGGCATCTTCCATTCGGACAGGCGCCTTTCCCCTTCTTTCTGTGTTTCAGAAGGGGTATATAAAATCGTGAAACCGTCAAAAACCACTCTTGTCCCGGATGTTTTAAAAAGGTAGGGGCCTGATTCTATAAAAACGGTATTTACCGAATATACCGCTTTCACCATCTGACTCGAGACAAACCTCTTCCATATGAGTTCATATAACTTTAGTTGCTCCGGCGTTAAAAAATCTTTCAGTGTTTCCGGATTTCTTAAAGGTACTGTCGGCCTGATGCATTCATGGGCCTCCTGGGCACTTTTTCGCGATTTATACACATTCGGTTTTGCGGGATAATACTTTTCGCCGTAAGTCTTTAATATATACTTTTTTGCTGCTTCCTGCGCGTCGCGCGAGACCCTTACGGAATCCGTTCTCATATACGTTATGAGACCCACACCCTCTTTATCTTCTAATTCCACGCCCTCATACAGGGATTGCGCTATGCGCATGGTTTTATTTACGGAAAAACGCAATTTGTTAAAAGCGTCCTGCTGCATTTTTGAAGTCGTGAAAGGCGCCTGTGGTGAACGTCTTTTTTTGCCTTCTTTTGTGTTTGATACAATAAATTCATTCTTTTTTATATTGTCCAGCGCGGAAGCGGCCTCTTTTTCGCTTGTAATGCGAAAATCTTTACCGTCAATTTTGTCCAGGCTGGCCGTAAAACTGCGTTTCTCGTCAACCTTTTTTCTCAAATGCGCTTCTATTTCCCAGTATTCCTGCGGTTTGAATTTCCGTATCTCCGCCTCTTTTTCCACAACAAGCCGCACGGCTACGGATTGCACCCTGCCCGCGGAAAGGCCCCTGGTAATTTTTTTCCAGAGAAGAGGGCTCAAGCTGTAACCCACAATTCTGTCCAGGATCCGGCGCGCCTGCTGGGCGCTTACAAGATTTTTATCAATGTCATGCGGGCGCTCAAAAGCTTTTGTTACAGCGGCGTGAGTGATTTCATCAAAAGTTACCCTGTATACTTTTTTTCCCCTGCCAAGTTCTCTTTTGAGGTGCCAGCTTATCGCCTCGCCTTCCCTGTCAGGATCAGCGGCGAGATATATGGCATCGCTATTTTTTATTTCTTTTTTTAGCTTTGCCAGGTATTTTCTTCTTTCGGGAATAACTATATACTCCGGCCTGAAATTATCTTCGACATCGATTCCCATTTTGCTTTTCGGCAGGTCTATCATGTGGCCCATGCTCGAAAGCACTACATATCCCGAACCAAGTATCTTGTTGATCGTTTTGGATTTTGCGGGTGACTCCACTATGACAATTGCTTTTCTTTTAGGCATATTCCTCTTTTATAAAATTTTCGCCCGGCAAAGTTTTAATCAGCTTCTTAAGCTCAAGCCTAAGCAGCGTTTCCGATATTTTATTTACCGGTATGTTTATTATTTTCGATATTTCATCGATTGACCTGGGCTCGTTTCCCAAAATTTCGAATATTTTCGCCTCATCCGCCGACATGGACCTTACAATACCGGGTTTTGGTAAACCCGGTATTGTAAGGTTATTGCTGGTTTTCTTAATGTTAATGACGTAGCTGAGTTCCTCGAGTATATCCCCGACGTTTTCGACAAGCTTGGCGCCTTCCTTTATGAGGCGGTTTGTGCCGCTTGATTTGGCAGAGCTTACATTGCCGGGCATAGCGAAAACCTCTCTTCCCTGTTCAAGGGCAAAATTGGCCGTTATTAAAGCGCCGCTTTTTTGAGGGGCTTCTATCACAATTACGCCTTTTGACATGCCGCTTACTATCCTGTTTCTCCTTGGAAAATTCAGTTTAAGCGGCGGCGTCTCCGGCGAATATTCCGATATGACCGCCCCGTTTCTCACAATTTCGCGGTAAAGCTTGGCGTTTTCCGGAGGATATATATTATCGTGCCCGCTTCCCAGAACCGCTATCGTTCTCCCGCCGGCCTTTATAGCGCCTCTATGCGAGGCGGTATCGATACCAAGAGCCATTCCGCTGACAATGGTTATTCCCCGCGCGGCCAGGTCAAATGAAAGTTTTTCGCACTGCCGGAGCCCGTAATCCGTGGCGCGCCTGGTGCCAACGATGGCTATCGCGTTTGAATCAGAGGCAAGGATTTCACCGTTAACAAAAAGCGCTTCCGGTGCGTTGTATATATGCCTCAAGATATCGGGATATTCCCCGTTTTCCTTTTCTATTCTTCTTACAGCCATTCCGTCCTAACCCTTTCCGGCACGGTGCAGGCAATCCATGAATCTCTCCAGAAGCGCAGGGTCAAACTTTCTGCCGGACTCTTTTTTCATGATACTCTTTGCCTTTTCGACAGAATACGCGCCGCGGTAAGCCCTTTTGCTTGTAAGGGCATCATACGCGTCAGCTATAGCCAAAATACGTGAAGCCAACGGTATATCCTCGCCTTTTAATCCGTCGGGATAGCCGGTACCGTTATAATTTTCATGATGATGCCTTACCGTGGAAACAATAGGGCCAAAAAACTTGAGCGGTTTTATTATTTGAGCGCCGAGATCGGCATGTTTCTGGACCTCCTTATATTCCTTACTGTCAAGCGAACCGTTCTTAAGTAGTATACTTTCCTTTATTCCTACTTTGCCGATGTCATGCAGTATCGCCGCGAGCCTTATGTATTCCACTTCTTTTTTATAAAGCCCCAGAGATTTAGCCAGCATTACAGCGTAGTTTGAAACTTTTACCGAATGCCTTTTTGTATAAGGGTCCCTTGATTCCGTGAGATTGATAAGAGTGTGAATTGATTGCATATACGCCCTGTGAACGGGTTTTGTGGAATTGGAAAACCTGCTGTAAAGCTGCTTGAGGTGTTTATCAGTTTCAGCGTACATTTTTTAAAATCCCTTCTACTTCATCGGCAACTTTTCCCACGGACATCGCGGAAGTATCTAAATGAAAATCGGCCGGCTCATAAAAATGCTTCCTGGATTCCAGAAGTTTTTTAATTTTTTCCAACGGGTCCCGAACGTTCAGAAGCGGTCTGTGAACGTATTTTTTTGTCCTTTCCAGAATAATCCCCGGTTCCGCCCGGAGGCAAAAAACCAGCCCCTTCTTTTTAAGATTCTTCAGGTTTTCCGGATCTATGACAACCCCTCCGCCGGCGTCAATCACGGCGTTTTCCATGAGCGAGACCTCCTTAACAACCTGTTTTTCCAGCTTCCTGAAATACGCCTCGCCTTTTCCGGAAAATATCTCACGTATAGAAATACCTTCTTTTTTTTCGATAAGCCGGTCGGTGCTCGCGTATCTCATGTTGAGCCGCGCGGATAATACCTTCGCAACTTCCGTTTTGCCAACGCCCATAAAACCGACTAACACTATGTTTCGCATGATAATATTCAGCGGATAACGAATAGTTTTTTTATGCGCTAAACGCTACACGTTAGAATTTTTTTAAACTTTTTTTATACCCTTCGTAATTCCGCTTCATTTCCGTCAGTGAATCGCCGCCGAATTTTTCCGTAAACGCGCGCGCCACTTCCATGGCCGCGGCGCTTTCGGCTATAACGCCGGCCGAGGGCACAACGCACACGTCGGAACGTTCCACCTGGGCTTTGGCCTTTTTTTTGGTCCTGATATGAACCGAATCAAGCGCTTTCATGAGCGTTGCTATCGGTTTCATGGCCGCGCGAAAAACGATATCCTCGCCATTCGTAATACCGCCCTCTATCCCGCCGGCAGCGTTGGTTTTCCTGTAAAACTTCCCGGATTTCGCGCTGAAAAATATTTCGTCATGCACGGCGCTTCCACGCTCGCGGGCCGCGGCAAAACCCCTTCCTATTTCGACGCCTTTTATCCCGGGAATCGACATGACTGCCCCGGCCAGCGCGCCGTCAAGCCGGCGATCATGCTGCGTGTAACTTCCAAGGCCTGACGGGGCCCCTTTTACGATTACCTCAAAAATACCTCCCAGGGTATCGCCGGAACTGCGCGCCTTTTCGATTTCGAGGCACATGAGGCGCGAGGCCTCTTTTTCGGCGCATCTGACAGGTGAATTTTCGGCGCGTTTTTTTATTATATCAAATGAAAATCTTTTATCCGAGGTAACGCGCCCTATCGAGACAACATGGCTTAAAAACTTTATGCCGAATTCCCTTAAAAGAATTTTGCCGACGGCCCCCGCGGCAACCTTAGAGGCGGTTTCGCGCGCCGAGGCCCTCTCTAAAATATTCCTTATATCTTTAGCTCCGAACTTAAGCGCGCCGGCTAAATCAGCGTGGCCGGGCCGCGGCCTGCTTATAGACGGAAGATCCTCTATCTTAAAATCTTTATTGGCGACAAAAAGCGCTATCGGGCTCCCTATGGTCATTCCTTTCCGGGTGCCGGAAAGGACCTCTACCCTGTCTTTTTCCATACGCATCCTCATTCCCCGGCCGAAACCTTTCATGCGCCGGGAAAGTTCGTTATTAATGAACTTGGCATCAAGCTTAAGCCCGGCGGGAACACCTTCCACGATTGAGACGAGCGCTTTCCCGTGCGACTCTCCCGCGGTCAGGTAACGTATACTCATGTCCGGCTCCTTTCTGCGTACTCTAACGAATAACGCATGTATCGGCGCTTGAACGCAACTGCCCCCTGCGTTAATATACTAAAAACAACCTATTTAGTATTTTTTCCCCGAAAAAAATCGCCACTACGGCCGCCAGCGAAAGATACGGGCCATAGGGAATAATATCTTTTCCTTCTTTTAATTTCAAAATAACGCCCGCGAAAGACCCGAAAAATGGCGCCAAAAAAAATGTGAAAATCGCGAGTTTCCATCCCAGAAACGCGCCTATCATCGCGAGCAGCTTAACATCCCCTCCGCCCATTGCTTCTTTTTTAAAAATAAATTCTCCGATATAACCCAGAATATAAATACTCCCCCCGCCGGCGACGACCCCAAGGGCCGAGTTTAGAAGGGACGAAAAAACACCTGTTTTATTCATAAGCGGCGGATATAAAGCCGATAAAAAAAGCCCAAGAACTATTCCCGAAAGCGTTATTTCATCGGGTATCTCGTGAATCTTGAGATCCACGAACGATACAACGATAAGGGCGCCCGTAAAATAAAACAAAATTAGGTATTTAGGCGTAAATCCGAAATGTAAAAAAAGTAAAGCGCACATAATCCCCGAAAGAATCTCCACCGCGACGTATCGCGGTGAAATCCTGCCGCCGCATGAACGGCACTTTCCCCTGAGGAAAATGTAGCTCAATACAGGTATATTGTCAAACCAGCGTATGGCAGTGCCGCACAGCGGGCACCTCGAACGCGGGAATACGATCGATTCCTTTCTGGGAAGTCTGTAAATACACACATTCATGAAACTTCCGAAAATCGCCCCAATGATAAACAGAAAAATTATAATCATTTTTTAATGTTCGCCAGCAGTACTTTACGCATGATTCCGAGAGGGGCGTCTTTTTTTGTCCAATGCTCGAAAGAGCGGCCCGCCTGGTAAAGAAGCATGTTTAATCCGTCGGAAGCGTTCGCGTTCCGGGCACGGGCCTCTTTTATGAGAGCGGTCTCTCTCGCATAAATCAAATCCAAAACAAAGTGCTTCCTATCAATATACTTGTAATTAAAAAGCCATTCGTCGGCGCTTTTGGCGCCGCATGGCGTGGCATTAACAATAAGGTCCGTTTTTGATATAAAATCATCGTACTGCGTTTTGTCCTGCGCGATGGTTATCACGGCATCGCCCCACTGTTTCCGGGAAAAGACATCCGCCAGCTTCACCGCCTTTTTAGTGTCAATGTCCGCGATAACGATCCTTTTCGCGCCCAAAGTTATAAGCCCGTAGATAACGGCCCTGGCCGCTCCGCCGGCGCCGAAGACAAAAGCGCTTTTTCCCTCAATATTAAAATTCAGATCCCCTTCGTTAAATCCGCAAAGGACCTTTATGAAGCCCTGGTAGTCCGTGTTGTAACCCCTGAGAATGCCGCCGTCATGCAATACGGTATTCAGCGCGCCTATGGCTTTCGCGGCCGCAGTCGGCTCTTCGGTAAATTTTAACGCTTTTTCCTTATAAGGCACCGTAATGTTACAGCCGGAGATTTCGCCTTTTCGTAATTTCGCGAAAAAATCCTTCAGCCCTTCCCCGGAAATGTCAAAAAGAAGATACTCCGCGTCAATGCCAAGCGCCTTAAAAGCAGCATTGTGCATCGCGGGCGAGAGCGAATAGCTTATATCCCTGCCGAGAAGCCCGTATTTTTTCATATAAATTTATTTTCTGCCCGGCGCCTTTATTTTATTCAGCGCGTTAAGATACGCTTTTATGCTCGCCTCGATAACGTCCGTCGAGGCTCCCCGTCCGGTCATTTCTTTTTTTCCGATTTTCATTTTTACCGACACCTCTCCGAGAGCGTCCTTGCCCGCGGTTACGGCATTCAGGTTGTAACCGAGAAGCCTGGGTTTACTCCCGACAATCTTTTCGATAGCTTTGTAGCAGGCGTCCACGGGGCCGTCCCCGGTTGAGTTCGCGACAAGATTTTTGTTCCTATATTTTATCGTAACTGTCGCGCTTGGCGTAATTTTGTTGCCGCTTAAAACATAAAAATTTACCAGGGCGTAAATAGGCTTTATGGACCCGATTTCATCTTCAACGATTGCGGCCAGGTCCTCGTCAAAAATTTCTTTTTTCTTATCGGCGAGTTTTTTGAATCTCCTGAACGCCGATTCGATTTCATCGCGTGAAAGGGTATAACCCATCTTTTTAAAACGCGCCTGGAGGGCATGCCTGCCGGAATGTTTACCGAGAACGAGTTTTGTATCGCCAAAACCTACATCCTCCGGACGCATGATTTCGTACGTCCGGGGCTCCTTTAAAAACCCGTCCTGATGAATGCCGGCTTCGTGCGCGAAAGCGTTGCCCCCCACGATGGCCTTGTTCGGCTGGACCGATATCCCGGTAAGCTTGCTTACAAGACGGGATGTTTTATATATGTCTCTCGTTTTTATATCTGTTCTGAGTTTAAATATATCCTTTCTCGTCGAAATAGCCATTACAATCTCTTCCAGCGAGGCATTGCCCGCCCTCTCGCCGAGCCCGTTAATCGTGCATTCGGCCTGCCGGGCGCCGTTTAACACCGCAGCTAACGTGTTGCTTACCGCAAGCCCGAGGTCATTATGGCAGTGGACGCTTATAACCGCCTTATGGATATTGGGCACGTTTGCCCTTATCCCTTTTATTACATCACCAAACTCATACGGAGTCGCGTAACCAACCGTATCCGGAATATTTATTGTTTCGGCGCCGGCGTCAATAACGGCTTCCAGGACCTCATACAGGAATCCCTTATCGGTACGCGAGGCATCTTCCGGGGAAAACTCTATATCTTTTATTTTGCGCTTCGCGTACTTCACGGCCCACACAGATGCCTTTAAAATCTGGCCTTTGGCCTTTTTCAATTTGTATTTCATATGTATCCGTGAAGTGGCCAAGAAAACGTGTACGCGCGGTTTTTTCGCGCGTTTAACCGCCAGGCAAGCGGCATCTATATCCGTTTTCACGGCGCGCGCCAGGGCGCATACTTTTGATTTTTTTATTTCTTTCGCGACGCCGGAAACCGCCTGAAAATCTCCCGGGCTTGACGCCGGAAAACCGGCCTCTATGATGTCAACGCCCAGCGCCTCAAGCTGCCTGGCAACCTCTAACTTTTTCTTATTGTTCAGGCTCGCGCCGGGTGACTGTTCACCGTCCCTAAGCGTTGTGTCGAAAATAATTAATTTCTCCATCTTTTTACCTTAACCTGTTCAGGTTCAGGCGACTTTTTTGTGGGTAACGCCGGGCGGGCGCCCACAAAAAATTCGTCTTACTCTTCCATCCAAGGCATCATTTTTCGAAGTTTTTTTCCCACTTCCTCAATAACGTGCTTATCCTGCTCTTTGCGCAATTTATTAAAAAGAGGCCGTCCTTTTTTATTTTCTTCCATCCACTCTTCGGCGAATTTGCCTGTCCGTATGTCGTCAAGCATTTCTTTCATTATCCTTCTCGTATCATTATTAATTACGACCTTGCCTCTTGTGAGATCGCCGTATTCGGCCGTATCCGAAACTCTCTTGCGCATTCCCTGTATACCGGATTTATAAATCAGGTCTGTTATAAGCTTCAGCTCATGAAGGCATTCAAAATAGGCTATTTCAGGCTGGTATCCCGCCTCCACCAGTGTGTCAAAACCCGCTTTTATAAGTTCTGATACACCGCCGCAAAGAACAGCCTGTTCCCCGAAAAGATCGGTCTCTGTTTCTTCCTTAAAAGTAGTCTCAATAACGCCTGCACGGGTTCCGCCTATCGCTTTCGCGTATGCCAGAGCGAGTTTTAAAGCGTTCCCGGAAGAATCCTGAAAAATCGCCACAAGGCACGGCACGCCTTTGCCTTCCTGATACTGTTGCCTGACAAGCGCGCCCGGCCCTTTCGGCGCAACCATAAAAACGTCAACATTTTTCGGCGGTTCTATCTGCCTGAAATGTATGTTGAAACCGTGTGAGAAAACAAGCGCTTTATCTTTCTGTAAATTCGGCTCTATGGCTTCATTATAAACCTTGGATTGAACGTGATCCTGGGTAAGTATCTGAATTACGTCAGCGTTTTTCGCCGCTTCGGCTGATTTGACAGGCTTGAATCCGTCTTTCACGGCAGTCCTGTAATTCTCGGTACCTTCCAATTCACTCACAATTACATTTATACCCGAATCTCTAAGATTCAGCGCCTGGCCGCGTCCCTGTATGCCGTAACCGATGATCGCGACTTTTTTATTTTTTATCGGATCTAAACTCGTTTCCCTGTCGTGATAAATCTTAGCCATGTTACCTCCGTTATTTATCATTGCCTCGTCCCGCAACTTCGGAACTCACAATGACGTTTAGTTTTATTTTTTTCCCGTCTGTATCGCTATTTTTCCCGTGCGGACTATTTCCGTTATGCCGAAAGGGCGTAAAAGCCCCAGTGTGGCGTTTATTTTTTTGGAATCGCCGGACTCTTCAACGGTCAGGCAGTCACTGCCCATGTCAATGATCCTGGCATTAAGGGCCTCAACTACGCGGATCACCTTATCTCTCGTTTTTGAATCTATCTTTACCCTGATCAGCACGATCTCCCTGTCCATGTAATCTTTTTCCGTGAGGTCTATGACCTTTATTACATCTATGAGCTTATTTAGCTGTTTTTTGATCTGCTCAAGCGTTTTTTCGTCCGCGTCCACGACCATTGTCATTCTTGAGACATACGGGTCCTCGGTTTCGGCCACGGCGAGCGAATCAATATTGAATCCCCTCGCGCTGAAAAGCCCCGCTATTCTCGCCAGAACCCCGAATTTATTTTCAACCAGCACGGAAAGTATGAATTTATTCATTACGCCATTCCTCCGATCATTCTATCAATAGCTTCGCCGGTGGGAACCATGGGCATGACATTTTCCTCTTCCTCAATCATAAAATCCATTATCACGGTATTCGGCGTCTTCAGGGCCTTTTCTATCGCTTTTTTCACGTCTTTCTTCTTCGTGATACGAATTCCCACGGCGCCGTATCCCTCGGCAACTTTGACCATGTCCGGGCAATTACAGGTGTTAAGGTATGTGTGGGAATATCTTTTTTTGTAAAACAATTCCTGCCACTGCCTCACCATTCCAAGATAGCAGTTATTTAAAATCGCTATCTTGACATGTATTTTACTTAAAACAGCCGTCGCGAGTTCCTGTATGTTCATCTGTATAGACCCGTCTCCGGCGATATCAAACACTATTTTATCAGGTTGTCCGACCTTGGCGCCTATAGCGGCGGGAAAACCATATCCCATTGTGCCAAGCCCGCCGCTCGTAAGAAACGTCCGGGGCTTCGTATATTTGTAATACTGCGCCGCCCACATCTGGTTCTGTCCAACTTCCGTTGTAATGATAGCGTTTCCTTTTGTGGCCCTGTAGATTTCCTCCATTACGTACTGGGGCCGCAGTTTATTGTCATTTTTATATTTAAGCGGGGCCTTTTCCTTCCAGGTTTTTATCTTTTTAAGCCAATCGGCCGTTTCCGGTTTTTCCCTAAGCGCTTTGAGAAGTTCCCTCAAAATACCTTTCGCGTCGCCAATGCATGGTATATCAACAGTAACGTTCTTACTGACACTCGACGGATCGATATCTATATGAACAATTTTAGCGTGCGGGGCAAACTCGTCAAGTTTGCCCGTAACCCTGTCGTCAAAACGCGCTCCGACGGCGATTATAAGATCCGATTCCTGCACGGCATGATTGGCGTAAACTGTGCCGTGCATACCGAGCATGCCGAGCGAAAGCTCATGGGTGTCAGGGAAAGCGCCCATACCCATCAGCGTTACCGTAACGGGTATGCTCATTTTTTTCGCGAGTTCCATAAGTTCAGGCATCGCGCCGGAAGTCACAATGCCTCCGCCGGTATAGAGAACCGGTTTTTTCGCTTTTTCTATGGCCCTGGCGATTCTTTTTACCTGTCCTTTGTGGCCCTCAAAAGTGGGACGGTAACTCCGGATTGCGGCTTCCTTCGGATAATTAAATACACAGGAATCGATTTGAACATCTACGGGCAAATCTATCAAGACAGGGCCCGGCCTTCCTGTTCGCGCTATGTGAAAGGCCTCTTTTACCGTCTGCGCGAGCTCCTTAACATTCTTTACCAGAAAGTTGTGCTTGGTAATCGGCCTGGTAATACCGGTAACATCGGCTTCCTGAAAAGCGTCATTCCCTATCAGGTGCGTCTTAACCTGCCCTGTAATCGCTACGATCGGAACAGAATCCATGTAAGCGGTCGCTATTCCCGTAACAAGGTTTGTCGCTCCCGGTCCGGAAGTGGCAAGGCAAACACCCACGGTACCGGTCGCGCGCGCGTATCCGTCCGCGGCATGCGCCGCTCCCTGTTCATGCCTGGTCAGGATAAAACGCGGCTCTTTTACGTCGTAAAGTTTGTCAAAAAAAGGCAGCACCGAGCCGCCGGGATAACCGAATATCACCTTTACCTTCTCGCGTTTCAATGACTCTATCAGTATCTCCGCCCCTGTTTTTTTCATCGTAAAACTCCATTGCATTAGCCGGTTAAAGTGTTAACGGGCCATTATAACCGGCAAACCGGCCAACCCGCTAACCGGCTAACTCTGAAATACCGCTCCATCGCTCGCGGAGCTTACCATTTTCGCGTACCGCGCCAAATATCCTTCCTTAATTTTCGGTTCGGGTTTTTTCCATAATGCCAATCTCTGATCTATTTGACGTGGGCTTAAACTTATATTAATCGTCCTTTTCGTGATGTTAATCACAATTTCGTCGCCGTCTTTCACGATAGCCATAGGCCCTCCCGCCGATGCCTCGGGCGAGATATGCCCGACACTTACGCCGCGTGTTCCGCCCGAGAACCTGCCGTCCGTAATAAGAGCAACGTCTTCTCCCAGTCCAATCCCCATGATAGCGGCTGTTGGGCTGAGCATTTCCCTCATTCCCGGGCCGCCGGAGGGGCCTTCATACCTGATGACCACGCAGTCGTTTTTCCTGATTCTGCGCTGCATAATGGCGGCCATCGCGGCTTCCTCAGAATTAAAAACCCTGGCTTTGCCCTTAAAGCGGGCATTCTTTTTACTGATAGCTGATTGTTTTACGACCGCGCCTTCCGGCGCAAGATTTCCTTTCAGTATAAAAATACCGCCTTCGGCGTGATATGGGTTTTTAACATCTTTTATCACGTCTTTGTTTGAAATTTTCGCTTCCGCGGCAATCTGGCTTATTGTCTTTCCGCTTACGGTCTGCAGGTTATTGAGAAACTGCCTTAACCTCTTCATGACCGCCGGGATACCGCCGGCGTATTCAAGGTCCTCCATAAAATAATCGCCGCCGGGCCTTAAATTTGTGATATGCGGAATGCTTCTGCTGATTCTGTCAAAATCTTCAAGCTTTAAATCCACTCCCGCCTCATGGGCTATCGCCATGAGGTGAAGGACCGTATTTGTGGAACCGCCAAGCGCCATGTCCATTTTTACGGCATTTTCAAACGCTTTCGGCGTTATGATCGTCCTGGGCAGAATATTTCTTCTTGTAAGATTCACCGCGGTCACTCCGGATTCATAAGCGATTCTTTCTTTTTTAGCGGAACCGGCCAAAGCCGTACCGCAGCCCGGAAGGCTTAGGCCCAGCGTTTCCGTAAGACAGTCCATGGAGTTAGCCGTATACAACCCCTGACAGGCCCCCTGGGACGGGCAGGCACATAGTTCAAGAGCCTCGAGTTCTTTTTTATCGATTTTTCCGTTTTTGAATCTTCCGATGGCCTCAAATGTGTCGCGAACGAGGCTCCGCCTTTGAAAATCGTAATTTCCGGACATCATTGGGCCCGCCGTGACTACAATCGTTGGTATATTGAGCCGCGCGAGAGCCATAAGCATGCCCGGTGTAATCTTATCACAATTAGTGAGGCACACGAGGCCGTCAAGCTGATGGGCCTTGCAAACGGTTTCAACCATGTCGGCTATTAGTTCCCTTGAAGCAAGCGAATACTTCATCCCGACATGCCCCATGGCGATACCATCGCAAATTCCCGGTATTCCAAATATGAACGGAACCCCGCCGCCGGCGGCTATTCCCCGTTCAATAAAGCGTTCCAACCGCCTCATGCCAACGTGTCCGGGAATTAAATCCGTAAAACTGGAAGCGATGCCTATGAAGGGCTTACCCATAACCGAAGGCGATATACCCGTTCCGTATAAAAGAGCCCTGTTCGGCATCCGTTCCAACCCCTTTTTTGCCCTATCGCTTTTCATAAAAACTCCTCGTTTTTGCCCGGCCTTCCCGACCGCTGTTCCACTGCGTCAGTGGAACATGTTCCACCGCTGTTCCACTGACGCAGTGGAACAGCGGTTTACATTTTTTTTGCGTGCGTATCACACTGTATCAATATATTGATAAATAGAACATATAGTATACCCTATTTAGTTTTCGGTGTCAAGACCGGAAGAAATAGCGATACGGGTTTGGGCTTGCCTCAATCGGTTAAAAAACAGGCAATGCCCAAAACTGTGGGTTAGGTTGGAAAAGTGGTTGCCACAAACTAAACTACAACGCTTTATTGCCCGTTATTCGTTAAATTTTGCCTGAGAAGTTCCTTTATTTCCTCTAGAAGCGCTATTATCTGCACGTTCTGGTAATAAAGCGCCTTGATCTCCTGGTCCGTGTAAATAACGTCTTTTTCTACCTGTTTGTGGATTTCGTCCGCCATTTTGGCGGCGTGCTCAAAGCCACTTTGGGCCGGCGCCGGGATACAGGCCGCCGTCATAATGATTGCCGTAAAAATAAGGACTATTGTCGTTTTTTTTCGCATGTGCCCTCCATGCCTGCCTATCGACAGGCTTTTATTCCACCCAGAACAGTAAACTCGGCTCCGGAGTAATGCTTGCCTGTGAGCTTACATATTGCCCCTTCAGCGTTATCGTGCCGGCGGGGCCCTTAAGGGTAAGCAAGCCGTTTTTGCGGTTTAATACCGCAATATCCGAAGCGAAAGACGGTGAAAAATTGCCGTAAACAAAACTATTAAACATGAGTCGCGAGCCATCAAGCCCTCCCAGGGTCAGCGTTTTTGCCGCGCTTGTCCTGTCGCAAACAACAACGGCGCCATTTCGCGATATAATCACGTCGCTTGAGGCAGTCGGTACGCCTTCGGGAAGCCAGTTGCCTTCATCCGACCAGCTTGTTCCATCCCCGCCGCCGGACCAGGTTTTATCTTCCGCGCCGGCGATTTGGCAAAAAATAAAAATAAACAGTAAAAAACACGCCGATTTAAACTTCATCCTATAAAACCACTCCTGTTTCCGGGCGCGCGTGTATGCCGGCTGCCTCTATGTCCATTTTCTCCACCTCGAGCACCGCCGGGCCCTCTATTATCACGATATCCCCGACGTCTTTGCCGTCATAATCATAGTCATATTTTCCGTTGGGCCCGAGCTTCAGCAAGTCAAGCCCCATGCTCACTTCGGTCCCAAGATATTCATTATAAATCTCTTCATCGAGCGGGTATTCGATGGCGTAATGATCTATCTTTCCCCTGTCCAGGCCTGTTCTGCTAAAAAATATTTTTACCCGCCATGCCTTTCCCGATACAGGCGTAACTTTTATCCATAAAGCGTCCCCGCCGGAGACGCCTTCTATGTTTTTCAAAACCAGGGAATGTATCCCATGGCTATCCGGCACCGGAAAAGAAGCGCCTTCGTTCAATAGAAAATATCCGGAGCGCACGGGTGAATTTCGAAGGCTTACGAAATTCAAAACACTGCTCCTGTATTGCCCCAGAGCGGCCTCTACGAGAACCTCTACCCCTGTAACGCGGTTCAGGTCTTCCGTATCCACCAGGCCGGATTCGCTAATCAGTTTATTCGCGTTATCATAAAATTTAAATTCCATTTTAGAAATAACAACGCCGAACGGGTTCTCTGAAATATAATTATCCTCGCCTTTATATCTTAAAACAACCCCGCCGTCTTCGGGGTTCCAACTTATCGTTTCAACGCTCCCGGGACTTGACTTTCGGTCAGGATGATAGGTGAAAAATATTTTTCTCCCGCGCGTAACATTCCGCACCAGGCATACCTCTGAATTCGGCGGCCATTCTTTTCTTACCACGCATGAATTCGTGAAAAAGCGTTTTTTGCCGCCGGATGATTTTACTTCAACGACCGGGTCTCCTGTGCCGGGTTTGATGGCCACGTTCAAGGAATAAATAAAACCGGGCACGGCCACAACATGCGTATCATCCGTCCACGGCGGCACAAAATCAACGCGAGTTTTCTCCGCTCTTAAAATTTCCAGGCTGTCCCGTAATCCAAAACCCCTTCCCCCCGTACCCGTTATCGCGGCGCTTACCTCTCCCAGAACCTTTTGCAGGGCAAGCTGGTCCTTGGTATACTGCCAGCTCTCCAGGGCCGTATTTAAGCTGAAATATGCAGCCCCGGCGATTATAATTGTTATCGCGACGGAAATCAGAAGCTCTATAAGGGTAAATCCTTTTTTCATTTTTTCAGTTCACGCCATAATACGGTGCCTATACCCGTCCTCGTAAAGCGGCCGAATTTCACCGTGCCTTTTTTGATATCAAATCCATAATCCGATACCGGCGTTACCGTGACATCTTCCGCCTCGGGATTTGTTATGATGATCCTCGCCACACCGTTATGAAAAACAACCGGATTTAAGATCGCCGAAGTGAGGGCACTCTTGTTTGGATTTTCCTCCGTCAGCCTGACGGTTATCGGGAGATTGTTTTCAGAGGTAATTATGTTCCCGTCCTCATCGACTATAATAATGATAACTTCGGCGGCGCCTCCGGCGGGGCCTTCGCTGTCAATCACTTTTATAGTGGCTGTTTTGATTCTTATGAGACGGCTCTTCACGCTTATTTCCGAGGAAGTATCCTGGGCCGTAATAGAGTAAGCGCCCGGTGAGTCGCAACGCGCGCGGAAAACATGCCTGCCGCGGTCGCTTTCAGAAAATTTGTAAAAAGGAGGCATATTTAAATCCGCCGAGGCTTCTATTTTCACGCTGCCGGAATAATTTTCGATGCGGCTGCCGTCATTATCCAGCAGGGAAATAATCACTTCGATATTTTCTCCCGTATAAAAAAATTCTCTCCCCTCCGGCGGCCATGTTATGTCAACCCCGATATCCGCGGGATCGAACTGAACCGTATCGCTTAAACCGTTTTGAGACAGGTAAATCGAATGTTGAGCCCGGATTTTTACGCGGCCCCATCTGTTGTAGGAAATTGCCTTAGCGGCTGAACCGGAATCAAAATTCCCCTCCCGCAAAACACAGGGAGAAATAGCGCCTCCCGGTACGTTTTCCGGAAAAACAGGCTCCGGTGTTAATTCGCAGGGCCCTTCATAATTAGGGGCAACATCCCCCTGCGCGTTACGGGCGGTAACCTCAAGCGAAAAAGGTTTGCTTACTACCTGTTCCGCGCCGCACTTCACCTCGAACGAGGCCGGCATAAACATCACCCCTCCCGAGCGTCCGGTTTTATTAACTTCTTCGGCATCCCTTACCTCTATCTCTATGACACCGCAGTCGGGATAAGACGCTTCAACTTCTAAAACACCGTTTACAAAACCCGAAACGGTTTCCGGGGTTATTTTCATTTCGCCGGAAGCGGGTGAGACATAGCGGGGGCGCATCTCCACGCTTCCTTTGTATGATTTGTCCACCTTGCCATATTCGTCTTTAGCCGTAACCGTCATCCGGAAAGGCACACCCGCTACCTGCGGCATGGTAAGGGAAACATTGAAATAACGTACCTCGTCTTTTATTTTTTGCCGCTGGAGGGCGTCTTCCCAGCCCATTTCAGGATATTCCTTGAGCGATATCATCGGCTCGCCTTCTTCTTCATCTCTGTAATAAAATACCGTCTGAAAATTACCCTCGGGGACGATTACCTGCGCGATCGGTTCCCAGGGCTCCTTCGTCATGGAAAATTCACCGCTTCGCGATTCTGTCTTAAATTGAAGCGCTATGTCCTTCCACGCTTCCTGCGGCGCGGAATTATCATTCTGAAGCTGTACGATTATCTGCTGGGAGATCTCCCCCCTCGACAGGGTCTGTGCCGGCGTTATTATCTCAATTCTTCTTATAAAATTGACGAGAATGTTTTCTATGTAGGTGCTGTTGTCGCCGAGAGAGGAATTGTAGGCGCCGTCAAAACCAAGGTCACTTAAAGAATTGATCGAGCCATCTATAAACTCCAGCCCTTCGGCGATAGGGATAAATTTTACAAGCGGAACCTCAGCCGGACTTACATAAACAGCGTATACATGGCGCAGGAAATTAATTCTCAAAAGTACCCTGTACCAAGTCCCGGCGGTAAAACTTACTCCCGTATCTACCCATGATAAGCCATCGGCGGCGTAAATTTTTCCCGTATAATCAAATGTAATGGCGCCCACTTTGCCCTCCGGAACATCGCGCGTCTGACCGCCAAGGCCCGGCCGCACGTAAAACTGCACCCAGCACGGCGTGAGATTTCCAAGAATTTTCGGCCTTGAAATATTTACCGGCGTTTCCGCGCTTTTAAGCTCCAATGAAGCCCCAGTTCCCGCCACGGTAACAGCGCACTGTGTTACGGCGTCGGAGGGACTGCCCTGATCCACCTGCCAATAATCGATTCCGTCTATGGAAACACCGTCTGTGCTTCTGTCAAAGCTTTCGAAATACGTATCGATGACATGGGCGCGGGCAGGAGAAGGCGCGAGAATGCTGATCGCCGCTAATATTAACGCCAGCAAGCGCTTATCAAGGTTACATAAGGTTACATAAGGTTTCATGCGTTTCCATGAGGTTGTATGAAGTTCCATAAAGTTACACAAGGTTCTAATCCGTGTCATCCTTAGCGGCCTTTATCATGTTAACTCAACTTTTTTCTGAACCCCACCTATATCTAAAACTAAATAATACTTGCCATCGTCTGTATCTGTCCAGAAAGCATAACTGTCATTGGCTATATCAGGTTCCGCGGCCTGGGAATAAATCTTCGGCTTGGATTCAGTCGCTCCAGACCAGTCTATGGTGCCTGTGGTGGTAATGTCACCCGCTCCGAAATCATGGGATCCTGATGAGTAATACTCAAGATTAGTTCCGCCGAATTGAATGTAACTATCGGTCGCACCGGCCGCTCCCCAGCAAGTTTTTCTGTCATCAGCAAACCAGTAAGTATCCCTCTGCATTGAAATGCCACCAGTAGGAATAGCGTCTTTGTCACCTGTTGCTGTTGCTCCAACGTAAATCTCATCAGAAGCAGTAACAACCATTTCGATATCGTTTGCACCAGAGCTTAATTGTAAATCAGAACTACTCCTCACACCACCAAAATAACCTAATTCATTCTGGAAAAGAACTGTTCCGCAGTTGGGCGTTATCTTAAAATAGTTGTCAGAATTTCTCCAAACATAAAAAACAGCACCGTAAGTCGCTCCTGCACTTCCATCATTCTTTAATAAGAAAATTTCGTCTTGATAAGCAGTTTTAAAAACACTACTTTCACTCGGTCCAATAGCATGATTAGCACCACCCAAATCAGTATCAAGAGAACAACCAGTAAAGCTCGTCGATGTTTTGCCAGTGTATTTTATAATCATGTTGTAAATTGCAATATATCCAGCATCAGGAAATCCAGTTGTATCATCAACATAAATTGTGGCGTCAGTTCCCTGTCCGTCTTGGGTTATTGTCGCGGAAGAAATAGCGAACTCAGATTGATAAGTTCCAGTGGTTCTTGCGTCACCAAAGTTAATAAATCCTGTGGTGGTAAGGTCATTATCAGCGAAACTGATAGCGGTTGTTGTTGTATCATCTATCTGCAGTCCTGTACCGTTGATGTACTGGAAGA
>CAYTQI010000003.1:75402-87915 GCA_964440235.1 uncultured Planctomycetia bacterium
TTATCCGTTGTGAGCCCGGCGTCAGCGCCGAAGACGCCTCCGTTGTTATACTGGATCTCTCCATCATTTCCGGCAGGTGGCGTAACCCCTCCGCCGGCTACCCAGCTCAAAGCGCCTGTGCCATCATTTCTAAGATAGGTGTCCGCCGCTCCCAGAGCGGTAGGCATGGTATAATTTATGTTCGCGGCCTGATCACCTGCTTTAAATGTCGTGTAATAAGTGGCGCCCGCGCTTTCAAGAAGGGCAATTTGCGCGTCCCAGATTGTACCTACCCTTAAACCATATTCTGTTGCCGCGGTGGCGGCGCTTGTTACTAAATCCACCCCGTAAATCGATCCACCCGTATGCGCGGCGGTATTTGTTATATTTACATACGCTCCTCTTGCGGTATTTCCGGCCGATAGAACCCCGGGGACGGCAGGCACTGTTATGTAATTCATGCTTCCCGATGCCGCGTCGGCGGCGTTAAGAGTAAGGCCTACCCCCGCGCTTGATGTGGATACCGTCGCCGATGTCGCGCCGCTGAAATAGAGATTGCCGGCCGGTTTGCTTATTCCTATATTACCTGCCGATAAAATGCCGCTGTCAGCGTAGGTCATGCCATCGGCTTCCAATTTACCGGTAACATGCAAATCATCGTTTGTTGTCGCGTACGAGTTCGTGCCGGATAAATCGCCTATTTGGGTATTTCCGCCCGCGCCGGGAAGAATAACAAGGTCCTCATTGAGAGAGGTAGTTATGTCGACGGGGACGCCGTCGAATTCGAGCGTTCCGGCGCGCGCGGGGTATACCCCGATTAAAGTAAAAACGCTTATTGCGAATACTAATGTTAATAATTTTTTCATGACCGGCCTCCTATCTAACGCTAAACGGTTACTAAAACTTTGTAAAATCACGTTGGTTACTAAATTTCAAAAGACTTCGTTGGTTACTAAATTTCGGAAAACTTCGTTGGTTACTAATGTTTACTTTTTGTGTCTTTTGAAGCGTGATTTCCACTTTCCTTCTTTGGCTAGTTTGTATAATGCATCCAAATATCGATCAATTTGATAACTTGTCTGTCTAAAAAATCTCTTCAGTTTAGAATATTCATCTTTATCAATTAGTCCATCTTCGTAACAGTCGTCAACATCGCCTTCAAGTTCGCCTAAAGAACCCCTTGAGATCTTTATGGATTGCCCAAATTCACCGACTGTATCTTTATTATAACCTTCTCGAATATTCTGTTTCGCGCTACGAGCCGAATCTATCATCTGGCCAACTAATCTCAAATGACTTTTACGAAATCTTTCTGTGATCTTATATACCAATCTTCGTATGTCGCAAATATTCTGATAAAAATTTAATTTTTCATATGCTTTCACTTCGCAACCCCATTAGCAACCCTTTAGTAACCATCTTGAGCTTCCGTAACATTAGTAACCATTAGTAACCATCTTAAAGAATCACCCCTCCTCCGTCACGCGCAAGAGTTCCGAGATTGATGTAATTCCGGACGCGACTTTTTCAAGGCCGGAGTCACGTAATGTCTTCATACCGTTTTTAACCGCGGCCTCACGCAATACAGTCGCGGATAATTTCTCGCCTATCATTCCTTTAATCCTGTCGTCGGGTATTAAAAACTCGAATATTCCGCTTCTTCTGGCATAGCCGAGTCCCTTGCATTTTTTACAGCCCGTCTCTTTGTAAAATACGGACTTGGCAAGCCCCAGCCTGGCCAACAATTCTTTCGAAGGTGTATATTCTTTTTTGCAGGAAGCGCAAAGCGTGCGAACAAGGCGCTGCGCGAGAATGCCTATAACGGATGAGGCGACCAAAAACGGCTCAACGCCCATGTCGATAAGACGCGTCACCGCCGACGGGGCGTCATTTGTATGAAGAGTGGAAAACACGAGATGCCCCGTAAGCGCCGCGTGTATGGCTATATCCGCGGTTTCCTTATCGCGTATTTCGCCTATCATTATCACATCAGGGTCCTGCCTTACGATCGAACGAAGCCCGCTTGAAAAAGTAAGGCCCGCCTTGAGATTAACCTGTGACTGCCTTACCATCGGAATTTCATATTCAACCGGGTCCTCCAGTGTAATTATATTTTTCTCGGTTGTATTGATTTCGCTCAAAGCCGCGTACAGGGTGGTTGTCTTCCCGCTTCCGGTGGGCCCGGTCACGAGTATTATCCCGTGGGGACGCCTTATTAAATCCGAAAACCGCGCGAGTATGTGTTTAGAAAACCCGAGTTGCGAAAGTTTAAGAACACCTCTTGAATGGTCAAGAATGCGTATGACGAGATTTTCGCCGTAAATGGTAGGGAAAGTGGAAATACGAAGGTCAACTTCTCTTCGCGCGACAGGCATCCGCAGGCGCCCGTCCTGTGGAAGGCGTTTTTCGGCAATATCCATATTAGCCATTATTTTTACACGTGATATTACGGCCGCCTGATATTCAAGGGGTATGCGCGGCATTGAATGAAGTATCCCGTCTATGCGATAACGGCAGTTAAGATGGGATTTTTCCGGCTCAAGGTGTATATCGGATGAATCCAGCTCAACGGCCTTCGCGATAATATTCTCCACCATCTCCACTACCGGGGCGAGGCTCGCGGACTGCCTTAAAGATACCATTGAATCCTCCGCGATTTCCTTCCCTAAAGAAGGGTAGTATTTATTTATCGCGGATTTTATGGCGCTTAACGCGGAAAACGCGGGCCTGACCTTGAGGCCCGATACAGACTGAAGCTCGGCAACGGCTTCCGTATCCAGAGGATTCGCCATGGCGACGGTAAGTTTGTCATGCACTATGTAAAGCGGAAGCGCGTCAAATTTATCGCATGTCTCAAGCGGGACAAGCTCTATCGCCTTTGGCTCGACGGTCATTTCGGCTAAATCAACATACGCGAAACCCGTCCTGGCGCTCAAATCCCTGGCGATCTCATCTTCGTTTTTATTTCCGTGTTCACTATTTATCATTTTTACCCGCTCCTTTTGTATATTTATCCTCACATTACCGGACGGATTTCTTTCCACGATGTATCCTCGAATAACGTAACGAGAGTAGCGACCGGTTCTCCTTCCGCGCCGGGTTCCATTTCTTTTGCCCGATAAACCAGAAAACGTATTTCAACAGGTTTTTTAAGGCTAATACCGTCAGGGCGCCCGTTTTTTACGACAAGACGCTTTATCCTCCAATTAGCGCCGTTCATTTCCACCGGCGGTTCGTCTGCCGCGGGATATACCTCGTCCCCGATGCGAAGTAACTGCTCTTTTGTGAAATTTAGATTCTTGAGGCGTTCCATACGCCATTTCGCGAGGCTGGTCGCGGTCATAAGATCTCTAGAAACGGTGGAAGAATAAAGTGAGTGGGAAAATAGACGCATGACCGGCACAAAAAGCGCCGCTATTAAGACAAGCGCTATAAGAATTTCGATGTAGGTGAACCCTTTTCGGGCGGCGTATCGTATAGAGTCTGACATACGATGAAATATCCCCGAATAATTCAAAAAGCGTCATACCGCAACTGCAACGTTTTACTGGAGCTGCCAACGCGGCCTGTTGATATTATTAAAAATTGCGAAATATCCATTTCAGCCTCGTAACTCCCGCCTCCGAAAGATATGGGCCCGATTTTATTTACCGGCTTGCCGGATCCCGCTTTTATGTTCCGCAGAGTATTGACAGCGTGGGAAATCCCCGCTTCGGCCAGGTAAAAGGCCCTTGCCTCCTCTAAGCCGGTCCGGGCGGAAAGGTTGACAAGAGAAAAAAAAGACACCAGGCTCGCGCCTATCAGGGCAATGGTCAAAAGCATCATAACAACATTAAGCAGTATCACACCTCTATTTTTTACCATTCGGAAGGTATCTCCTCGGCGGCATCGCCCCATTTTGAGCCAAGTTCCGCGTCCCAATTTACCATAACCCTGGCCTTTTTTTTGTAATAGGCCCAGCCGCCTTCCCCGTTCATGACATCGTCCGAATCCATTTCCTCAATTTCGCGATTTCCTTTTTTGGAAGAAATGAATTCGGCCGGAAATTTATCGAGATACGGCCGCTCTACCCCCATATCGCTATAGGTTGTTTCCAATAGTTCATTGAGCTCTTCGGGGTATTTTCCTTCCTTCGTGCGGAAAAGGCTGACCCTTGTCCTGAGCGTATTCAGGTTTGTTTTTGTGGCGGCGAGACGGGCTTCTGAATCGAAACCGATGAAATTAGGTATCATGGTGGCCGCGAGTATCGCTATTATTGATATAACAATAAGAAGCTCGAGAAGGGTGAAACCGGGCGAGCGGTTCCTTGAGGTTACATGAGGTTGCCTAAGGTTAAATAGAGTTATTTTTTTTCGTAACCTTACGTAGCCTGATGTAACATTACGTAACATTATGTAACCTTTCATTTTTTCATCCCCTGAATACCTTTATAAGGTTAAAAATCGGAAGTAAAACAGAAAGCGCTATGAAAGCCACCATTAAACCCATGAAAAGAAGCATGAACGGTTCAAGAAGAGCCGTAAGATTTTTTATCGTGTGCTCTATTTCCGGTTCGTAGAAAGCCGCTATTTCATTAAGCATATAATCCAGGTTGCCGCTTTTTTCGCCCGTTGAGATCATCTGCACCACCATCGGATTAAATAAATTACTTTCCTTAAAAGGCTCCACAAGCGAATTCCCCTCGGCTATTGAGGCCCTTACGCCGCTTATGGCCCTTCTTATTACAAGATTGCTTATTGTATTTTCAACCACGCTAAGCGCCTGCAATATAGGCACACCGGAAGCGATAAGTGAGGAGGTGATTCTCGCGAAACGCGCTATTTGTATTTTGGTGTAAAGCGTTCCGAATACGGGAATTTTTAAAAGCCGGGCGTGAAAACGTTCTCTTGTTTTTTCGTTCCCGAGTCGCTTTTTAAACAGCGCCAGTCCGATAAACGCCGCCGCTATGAGCGGAAGCCAGAGCCGGCGTAGTATCCAGCTGGCGCCGAGCACTATTTTTGTGGGAACCGGAAGCTCGGCTCCCGAGGCCTCGAAAACCATCACAAATTTCGGTAAAACCCCGATTATCAAAAAATTGACCACGAAAAAAGCCACGCCGACCAGGACCAGAGGGTAAATAACGGCCGACATTATACGGGACTCCGTATCCAGCTCCCGCGTTCCCAGGTTCGCAAGCCTGTCCAGAACCTGCTCCAGCATCCCGCCGGCCTCGCCGACCTTTACCATGCTTATGAAAAGTTCGGAAAAAAGTTTTCTGTGCCTCTCTAGGGCATCGGAAAAACTTTCACCACCCTGGACCGATTGCCCGATATTCTCCAGGATGAGTTTAAATTTTTTGTTTGTTGTCTGCTCCGAAACCGTCCGAAGGCTCGGGCCGAGCGCGACACCGGAACGCAGCAGCGTGGCAAGCTGGCGCGTAAAAATGATTATTTCTTTTTTTGTCACCCGCTCGAAACGTTCCTGAAGGGCGGCTAATGAAAATTCCTTTTTTGCCCTGTTTTCGACAGTGATTACACTATAGCCCAGCTTATAAAGCGAGTCTATAACACCGTTCTCGGTTTCAGCCTCCATTGTCCCGGTAAGAAGGCCCCCTTGACTGTCTTTTACTTTATAAGTGAACGGCGGCATTTTTTTATTTTCTTTTTTTCCTTAATTTTCTTTTTTTGATTTTTTCTATTTCCCTGTATTTTCGTTCGGCTTTTTCCGCGTATTTTGAATCGGGATAATCGGAAATAAGACGCGAAAAATCTTCCCCGGCCTTGTTATAGTTTTTAAAAAACTTCTGATGTATCAGGCCCGCCGAATACAACGCCTCCGGGGCGCGCGCGCTTGAGGGGTACTGGGAATGTATGTGCTCATAAAGGTTGGCGGCCTGCTCTTTGCGCATGTGCTTACTTTTCCTGACGCTTTCGATACCGTATCCCTTGTTTAGGGCCCGCGCTTTTTTGAATATTTCCTCTACAAGGTGAAGCTCTCCTGTTTTGGCTATGTTAACGTATACCTCGTCCTCTTTAGCGGCCTTTTCACCCATGAGTTCTTTTTCTTCCCTGGATCTGAGTATCCGCGGCGTAATGAAAACAGCCAGCTCCACCTGCTCTTTATCATCCGAGCGCGTGGAAAAAAGATAACCGATGAGCGGAATATCTCCCAGAAAAGGTATTTTTTCTTTTGACGTGGCGTCTTCCTGTTTGATGAGTCCGCCTATTATCAGCGTCTCACCCTCCTTAATGCGCACGGTAGTGTCCGCCTCGCGGGTCGTAATTCTGGGGCCCGCGGGCATATCCTGGGCAAGGGATGATACTTCCGGGTGCACCCTCATAGTGATATAGTTATCCTGGTTAATCTGCGGTATAACCTTCAGCGTTGTACCTATGTCCACGAATTTGGTGACCTCGGTCGTTCCCGTGGTTGTCTGGGTACGTTCCGTTATCGGATACCTCTGGCCTATTATAATGCGCGCCTCCTGGCCGTTTAAAACCGCTATAGACGGGGTCGCCAGAAGATTGGCCTTGCCGTCGCTTACGAGAGCGTCGATAGTCGCGCTAACTGAAAGCCCTTTGAAATTAAGGTTATCCAGGACAAACTGCCCTCCGCTAAGCGACGAAGATGACGCCGGCACGTTGAGTTCTAAATCATCGGCCTGTATAACGTCCGTAAAAAGCCCCTGGCCGGGCGTAATTTTAAAATTCCATTTCGCGCCTAATTGCTTCATATCACTGGATGTTATATCAATTATCTTAGCCTCTATTAGAATCTGCTTCGGCGCGACATCCACTTTTTTAAGTAAATCCTTTACTTTCTGTATGTTTGCGGGGTAATCGGTCATTATAATGCTGTTGGCCACTTCGTCAATTTTCATGTTACCTTTTGACGAAAGGACTTCCCGCATAAGATTTTGCGCGTCTGCCGAGGCGATGTATTTCAAAAATATAACCTCACTCGTAAGTTCGACGACTTCACTGTCACCCGGTGAAACATAAATTATATCGCCCCGTATGCTATACGACATACCGTTTATCGTAAGAATCGCTTCCAGCGCCTGTTCCACGGTTATGTCTTTCAGGCTCACGGTTACCTTCCCCTTAACATCGCGGCTTGTTATGACATTGAGTTTATGCGTCCAGGCAAGCGAGCGAAGAACATTTAAGATCTCCGCGTCTTTATAGTCAACACTTACCTTCTCTTTAAGTTTATTTTCAAAAGGGCTCATTTTCTCGCCCGGAATAACCGGCGTCCATTTCTCGGACGAATACGCGGTATTCGCGAGAAACACCAGCAAAAACATAAAAATTATGATCCTGTTCCGCATTTTTTATCCTCCGTATTATCGTTCAACGCTTAAGGTGTAATCCTGAACTCCGTCGGTTAAAATAACCATGTCCGGCATTATTTTTTTTACAAGAAGGTTTTTTATCTCGGATCCTTCTTTAACGACCTCGCCGTTTATTATTCCCGTAGGCATACCGGGGTCATATGTTATCCCATCCAGCCTCATGTGCACCTTTGGCTTAAGCGACACGGGCCTTGCCCCGGAAACGAATATATCCCTGAAATCTCCGAGCGCGTCCTCGGCCTCCATGGCCCTGAGCTGCTCGGAAAACGGTGTCTCGCCAAGAAGGCTGGAAATGACAAGGCGCGCCGGGACTCCTTTTTTCGATTTTTTTGAGCGCGGTTGGGAAATTTCGAATTCTTCCACCCTTATAAAGGGCGATATGTTTTCCAGTCTTTTTACGTAACGTACCGCGTCAATAAAGGAAGCGTCGATTTTTAATTCAACAAAAATGCGTGAATATCCCGCGCCTTTTTCTATCCTGCGCCTGATGGATTCAAGCTTAACGCCTTTCGCCAGACGCGTAATTTCGCCTATGAGGCGCGAGGCGGCAGCCCGGCTCGGCAACCGGCTTTCCAGGGATTTGATCTCATCGATGAGTTTATCGCACTCCGCGTTTAATTCATTTATGCGAATTTCCCTTTCCGACAACTCGGGAAACCCCTTCCTGACATCCGCGATCCGCGCCTTTGTTTTTTCTATCCTGGATTTGTCGGCGCGGATGCTCATGGCAAGCGGCCTGTAAATAATGCCGTAGCACAAAAGAGCCGCGGCCAGGGAAATAAGCGCTATGACTAAAACCTTTTCTCTTTTTCCTATTTTCCTGAAACTATCCGTTAACTCTTTTATCACGCCTTTTATCATCCCCTGACCCCCGTTGTAATCTCAAAGACATAAACATCCGTACCGGATTCCTTCTCCATGTAGTTGAAATTCGCGCCGGAGAAAATATCCGATTTTTTTATGTTTTCCATGAACTCGGTTATCATGGCCAGGTCAACGGTGTATCCGGTTATGGTAAATTTTCCATTTTCATACTTAAGCTTGCCGGCCCATATTTCCTCGGGGAGAAGGGCGGCTGTTTCGGTAAAAGCCGCCGAAATATCTGTTTTAGCGCGAAAAGCTGACCTGATAAATTTTGACTGCGCGATCAGCGTTTCCCTGCGCCGGGCCAGATTACTTTCTTTTCTATCCAGTTCTTTTTCCCTGATTTTAAGTTTGGCTATTTCGGATTTTGAATTTTTAAATTTCGCCTTAGCGGCTCCGGAACCGGCTTTATAATAGAGCGCCCGGGCCGCCTGGAGCCCGATCAGCAATATCGCGGTTGCGAGTACCGCTACCCCGATTTTTACGGGCTTCGATTTCATCGCGTCTTTTAAGACGCCCAGAACGCTTTTTTCCCCTTCGGGTAAAAGATTAAAATTCTCGGTATCTTTTACTTTCCGCGCCGCGGATAATGCCGCGGCCGGCGTAAATACGGCCGGAAATTCAGCGATACGGCTCTTTTTGGATTCCATATCCGCCGGCAGCCTGAAAATAGCGAACGGATCAAAACATTCGACCGGAACCCCTAATTTCACGTTTAAAAACCTGTCTAAATTTTTAAGATTCGCTCCGCCGCCGGACAATATTACTCGGCTGAATTTCGTAATTCGCGACCGCGTTATCTGGTATGAAAAATATTTAAATGAATGTTCGATGTCCACGACCAGATTCTCAAGCAAAGATGTAAGGGCCCTGTTTAGGGCCTGTTCGGTGGCCGCGGGGTCTCCGGAAGCGGCGTCTGGTTTGCCCGGGCGCAATATGAAACCACGGCTTTTTTTAAGTTTTTCCGCCTCTTCCGTAGAAACGCCGCACTGCGCGGAAATGGCCTCTGTTATCTTGCCGGAAGTCAAAGCGATTTTTCTCGTAAAACAAACGCCTCCTCTATTTTCCACCGCCAGAAAACTTTCCTCGGCGCCTATGTGCGCCCAGAGAGTAACTTCATTTTCGTGTCCACGCGGAACGTTTCGAAATTTTCCCAGATTAGCCAGGCTAAACTGCGGGGCCTCGGCCCTTACGGGAGTAAAACCTGATTTTTTAAGAGCGTCCGCGCGCTTCAAGATTACATCTTTCGGAGCGCATACGGCGATAATTTTTCGTTCCGGTGAGCGCCCGCCTTCGGCCATGCTCAAGGCCTTCCATTTGCAAACCAAATCTTCCCTGCCAAGGCCAAAAGGTTTAAGCTGCGTGATTTTATACCGAACGGCGGATTCCAATTCGACGTCCGTCATAGGGGGGAAATCAAGGTTATATACCTGCGTATCCCCGGCAGGTACCGTAAATACGCAAGATGAGCCGATATTGTTGCGCGCCTTCAGGTTGTCGAGGGCGCCGGCCAACGATTTCCCGCGGGGCTCCTCATCAACGCAGATTATTTCAAAGAGGTGTTTTTCATTTTCGCCGAGGCGTAATATTTTTACGCTTGAGGCGCCTATATCTACCACCGCGGGCAACGCGGTGATGTCAGCCGGGATATCTTTGTTTTTTTCGGAAGACGGCATGATCTTCGTCGAACTTTTGTTATGTGTAAAAATAGTCGAAACGCGCTGCGTGGAAGCTTTACGCCTTCCAAAGATTTCCTGTACTATATTTTTAGACGCTTTTCGCGGCGCCTTTTTCGAGATTTTCTTCTCTTTGTCCATCTTTCTCTGTTTTTTTATCTTGATTAATTTTTTCCGGTTTGGTAAGAAAAACAACTTCCTCGCTGAAAGCGGAATAATCAACGGCCCCGTTCGAGCCCGGCGCCGCATCAAATATGGATTTTTTACGCGCGGACGCTTCCGCGAGCGCTATGTTAACACGGATGGATGTTTTGAAAATCTTATCCCCGAAATAATCCCTTATCTGTTCAAGAATGTTCCTGTTCATTTTCGTCCTTTTATCAAACAGCGTGGGCAGTATTCCAAGTATCCGCAGCCCGGAATTTAAACGCTCTTTTACGATTTTTACCGTTGAAAAAAGCTCTCTCATTCCCTCCAGGGCGAAATAATGCGTCTGGATCGGGATTAAGATATATCCCGCGGCCACAAACGCGTTCAGTGTAAGGAGATTAAGCGAAGGGGAACAATCGATGATGACGTAATCATACTCCTTTTTCCTGGTATTTATCATCTTGTAAAGCGCGTTCCTTAAAATACCCTCTTTGCCCAGAAGGTCCGCTATTTCGAGCTGCGCGCCGCTAAGCATCGGCGTGGCCGGGGCAATATCAAGATTATCAAGATAAGTTTTCACAATGGCTTTCTCGAACTCCACATTTTTCGTCATCACCTCGTATATGGAACGATCAAGTCCATCAACATCCACGCCCAGGCCGAGAGACGCATGCGATTGGGAATCAAGGTCTATCAAAAGTACTTTAAAGTTTTTTTTGGCGAGCGCGGCGGCGAGATTTATCGCCGTTGTCGTTTTTCCGCATCCGCCTTTCTGGTTGGCCACTGTTATGACGGATGTTTTTTCCGTCGACGGATATTGCGCGAAATACGAAGCCCGCATGTCATTGAATTCCAATTGATCCGGATTTTTGTCCCCGCGGCTCACGAAAAATGATTTTACCTCATCAAACATTTATATCACCCCCTTAAACGCTGTAACCCTTTTCAAACCTTTGCTGGATAAGCCGGAGAGAATATCCCTCCCCCCGTAAATGCCGTATCTGCTCAAAAATACCGGTGGTTTCCTCTTCATCATAAAGCCTGACATTTCCTTTTCTGCCCCTGGCCTTGAAAAGCCCGATGTTTGTGTAGTAATTAACCGTCGCCGGGGAAACATTCAGGATGGCGGCAATGTTTTTAGCCGATACAAGTTTTTCCGGTTTATTCATCATATGCAGCACCTTTTTTTTGCCGGTTTAAAATAAAAACCCCGCGGACAATTCGACACTATTGAACGCGGAGTATACAACAATCTAATATCATATGTTAATATTTCCTCTAGGGTGAAGTATACCTGACATTTACGCGTTTGTCAAGCTTATGGCAGGTAAATCACTAACATATGTTAACATCTACTTTAATATGAGAATAGTTTCTATCAGAAAAGGTAAATTTCAAAGATTTGAATTAAACGGATTGGCGGGTTATTTTATCAATTTACTAATGTCTTCTTCAAGGCGGCCGGATTTGGTGATAAACGCCACTCCAACACCGCAGGTGCCGTCTTCGTTGTCTTCGATACGCACGACTCTCCCGAAGAGCTTATTATTGCTTATCAGCGCCCGGTTTTCTATCTCTTTACAAATACGCGCTGTTTTATAATCGAGGTCAAGTATCACAAGGCTTGAGACATCCGGTACATTCACGGAATCCGTAATAAAAAGTATGCCTGAAGCGCTAAGGTTTTTAGAGACCGCCTTTATAAACGGAGGTATCGGGGATTTATCTTTCGGCGAACTCACTAAACTATAGTGAAGCCATTTTTTAAAACCGTATCTTAAAAATTCGCGTCTTTCTTTTTCCGCGTGTTTGTCAAACATTTTTCCCCCTAAATGTATATTATAGCACGAACGGCGGATTTGTAAACTATTTTCGTTATATTTTTTTGATTTTCACGAAGGCAAGCCCTTTTCCGGGATTGGCAATTTTGCTAAATGCGGCTTTCGTGAGATCGATTGTCCTGCCAAGCCGCTTGGCGGGCCCGCGGTCATTAACTCTCACGATAACACTTTTGCCGTTAATGGCGTTGGTAACTTTCAGCTTCTCGTTAAAAGCGTGATTCCACGAAGCGCAGGTGAGGGTATTTGAATTAAAAACTTCTCCGTTCGCGGTATATTTGTTTAGTTTTTCTCCGCCGCCATACCAGGAAGCAACACTGTGATTTTCCGATTGTATGGCTGGCGTAAATATGAAAAGAACAGACAATAATATAAAAAACGTAGGAGTTTTCATATTTTTAAAAGGTTTTATTTAGCGGGTAAAAAAAATTCCGTGCGAATTGTGTCCGCTACCCGGCCCGCGAAATAAACTTAAGCCTCCTTTAAATATAGTATATCTTGAAAATCCGGCAGAAACAATGGCCTGTGCTGCGTGTTGCTGCATGGGCCGGGCAGCCACCGGGATGCTGGAATCTTTCTTCTTACGTAAAGCAACGGTAGGGAACTCATCCATCTCCACTACCTGGGAGGCATGGATAACAGAAAGGGGAAGTGCGGCAATGCGATATTTAGC
>CAYTQI010000004.1:0-55468 GCA_964440235.1 uncultured Planctomycetia bacterium
TATAAAAACGGTTTCTGCGATTCATACAATTCTATACGCGATATCCCCCCTTGACCGGCAGTGCCAAAACCTTTCTTTGCCCGTTTAAGCTTATTTTTCACCATACCTATCGGATAAATTTTAAACGGCTTCTGTTTACCGTAAATACAGGTTGCGCAAACCGGTTTATCGTCAATAATATATGTTTCATCCTGGACAGCTTCCCTGTGGCATCGGGAACATTTATAATATTTTTTTGTTTCATCTTTCGCCATATTTGTTTATTTCAACCTTGTTTGTTTCGGTATTTCATTTGTTTTGAAATATTTATCAAGCAGTAGGGGCGCATCGCAACGCGCCCCTACCCCAACGATGTTTCCGCGATGTTTATGATCCACTTTTATTATGAATCGGCCATTGCCATTAAAAGGCGCGGATAAAAATGCCCTTTCCTTTCATGAAGAATATTATATCATTTTGGGCGGGATAGAGGCAAATTTATAATTTCGCAAAAAGATTCGCGATTCACGCCGCTTAAAAGTTGATTCCGCGCGTATATATTATGATCTAAGGGGGCAAACAGGAATTATGTGCGGCCTGCCTTCAACTTTATTTATTGAAACCTGTACACCATAGGCCTCGGCTATATTTCTCGCGCTCAATACCGAAGCGGCATCCCCGGCCGCGAATATTAAGCCGTTTTTTAACATAACTATTCTGTCAGCGTATCTTGAAGCCAGGTTTAAATCATGAATTGTTATTACCGAAGCTATTTCCCTATCGCGAACGAGCTTCCTTACCGTCTCCATTACCTCCAGTTGGTGCTTTATGTCAAGGTCGCTTGTCGGCTCGTCGAGGAGCAGGATGCTTGCTTCCTGGGCAAGGGCTCTGGCGATAAGCACTTGCTGCTGCTGGCCCCCGCTAATCTCATTGAAATATCTCATCGCGAGATTTTCAAGTTCCATCATCTTTAATACCTCTGCGGCCCTGACTTCATCTCTTTGGCCGCTATTCCGGGCAAGATGGGGGTATCTTCCGGAAAGAACAACATCAAACACGGTAACAGGAAAAACATATGACGCCTTCTGGGAAAGATAGGCCATCGATTTCGCTATGTCTTTTCCTTTCATTCTTTTTAATTCTTTTTCGCCTAAAAACACCTTTCCCTTCCCGGGTTCAAGGATTCTATTCATGCATTTTATCAATGTGGATTTCCCGGCGCCGTTTTTACCTATTATGGCCACGATTTCGCCGGGCATAATTTCCATGCTTATACCCTTAAGAACAGAAACGCTCGGATATGAAAATTCTATGTCATTTATCCTAAGGGTTACCAATATTCCCTTCCTTGCCTTTTTACTATGAGCAGGAAAAAAAGAGGGCCGCCTAAAAGAGCCGTTACTATGCCGACAGGAAGAACGGACGGCTCTATTATCTTCATGGAAATAATATCCGCGCTTAATAAAAATGCCGCGCCAAAAAGGCCCGAAGCGGGAACGAGAAATCTGTTATTCGCTCCGATCAGCATCCGCGTTATGTGAGGCGCCACCAGGCCCACAAAACCTATCATCCCGGTAAAGCATATGACGCTTGCCGTAATAAGCGATGAGACCGCCATTATGAAGATCCTGGTCCTTTCAACGTTTACACCCAGGCTTTTGGCCGTTTCGTCTTCCGCGTTCATTACGTCCAGCGCTCCGGATTTTCCGATAAGCAGAAATGAAGCCAGTATGAGAACGATCGCGAGGGGGCCCAAATCGCTCCAGGTTGTTTTGCCCGCGTCCCCCATCATCCATAGGGAAAGCGCCTTCAGGTCTTCGGCCCGGGAAAAATAACTTATTAACATGGTTCCCGCGGAAAAAATATACGCGAGCGAAATACCGGCCAATACCATCACCCCGGGGCTCATCCTTTTGATCCGGCTTAAAAAAAATACAACGAATGCCGGTATCAGGGAAAAAAGAAAAGCATTTCCTATCAAAAAATATTTCCCCCCTGTGAAACTTATACCCATTAAAGTCGCCAGGCCCGCGCCGAAACCGGCGCCCGCGGATACCCCAAGCGTAAATGGGCTTGCAAGTGGATTTCTCAGAATAGCCTGCATCTGGGTCCCGGCCAAAGCAAGGCCAAAACCCGCCAGAAGCGCCGTAAGGGTCCTGGGAACCCTTATTTTCCATATTACGGCCTGCGACATCTCCGGAATATTGAAATATCCCGGAAAAAAGTGATTGAATATCGCTTTATAAACATCGGGGAATGAGAATTTCATGGGCCCTATGGTTACGGCGATACCGCCTAACGTGAATATCAGAAAAATAAAAACCGCAATAATGAATGCTTTCCTGCCGATAAACTTCCTGTATTCTTGCCTTGAGTCGATGTAACCGGGCATTTTTAGTCTCCCGTATAAAGTTCGATATTCCTGATCAACCGCGTGTAAAGGTCATTTCCGCCGTAAAATCTTTTAAAAACTTCATTCCCTTCTTTTTCCACATCCAGGTCTTTGAGCTTTTCCGGATAGAATATTTTTGCCATTTGAAAAACCTGGGCGATAGCGCGCTGATGAGGCCACCAGTTACAGAACGCCGTAGTATAATAGACGCGTTTATTCTTTACGGCGTTTATATTTTGTAAAAGCGGATCGGCCAGAACTTCTTCTATGGTAACCGGGGCAATTTTGCCGTTCGCGCCATTTTTTTCCCATTTGCTTGATTCATAACGGGAAAGGAATATTATATCGGGATTCCATTTAATGATATGTTCTCTTGATACGAGTATGCCTCTTTGCCCTTTGGCGAAATTTTTGCATCCCCGGGCCACGTTTACGCCGCCTGCCAATTCTATGGGATCGAAATCGACAACCGTGTTGGTAATGTCCCCCGTCCAACTTGTCCACGCGAAATAAATCTTCGGCCTTTGGCTATCCGGTATTTTAGAGGTAATATCGGTTACCTTGCTTAACTTTTCTTTTATAAACGCGTTAAGCTCACGCGCTTCTTTTTCCTTATGGAGCGACATTCCTATGACCTTTATCTGTCTGGCAAACATTTTTTCCATCGGCGCCCCTTCGGGAAAAGACGCGCCCACGACTGTCGCGCCTGTTTTTTCCTCAAAAGTACGGATACCCTGCGGGAGAGCGAAGATCAAATCAGGTTTAAGGGAAGCTATGAGCTCAATGTTCTCGCCGAAATCGCCTACATCGGGAAGCTTAAGAAGGTCTTTCCCGTACGGATTTTCTTCTTCGGGTAAAACACAAGTGTGCGATATGCCTACAAGTTTATCCATTGCCCCCAGGGCGATAATTATTCTCGTATACATCATAAACGGGCTTACCACCCGTTCTACTTTATCGGGGACAACAACCTCCCTGCCTGAAAGGTCCGTCAGGGCCAATAACTCCGGAAGCGAAATCATTGTTAATATCAAAAGCGCGCTTAATGAGATCCTATTTCTCATTTATAATCCTCTTTGCTACAGGATGGATTCCCCTTCCCGCGACTACCCAATAATTATCATTGGCGCAATTTATACATACGTTTTTCGAATCTTTCGTTCTCGCGCGCGTCTCCATCACGTATTCACCGCAAGATTCGCATCGTGTCGATTCAAAAATAGGGGCATATTCCACGATTTCGGGTTTTGCGGCCTTTATATCAAAAATTTCGCTTTCCGGTTTTTTCAGGATATCGAACGACATCTTTGTCCACAATTCCGTCATCCGTTCTTTTTCAGGGGGAGCGAGTTTCTCTCTTTTTTTCACCGCTCTGTCAAACAAGGCGAACGCTTCCCCGGCTTCCGGATCTTTTTTCATTTTTTCCGGGTCATATTTCGCGACAAGGCGCACCGCTTTATTCCGGTTTCTCTTGATAAAAGTAACCGCCGTTTTTCCGAGATCCTTATAGATTAACGCGTTATTGCCTAATGTGCATCCGCTTATCGCCTGGATACCATCGACAAAACAATTGTTACATTCAACCACGGCCAGTATTTCTTCCATACCGGTACTTTCGGTTATCCCAAGCTCTCTAAACGCCGCATATGCGGCCCTGACGCCAAGCGCCACATGCGAACAATAATGGCCGTGTATTTCGGCGGCTTTATCAAGGAGTTTTTCCAGTTCCCCTTTAGCCAATAATTCTTTTATTTCCCTTCTCGGGTCTTTTCCGTCTTTCATGACGCCTTATCTCCTTTTCCGGTTTTAAGAAATTCACATAAGGTTTTATGTCCAGGACAGGGGTACCGTTTACGGCGTCCAGGCCTTTTACGATAAGTTCGTTTTTACGAACCGAAATAAGCCTGGCCCGGGTCAATCCCAGAGGGGCCGGGCGGTACGGGCTCCTGCACGCGAAGACACCTTTTATTCCCCAGCGCGGGGTTCTGCATTTGAGTTCATACCCTTTTGATTTATGAAAATAAAATATCACTTCAATCTCTTTGTGTTCCTTTATGCGGTAAAGGCCTTTCGCGTATTTAGGTAATACGGTTATGGTTGATGTCTCCTTAAGCGCCTTACGATAATCCCCGGGGCAAACATTATATTTATTACGAACGAATCCTATGGGTAATATTTTCATCCTCATATTCGTCAAAAGGTTATGTTAACCCCTCCCACAATTGTCCTGCCCGGCATGGGAAAGCCCTTGGTTTCCTCATAACCGGCATCAAACAGGTTCTCTATGTTAAGATCTACGGTTCCGGCGATATTGTCTTTTTCAAGAACTTTATAGGAAAAATTCAGATCGAAAGTCGCAAATCTTTTCATATCCGCGAGTTCCGAAGCGCCCGATTCGGCCAAGTCTCCGGTAATAACGCTTCTTTTATCCACGTATCTCATTACAAATTCCGTCATAAAACCGCGAAAAGAATATTTTGACCCGGCGTTGATTTTGTTTTTAGGAAGCTCCGTAAGGCTATCCGTCAGGTTAGAACTCATATCCAGCACATCGCCTTTTTTTTTCGTAGTTTGAAAAGTATAGTTAGCGAAAAGATAAAGGCCCTTAGCTAAGGCATATTGCCCTTCGACTTCCACGCCCCAAAGCGTAACTTTATCAATATTGTAAACTACCCTTGAAGGTTTGTATCCGAATATAGTCCTTATATAATCCCTCACATCATAATAATACCCTCTTACGCCGATTTTTCCTTCATCCGAGAATTCATTATATATTCCGATCTCCGCCTGAAGGGCCCTTTCGGGAGAAAGCCTTTTCCTGTCAGGCGGATCATATCCGGCGTAAAACCAGTACGACTCCGGCGGCGCGGGAAATCTATACGCCTGGCCAAAATCGGCTTCCAATTTCAGCCCCTTCCATATCTCGTATTTTACCCCGAATTTCGGGCTGAGGCCCTGCTCGTAAACTATATCATATTCCTTTGCCCAGTAATTGTCATAACGCAGGCCCGCGTCTAATTCTAAATAATCGGTTATGTTCCAGGCGCCTTGCGCGAATACCGCGTGGCGGCGGGTCATTCTTTTCGGCGCGTCGAGCGAAGAGGGCTGTATCCTGAAATAACTGCCGTCAGCATGTTTGATTTCCTGTCCGCCATATCCCAGATATACGCCTTCGAGGCCATAGCCAATATCATGTTTTCCCGCCGGTAGAGACGCTTTTAATAACCATCCCCCCGATTTATCGGGTTCCGAACACCTTTTAAGAACAAGATTGCCGCTGTCATTTATGGCGTAATAATATTCCGTCCGCTTTTGCCTGTTCAGATACCCCCGGGCCTTTATATTCAGGGAGTCGAATGATTTTTTCAGTTCCACATCATACTGTCCGCGTTCATCTACCCAATGGCTTCCGCCCCCCCAGTATTTAACGGGATTTATGGGGCCAAACGGGCCGGGTTTCCCAAACCATTGAATGTAAGGCCCCCCGCCGGCGTCCTCATCGGATTCAGGATAACGGCTCTTGTAATTGCTTTTCTCCTTCCTGTTTTCTACGACAAAACCCCTTTCCTGAACGGTATATCTGGCGCCAAGGCTCGCGTTCAAGCCCTGCGGCAAAAGAAAATTTAACCTGCCGGAGAAATTGTCGCGATTGACATAATTATTCCTTAAATACCCGTCCGTTCTCCAATAGCCATAGGAAAGATTATCGTAAAGAAAATGTCCCAGATTCCCGCTGTGAGAAACGGCCGCAGCCGTGGTATTGAAACTTCCGTAGGAAGAACGGATTTTTATTTTCATTTTTTCCGTTCCTTTTTTTGTAATAATACTTATTATTCCGCCCAGCGTATTTCCGTATTCCGCTGATGTGGCTCCGCGAATAACTTCCACACGCTCGATATCATCCGTGGATAGGCAGGACCAATCGACATATTCGCCTCCATACACGCCGCTGCCGTTAACGGGCCTGCCGTCAAGCATTACTATATATCTCGATTCGCCGAAACCGCGCAAACTTACTTCGCTTCCGGTATTTCCGCCCAAAGACGTCCTTTTAAGATCTATGCCCGCGATGTCCCCGAACAAGCCGTCTACCGTCCGGGAAATCCTGGCCCGATCGATGGCATTCCCGGAAATAATATCAGCGTCCCGCGTACCGGATGTTTTTTCTTCGCCTGTCACCGTAACCGTGCCCAGATTAACGGATCCTGAATCTTTTTCGGCGAAAGCGAGTTGCGTAAAAGCAAAAAATAACACGATCGCGAGCGGTGTTTTGAGATGTATCCATATTATTACGTTTTTCATAATCGTGCTACCCATGGATAAAAAAATAATACGTTTATCCCAGCCCTTTACCGGTGCTTGACATGCTTAACGTAACATGCTTTACGCCTTTAATGGACTTTACGCTATCCGTCAGCTTTTCGGCGGCTTTCGGGCTGCCTTTAATAGCAACTATCTCAAGGCAGTTATTGTGATCCAGATGAATATGCTGTGTGGAAATAATCACTTTTTGAAAATCGTGCTGGACATCCGTGATCCTATTAAGCAGCTCCCTTTTATGGTGATCGTAAATAAGCGTTATCGCCCCGGCTATTTCCTTGCCTTCCTTCCATTCCCTTTTAATCAATTCCTGCCGGATTAAATCCCCGAAGGCCTTTGAGCGGTTGGTATATTGTTTTTCCTTGATAAGATCGTCAAATTTACTTACCAAATCCCTTGGGAGTGAAATTCCGAATCTGAAAATTTCCGCCATGCCTCGCCTTTGTATTACGTTTTTGAGAATAGTAACACAACATCACGCGATATGTCAATGATTTTTAAAAAAGGGCCGCCTTTACCGGACATATGCCGCGGGAATGTCTGATCAACGCCTTTACTCGTATCTTAAGGCCTCTATGGGTTCGAGCTCGGATGCCTTCATCGCCGGCCATAGGCCGAAAACTATGCCGACGATAACGGAAAATGTTGTCGCCAGGATTACGCTGAAAACGGAAATCTTGGTGGCCCAACCGGCAAAAACGGATAAAATTAACGCGGCGCCCGACCCTAAAGCGATACCCATAAGGCCGCCGCTAAATGTCATAAACACGGCTTCTATTAAAAACTGCGACATTATATCCTTTTTGCAGGCGCCTATGGCTTTGCGCAATCCTATCTCTTTCGTGCGTTCGGTAACGGATACGAGCATGATATTCATAATCCCGATGCCGCCGACAAGAAGAGATATGGCCGCGATGCATCCCAAAAGAAGGCTCATGGTTTTTGTCGTACTGCTTAGCATTTCCTGGATTTCGCTCATGTTACGTATGTGAAAATAATCTTCGGGATTTTTATATATACGGTGCCTCTTCACAATAAGCGCCTCAATCGCCTCCTCGGCTTCTTTGATTGATTCGGCGTTATTTGCCTCAACGTAAATCCCGTCAAAATAATCTTTTCCCAGCACCCTATACATGGCGGTTGTTACCGGAATATAGATGATATCGTCCTGATCACGCCAGCCCCGGGCGCCCTTTTCCGGAGTGATGCCTATCACTTTAAAATTAACGCGGTTTACTTTTATAATTTCACCGATAGGATTTTTATTGCCGAAGAGTTTATCCGCTACGGTAACCCCGATTATGGCTGATTTATCGCGCCGGACGATCTCATCCGCGGCGAACCATCTGCCTATTTCGGGTATGGCCGCGCGCATAAGCCCGTAATCATAACCGACACCTTCGACGCGTGTATTCCAATTCTCATTTTTATATACAATCTGGCCGCTTCCGCTCACATAACCGCTTACTCTTTTTACCATTGGTAATTCTCTAATCGCGTTTATGTCACCCGGCCCAAAACGTGTTATTGAGCCCGCCGCGCGCGCGGCGCCACGAATTTTCATCGAACCGCCCCGTATTGACAGTAGATTGGAGCCCAGGCTCTTTATCCGTTCTTCCATAGACGCCCTGGCCCCCTCGCCAAGGGCAAGCATAGCTATAACCGCGGCAACCCCGAATAGAATTCCGAGCACGGAAAGAAAAGAACGGACTTTGTTTGAAAGAACCGCGCAAATAGACTGGCGCAGGTGTTCGGCGAGCTCCGTCTTCCCCAGAGAGGAATGTTTCTCTGACATAATTTTTTTAACCGATAAATCCGGCTCGCATGGCTTTACCCCGGCACCGGGTTTTTCCCTGAATTTGTCCGATACGATTTTACCGTCCCGCATTATAATGATCCTTTTGGCGTATTTCGCGATTTCCTCTTCATGCGTAACCATGATAATGGTCTTGCCGCTTTTATTTAGTTCCTCAAGGATCCTCATGATTTCGTATGAGCTTTTTGTGTCAAGGTTGCCTGTGGGTTCGTCCGCGAAAATTATGGAAGGATTATTTACCAGTGCCCGCGCTATGGCAACCCTCTGCTGTTCACCCCCCGAGAGTCCTGATGGCGTGTGTTTTTCGCGCTTGCCAAGGCCGACTTCTTTCAATTTTTTTCCTGCATTCTCTATCATATTTCTCCTGCCCGCGTAAATAAGCGGCAGTTCCGTATTTTCAAGCGCGGTAACCCGGCCAAGAAGGTGAAACTGCTGAAACACAAACCCAAACAAGTGATTTCTCAACAGGGCGGATTCAGAATCGGTCAATTTAGAGACTTCCGTTCCGGCAAGTTCGTAAGACCCCTTTTCCGGAGTATCCAGCAGCCCCAAAAGATGCATAAGTGTCGACTTTCCGGAGCCCGAGGGCCCCATGATCGCCACAAATTCGCCGGAGGCGACATGAATAGAGACATCGCGCAAAGCACGCACCGGCACACTGCCCGTACGGTAAATTTTTGAAATATTCGCGACTCTTATCATTTTCTTTTTTCTCGGGAAGGCATAAAGGGATTCGTACCTGTTTTCTTTTTTCGCGGTATGTAATTTTTGCCGCGCGTAATAACGATATCATCGGGCGTTAACCCGGAAATAATTTCCGCGTGCTTCCCGTCCCTCAAACCGATTTCGATTTCCCTTTTTTCCAAGGTATTCTTTGATTTTCCCCTGACTGTCACAAATGTCTTATTCCGCTCTTTATACATTGCCGCAAGCGGTATTATAATAACGCCCTCCCGCGATTTTTCCACAACATCTACGTTCGCACTCATGCCCGATCGGAAAAAATCAGGCGTCTGTCGCGGCAGCACATCGACATTATAAATCATAACATTATTAACAAGCTCCGATTCATAAGCGATGTGGTCCACGACACCTTCTATTTTTACGCCGGGATAGGCATCAAGCGTTATGAAAGCTTTTTGCCCTACCTGTATCCTGCCGATATCGGTCTCGTCAAACTGGGCGCTTACTATTAAACGGTCCGATAGAACTATAACCGGATTTGAGGAGGTCAGGGTTTGTCCCGGCTCTACCACGCGAACAATAACCTCTCCGTAAATCGGCGAAATGAGGGGCGTGGCCCTGTAAATATCTTCCCAGTATTTTACTTTTTCCTCATTCTGGGCCCTGGCGGCGTCGAGAAGGGCGGCCCTTTCCGTGGAACTCATCCACGCCAAAATCTGTCCACGCTTTACTTTGTCGCCCTCCCTGACGAGTATCTCCTCTATTCTTCCGTTTATCGGGGGTTTTATTTCCAGCCGGTTCTGCGGCTCAACAATACCCGTTGTGGAAACAGATATTTGAATATCAGCCGGGGACGCTTTAATCTCGCTCGTTATAAATTCATCCCTGGAACCTCTTTTTTTAACGATAAAAACGATCAGAAGCGCCGTTAATAAAGCTAAAACAATGAAGTATTTGCTGTTTTTATTCCTCATTTTCTAAAGTGCCTCCCCTCGCCTGGATCCAATAAGCCTCGGCAATCAACGCATCAGCCAATGAATTCAAATACGCTTTTTTGCTCCTGGACAATTCGTCTTCTATAATCGTCCAGTTATCAAACAAAGCCAGGCCGTTCGCGTATTCGGCCTGGGTAATTTCGGCGCGTAATTTGGATGCCTCAAAAAATTCCCTTATTACGCCGATCTCGTCCAAGGCGTTTTGCCATTCGGTCCACGTATCCTGCAGTGTATAAATTACACCGTCACGGCCGCTTTTTTCATCCGCTTTTGTCTGGCCGAATTTGTATTCGGATTTTTTGATTTGGGCGATCCTTTTTCCCCCTTCGTATAACGGATAAGAAATTTTCATGCCTAACGACCATTCATTCTCACTGGGTAATAGTTTATTTTCATTCTTTCCCACCGCCGCTGTCGCGTACACCGTGGGAAAGAAATAATTCGCTTTCGCGGCTTTCGCCTCAAAACGCGCTGCCTCTTTTTTCTCGATAAGCTCGTTTAAAAACGGGGTGGTTTCGGCTAAAATTTCAAACTCAGGTTTTTCATGGTCGTCGGGTTTTTCCTCGAGTGAACCCTTTATATTTACCGGGCTGAATGTGGAGCGGCCAAGTTCTTTTAAAAGCCTTCTCCGGGACAGTTCGATATTTCGAACGGCCATAATAATATCGAGTTCCGCCTGTGACAAATCCGCCCTGGTAATCGCGAGGGAACCCTTGTGTTCCCTGCCCGCATTATACAAAAGCTCTACCAATTCCAGGTTTTGCCTTCGCCTCTCAGCTATGTTCTTCGTAACCTGCAAAAGCGCGTTTGCCCGTAAAAGCTCTACAAACGCGACCCGCAAATTTAAACGCACGTTAGAAGAGGCTACATAATAGTTGTATTGCGCCGCTTTTATTTCCCTCGACGCGGCGGAGACATCACTGGCTATTTTAAAACCGTCGAAAACAAGCTGTTCCCCGCCGACACCGTATGTGTATTTATTGCCCGGCCTGGCGGGATCCGTTTCCGATCTTTTCCCGCTGGCTTCCGTAACTATCTGGGGCAGAAGGCCGCTTTCAACTATGGATTTTTCCGACCTGGCTTGATTCAACTTTTCCCTGGAAGAAATAAGGCCGGGATTCCGCTCGGCGGCTTCTTTTACGCAGTATTCCCAGGTTAATGTCACCTCTCCGGTAGCCATGCGGCAGGTAAAATTTAAAATTAAAATGAGCGGAATCAGGGATCTTGATATTTTTAATACTTGTTCTTTCCCGTAATTTTTTTTCACCATTTCCTGTTCGTCCATTCTTTGTAATACATCGAGAAATTTTGCGCCGCCTTCACGTATGAATTTTCATGCGCCATTTTAAGTATTTTTAAAAAAGTCGCGGGTTGGTAATATATTTTATAAAGAAAACCCGAAATGAAAAAAATAATTTTGAAAAGAAAGTTTCTGGGGTTAGCCTTGTATATTCTGAGAATTGCCCTCATAGGCGTTTCGGGTAAACAAACGGCGAACCTCGCCAATGTGTTTATTGTATTACATGAATACTGCCTGTAGCTCTTTATCCGGCAGTCTTCTATCCTTTCCGGGCACTCCGCCGACGCTTTTTCGTATAACTCGGTTCCGGGATAAAAAGTAAGCGAATAAAAATCGACCAAAAACGGTTTGCGGGCCTCGATAAGGGCCTCGACCGTATCAAGCGTATCTTTTTCGCTTTCAAACGGATTATCCAGTATTACATCATGTTTCGACGCGATCTTAAATTCTTTAATTAATTCCGAACCTTTTAAGAAATGTTTTTTCAGCGATTTTCTTTTATATATATCCCTGCAGACACGGTCGCTTCCGCTCTGAAGCCCCATGTTGATCCACGCCAGACCGGCATTCTTCAATAACCTGAGTTTATTCCGGTTGATATAAATCGGAATCGTGTGAATGATAAAGGGTTTCCTGATTTTATTTTTGTACGCCGCGGAAAATTCCGCAAGATATTCCTCGCTTCGCGACAGGAAAGTATCGTCCTGAAAATGAACAATGGCAATCCCCGGATTATTCTTAAGAGTACTCTCAAGCTCGGATATAATGCTTTTGACGCTTCGTTTCCGGACTTTTCTGTTATTTGCATACAATTTAGAAAACAAGTTGTTGCAGCAGAAACTGCAGGAAAACACGCATCCCCGCGAAGTCATCAATTCGTACATTTTTCCCTGCCATTTCGACTCTTTTCTAAAAACCCTTTCATCAATGCGGCGTATCTCTCCGCCGGGTTTCTGTAAAAAACCGCTCACGGGAACGTGTTCAAAGTAAGGGAGTTCGTCGAGATTATCGATCAACGGGTACAACGGGTTCTTCCTGATCGTCCCGCCTTCTTTATAACAAAGATTTCGGATCTTTTTTATGTCCTGTCCGCCTGCGAACGCATTCGCCAGATCAAGGGCAGTCCTCTCGCCCTCGCCGATACAAACATAATCCGCGAAGGGAAAGCAGGATTCAGGGGTAATTGTTGGGTGCGTCCCTCCCCATATGATAGGTACGGCCGGAAAACGTTTTTTTAGGTATTCGCTTATCACGCGCGCGTTATTAAATTCGGGGCTCATCAGGCTTACGCCGATAAAGCGCGGATTTACCCGTGCAACGAATTCCCCGATACGTTTTAACGCGTGAAGATTTTCCGGATTAAAGCGCGGAAGGTATAAAAGATGGGATCGATAACCATTTTTCAGCAAAAAATAATGGATCGATTTCAGCCCTATGACAGACAGGTTCTCCTGTACGGAGATAAATAGTATTTTCTTTGCTTCCTTATCCGCTGTTATCATAATATGCCGTTCTGTGTCATACCGGATACTTTCCGTTCATGTATTTTTTTGCCCGCCTGCATGCCGCGTCCGGCACCCGCGCCACGGTCCGCGGACTCTTCTCCCCTTAAAAAACTCATCTGCTCTTACCCCTTATCTTTATACCGCTTCGCCTCAACGCGTCTGTTCTTTTTTTTGAACATTCAATGCAGAAATATTTTGGCCTGGAATCCCTCTTATCATAACCGGGGGCCAGCGCCAGCCTCCAGAGGCTCGCGATTTTACCGCAGTTATCACACCGCCCGCTTTCTTTAAAATGCCACATCTCAACCGCCTTAGAGGTAAATATGAACTTATCGACCCAGAAAAATATCGCGCCCCCTATCAAATTGGCCGTGACCGTGGACCATATGCCCACACCTAAATTTCTGACCACTATCCAGAGGATAGGGGTGCTGAGCTGCCACCTTAGCAAATACAGCGTAAATCTTTTCGCGCTAACCATGGTTACTCCGTTTCTTTTTATAACTCTATTTCGATTCCCGTTTTGATTGCCAGAAAATTTTTTTATATTTGAGTTTAAAAATTTCTTCCGCCTCCGGGCCCGAACAATAGGCCGCGCCGGCTTTCCTTACCCCTATTTTTTTAAATTTATCAACGATTTTTTTAATAAAAATTTTATTTTTATTCATAAAATGAAACCCGCCGATAACCGCGTAAATATTTTCTTTCGAAAATTTTCTTTTACGGCGTTTAACATTTTGATTATACCGGGATACGCGCAGCCGGTAATAACGGAAATACCATTGCCGGCCTTAACCGCGATCGCCTGATTCGGGCATGTATTTGCCTTTATACTCCCCGGCCATCTCTCCCGTAATAAAAATATTCTTTGAAATTTCGACTGTGTTTTTCGCCTCTTTAAGGCCGCCTTTAAACCCTTTGACTTTATTTTTAAAATTTCTATATTTTCCATGAGCCAGGAACCGTTTTCCCCGGTATCAAACAGAATTTTATCATTTACCAGAAATGAGATCCCCCAGCCGGTACACAGCTTTTTATTTTTCGTATCCTTGTTAAAAATAATTCTTATCTTCATGTGATCTTACCTTAATATCGGGAACATGCGGGGCGGGGAAGGCATCTATTTAAATAAATTTTTCATTCCGGGTGTTTCCCGGTTTATTTTTCGCCTTTTTCAAGGGAATCGGCCTGCTCCTGCAGTTCTAAAATTTTCGTGGATATAAATTTGTTAAGCTTTTTCCTTTCTATAAATCCCTCTATTTTATTGCTTTTATCGGTTACCGGCAGATATTCGATATCATATTTACTCAGCGTTTCTCTGACCTCGGATATCGGAACCTCGGCAAAAGTTTTAACAAGAACGGGTTCCATTAAATCATGAGCCAAGATCAGCCCCCCTATATCCGTTTCCAAAAATGCCTGTTTTATCCCTTCAACGGTTATTATTCCGCGCAGGTGTTTATCTTTGTCTACCGCGGGATAGTATAAATAATCGCTTTCGCTGAATATTTTTAAAATATCCCCGAGTTTCATGTTTTCATATATTAGCGGCGGATTTTCATCCATCATATCTCTTACCGTGCTTTTTTGGATTATGTCTTCCTCGGTAATATTTAAATTTACCTCGCCCGCTTTTGTGACCGCGAATTTTGTAAAAGGCGGGCCGAAGATCTGGGTGGCAAATGTGGTGGCGGTTATGATAATTACCAGTGTATCGCCGATATCTCCCGGAAAATGCTGGGCGGCGAGGATAGATAATCCTATCGCGATCCCTGCCTGGCTAAAAAGAGAAAACGGTAAATATTTTAAAACAACTTTCGGCGCTCTTGATAAACGCGCGCCGATATTCGCCCCTAACATTTTTCCCGCCATGCCGAAAAAAAGGTAAATAAATACCAAGAACAGAATAGAGAGCGTCATGTGGCTGAACTTTAATTTAGCGCCGACCAGAACAAAAAACAATACATAAATCGGGGGCGTAAATCCTTCGACCAGATTAAATATTTCCTTGCTTTTCTGCGGCCTGAAGTTAACAACGACAATTCCGAGTGTCATAACCGCTAAAAGCATGCTTACATTCGCCGCGAGCGCCAGGCCCGTAACAAGCAGTACCATACCGATAGAAAATGCCAGGATTTTTTCTTTTTCCACATACTTTCTGAGGATTCCGTTTAAAATAAGCCCCGACACATATCCGATCGCCACGGCCCCCGCCATTTCATACAGGGGATAAATGACCGCCTTTAGTACGCCCTCTCCGGCATGGCCAATAAGGACTCCCGCTATACTGGAAGCGACCGCGAATAATAAAAGGGCCAATCCGTCGTCCAGGGCGACAATGCCAAAAATATTCGTGGTTAACGGGCCCCTGGTCTTATATTCCTTCAGTACGGAAGTCGTCGTTGCCGGATCCGTGGCGGACGCTATAGATCCTAAAAGAAGGGCGAGCGCCCAGACAAAGGGCCGGGGCCCGAACAATAAACTCCCGGCAATACCCGTAAAAAAAGTTACCAGTAAAAACGGCGTGATTCCCTCGCATAGCAAGATAGACATAAGCTGTTTTCCGTATCTCGCGAAAACCTCTTTTTTCAATTCACCCCCGACCATAAATCCTATCAGCCCCAACGCGAAATAATTAAACGGCCTCAATGCCGCGATGATATTGCCGTTAACGATTTTTAGGCCCGATTGGCCTATCAAAACCCCTATTATTATGTAACCGACAACCTGGGGAATCCGCAATCTTTGAAACAGGCGGCCGCCTATAGTCCCGCCAAACAGGGCAAGGCCCAAAAGGAATAATATATTCAGATGCAAAACCGATATCCTGGCTAAAATTTGCGCTAAATGCTCAAGCATAACTTACTCCGTTACCGCTATTTCGGTATTTTATAAAGACCAATTTTTAAATTCGCATCCGGTGAATTTCCTTAAATTTTCTACGTCTTTCCGGAAGATTTCGCGTAACACGTTCTTTAGGCCGCTATCCAGTGCCGGCCTATCGACTTTCTCGCCGGTATTCAAAGACTGCCGAAGCCTGTTTTTTAAAGGTTTGGGGACCATTCGTTTTATTACTTCTTTTACCCCTAAGGTTTCTGTCTCGCATGACATGAAATACCTTATGATTCGTTTTGGTTTTTTTCTTTTAAGTTTTTCATCGGAAACATTTTTAAGTTCGCTGAAACCCCCGCAATAAAAAGAATCGTCGACATTCAGGAATCGGAATACTCTTTGCAGGGACGCTCGCCTCTCGTCCTTGAGTTTCTCGGAAGAAATGACCAGGATCCGGCCTTTCCCATAATACCTCAGGTATTGCTCTAACTGCATGAAATATTTTCCGATACAAACGTAATCTGTATTTTCCAATCCTTCCAGCGCACGGCCGATCGTCCTATTTTCCTGGCCGCCTTTAACCTTATCCAGATAATGGGATACCAGGCGTTCGATAGGGTCCCTGACGATATAGATTAATTTTGCCTCCGGCACTACCGAATACATTCTCCGGGCAATACCTTTATAGCGCGGGTAATCCGTGTAACTCGGGGATGACTCCCCGTAAATTTTGGCTTTACCGGTAAAATTTGAACTATACCACTTTACGCCTTTTTTCCACCCCAGCTCACTATTAAAGAAGTTCAGTTCTTTTTGCTTTGACATCGATATTTCCGGATGTAGATTCAGGTAATAATGCATGCTCGATGTCCCGCTTTTCGCGGCGCCTATGATAATCAGGTTGGGAAGAGTGTATCGCATGTTTTTGGTTCAGCCGGCCGCTATAACGGCGGCTCCTTTCAGGGAAGCCCCTCTGGCCAGAACAAGTTTAATTCGCCGGGCCTTCAAGCCGAAAATTTCCCTAATGGTATTCCTCACTATTCGCGAAAAGCGCGGATGCTTTTCATATACGGCGCCGTCGATGGCTACGGTATGCCGCCGCCGGAAGCAGGGGTCCATTTTTGTTATTACTGACGCGATCCCCGCTGAAGCAAGGCGTCCCGCGCGGGCAGAAACCATGATACATATTCTCTTTAAAAGTTTTCTGTCTGCATACGCGGAATTTCCAATACCTATTTTTTTCAGTAAAACGCCTGTCTTGCGCAAGCCTTTCGAAGTATCGCTTTCTATCGCCGAGACGTACTTTGATCTAAAATTCTTCGGCAGGCGCAATCCGGGCAGGAAATCTTCCGCGATCAGGCGGACTACCTCCCCCATATACATTCCTGAAACCATTTTTTCCAGAAACTGCCTGCCGGGATTTCCGGAAGCCCTATCAAGTTTTCGGTCATAATGTGTTCTTCGAAGCTTATTGAAATTTCCCCATTCCATGTTAATGATCGTCCTGTCTTTTTCGGGATAACAGGCGTTGGTCCCGGTCCCTAAAATAACTCCAAGATCACAATCAGGGTCCTCATAACTTTTTGCCGTAAGCGTGCTGACTGTATCATTGGAAATGGCCGTGACTGTTGTGCCGGAAAGCCCTTTTTTCCTCAAAGAGGCGTTAAGAAGCTTAACCACGTCCTTTCCCTTGACGCCGCTTGCGGCAAAATCTTTCGTCCAGTGAAGAAGCACTCCGGAAGCGGCGTGCTTCTTTTTAATGGGAAACGAAAATGTAAAACCGACCTTATGCCGCGCCAGCGGGTCCAGTTTGTGTTTCCTCATAAAGATCTTGATGCATTCGGCGATGAAGCCAAAAAGCTCCTCGCCCTTACCGGTAATATGCCTGTGCGTTAAAACAAATGTCTTCACCGGGGAAATACCTGTCTTTCTGTTGCCTTTCAATTCCAGCAGGGCCACCCGAAAATGTGTACCGCCCAGATCAAGGGCCAAAAAACGGCCTTTTTCCGAACCGGTAGGCCTGTTCAGGTATGTGTGGATCATTTTCAGGGAACTTTTTTTTCCCGTAAGGCCTTTTCTCATTTCCCGGTGAAAATCGCGGATAATTTTTTTTATTTCCGTAAGCGGGATATAAAAAAGTTTTTCTATTTTTCTCAACGCTTTTTCTCTTCGCATTTCGCCTTTTATTTTTTAATACAGGAAGAACCCTGGCATTTTCCCGTCCAGCAATAAAGGCAAAGTTTTTCCCTCGGAAGGCCGATCGCCTTTACCATGTCATCAACGGTCTGATACCTCAGGGTCGTTACTTCCAGGTCTTTCGCGATCCATTCAACCATTTTCTTATATTTTTCCGATTCGTGATCCATGTATTCCGAAAGATCTTCTATATCCTTTCCTTCCAGGGCCCGGATAGCGCGCCTCGCGGCGAGCTCATTGATGCTTCTGGTCGAGAGATTGAACTTGCAGGGAAACATGAGCGGCGGAGACGCGGGCCTTACGTGCACTTCCTTCGCGCCGGCCTCCCGGAGTTTTATTGCCGTAAAATTTTTAAGCTGCGTTCCCCTTACTATGGAATCCTCGCACACCACAATCCTGTTTCCCTCAATTATTTCTTTTATCGGAATAAGTTTCATTTTGGCTATCAGGTCGCGCGTCTGCTGCGAAGGGGGTGTATAGCTTCTTCCGTATCCCGGGGTATATTTTACAAGCGGGCGCCTGTAGGGCTTCCCCGATTCCATGGCGTAACCCAGCGCGTGCGCGATACCGGAATCCGGAACTCCGGAAACCACGTCTACATTTATGTCTCCGTCTCGCCTGGCCAAAAACCTGCCGCAGCGCTCCCTTACAATCTCGACATTAATTCCCCCGTAATTGGAAGCCGGAAAACCGGTATATATCCATAAAAATGCGCAGATCTGGCTTATTTCCCCGCCGGGTTTTTTCTGCGCCATTCCTTTTTCATTTATCAGTAGAATCTCGCCGGGTCCGATATATTTGGCGATCTCAAAACCGTTGTTAAAGAAGGCGCTTGTTTCGGTAGTTACCGCCCAGCCATCTTTGCGCTTTCCCGCGATAAGGGGGAAGCGTCCGAATTTATCTCTCGCGGCGTAAATACCATCACGGTGCAGAAGAAGAAGGGAGCACGAACCTTCGATTGCCTCAAGGGCCCTTTCTATACCCCCTACAAGGTTTCTGCCCTGGCTGATCAATTTCGCTATCAGTTCCGTCATGTTGACTTTTGAGCGGCTCACTTCACTGAAAGAAATACCTTTTCGCAAAAGTTTCTTCGCTAATTTATCGCTATTCGACACAAAACCGTTAGTGACCAGGCAAAACGGCCCGAACTTTGAGTTTAGATAAATCGGCTGCTCGTCAAAGTCGCTTATAACGCCGATACCGCTTTTTCCCTCAATTTTTCTGTAATCCTCGAAAAACTTCGATTTGAACTGGCTCTGGCTTATGTTATGTATCTGACGCGTAAAATCTTCCCCGAGAATAGCAATGCCGCCAAACTCCGTGCCAAGGTGTGAATGATAATCGGTACCGTGAAGAAGCGTCTGCGCGCAGTCATTTTCGGAAATAACCCCAAAAATTCCGCTCATATATTGTCTCCTTTTTTTTCGTTAAATCAGGATTTCAGAAATACAGGTATATTTTTCCTCTTATGTTCCGAATTCTTCATCATCTTCCCGACTTTCGCCAGAATCCTTTTATCTATCCCCTTCGTTTTGTTTTTCTCAATCGCAAAAATAGCCCTGTCAAGCTCGGCGTATGTAAGGCCTATTTCCGCTTCATCTGTCTGGCCATGCCAGAGGCCCGCGGAAGGCGGCCTTTTTATTATTTCTTCCGGGACACTCAGCCTCTTCGCCAGGGCCCTCACCTCTTCTTTGAGAAGCCCGCCTAAAGGTAAAATATCCACGGCTCCGTCGCCGTATTTAGTAAAGTACCCTATGGTAAGCTCGCTTTTATTGCTCGCGCCGGCTACAAGATAATTCAAATTATTCGCGAAATAATATAAGGCGGCCATCCGCAGGCGGGGCTTAATATTCGCCCGTGCCGCGGTGCTCGCGCCCGGATACGCGCCGGCAAGTTCATCGAAAATTTCGTCCAACGCCACTTCTTTTACCCTGACACCGCAGGACCCGGCCGCTTTTAAGGCGAGCTCCCTGTCGACCGCGGCGCTCTTACAGGGAAGAATCAGCCCCAACGCGTTATCCCCGGCGGCCATTTTGGCGAGATTTGCCAACACCGTCGAATCAAGGCCGCCGCTTAATCCGAAAATTATCCCTTTTTTGCCCGAGTTTTCGAGATATTTTTTCATCCACTTAGCGATTTCTCCGGAAAGTTTCATTGTTTTACCTCTATTCAAGAAATTATGGTTGTCCGCTTGCTAAATATCATTGATTTTCGAAAAATGTACCCGGTTTTCCCCGACAAGGCCCTCCAGAGACGCTATCATGGCCTTAGCGATATTGAATGTTTTTCTTTTAGGAAAACCTGGAAAAATGTTGACATCTATAACATACACGTCCTTCAGGTTCCGATCCATCATAATATCCATCCCGGCCGAGTTTACCCCGAGCAGCTTTGATATCTTTACCGCCAATTTTTCGGCCTTTTTCAGCAGATTTCCCGGAAGTTTTTTCAATAGGTCCGGGTCGCCTTTCGCCCCCTGGGAAATGTTTGTAGTAATCCTGTCGGGCTTGTTTCTGCGGGGATAAACATAAAGAACCCTGTTAAAGAAGGTGTATATTCTCATGTCAACTTTCATCTTCTTGAAAAGCAGAGACTCTATCGCGTTCTCCGTTAAAAAATCCTTTTTGAGAAGTTCGCCTAGAAATTTTTTGTTCCCGGTTATATCGCGAAATCTCCATCCCCGGTCGGAAGGTTTGTTTGCGATCTTTCCCCTTTTAAATATAAAATTTGTCTGCCAGTTAGCCCAGCTTAAAAAAGTAATCCCCTTGCCCATCGAACCATAACGGGGCTTGACAAAAAAACTTCGCCCCCTGTCAAGTAAATCAATAAGATCTTTCGCCCTGGATACCCTGACCCGTCCGGGGATGGGAATTTTTTCCCGGGAAAATTTTTCCGCCAGCTCTTTTTTATCCCTGTATAACCCGCACAAAAAAGGCGGATTTATAAAAAACACCTTTTTCTGCCATAACGTACTTTTAACAGTTTCATGAACCTTTTTCCAGAACGCGGTGAATTTTTTATGAAATATATGGTTCCCGTACAGGCCCTTGTAATTCCTGTGTTCAATATACGTGTTCCAGTAAGCAAACGGGAAGAATAAAAAAATGATAACTTTTTTTGTATTTATGCGCGGGGCGCCTTTAGCTAAAAATTTTCTGTAGCTTGCGCTTGCGTATTCAAATCCATTTTCCAGAATAGTTGTTTTTTCCCTGTGAAATTTTTTATACGAATCATAATCGGCCTTGTCCCCGATTGAAAAAATAGTGATATCTTTTTTTTTCATACCCATTGCTCTAAATACCTGAAGGCCTTTATTAATTTCCCGTTCTGGACGATAACAGCCCTTCGGATTTCGGCCGGGAGCGCCGCGTGGCACGTTATATCCCGCGTTCCGTGCGCGGCGATCTGGTAAACGTAATCCCTTATAACGCCGCTGAATTCCTGTGAGGCGTCTTTCGGCAATTCGGAAGGTAAATTATCTACGGCCAGAATGGTAATCCCGCGTGATTTGTATCCATCGGCAAAAACCCCGGTTTTGGGATTATAAGTGAACGTGGGGTCATCCTGCGTTGTCGTTTTATGCGTTAACTCTATGGAACCGTTTATGTCACAGGATATGTCTCCTATAAATTTCAACCGGAAAGGCTTTTTTCCGCTTAATTTATTAATCATTTTCTTCGTGACGATCCGCGGATATCGCCTGTCCCAGTAGCTGGCGTGTATGAGCATGTTCGTATACGGCAGGTAATTATCCATGTTTGATCTGAATTTTTCCGGATGCCTCATATATTCTTCGATATAAAATCCTTTTCTATCTCCGGCCCGGAACTTTTCTTCCCGCAAAAAATTGATCTTATACATTTTGTTATGCATCTTTTTCTGGTGCCTTACGAACCGTTGCGCGTCCCTGGGATGAATCTCGATGGGGTTTAACAGGTTAAGTATTTCCTGCACGCCCTTCGCGACGTTGCCGTGTCCGGTTATGCCGATTATAAAAGGGCTAAGGGCCTTGTCGAAACCCCCGGATTGTATTTTTTTGCCCAGTTTTGACACGTCGATTTTTACCTGTTTTAAGGATTCGTATCTATGAGCGGGGCGAATTAATGAAAAAGGCGTATTTTTCCTCTCCCATTCAAGCTTCTCACCGAAATAGTGAAAGCTGTCGATCAGCCCGCATATTCCCGCGAATCTTCCGAAATACACCAGCCTCCTGCCGTGTAAATCCGTAATTTTTTCATAATCAATCAGGGTGATGCTTTTTTCCATGCAGGCCCTTAAAAGAGGGAGGTTGCGCGGCTGCCCCTTTGTGGTATGCGAAAAAGTCATGTAGACTTTATTGGGATAAAGGTCTTCGATCCGCTGGCCTTTTATTCCCAATAAGAGCTTCGCTTTTTTGAACCTATGCAGGATTTTAGCGCCGGCCTCTTTGTATTCTTTATCCTTGAATATTCTGATCGGGCTTGATTCGATTTCTACACTTATGCCTTTCTTGACCAGCCATTTTACGTCTTTTGGCGTAAGCGGAGTCCTTCTTTCAAGTTCTTTTGATTCCCGCAATATACCGATGCAAAGGCTCTTTCGCAAAATACCCTCCTGGCAGTAGATTAGTTGTAGGTTATAATTATATCCTATAACTCTATTTTTTTAAAGGGAAATCATCCGGGAATCCGGGAATGGGAATTTGGTTATGTGGGGTCAGGTCTTCACATCTGACATTTACAAACGCAAAAAACTGATAATCCCCGCGTTGTTAAAAAACGATTCTCGTTCTAAATCCGTACGTAAAAATAGGCGGCTCATCACCCGCGCCGTCGGGATTCCATATCAGCTGAAAATCCGGGCCTATCTGAAGGCACTTGTTTATCTGGCACCTGTAATAAGTCTCTATATGCCCCTCGGGTTTTCCCGGATTGCCGGCATCTATGTAATCTTTGCTCGGGACGATCTGGCCGACACCAAAGCTCAATACGTCTTCTTTTCTATTCCAGTATTCACCCGTCATCTGCGCCCCTCCCAACCATGCAAGCGCAACCGAAGGGCCTCCGTTAACCGGGATTATATCCGGCCTTTGATTGCCTGCGCGGCAAAAAAATCCGAATACATCGGTTATCATCTGGTCAAAACTTATGCCAAACCCGTAATTAACCAGATTCAGGTCGATCGCGGCCGGGCGCCCCTCACCCGCGAATTTGGAGTGTTTTCTCGCATTAAGCCACGCGTAAAATCTGTAATTTCCTCCCCATTTTTCCCGGTTCAATTTAAAAAATGAGGCCGGTTTAAAATTTAGCTGCCATGTAAAAACCCCGTGTTTGAAAATTTTTTTCCAGTCAGCGTCGCCCTCAAAATAATTAAATTCAAATTCAACAAAATCAATAGATTTAAGACGCATTCCGGCGTGTACGCCAAAAGTAAAATCAACGGGCCATTCTATGCCCGGAAACATGTTGAAAAACTTATTGATAAATTGTATATCGTCGTCATTCGCGTATCTGTTTTGGGCAAATAACTCTCTCGGTTTAAGTTTTCCCGCCGATAAGGAAAGCTGTTTATCGCAAAAATAATGCTTGTAACCGAATTTTTTAATCTTGACGTTTCCCCCGTAGTCAGACGCATTGTAATTCACATTGCAAAATAAGCTCAAGTCCTTTTCCACGGTATCCCCCCACCCCTGCCTGATCTGTACCCACGCGAAACCCCAATCCTCAAATTTCTTGCGCACGTTATAATACGCAACCCATGAAACGCCAAAATCCCCGCCCCCGCGTTTATTGGGTTTAGGGCAACCCTGAAATTCAAAAACCGTGGATGGGGCGAATTTCACGTCAAGCGCCTTTATTTCCATGCCATCACCGGGAACATAAGTAACATACCCGTCTTTCGCCATGACGGTCCCGTTGAAGAAAAACAGCGCAGCCAGGATAAATACCGATTTTTTAATCATTTTTTTGATAGTAGTATAAACTTTTCCCGCTGTCAAGACCTTTTACCCACTAAGCGCTTTGTCCCCGCTTGTATAATGATAAGTTATGTGGTACACTCTATGTTAATATCATGGATAAGGCGCTCGAGATTAAAGATCTGACCGTCATATACGAAACCGGAAGCCGGCGCAAAAAAGCGCTCGACACTCTTAGTTTCTCCGTAGGCCGGGGCGAGATATTCGGTTTCCTGGGCCCAAACGGCGCCGGAAAAACAACAACAATAAAAACGCTTTTGGGGATCCTTCGCCCTACCGCCGGCGATGTTTTTCTCTTCCGAAAAAATCCTTTTAAATACATGTCAAGGCAGCCTGTAGGATATATGCCGGAAGTGGCGGACTACTACTGGTATCTTACCCCGAAAGAGCTTCTTTTTCTTTACGGCAAACTTTTCGGCATAGGGCGTAAAATCCTTCTGCGAAGAATAGATGGGCTCCTCGCGCTGGTGGGTCTTTCGGACCGGAAGCACACCCTCATGAAAACTTTTTCGAAAGGCATGCTGCAGAAAATAAGCTTTATCCAGTCTCTCATAAATGACCCGGAACTTCTTATACTGGATGAACCGACTACAGGCCTTGACCCCATCGCGAAAATGGGCATGCGGGATACCATTCTGAAACTAAAAAACAGGGGCAAAACCATATTTTTCTCCTCTCACGAACTCTCCGAAGTTGAGATAATATCCGACAGGGTAGCGATATTAAAGGATGGCCTGCTCCTGAAGGAAACCAGCCCGAAAGACATATTGGACAAAAAAGGAACCCATACAACCCTGGAGAAGTATTTTTTTGAACTGGTAAAAAAATGAAATCATTGAGTAAAATTTTCGCCCTGGCCGCCCACGCCTTTAAGGAACTTGTAAGAAAAAAAGATTTCTATGTTTTTTTATTCCTTTTTCTCGGGCTTGTTTTTTTCTTTTATAATGAGAGTTTTTTCGGCATGCGGGGCGTTTCGCGCTATTTAAAAGACATAGGCTTTTCGCTCATAACGCTTTTTTCGATCATCATCGCGGTTTCTTTTGCCGCCAAACAGATACCTTCCGAAATTGAATCAAAAACCATTTATCCGCTCCTCGCCAAGCCCGTTTCAAGGACACATCTTATTCTGGGAAAATTTCTGGGAAGCTTTTTCATATCGGGCATCGCCTTTACCGCCTTCTACCTTATTTACCTCTCCTTTATTTTCGCCCGGGGCGAGGCCGCGAATGCCGTATTGCTGGCCCAGAGTTATCTTTTTTCGATTTTCTTACTCGGCCTTTTATCCGCCATAGCGGTTTTTTTCTCGCTTTTTTTTACCGTCGCCGCGAACCTGACGGTAACGCTTCTCCTGTACTTTTTCATATACTGGTATAACGGCATATTAAGAGAACTTATTCTGTCCTCCCCAAAAACTCTTTCCCGTTTATACGGCGCCCTGTACTATCTTTTGCCCCATTTTGAGTTCTATGACACAAGGATACGCCTTGTGCACCTGTGGGACCCTTTACCCGCGTGGGTGGTCATATCGGTATTTATTTACACGCTCATTTACATATCACTCATGATATGGGCGGCGTGTTCCGTATTCAAGAGAAAAAGCCTTTAGCAAATGAAAATTTTTTTCGTTATCACCGGAATAATTTCGCTTATTTTTCTGGCCGGCTCACTCTCGGCTTATAACGAGGGCTTTTTGATAAAACAAGGCGCCTCCGGCCTGAATAATGACATATTTTACAAAACGTTCGGGGAATTTAAAAATTTTCTCTCGGACACATCCTATGTTGAGGCGGATGTCTATTACCATGGCGGTATATACGATTTCCACGGAAACGAAAAGGAATCCGGGAAATGCATTGCGCATAAAGCCCATCGGGAAAAAACGGATACCGCGCGCGGGCGGAACACTATGTCACGAAAAGCGAAACCGTCTCTGAACATACTTCCTGCCGTCGGGGAAGCAATGCTTATAACCGAGCACAGGCATTTAAAAGGCGACGAGGAAAAAGAGATCATACCCTGGATCTATTACGCCATTAAGCTAAATCCCCATAATGAAACAGCTTACGCCGTCGGGGGGTTCTGGCTCGCTGTGCAGTTGAAAAAACCGGAAAAAGCGATAACGCTTCTCAAACAGGGCATAGTGAATAATCCCTGTTCATGGGAAATATACGCTACGCTCGGCCAGGTTTATCTGGTAAATAAAAGCGACTATAAAAACGCTAAAATATACCTTGAAAAAGCAAAAGAATTGATCGATAAAAGTAAAGCCGATAAATTCGATAAAATGAGGGTTTATAGTTTTTTGGCGGAAGCCTACGCGAAGCTGGGTAAAACAAATAAAGCCCTGGAGGTATACAGGGAAATACTTGTTTTCGCTCCCGGCGATGAAGCCATAAAGCGGAAAATTAAAAAACTTTATCCGCCTTCTTCACAAAAAGAAGCGGAAAAATAATATCGCTTATGCAGCATGGTATCCAGACGGCGATAAAAAGAAAAAAGAACACGCCGATATAAGTACCCCAGTCAAGTTTTTTACTCAGCGCCATCATAATATGAAAAAGCGAAGCCCATGTGCTTAGCAAAACATGTCCCGCGTGGGGAAATTTCGTGTGCGGTTTAAAATACGCTACGGCGATTCCCGCCAGCGCCATGGGGCTGACAAGCCACCACTTTTCTATAAAACCGATATGGATCCCCCTGTTCGGCATATCCATCATGATTTCCCCCAGATAGGGAATGATCGAATCACTTAAGGTAGCTATGCCTACAGAGCCCGCGTAACCGACCGCGATTAAGGCCCAAATATTAAATCCGGCGTATGGCTTTCCGGATTTATACAGTTTATACATTGAACCGGTAACAAGCGCGCTTAAAAAAACATGCAACGGATGGAGTGCATAAAAAATATCGTATGATATTTTTTCCGGCAGGTTATTGAAAAAAAACATGATAAAGATTCCCGTAAGCGCCCCGAAAGCGGTAAAAGGGGCATGATGCCTGAGTTCCTTAAGAATTGTTTTTATCATTTCCGCTTTTTTTTATAAAACAGGATTATATCGCCCACACTGCATCCTATATCCTTTGCGACCACGGGGCATTTCGCCATAAAAAGAAAAAATATCGGGCGTTTCTCACCGGAAAGAGCCTCGAAATTCCCCTGCCCTTTACTTATGATCATATCGGCTTTTTTATAAATTTTAATGAATTTTTTTGAGCAAAACTTAAGGACGGTCCCCGGAACATCCAGCCCGCTTGAAATAACTTCCGCTACTTTGTCAATTCCGCAAATTCGCGCGTCCTCGATTAACGCGTCGTTAATTATCGGTTTTTCCTTAACGGCATAAATTATCTTTTTATTTTTATACGACCTTTTTATTTCCTCGATCAGTATCCTGTCAAAAACCGTCTCACCGGCGTTGTCACCCAGGTAAAGTACGGTACCCGCTTTCGCCAGGGCTTTTTTGAATCCGGAATAATTAAAAAGCTGGCTACTTTCTTTTTGAATGATTTTACTTTCCTCGTTTAATATTTTTTTCAGCTCCTCGTTCACGTTTAAGGTGTTTTTTACCCCGTAATCAATAATATTTCCCGCGATAGCCAGTTCCAAAGCCATTAAAAGGCTGTCGGCGCTGCGCCTCGCTTTATCCCTCAATTTACCGTAAAGGCCCATCGCCAGGGCGTTACTTTTAGCCTTGATCGTCCTGTAGGGATCGTTTTTACCTGTTATTTCCCGGACCAGCCCATAGATAACGCGGCCCATCTCCGGCGGAGAGGACGTTAAGGAAAATTTTCCCAGGGATTTCGCAAGTTTCATTAAGACTTTTTTCCGCGTTTTTGCGTTCGCGCCGGCCAGGGCGGACGCCTCAAGCGCCTGTTTGAAAAAACACGGTATACACTCCAGATATGTTTTCATTATTATTTTTTTAAGTTTTTCTGGCGCCAATCACCACAAAAGCGCCTTTTCCGAAACTTTTCAGGGGTTTTTCCACCGAATCCATTTCGTCCGGCGATTTAAACATTGTTTGATAGTAAGAAACACGTCCGAACCCTGAGGCTTTAAGCAAACCGTTAATTTCTTTGACATTAAAAAAATACGCCTGTTTATAAAAAATATTTTTCCTTTTCCGGTAGAATTTACCCAGAAAACTATCTCTGTCTATTATGCCGATAATAACTTTTCCGTTTTTTTTCAAAACCCTTCTTATTTCTTTCAAAACCTTTCGGGGGTCTTTAACGAAACATATGGATACGATAATCGCTATATAGTCAAAACTGGCTTTTTTGAAAGGCAGGCTTTCGCCGGTGCCAAAGCGTGCATTTATGTTTCTTCTTTTGGCGATTTTTAGCATATTCCCGGAAGGATCGATTCCAAATTTAATTCCCAGGGGGGCGGCGAATCTGCCGGTGCCTACCCCGATCTCCAATCCCTTTCCTTTTTTCGGCAATACCTTTCTTACGGCTTCAAGCTCTGACAGGTAAGCAAATTTGTTTCTGTCAAACCACCTGTCATATCTCCTGTAATAACGGTTAAAAATATCCATAATCGCTTATCTTATCGGACAGGTTCCCGTGGGGCAACTCGATCCGGAAGAACCGGATTTACCTCCGGGATTTCCCACGGTAAAGGAACTTAATGTTCTCTTGATATTCCTGCTTTTACATTTGCCGCATCTAAGCCCGGTTTTATCGGAAGTAACCCCTATCAGCAAATCAAATTTCTCTCTGCAATCTTTGCAGATATAAGTATAAACAGGCATAACGCCCCCTTTATTATTTTAACTTTTCCCGTATTATCCGCCAGATATTATTAATTTCTCTTTTAGCCTTCCCGTTTGTGTGTTCTATCATGGTTTTTCCCTCGACCATGGCATCCACCACGGCTTTATCAAAAGGAATTTTTCCGGCTAAATCTATGCTATTTGTTTTACAATATCGCTGAATTTTCTCCGTCATATCCATGTTAAGGTCATACTTATTTATTACAAGCTTGGTTAAAATTCCGAAATGCCTGGCAACATTTATAACCCTGTCCGCGTCATGCAGGCCGGACAGCGTCGGCTCGGTTACCACTACAGCACAGTCTACCCCCGAAAGTGAAGCGATAACAGGGCATCCTATGCCGGGGGCTCCGTCTACGATAACCCAATCAGCTTCTTTTTTTTCCGCCAATTCCTTTGCCTGTTTTCTTACAAGGCTTACCAGTTTACCCGAATTTTCCTCCGCCACCCCGAGTTTGGCATGCACCATGGGCCCGAAACGCGTATCGGATATAAACCAGGCGCCGGATATATTTTCTTCCATTTTTATCGCGCCTTCCGGGCATACAAAACCGCAAAAAAGGCAACCTTCGCAAGAAACCCCGTCTACGATAAACTTTTTGCTTATCGCGCCGAAACGGCAAACCTCCAGGCACTTACCGCATTTAATGCATTTTTCTTTATCAATAACCGCGGTTTTGCCGCTTCTGAATTCGTGGCGTTCTTTTATATCCGGCTGCAAGAGTAAATGCAGGTCCGCGGCATCCACGTCACAATCAGCCATAACTTTATTTTCGACAAGCGCGGCGAGCGCCCCGGTAATTACCGTTTTGCCTGTTCCGCCTTTTCCGCTTATAACAACGATTTGCTTCACTACAATCCCTTTAACCGCTTTTCCGATTTCATGCCATTCTCGTCGGTATTTTATGAATTTACGTAAAATTTTACATTTTAGCCGAGGCGTTTTGAGCCGCCAATACAACCGGGTAAATGGTGGGCGCTGATGTCAGATAGGGATGAGTCGCCATCTGCAGTGTTTCAAGTTCCGTAACGGATACCCGCTGTTGTATTGCCATACCGATTATATTAATCGTTTCGCCGGCGGATATGCCCCCGGCGACCTGCCCGCCCATGAGAATCCCCGATTGCCTGGAAAAAATCAGCTTTGTCCTGGTTTTGTTCGCTCCCGGAAGATTTCCCGGGTGCTTATCTACGCCCTCCGAAAAACCGGCAACAATCTCAAAACCTTCTTTTTTAGCGCTTTTTTCCGTAAGTCCCGCGGAACCCAGAACAAGGCCGTCCACGTAAGTCGAGTAAATCGCGATTGTCCCCTTATTTTCACGAACAACTTTTAACTGGTAGAGATTCGCTCCGGCAATTCTCGCCTCGGCTGTGGCTGTGGAGGCAAGCATGACAGGCGTAACCTTTCTGGTATAAAAATCCCTTTTACCGGCGCAATCGCCTACCGCGAAAATATCGGGATCCGAAGTCCGCATGTATTCATCCACCCATATGCCTTTCCCCCTCCCCAGATCCAGGCCCGCCTCTGTGGCCAGGATTGTGTTGGGAACGGCCCCTATCCCCAGAATAACGCTGTCTATTTTAATCTCTTTGCCGCTTTCGAATTTAACGCCCTCAACTTTTTTCCCGCCTAAAAATTCAACAACCCGGGTACCGGTCAAGGTAGTAATGTTTTTTGAATTCAATTTTTGCCGGGCCAGTAAGGAAAATTCCCCATCAAAAGAATTCGCGAAAAGATGAGGGAGAATTTCCGCTAAATACACTTTAAGGCCGTCTATTTTGGAAATTTCATCCGCCAGTTCCACCCCTATAAATCCGCCTCCGAGGACCAGCGCGGTTTTTGCCTTTTTCATCTTAGCGACCAATTTTTTTAAATAATCCAGGTCTTTATATATGGGATAAATCCCGTCTTTTTCGATTCCGGGTATAGGGGGCTTGATCGGCACGGAACCCTGCGCGAGGATCAGTTTTTCATATTTATACCCCGAGCCTTTTTTGGTAAGAACCGTCTTGCCGGAGCGGTTTATCCCTGACGCTTCGTCAATAACCACATCTATTCCATTTTTTTGCAGGCTCTCGGTTCCCATTCTGTTATCATCGGGATTTCTCAGGCTCCAGAACATATATGGTATCCCGCAGGGAATACACCCGTTATCGATATTTTTCATAACCAGAATACTCTTATCCGGATAATATCTCTTCGCCGTCATCGCGCTTACCAGCCCCGCCGGCCCTCCGCCGACAATAAGAACGTCTGTTTTTTTAACCATTGAACCCCTTCCTCATTATTTTTTTATCCTGTTACAAAGCCTCCAGCATTACACAAAGTCCATGAACCACATCCATGTTGTTATCATGGCAAAATTTTATAACGGGACCGCTTTCGGCCCCCGGCTGAAGCCAAATTCTTCTTATACTTTTTTCGCGGCATTCCCTTACTATTTTTTCAGTGATTAGGGGCGGGGTAACGACGTTGGCGACATCGATGCGCTCCGGAATATCGCTTATGCTCCTATGGCATTTTATTCCCTCGATTTTATCAATGCGCGGGTTAACGGGATAAACCTCGTAACCTTTTTCCCTAAGTTTTTTCAGGATCTTATAAGCATATTTTGACTCATTTCTGAAAGACCCCACTACCGCGAATCTTTTTTGTTTTAAAAAATCTTTAACTAAATTTTCCATTTTTAATCACATTAAAAAGTTTATTGAAATTTTCTTTATATTCCGGGAACGCCTTTACGATAGGCTCGCCTTTCGAATAGGCCATGGCTATCTTTTTCGAAAAAGGTATCTGCATAAGAACCGGGATATCCTGATCCCCGCAGTATTGAACGGTTTTTTTGTTGCCTAAATCGGAACGGTTGATTACGACTCCGAAGGGAATCGCGAGTTTTCTTAATACTTCTACCGCGAGAGCCAGGTCGTTAAGCCCGAACGGCGTCGGTTCCGTTACAAGTACGCAAAAATCGCTCTTTCTTACCGTTTCGACTACCGGGCATGATGTGCCGGGAGGGGAGTCGATAATAACATCGCGGGTCGGATTAATGTGCATTTTAATTTTCCTGATAACGGGCGGGGCCATCGCCTCCCCGATATTCAAGCGGCCATGAACAAACTGCATAGGGCCCGCCTCACCTATCTCTATTTCGCCGATTTCCTTATCTACTTCTTTTATGGCGCCCTCCGGGCAAAAATAGGCACAGCTTCCGCAACCATGGCAAAGGTTTGAAAAAACCAAAACGCTTCCTTTTTTTTCCGTGGAGGCGGCCATAACCGCTATGGCATTGTAAGCGCAAACTTCGCGGCATTTTCCGCAAAAATTGCATTTTGCCTCATCGATTTCGGGAACGGGGATGAAAACCTTTTCGGTTTTTTTTACGGAGGGTTTTAAAAAAATGTGGGCATTTGGCTCTTCCGCGTCGCAATCCAGAAATTGCGCCGGCCCTTTTATGGAAAGCGCCAGGTTTATCGCCACCGTTGTCTTCCCCGTCCCGCCTTTTCCGCTCGCGACTGAAATAATCATTGGATCATATAAGCGGCCCGCGCGCCGTTATTATTTCCTGAAATATGCCGGTATGTTTCTCTGTATGAAAACCCTTCCGCTTCAAATAGGCTTCTATGTCCTTCAGGCTAAACCTGGATGTTTCGTGAATCCTGCCCTCGCTTGAATGAACTTTATCAATTATATCCAGCCCCTCTTTGCTAAAATCACTTATTACAAGCTTGCCTGAACAGGACATAACCCTTAAAAGCTCATCCAGTACTTTGAAGGGGTTCATAAAATGATGGGCGGTATTGATTGAAAATATCGTGCCAAAACTGTTATCTTTAAAACTTAAATGTTCGGCATTCCCGACTTTGAAATCAACAAAATTTTCCAATTTGAAATACTCAAGATTTAGTCTGGCTGTTTTTTGCTCTTCGCCGGAAATATCAACGCTCACAAACCGGTATCCCTCCTGAGCGAGAAGGATCGTAAAATAACCCTTTCCGGTTCCGATCTCCAGTATATCGCCGACAATAGGCCCCGCTTTCTCCAGGACAATTTTACGCTCCCTGTCCATGTCAAAGCCAAAATTTCGGTATATTTCCTTACGCTCTAAATAGCGCTCGTGATTTTCCAGTATTTCCTTACTCAACACCGATTTTTTTATCCTCTCACCATTTTTGTTCCGCAATTAGGGCAATTTATCGAATAGCATGGAAGCCCTGCCCCGTGAGGCATTTTTGTTCCGCACTTTGGGCATATACAATTTCCACCCGACCCCGCGCCCGGCCGATTACCGCCCATTCTGCCTCTACCACGGCTGCCGGCTCTTCGTCTGCCCCGGCCGCCACCTGTTCCCGGACCCTGTCCAAACGGACCCGTTCCGTCACCGAATGGCATGACACACCTCCCGCGTTATTTCGGGCCCATACCAAATTTTGACCCGACACTAGGATTATCGGTAGATTTTAATTCGCCTTTTTTATATTTCTCTACGGCTTCCTTAACACTCCCAGAAACTCCTGTAATAACACCGACACCGCCGGCCTGTAATGTCTGAAAAGCATTTGGGCCGACATTGCCGGTCAAAACCGCTTTCACCTTTTTTTCCGCCACAAACTGCCCTGATTGAACTCCCGCTCCGCCCATAGCGTCCATATGCGGATTTTGAATCGCTTCAAAATTTAGTGTATCTGTGTCAACAAAAATAAAATACTGACACCTTCCGAAGCGCGGATCGATCTGTGAATCCAGGGTATTGCCCCGCGAACTAGCGCATATTTTCATCTTTTATTCACCTTCCTTTTCATCCGGATGCTCGCATTCTGTCTTTTCAACCCCATACCCCCTGCCGGAACCGGGGTTGCACAGGCTCTCCCCGCCTTTTAAAGTGCCTTTGATAAGTTTTTCCGCCACATCCTCTATTTTACCTTCGATTCCCACAATCACCTCTATCCCTAATTCACTGAAAAATCCGCTCGCGCGCATTCCCATTCCTCCCGCTATTATGGCCTTAACGCCCTGTTCATGAAGAAATTGAGGTATGGCTCCGGGGGAATGCCCGGGATTAGGAACAACTTCTTTCTTTACAACCCTTCTGTCCTCTATATGTAAAATGGTAAAATCCGGGCATCTTCCGAAATGCGCGGATACAGATCCTCTATCCGTAGAAATCGCTATTTTCATATATACTCCAACGGCAATTTTAACATTGATTTATACGGATTGCAACACGGATATACGGGGAAACCCGGTAAGATTACAACGGGCCGCTCCTGTTATATCCGTGTCTTTAATCCGTATAAATCAATGTTATTTAGTTTTTTTCTCAGCGGATTCGAGCTCCTTTATGTGCTCGTTTATCGCCTTGATTTCATCCTGCATAGCCCTGGCCTGCTCTTTCAGCATTCGGGCTTCATCCTTTGGATTGATTTCAGCGCCATACTGATATGGGGCATATCCTCCATATTGATATCCCTGGTGCGGATATCCATATGCGTAAGGATAGGCGGCACCCGCGCCAAAACCACGGCCCCAGCCGCGGCCCCAGCCACGGCCGCGTCCTCTTCCAAAACCACGGCCATAACCAAACCCCCGGCCCATGCCAAAAATCGGGTTAGCGTAACCCGGCGTTGGATAACCCGCGCAGTAACCCGCGGCACGGCCTGTCATCGGCCCCTGCCCCTGCGGTCCTGTTCCGTCTCCTCCTGGCATCTTAAACACCTCCCTCCGTTAATGATAATCATTTTCAATAATAGATAAAACCATATACCTACCTGCACTTCTCGCATAAACCGTAAAAATGAACTTGATGGCTTAATATCTTAAACTTATATTTGTCAAAAAGCCCTTTTGTTATCTTATCAAGAAGATCCTTTTCCTCGTTAATAAAATCCGTATAATCAATCACCCGGCCGCATTTTGTGCATACCAGATGATGATGATGCCTTTCCCCTTTCGGGCCGACAGCCAGTTCATATCGCGCTTTACCGTCGCCAAAATCGAATCTGGCCACAAGCCCCATCTCGATCAGGAGCTCAAGCGTCCTGTAAACCGTCGTAAGCCCGAGAGCCGGATAGATCTTATGCACGCGAAGATATATATCTTCGGCGCTCAAGTGTTCACTGGCCCGGCTCAAAACCTCCAGTATTTCCCGGCGGGGCACTGTCAACCTGTGCCCGCCCCCGTGAAATCTACCGTGCCACCAGGGCCTTCCCGCGGCGAATCTTCTTCTATATCCTCTCGGCATAAATACTCCTTATTGATAATGGTTTCCATTATCAAGTATACACTATTTACCACCCTTTGTCAAGGTTTAAAATAGCTGTCCCCTTTTTGGGGTGCCCCGTTTTTGAGGTTAGCAGATACGGGGTAACTGGTCGGATTCAAGCATCGGCAGGATGCGCCGCAGGCCAAGTGCGGTTTTTAGATATACCTTTTTTTTATGGCCAGAGACAACCTCGCCTATTACGCGCGCGTTTTTACCGATAACTTTTTTTACGCGCCCGGCTTCTTCCCTTCTTACAAAAGAGATAAACTTCCCCTCATTCGCTACGTAAAGAGGGTCAAACCCCAGTATATCGCACATTTTTTTTACGTTCGTTTTTACCGGAATTTCTTTTTCATAAACTTCTATGCCAAGATTTGACGCGCTCGCTATTTCGCAAAGCGCGGTGGCGAGACCTCCTCTTGTCGGATCGCGCATCACGCTTATGCGTTTTGATACCGCGAGGCACCTTTCAACCTGAAAATTTACGTTCATGCAGTCGCTCTTTATTTTTGAGAAAAATTTAAGTTTTTCTCTGGCGTTTATTATTGCCATGCCGTGCTCGGCAATTGACCCATTTATTATTATGGCGTCGCCTTTTTTCGCCTTTGAAGTAATCCGCGCGGCCCGATTCGGTATAACCCCAATCCCCGATGTATTTATAAACAATTTATCCGCCGACCCTTTTTCTACGACTTTTATGTCGCCCGTAACGATTTTTACCCCTGCCTTTAAGGAAGCGTCTTTTATTGACCCGGCGAGCCTATCCAGCACGGAAAACTTCAATCCTTCCTCGATAATAAGTGACAGGGATATAAAAAGGGGCTTCGCGCCTTTCATGGCGATATCGTTCACGGTTCCAAAAACGGCAAGTTTGCCTATATCGGCGCCCGGAAAAAATAGCGGTTTCACGACGTATGAGTCCGTGCTGAAAGCGAGCCTTCCGCTACTCATATTAAGTTCCGCGGCATCCGCGGCCTCATCAAGGATCCTGTTGGAAAACCTGACACGCAACTTCTCAATGATCTCGTGCATAAGTCTTCCGCCGTTTCCGTGAGCTAAGGTAATCGGGTTATTTTTCATACCTGTAATGCGCCGCGCAGGCGCCTTCAGAGGAAACCATGCAGGGGCCTACCGGATTTTGAGGCGTGCAAGTCTTTTTAAAAAGTCCGCAATCCGGCGGCTCTTTTATGCCCCGGAGGATATCGCCGCAAATACACCCGCGCGGCGCCGGGGCGCTTTTTCCTGTGAGCTTGAATTTTCTTTTAGCGTCAAATTTTCCGTATTTTTCCCTGAACTTAAGTCCGCTTTTTTTGATTAAACCAAGCCCCCGCCATCGGGAATCCCCGGCCTCAAAAACAGAATTTAATATTTTTCGCGCGGCTTTATTCCCCTCTTTCGTGACCGCCCTTTTATATTCTATCTCAACATCATGCTTTTTTGAAGCTATCTGCCTGAGCAGGCGCTCTATGCCTTTCAGAATATCAATTGTCTCAAACCCCGTTATAACGCAAGATTTTTTATAAAGCTTCGCGATTTTTTCGTAAGGGGCGCTTCCGGTTATGACGCTTACGTGTCCCGGGCATATAAAACCGCTTATGTCCGCTTCTTTAGAGTAACATATCGCCTCAAGCGCCGGAAAAATAAGCTTGAAATACGGCAATACGAAAAAGTTGCGCACTTTTTCCGCTTCGGCCTTAAGTATTGTCGCGGCAACCGTCGGAGAAGTGGTTTCAAAACCTACGCCCATGAAAACCACGTTTTTATCGCCGTTCTTTTTGGCTATGTCCAGCGCGTCAAGGCAGGAATAAACGATCCGTACCGAAGAACCGCGGCGCCTCATCCCTTCGAGGCTCGCCTTTGTTCCCGGCACGCGCATCATGTCGCCGAAAGTGGCTATTATAACGTCTTTCTTTTGCGACAGCTCTATAGCCCGGTCAATATCCCCCTGCGCCGTAACGCACACCGGACAGCCCGGGCCCGAAATAAGCCTTATCCCCTCCGGCAGAATTTTCTTTATGCCGGATCTGGCGATTTCCATGGTATGCGTGCCGCATACTTCCATTAATTTAATCTCTTTCACGGCTTACCTTTTTAAGTTCTTCCAGCACCTCAAGCGTATCTTCCGCCTCGTGCCGGCTTACCCTGCCTATCGCGAAACCCGCGTGAACAAGTACATAATCGCCTTTTTTTACGCCTGTCAGGATCCCGAGAGAAACTTTTTTCCGGACGCCGCCAAAATCCACGACGGCGCTTTGCTTTTCTATATTTTTAATTTTTGCCGGAACGGCTAAGCACATAATATTGCCCCAGTGATATGTTAAAATCATTAACGGGAGTTTTTTCGTTCGTAAACACCCTGAACCCGGACGAGATAAGCCGCTTGATTATTTTTCTTTTTAAAAATTTGTTTTGAAATACGCCTCCGGATAAAGCGATGTCCGTAAGCCGGGTTTTTTTTGACAATTTTTTGACTGTGTCCGCGATAATATTAACCATTGAATTATGAAATTTCACCGCCATATTTTTTTTGTCTTTACCCATCTTTAAATCTTCAAGCATGCCCAGAAAAATCCTTTGGGGATCAATGATATATTGCCTGTTTCGTTTTGAAATATCAAATTTATAACTTTCGTTTGTTTCCCCCGCGCACATGGCCTCAAGCCTTAAGGGGGCCTCGGCTTCGCGCGAGGCGTGAGTGCAGGCCCCGAGTAGCGCGGATGCAACATCAAAAAGCCGCCCGGCGCTTGATGTAACGGGAGAATTTATATTTTTTTCGCATATCGACAGCACGGCCTCTTTTTCCCGTTTTCCGGCGCCTTTTATGAACGGGGCCGCTTTTTTGCCGAGTACGCCAAGCGCCATCCGCCAGGGTTCGCTTACAACTTTTTCCCCGCCCGGCATTTTATTATATTTCAAATGCGCGAGCCGCGAAAATCCTTTTTTACCCACAAGAAGAAACTCACCGCCCCAGATATTGCCGTCAGCGCCGAAACCGGTTCCGTCGAAAGAAACGCCTATAACGGATTTTTCCAGGCCGTGTTCCAGCATTACGCTCGCTATGTGGGCATGGTGATGCTGAATACGGTAAAGCCCGCCTGTCGGCCGGGTGAAGGCGAAGGCTTCGGCGAATTTTGTAGAAAAATAATCGGGATGAAGGTCGCAGGCTATCAGAAATGGCTTGTTTTTTCCGGCTACTTTTAACGCCTTTCTCTCGAAAAGCTCGTAGTTTTCCGCGTAGCTTAAATCCCCTATCTCGGGCCCGAAACATAAACCTTTTTGACTCGCAAAAAGAAATTTGTTTTTTACATCCGCCCCCAGGGCAAGTATGTTTTTTTTTGGCTTCATGCCTGTCTTTAAACTATTCTATGTCAAATGACACAACTTCGATTCTTGAAGCCGGAAAAAAAGTAACCTCGAGTTCGCATTTCTCAAGTATCGTATCCTTTGCCAGGACCCTGAAAGTCTCCCGAAAAGACTCTTCTTTTACGCCTGTAAATTCCCCGATTTTAAGCCTTACTTTCGTGACAACCCTGGCCCCCTCTTTTCCCGCGTGCTCGGTTATCCCTTTGATAACCGGCTGTATAAGGTGTGTTTCATGCATTGTTTGCCTCCATTATAAGTTTTTCTATTTTATCAATTGCTTTCGCGACTCTTTCGGATATCCTTGCCCCGAATGAGATATCACCCGGCTGTACCCCTAACAGAAAAATCGCGGCTCCCGTTTGCGCCTTCAGGTATTCAATAAACATCGACGGTGAAATATCGTGTGTGGTTAACCCGCTTCTGGATATATCCCGGGAATCAAGAATTCCGTATGCTCCGGGTTTTTTATTTAGGTGCGCGGCGTCAATGAGCATCACTGTATCGGGTTTTTCCGCGGCGATTTTACCAACGTGGTTTTCCGGGGTTACGCCCGCGTCGATACAAAACGCTTTTATCTTATCGTTAAGCCTTTTTACAAGTTCCGGGCCGAGGCCGTCATCCCCTTTCATCGTGTTGCCGATACCGACAATAACGGTTTTACCCCTGAATATATTTTTGAAGATGTTTCGCATATTTTTTTGGTAACGCAACTTTGAATAAGGCCTGCGCCGATTGCCGGAGCGGCTGTCAAAAACCGCGAATACAATCGCGCCATACGGGCCATGAGCAATTTTTGTCAAAGCAGGCAAACGGCGCTTATCCATTTACGCGCGGCAAGCAAAGGCAACAACGCAAACCTAATTCGTGGTTAACGTCGTTTTTCTCCTGCAGCGCGCGCAAAGAATTTTTACTCTGTCATCTCTCGGCTTCGCGCGGGACAGTTCTGAGCCTGTCGAAGAATCGGAACAGCCCTTGTCCTTTAAAGCGGATACGATATTTTCATCTATAATACCGAGGCCTTTCAGGCGTGATAGGTACAGGGTGGGGCTTGAATATGTCAATTCACCGATTTTTTCGGATATCCAATTCAGATGGTCTTTGCAGGCGATCGGCTCGCCGCACATTTCGCAAAGAACGAGTTCTTTTTCGATTGTCTCGAAAGCTTCTTTTCGGTTAAAAAAGGAAAGCTCCCATTCATTTGACAATTTAATCCCTTCGTGCTCATTTATGCAAACCGCTTCGCATTGTCCGCAGAATATACAAGTATCGGTATAATGTATCATTACGCGCCTGGCGCTGCCGTCTTTATCGATCACGTCTTTATGCGCGATGGCGCCGACGGGGCAAACCTCTTCACAGGCCATGCAGCCCACGCATTTCTTCGCGTCAAATTTAGGCTGGCCCCTGAAATTAGGGTGCGGCACATGCGGCACTTTCGGGAATTTCGAGGTATACGGCCCTTTTACAAGCGCCTTTACCGCTTCTATGAGTTCTCGTATTTTAGGCAGCCTCATTCCTGAAATTTCCCCGCTTCCCTGTAGTAATCAACCGAACTTTTATTCCATAACTTGATTCCGCTCTTATATGCCGCCCTGGCCAGGGCATGCGCGGCCGTGGGCGCGGTTAAAAGAAGGAATAAAATTATTAAAAGAGCTTTCATCCCGCCCTCAGTAAACCCTTCCAGTAAAAAAACTCCGAACATTATGCCGCATGTGCCGAGAGTCACGCATTTAGTTGATGCCTGCAGGCGATTGTATACATCCGGCAAACGCACAAGCCCTATGCATCCCAGAACATCAAAAAGAAGCCCTATGATTATGAAAAAATACGCGATTAAATCAATCATCAAAATCTCTTCCTTCCAGGTATTTTGCCAGGGCCAGGATACCGATGAAACTTTGCAGGGCCCAGGCGATCCCTATATCCAGATACCAGTATTTCTTTGTAAAAACAGCGAAAATAGCCGAAATGCCCACTATCAAAATACCAAGAACGTCCGAGGCAGCGGCCCTATCCGCGGCGGTCGGGCCTTTTATAATTCGAAAAAGCGCCAGGAATCCGGCGAAAATAAGCGGCGAAAAATATTTAGAGATAAGCGGCATGTCGGAAAAAAATATTATAGCTGCAACCGCTAAAATACCCGCCGTTCCGGTAAACCATCTAAATTTTTTCATTCAAAAACCTTTTCTATGACCTGTTCAAATCTTTTGACAATAATATTGGTCGCCTTGACCATGTCGGTATCCTTTACGTCTATCCAGTGCACGTAAATAACGCCCGTGGCCGGGTCCAAATCGACCGACAACGTGCCCGGAGTAAGCGTTATGGAATTGGCGAGAAAAGTAAGCGCGGCTTCCGACTTGAGCCGCGTCCTGACTTTGACAATTCCGGGATTGATAGGCAGGCTTGGCCTTATGACGCGCATGGCCACATCTATATTCGCCTTTACGCATTCCCTTAAAAATATGAGTATATAGATTAGAAAATAAAAATATCTTTTCGGCTGGGCCCATTTTCCGTGATTACCGGTAAATAAATGGCTTGTCGCCAGCGACACCAGGGCGGAAATCAACATCCCGGCGGCAATAGAGGCAACGCCCGCTTCCCAAGAAAGAACCATCCATACGGCAAAGGCGACAAAAAATGTAACTATACCGGACTTTACCCGAATCATTCTATCCTCCCAGGATCATTATAAAATATTCCCTGCCGGCCCTCAGGGTTTCCGCGGCAGGCATGATAATTTTTCCGAAAAAGGGTTTAAAAAATATACCTATCACAAGGCATAAAACAGCAAGCCCCATCATTGACAGGCGCATGAAAACAGGGGCCTCTTTAATTCTTAAAAATTTCTCTTTGATTTTCCTGTAAAAAACATATTTTTGTATTTTAAGAAAAGATCCCAGGGTAATGAGGCCGACCAAAATAGCCAGAGCGGCGTAAAAAGGCCTGTTTGCCTGAAAAAGCGCGATTATGATAACAAGCTTACTCCAGAACCCGCAAAAAGGCGGAACGCCCGCTATAGACAGCGACGCCACAAGCGATGTCCACGAGGTATGCGGCATACTTTCCTGCAAATTACCTGATTTTTTCAAATCCCTTGTGCCGGTCGCGTATTCCACGGAACCCGCGTTCAAAAAAAGCAGTGACTTAAAAACCGAATGGTTCAATAAATGAAATATTCCTCCGGCAATTCCCAGCGGAGTGCCGAGGGCAATGCCGCAAACAACATAACCGATCTGGCTTATGGAGTGGTAAGCGAGAAGCCTCTTGAAATCCCACTGCCCTATCGCGAGTATCACCCCCACAAACATAGACACGCCCCCAAGGGCCAGAAGTAATTCCGAAGTCACGGAATTTATGCCGAAAACATTGAAAAATATTCTCGCTAACGCGTAAATACCGATTGTTTTTATAACCAGGCCCGATAACATCGCTGAAATGGGCGCGGGCGCGGAAGGGTGTGCGTCGGGAAGCCAGGCGTGAAAAGGAACAAGGGCCGACTTCAGGCCGAAACCTGTGATAAATAAAGCGGAGACGAAAATAAGCAGCCTGGAATTTAAGGCGCTTTTTGATAAAGCGTCTGCCATGTCAAACATGTTTAAAGTGGATGTCTTGGCGTAAAGAAAACCGATCCCTATAAGAATGAAGGCGGAGGCAATGCTGCCTAAAATCATGTATTTAAAAGAGGCTTCCACTTCTTCGGCTTCGGTCCCAAATGCCACAAGCGCGTAGCTTGATATCGCCACTATCTCAAGGAAAACATAAAGATTAAATATATCCGCTGAAAGCACCACGCCGTTCAATCCGGCGAGCATAAGCATGAGAAGGCAATAATATTTCCATTTACCCGTATACTGTTCCATGTAATTCACGGAATACACGGTCACGAAAAATGTTATAACGTTTACCGCTATGAGCATAAACGCGCTTAACGGGTCCAGAAGCCATGTAATCCCGAATGGCGCCTGCCAGGAGCCCATGGAATAAACAAGGGGGAACACGGGGGGATTGAAAATAATATACAGGGCGCATGCCGAAAGCGACGCGGTGACAATCACAGATAATATATCAAAACCGCGCCTTAAAAGCCTGCCGATCACGGGCAGGGCAAACGCCGCGAATAACGGCAACGCTACAAATATAACCAGAAGATTCATCATCCCCTGAGCCTCCTGATTTCCGCTATGTCAAATGTGCCGTAACGCTGATAAAGCCTTATGCATAAAGCGACCATGAGGGCGGTTACCCCAAGGCCTATAACTATGGAAGTAAGGATAAGCGCCTGCGGCAGCGGATCTACGAATAGCACATCCGTGATTTTGCCGCTGAGTATCGGGGCCTCGGCGCCCTTGCGGTATCCCACAAGTATCAGGAAAAGATTTACGGCGTATTCCATTATGCCGAACCCTATAACCTTCTTTATAAGATTTCTTTTCATGAGCAGCGCGTAAAAACCCGTGAGAAAAAGCGCGATATCCATGATGAAAATTATCATTTTTTGCCCTCTTCCCTGGCCAGCTTAAATACGGAAAGCGCGATAAAAATCGAGAAAAGCCCCGTTCCGACTTTTATGCCTATGGCAATATTGCAAAATGGTATTGTACCGGCGCTAAAAAGGCGAAATGGCGTACCCGCGCCGGCAATAAAATTTAAAAAGAAAAATCCCGCGGTAATTCCCAGAAGCCCTATCGCCAGGAAAAATATCGCCCCCAGGGATTCTCCTAAAAATAAAAGCCGTTCCGGAACGCTTTTTCTCGCTTCTTCCCTTCCGAAAGCAAGAACAAAGTGTATAAAGCTAAGCGCTATTATTACGCCGCCGGCAAAGCCCCCACCCGGGGTAAGGTGCCCGTGCAGCACTATGTAAAGCCCGTAAAGAAGTATCAGGCCCACTGTATAACGTGTTACCCTTTTAACGATCAGGCTCATCCCGTTCATCGGTTTTCTTCCTTCCCTTTTTCCGCATGAGCGCCAGAACACCTATGACAGAAGTAAAAAGCACCGTTGCCTCTCCCAATGTATCGTAGGCCCTGAAATCCAAAATCACGCTTGTCACTATATTTGCAGCCCCGGTTTTGCCTAACGCGTTCTTTATGTAAAAATCCGATACGCGCATGAGCGCCTGGCCGAATACCGGAATTTCTTTCAGGGCCGCGTAAGCGGCTAAAATGAACACGCCGGAAAATAATATAAAAGATGCGCCTATCCACACGCTTGATCTTCTGTGAATTCTTGATACCCCGCGGCCTATTGTCGCCCTGATAAGTATTATCAGCATCAGTATCTCGACAACAAGCTGGGTAATGGCCAAGTCGGGAGCCTTGAGAAACAAAAACATAACACAAAGCCCCAGGCCGACCGCGCCCACCGCGATAACACTGGATAGCAGCCCTCTTATGAATACCGCGATTACCGCGCCTATGAGCATAAAGGTCATTACTGCATAAAATTCAAACATCTGAATAAAACTCCCGTGATAATAATCAGCCCCATGATAATCCACGCCACATAGCGGTCAAGAAGCCCTGTGTGCAGTTTTTTGAAACCCACGCTTATTACAAAAACCAATTTACCCAGGCCGTCAGTTATTAAATTAATAAATCTGTCTACGCAATAATAAAAAAACCGCGCGAAACCCCTCGAAACCGCTGTGGTCCATTTGTAAAAATTAAACGCGCCTTTCGCGGATATCGCGTAGAAAAAACCAAGCTGAGCGGTTTCTTTAATGGTAAGGTAAAATTCGGTGCCCTGGACCCTGTTGCCGCCGGAAAGCTTTTCCCCCCCTATAAACTGGCTCGTTTTTTTCAACGGAATCTTACCGATCAGGACAATTAGCAACCCAAAAATTATGCCAAGCAGGATGATCCATGTGGCGATGCACGGGTTCCAGAAACCAAGCGGCAAAATCTGGCCGCCCAATATAGGTTCGAATAACGGTTTCACTACCAGATTTATCGCAAATACTCCTAAAACCACGCAAAGCGCGCCCATGATACCTATCGGCAGAAGCATGCCAAAAGGCGCCTCTTTTACGTCGGGTTTTATTTCTTTCGCGCGCCGGCTGAGAAAGACACTATAAATAACTTTCAGGAAACTCGCGAGGGTAAGGGCTGAACCGAACATGGCTATGATTAAAAAAGCTATTTTAAAACCGGAAACCCAATTCATCCCGGTCGGTATCAGGGACTGATAAATCATCCATTTAGAAACAAAACCATTTAATGGCGGAATGCCGGATATGGCAAAAGACGCTATGAGAGTACACGCAAACGTGACCGGCATAAGTTTACCAAGGCCCCCGAGTGAAGACAAATCGGTTCTTCCGGTACGGTACTTCACGTTACCGGCTCCCAGGAACAGGCACGATTTATAAATGGTATGATTTAACATGTGAAAAAGCCCGCCAGCTATTCCGATCAACGTGCCGGATGCGATGCCAAGGATCATATAACCCACCTGGCTTACGGCATGATAAGCTAAAAGTTTCTTAAAATCATGCTGAACAAGCGCCAAAAGTACGGCCAGCAATATTGTCGCGGCACCTGTAGCCATTACAATTACGCCGAGGAAGTCATTTACTACAAAAAAATCCCTGCACACCCTTATAAGAAGGTATATCCCCAGGAACTTGTCAAGGCACCCGGGTAAAAAAGCCATTGCGGGCGAAGGATTCGTCTCTGAAGCGTCTATTATCCAGTTATGGAAACCAAAAATTCCGGCTTTCGCCATGGCACCCGTCGCTATCAGCAAAAAGGTCGTTATGTTGAAAAAGTTGTCTGTCGGAACCGGGGTAAAATGCGACATGGAAGCATCTTTGTTAATCACCATCAGAAAAACGATCCCGAGTATAAGGCAGAAATCCCCCAGACCCACCATTATTAAAGCTTTTGAGGCGGTGAGAAGGGAATGCAAGCCGAGTATAGCGTAAAGCAGCACCAGGAGGCTTCCCCAAAAAACAAGAAAATAAACGATGTTATCGGTAAAAAACGCGCCGCTGGCAAGTAAAAGTGAAAGAACCGCGTAAATAAAAAACAGCGCCTTTCGTTTTCTGTCTTTAAAAAAGAAAACGGAATAAAAAACGATCAGCCCTCCCAGGGCCCATGAGAATATAGCGAAAAAAAGTGACATATTCATGTTACTTTACGAGTATCCTGCTTATGCAATCGGTAACGCCGATAGGGTATTTGACAAAAACACCTATCAGAAGAGAAAGCGCTCCGCAAATCAAAACAACAAAACCCATCCCGAAAGGCACCCTGCCTTTCACGGGCGTTTTAATGTCTCCCAAAAAAACATGATTAAAAAAACGCAAAAGATAAAGAAGCGTTACAAACGCGGTTAAAATTGCCAGCGAAGCGACGAACCTGTATCCCGCCTCCGCTGTGGCAAAAACCACATAGAATTTACTGAAAAATCCGCCAAAAGGAGGCAATCCTATAATGGAAAAAGCGCAGAGAAGGAAAGAAAAAGCGACTACCGGCATGGGTTTAATCAGCCCTCCCAGGCGCGAAAGATCTTTTGTATGTGTTTTTTGCTCTACTATGCCGGCCGCCAGAAAAAGTCCCGCTTTACCTACGGAATGCACAAGTATATAAAGCAGGGCCGCGCTTACCGCGGCCGCCGTATTAACCATGAACCCCAGAAATATATAAGCCAGCTGGCTTACGGTGGAATACGCGAGTATCCTTTTTATATTGTTGCTTAAAAAAGCGCACATCGCCGCCACAAGGCATGAAAACATCACTATGCCCATGAACCAGAGCCTTGCTTCTTCCGAGACCGAGAAAACATCCGTAAAAATCCTTACATACGCGTAAACGCCTATTTTAACAAGTACGGCGGCGTGTAAAAGCGCCGTAACCGGCGTCGGGGCTATGCCAGCGTCCGGGAGCCAGCTGGAAAGCGGCAGCTGCGCGGATTTAGAAAATATAGCGGCCATTATGAGAATAAAGATTACGTTGCTCGCGTTCTGGCCTTTAAGCGCGTTAAAATCAAACGTGCCGTAATTAATGTACACTAAAGCGAGCCCGGCAAGCATAAAAGAAGCGCCGAAAAAAGTAACAAGAAAAGCTTTGTCCGCCCGCCACAACTCTTTTTCACCCCTGTAAAAACCTATCAGTCGCCAGGAACAGAACGCGGTGATTTCCCAGAATATATACATCAGAAGCAGATTCGCCGAGAAGATAAGCCCCATCATAGACGCGAGAAATAACGAGATAAACGAAAAAAATTCAAGCTTGTGCGAATAGCCCGACATGTAGGATACCGAATATATGAGTATAAGAATGCTCACCAATCCCGATACCGAGGCCATAAATATCGCTAATTTATCCGCCTGAAATAAAAACTCAAATCCCATTATTTCACCTTATGAGTCCTGGCTATATTCGTGCAATGCCGGGCGATATTTCCGGTGAAATCAAGCATATCAAAATACATGTTTGCCGCCCGTTCCTCACATAACCCCTCTGTCAGCCGTTTGAAATGTTCCTCCCTGTACTTTTCCACAAGTTTTTTTATTTGATCGCCATTCTGGGCGATCAATGTTAAGGTATCGGGGTTTTTATCATTTAAAAAATTTACCGTTAATTCTACGGATCTCTTCATCTTTTCAAAAACCTGCCTGTATTGCGCGGTGCCCTGGTCGCTGAAAAAAAGATCTTCCGCGATTTTTATTTCAATGCGCTCCATTAGCCCCCTTAATTCATCGCCCATTCTTTCTATATTCTGCGCCGTCTGTTCCAGAAGGATCAATTCTTTTCTGGCTTCCTGCGGCTGTGTTTTTGAGCTTGCGACAACAGAAGAGGTTATTTCCCTCTCCAGGGCATCCATTACACGCTCCTTATTAAGTGCCCTGTCCAGGTAATGGGCGTCATTTTCCATGAACCCCTTATAAACTAAATTCACCATCTCCTCTATAATGGAGGCCATTTTTTTTAATTTCGCGCCTACTTTTTCCTTCACTTCATACCCTTCCTTAATGTTTCCGTTTTCTTTTGGGAAAGACGGACCAGGTCTTCTCCCTTATAAAGGGTTCTGCCTCTTCTGTCTTTTACGGCCATCCTTTCGGTGCAGCAGTAGCAGGGGTCTATGGCAGCCAGAATAATAGTGGCGTCGGATATGGTTTCCCCTACAACAGTCGCTTTAAAAGTGGGAAGGTTCATGAATGTGGGGGCCCTTACCTTGTGCCGGACCGGACGGTTGGTTCCGTCGCTTTTTACATAATGGAATGTTTCGCCGCGCGGGGCTTCTACGTGGCCTATGCCTTCACCCGGTGGAATACTTTTCAGATTTAAATCTATTTCCCCCTTTGGAAGCGTCAAAAGGCATGTTTTCATTATTTTTATCGATTCGAGAACCTCAAGTATGCGCACTACTATTTTATCAAAAACGTCCCCGTTTTTGGCCGTTATCATATTCCACCCGATCCTGTCATATACGCCGTAAGGTGAATCCTTGCGTACATCCCTGGCCACCCCCGATGCCCTGGAAGTGGGCCCGAGCGCGCAGTAATTTATCGCGTCGGCTTTTGTGAGAATGCCTATTCCCTTCGTCCGGGCATGCAGTACGGGATCATCCCTGATGGCTTTATTAAGCATTTCAAGGGTAGGTGTTAAGGTATCTAATTTTTTTATTACAGGGGGTATATCCCCGGGTTTTATATCCCTCCTGACACCTCCCGGCTTAAACATGGCGTAATTGTTTCTGTTGCCGGATAGAATTTCCATTACATCGAGGATTTCCTCTCTCATTTTCCATACCCACATGTAGACCGTGTTATATCCCAGAAAATGCCCCGCCAGGCCGGCCCATAAAAGGTGTGAATGGATTCTTTCGCCTTCGGCGATTATTGTCCTTATATATTTTGCCCTCTCCGGCACTTCTACAGGTATAACATCTTCCACTGACCTGGTATAAGCAAAAGGATGGCTGGTAGAACATATGCCGCAAATTCTCTCAATAACAAATGTTGACTGGTCAAAGGTTTTTCTTTCCGAAAGTTTCTCTATGCCCCTGTGATTATATCCGATCCTGACGTCTATATCGACAACCCTCTCCCCCTCAACCGTAAGAGTAAAAAACTCCGGCTCCTCAAGCAGGGGGTGATAGGGCCCTATCGGTACTATTGTTCTTCGCGCCGGTTTTTTGTCTCTTTTCATAATTAAATTCCCCTGTCCCTGATCGCTTTTTTGTCCCATTCCTTATAATCGGCCTTCAGCGGACAGACGCCTTCCGGCCAATCGTCCGATAAAAGTAATTTTCTTAAATCGGGATGGCCCCTGAAATCGACCCCCAGCATTTCGTGGATTTCTCTCTCTATCCAGTTCGCGCCCTCAAGGATATCCGTGAGCGAATCCGCTTTCGGGCTTGTCCTGTCAAGCTTTACCCTAAAAGAAACCAATAAATTTATATCCTCAAGAGTAAAGTGATACAAAATCTCTATATGGCGCCTTGCGTCTAAACCGGTAGCGATATTGAATCTCGCGTTCAAAATCCCAACAACATATTCGGCGACCTTCCTCAAGGATTCCGGCCTGATCCCGATGTAAACTCTTTTGGGGGATTTATCGAATACGTCGATAATGTCTGATTTGAATTTTTCCTGTAAATCCTTTAAAATCTTTTCTCGTGTCATCATTTCTCGCACCGCTTTTCTTTCTTTACTTTTTCTATCAGCTTAACCACGCCCGCTATGATCGCCTCGGGCTTCGGCGGACATCCCGGTATATAAATGTCTACCGGAATAATTTTATCCAGCGGCACAGGGCAATTGTAGCTATGGATAAACATGCCTCTCGAAAGCGCGCATTCGCCTATCGCGACCACAAGACAGGGTTTCGGAACCTGTTCATATAATCTTTTCATTCTTATGACCGATTGCCTGGTGCAGGAACCTGTAACTAAAAGCACATCGGCGTGTTTTATGCTTCCCGCGAGTACCATGCCGAACCTCTCAATATCGAAACGCGGCGTAAGGCAGTCAAGCAGCTCAATATCGCAATTGTTACAGCTTCCCGTAGACAGATGAAATACCCAGGGCGACTTAAGCAAAGCTTTTAATTTCAGGCTCACGTTAAAACCCCTTTAATGCCAACACCACAGCTATCACGGCGATAGCGGTTACGGGCCCCCAGAAAAACCTTACCGCCTGGTCTATCCGCACGCGCGGGTTGGTGTTCCTTATGACAGTGGCGATCACTACCAACCCTATATATTTCAACACGCTATATAGAAAATTAAAACCGTCAAACCTAAATCCTCCCATGAAAAGTATGATAAGAAAGAATGGCAGGACGAAAAAAAGCATATTTTTCATGAGCTTATAAACGGCCAGCGCGCTGCCGGAATATTCGATAATGGCGCCGCCTGATATTTCGGTTTCGGCTTCCGCGACATCAAATGGCACAAGCCCTAATTTGGCCTGCATACATAATACCGCCGCTATGAGCGCCAGCGCGCCCGAATAACTCAGCGCTATTGCGCCGTTTACCAGCTGAAACGACAGGATCTGGCCCAATTTTATGGAAAAACCTGACTTTATAACCGGGACAAACACGGCCATTATAAAAGGAAGTTCATAACCCAGAACAAGTTTGATTTCGCGGGAGGCGCCGATGCTCGCAAACGGATTTGCCGAAGCGAAACCTCCCATAACTATCGAAAGCGAGGGTATGGTTAAAAGATATATGGCCACGATTAAATCGCCTATGAATGTGTGCGAATGATTCACGCTATTCATCCAGAGCAAGGTTGAGGCCAGTACCACACTTGAAAATCCTATGATGGGAGCCATAAAAAATGTCATTTTTGAGGCGCCTTCCGGTAAAAGTGTATCCTTTCCAAGGAGTTTTATGATGTCTGTCAAAGGCTGTAAGATCGGCGGGCCAACGCGGTATTGAAGCCTTGCCGTAACTTTTCTGTCTATCCAGCTTGCCAAAAGCCCGATTATCACGGTAAGAGCGAAACCGTAAAATATCAGGTAGAGCAAATAATTCACGCCTTCTCCCATTGCCAGTGCGTTGAATGCACTATTAAATTATCACCGACCAAAAAAGTATTCTCATCCGGTTTAACGTCTGCGTCTTTAAGGCTAAGCGCCCCGTAAGGACAGCTTTTGACGCAAAGCGGTTCATCTTTCTCGGTTCTCCTGTCCAGGCAAAAATCGCAGCCATTTATAAGCAGAGGGACCAGTTCCGGATAAATTGTCCCGTAAGGGCAGGCGTGCGAACACGATTTACAGCTTATGCAGCGCATGTTGTGCCTTACAAGCAGCTTATCCTTGTCCTTCTGCTGTTCCAGCGCTTCCACCGGACACGCGTTTACGCAATGCGGCTCCTCGCACTTTCTGCATACGAGGGCGTATGTCGCAAGCTCAGCCACGGAAAGAATTCCATTATTGTCCGGATGATACAGGTAGCTGCATTCAACAACACACTTTTTGCATTCACCCGAAGCGCAAACGTCAAGATCGATATAGAGTTTCTTGCTTTTCACGTAACCTCTTTAACCGCGTAGGACGCCCTGCGGGCAACCTACGCGTTTTTTTAATCCCAGATCCCGTGGAAATTCTTTATCTTATCGTATGTGAAAACAGGGCCGTCCTTGCAAGCGTAATAGGTCCCTATCCTGCAATGCCCGCATTTACCTATGCCGCAGGACATGTTTTTTTCCATGGACAGATATATATTTTCGTCCCTGAATCCCATATTTAAAAGCTTCATGGTGGCGTATTTCATCGCTATCGGGGGGCCGCAAACAACAGCGATTCCGTTTTTAAAATCCATGTCTATTCCGTCCATGATAGTTGTCACGACACCTACATTTTCTTTCCAATCCGTATCATCCTTGTCTTTTTTATCTACCGTAAGCCTTAAATTCAGGTCTTTCCTTTCTGACCATTTTTCTATTTCTTTCCTGTACAGAAAATCCTTCGGTGTCTTGCAGCCGCCTCTGTAAAATACTTTTTTGAATTCCCCGCTCCTGTTAAATAGCTCATACATGAGGCTTCTAAGCGGCGCCAGCCCGCATCCGCCGCCCACAACAAGTATTTCCCTGTCTTTAAAAACCTCTATGGGATACCCCCTGCCGAGAGGCCCTCTCAGGCCCACGGTATCGCCTTTTTTAAGCTCGTGAATTTTTTCTGTGACTTTCCCTACCTTCATTATCGTAACTTCCATGATGTCTTTCGTAAGGGGATTGGAAGAAGGCGTAAAAGGCGCCTCTCCCACTCCGGGAACGGTAAGTTCTATAAATTGTCCCGCTACAAACGTCATCGGCTCTTTCGGCTTCAGGCATAATGTTTTGATATTCAGGGTCTCTTTTATGACGTCCAGGACCTCTGTCTCTATAGGCCTGTAGGGATTGTCGATTTTACACATTGTCTACCAGTTTCCGCAGAACTTTTCTTATATCGATCTTTGCCGGGCACGCGGATATGCAGCGGCCGCATCCGGTGCAAGCGTAGATATCGGCTACTTTCGGAAAAAAATCAAACTTTTTTTCGAATCTGTTCCTGAGCCTCATCCATAATTTTTTTCTCGGGTTTGCCCCGCCGGCTACCCTGGCGAAATCCTTTATCATGCACGAATCCCAGATCCTCAGGCGCTCCATTTTCTTTTCATCTTTCCGGTCATATAAAAGAAAACAGTGGCACGTCGGGCATATGGTGTTGCACGCGCCGCATTCAACGCAGGCCTTAGCCTCTTCATTCCAGATATCCGATTCGAAATTACGCTCTATAATCCCCTTGAAGGCGTCCTGGTAGGGGACATTATTCTTTTTGATATTTTCTTCTACCTGTTTAACCACTTCGTTTCGGCGGCTCTCTCTTTTTTTTCGATGCTGTGCGGTTGCGGCCTGAAAAAAACGTTGATGTTTCTTTACCAGCGCTTCTCCTTTGGGCGATGCGGTTTCCGCGATAAAGCCGCCTGTCGTCTCGGAAAGATTAATATCGAAATCCTTCTCCGGATAAGGTTTTACGCCCATGGCCAGGCAAAAACAGGTTTCTATCGCAAAAGTGCAATCTGAGGAAATTATAAGATTCTCTTCACGATTTTTGATGTAAAATGGATCCTTGTAATCATGGTCGAGGAATACATGGTCCAGAACTTTCATGCCTTTTAAGTCGCACATTTTCACACCTACGATCGCGAGCGGTTTATCCTGGGCGAAGGGCGTGTCGGGCTCGAAACCCTTTGCCACCACTTCCCTCGCGCGGGAGAAAAATGCTTTAAGCGGCTCGAACGTCCTTACTTCTCCTAATCTGATATCTCCCGAAGGCTCATCGTATTTCTTATAAAAACGTTGTTCGCCTTTTTTAACCGGAACGTAGACATTGTAATCCCTTTTCAAAGCATTCAATAATTTAAACAGATTATCCGTAGAAATATATTTCATATTACTTTTTGTTGGCTAAAAAATAAGAGAGCGTCTCAAGCTCTCTTGAAAGGTCAACGTCTTTTACTTTAATATTTTCCGGCACGTTAAGTGATGCCGGCGCAAAATTCAGAATACATTCGACCCCCGCCGAAACTAACTCATCGGCTACTTCCTGTGAACCATCGGCCGAAACTGCCACGACGCCGATAGAAACTTTTGTATCCCTGATCACTTTCGGCATATCCTCCACGGGGGATATCTTCACGCCGCTTATATTCTTTCCTATTTTTTTCGCGTCTTTATCGAAAGCCGCCACGAGATTCAACCGGTGTTTCTTGAATCCGGGATACGCCAAAAGCGCCGAACCCAGATGCCCCACTCCTACAACGGCTACATTCCAGGTTTTGTTTTTTCCCAGTATTTTCTCGAGAGCCGCTTTAAGTTCCTGCGTATCATATCCGGAACCGCTCACACCGAACTGGCCAAAATGCCCAAGGTCCTTCCGCACCTGCGCGTCGTTCAAATTTACCCTTTCGCCCAGCTCCGCAGAAGATATGGTGCGGATATTCATATTCGAGAGAGCTGTGATCTCCCTGAGATATATAAAAAGCCGTGAAATGGTGCTTTCCGGAATTTTCTTTGTACCCATATTCACGGACTTTGTACCATTTTTCACAAGTTCTGTCAAGAAGAAAATGCAATCAGTATATAGTTTCATATTCATAGTTTCATATTCATAGGGACGGGGCATTTGGTGATCTCTGGGGTGTCCCCCGGTGTAACTCTGGCCTGTCCCCTTCCAACGCAAAACGATCTGTTTTCTGTTGAACTTGTATCTATTTTTACTCTATGGGGGACATCCCAGAGTTAGGAACGGGGACACCCCAGAGATCACCAAATGCCCCGTCCCTTCTTCTATTCTTCTAAAAAACTATTGACAACGCTGTATTTATAGCATATAATCCCTATCAACAAAGTAGGAAATAATGCAGCTAACAACAAAAAGTGAATATTCCATTTTGGCTCTAATTTGTATTGCGAGATATAAGGGGACCGGCCTGATAAAGATCGGAGACATTGCCGAAAAATACGATATTCCCAAAAAATACCTTGAGCATCTGCTGGCGATATTGAAACAAAATCGTTTTCTGAAAGCAAAGCGGGGCGCATCAGGCGGATATAAACTCGCCCTTCCCCCCTCCAAAATAAACGTTGCGCAGATCATACGCCTAATGGACGGGGCCCTGGCGCCGACAGAATCCGTCAGCACTTATTTTTTTTCGCACACACCGCTTGAAAAAGAAAAAAAGATCATGGGCGTTTTTAAAGAAATCAGAAATTATGTTTCGTATCGGCTTGAGAAATTGAAACTCTCGGATTTGATTTAGAGGAGAAATATATGGAAATAAAAATCTTCATGCTAATGCCGCTTGCTTTTATATGCGAATTTATTGATTCTTCCCTCGGCATGGGATACGGCACGAGCCTTGCGCCGCTTCTTATTTTGATGGGATTCGAACCCCTGCAAGTAGTGCCTGCAGTGCTTTTTTCGGAATTTCTATCCGGCATAACAGCGGCGTCTTTTCATCACAGTCTGCAGAATGTTAATTTTAAACCGCGTTCAAAGGATACGCATGTCGCGCTTGTTCTTTCGGCATTTTCCGTAATCGGCACAATTATCGCCGTGTTACTGGCTATTAAACTTCCCGCGCAAATACTTAAAATCTGGATCGGCGGAACAGTTATTTTCATGGGTATTTTTATTCTGGCCACATTTAAGCGTAAGCCGCGATTCACCTGGAGAAAAATAACGATACTCGGCACGATTGCCTCTTTTAATAAAGGTATGTCGGGTGGCGGCTACGGCCCCCTTGTGATGGGCGGGCAGATACTTTCCGGTATAGGTGTAAAAAACGCGGTTGCCATTACCTCGCTTGCCGAAGGCATAACTTGCCTGGTGGGAGTAACCCTATATTTCTTTCTGACATCAACCGTAGACTGGACGCTGGCGCCCTGGCTCATGGCAGGTGCCGTTCTTTCGGTTCCGCTTGCCGCGCACACGGTAAAGAGGGTTCCGGAAAAAAGTATGAAAATAACGATAGCAGTGGTAATAATCCTTCTCGGCTTGTTTACGCTGGCCAAAGCACTACTCTAAAAAACCCGGGAAAGTAAAGGGAATATTTCACCTTACTGTGGCTCCTTGTGAATAAATAGCTTCCAATGTGCCATGGCACATTTTTAGCATTGCTGCCAAAAACCGCACTATTGCTGATGGTGCTGACAATTCCAAAAATGCACCGTGGCATGCTGTAACTACTTACCGCAAAAAGTGTTAGGGCAAAATAAAACGTCCCCTCTTTATTTGAAGATGATGCCTGTTTCGCGGGACCAGAACAGGAGATCCAGTTCTTCGAGCGGTATTTTGGATTTTCGGGCAAACTTACGCATTTTCTTTTCGATCACATCGGTGTAAATCCGCCCGCTTATCGACGGGGGTACCTTTCGTATAACCTTCATTCTTTTGAGATTTCCCATGATATGGGTATCCAGTATCGACATGTCTTTACCGAGCCCGATATTTCTTAAGAAATGGCTTGCTTCTTTATAACCCAAACCTTTTATGTTTTTGACAAGCCACCGGCGCGTTTGAAAAACATTGCCTCTGTCCAGATATTTTTTGATATTAATGCCGCTTCCTTTTTGAAATACTTTC
>CAYTQI010000005.1:0-17852 GCA_964440235.1 uncultured Planctomycetia bacterium
CTCTTTATATTACGAAGCTCGTTAGTGAGTGAGGCCGCAGCCTCTGGCGGCGGCCCGAGAGGCGCCGAGTCAACATTATGCGTTAAAATCATATTAGGATTATGATATATTGCCTTTCAGAGGGAGTTAGCTCCCTCTGAAAGAGGTTCGAACTAACAAGTAAACGGACCACCAGTTTAGATATAAAAAACAATGGAGGTTGTACAAAATTGTCTTTAGAAAGATTGATAAAAAATACTTGAAGGAACAGAAGAAAAGAAAATAAAAAAGGAAATGAAAAAAATCAGGGGGTAGCAAGCATAATTAAGAAAAATTCAGCTTTTATCGGTCAGGCCATGTAGCCTGACCCCTTTGCGGCGATACCAAAATTTTCGCCCTGTTTTTTTAAATAACGGACTCTTGGCATAATTCCGCCATTTTTTTATTTTCCGATAATCTTCCAATAAGTTTTATTTTTTTATCCACGCCAACATTCTGTTTCCATGGCGTAGTAACGCCTTCTCTATTCTGTTATTGCCTCAAAGTGTTATTTATGTCTGCGGCATAATCTGTTATCTAAGCATCAGAAGAAGATGATTACCATACAGGTGCCTGTATGGTAATCACGAAGAATGGCTTTTGGGGTTGAATGGTGTTGATAACAGGCCCGCCCCTGTCATCGCGAAGGCCGGCATAGGCGGTTAGAAGCAAACCAAAAACTTATGCTTTGCGTAAACCCCGTAGGGACACCCCGGAGTGTGATTTAGGGACAGGCCAGGGTTTACCATTTGCCCCGTCCCCATGTATACTTTTACGTTTCTGTGACAATTCAATTCTTCAGATATGATACAATCCTACGATAATGAAGTATATCAGCAGATATAAATTAACATTGCGTGCATTAGCTGCGATATTGATATGCCTGTTTTTTTTTAATAATGTTTCAATAGCAGGCGATAGTATAGGGCCCGCCCGCGATACCCTCTCTTCTAAACTTTTCTTAAGTGATGCGGAAAAACGCGAGCAGTTTCAAGCAGAACTTATATGCGAATTAATCGAAAAACGCGCCGATTACGGTAAGAAACCCGAAAATATTTATTTAGGCGACATTTTTCTTTGGGAAAAGCTGAAAAAAAAAGGCGATATTAGCTTCGCCAATACCGAATTGAAAGGATGCAAAATTGATCTTTCGGGCCCGTATGAAATCAGAATATCAGTCCCTTCGAGCAATATTATCGTACGGTATTTCGATCCGAATAAGGCGAATAAAAATACTCCTTTTGCATCCGGCGCTGTATCCAAAACTGTCCCAATAAACGCTAACTTACACAGGCAAATTATCCGCGCCGCTAAAACATTGCCGGCCCCTGCATCAGAAGACTTGCGAACCGGGTTGAAAAAAAAAGTAAAAACCGCCGCCATTGAGCAGCTTATAGAGTCTACCGTAAATCCTTACTGGAAAGAAATGAAAGTTCGCCTGGAGGCTTTACGCGCGTATATAGATAAAATAGATCCTTGCATAATCAGCGAACTCCAGAATTCATACGATGTTTATTCGAATTGGGAAACTCTTGGATTTAAAAACGCGGAAGGAAAATCTTATGAGGCCAAGGTATTTAGGGTCAGGGTAAAGAACAATATAGTCCTGGGGGCCGCCAAGGGGGGTATGCGATACTGCACGGGGTCCGGATTGATGAATGAAAAGACAGGCATCCTGGCAAAAACATTGGACAAATTAAGCGAACTTGGAGCGGTAAAAAAACAGGTAGAGGCGTTTGTGGCCAAATGGGTAAGCGAAGAGGCCCAAGCCTTATCCCTTGGCATGACGCTTAAGAATTCATCCTCCGGTTTAGATTTAGGCGGCGGAAAAGGCGCTGTCTTCAAAGGCTATGCGGCGAAAGAAGAAGGGAAATGGGTTTTAAAGGATTATGATAATTTTAGAGATGGTTATAACCTTGCAAAGACCGCCAGAAGCCACAGCATAGACCTGGCGAAAGCGGGTAAAGTCGGAATAGGGGTTGATATCCCCGCCCCGGACCTGGATACCAACCCGCAGATCCTTGCCTGGTACGAGGACGAGTACCTCAAATATATCGTTGAAAAAACACCCGAGATTCAAAATTTTGATTTTGAACTTTATAGGATATTAAAAGCAATACTTGATAAAGGCGAGTATGGTATCACAGAAACACCTTTATTAGAGGCCGCGAGTAATTATTCAAAACTTGGCCATGCTGTACCGTGGCTTGGCGTTTATACCGGAAAACCCGTTGAATTGGGCGGTTCATTAGGAAGGACTGAAGCAACCGGATTTGGCTGTACGGATGTAATGAGGGCCTTGATTGATTTAAAAGAAAAAACAGTTTCCGTACAGGGTTTTGGTAATGTAGGGGCCCATGTTGCGCTTAGTTTAGCAAAAGAAGGTGCCATTATTCAATACATAAATGACCACACCATCACCTTATATAAAAAAGAAGGTTTTAGCGTTGAAGAATTAGAACGTATGGTAAAGTGGGTAAATACACGTCCGCGAGAAAAATGGCTGGTGGATTATTATACGCAGGGTAAGATCAAGGCGCAAACAAAAGGAAGCTACGACCCGGACGGCGGCTGGACGGCAGGCCTGGATGAAAGGACCGGCGAGGCTCTGGGTGCAGAGGTTGATATCCTTGTGCCCGCGGCTCTGGAGCATCAGATACGCCTGGACAATGTAGGCGTTATAAAGGCCAAGATTGTAGTCGAGGCGGCTAACGGGCCCACGACAAGTGAGGCTGAAAATATATTGTATGAAAGAGAAGTGCCTGTAATTCATGATACATTGGTTAATGCGGGAGGTGTAATCGTATCAAGCTTTGAAACGGAGCAAGCCGTCATGGGAAAGTGGTACGATGCGCAACAGGTCGGCGCGAGGCGTCGCCAGGCACTTGAGAGGGCCGCGCGCTTAACCAAAGATGTGATGAAAAAGTATGGCATTAAGGTATATCGTATCGCAGGGGATATTGCGGCAGTCCTGAGGATAGCCAGAGAAAAACAGATTAACGCTTTATGGGAAAATACATTTTTAAGATGCTCTGATAAACTGCGTTTAGACAGGAATGAGCTTATTAAGCGGCTGCGGGCACGTGACAGAGAAGCGCACAATATATTTAGATATATGCTGACTCAGATAGTTCTGGATGATTTAACCAAAACACTTAATGTGGTTAAAAATGTCTGGTTATTCGGTAATACCGAATATTCCGCCGCAGGCCCCGCTTCTGACATAGATCTTATCATAGAAGTTACATCGGAAGAGGAAAAGGAAAGGGTATACGGTTATTTTAGGTCCCTGAATAGCAGGATTGGAAAAAAATTTAACAAGGTCATGGAGGGGACAGGAATAAAAGCGGCAGGATTGTTTGATGTAGAAGCGAAAGTATTTGTGCGCGAAGAGATCGAGAAAAAACAAGGTTTTGCCGCGGCAATAAAGTCTGTGTATACGCCAGTGTCATTGGTGTATCCCGGGAGCGAATTCCAGGCCGGCCCTTTCCGCGGCAAAGCGGATGCAATTGCTGAAATTCATCCAACTTCGAATAATGCAGCCGATGATGAAAGGGTATTTGCGGCAACCCAAGGCCCCGCAGAGTTATTGAAAGCGCTGACATCTGAAAACTGGGTTGAAAGACGAAATGCCGCAGATGAGATAGGAAAGAGGAAGATAGAGGGGGCGGAAAAGGCATTAATTTATTTATTAGACGATCCACAGTTTCAGGTGGTGGAGTCTGCTGCCAGGAACTTATCCAAGCTCAAAAGCAATCTTTCCGTTCCAACCCTTATAAAAACATTCGGCAGGATAAAGGATAATGATTTTTCCAGGGGTTCCCAGGAAGCTGTAATCGAGGCGCTTGGGCAAAGTAATAGCGAAGAAGCAATGCTTTTTCTCGGGGAAATCCTTACAGGAGAGGAAAGTAAGAGTTACCAGAGAACAGCCGCTGCAAGGAGTTTGGCTTTTTATGCTGATCGCAGAGCCGTAGAATTTTTAATAAGCTCCCTGAAGCCGGATATGTCCCCTGTTACAAAAAGTGCTCTTATTTCCCTGAGTCAAATCGCGGGTGTCGAAGATATTGAAAAAATCAACGATGTCATAACCGGGATTTCTTTAGAGCCGCCTTCAAGCCTATTGCAGAAAGCAATTGAATCTGAGGGCTTTGGTGACTCCAGCAGAAGCTTATTCTTATCCTATTTTATCTCTGGATGTATTGGCCGAATTAAAGGCCGCGTGGCTAACAAGGCTCTTGCCGTAGGATGGCTGGAGGGCATTGTTGATATGGAACGCTACGAAGAAGCTTACTATTCTATGCAGGAAGAATTAAACGTATTGGAATCTGTCGAGCAACGGAACTTGAGAAAATCTTGGAAGAATAAATACATTGCCGGGCGATACATTTCTGACAAGGCAGGTACAAAGCTTATAGAAAAAGCTTTTCACAAACTCCCTTCCGGCAAAGACCACCCTGATGTTCAGGCAGTGATTGATACCCTTGAGGCAAATGATGTGTTTTTTTACCGCTCCAAGACAGGTATCAGGATGGAACAAGATGACCTGCGTCTTGTTCAATGGGCCAAAGACGGAAGCGTTTTGATTCCAGCATTAAAGGGATTTATACCATTTTCATTACCCTCTCAATCTTTCCCCGTATGCGGAGAAACTGCCGTAATTTCCGGAAGAAATCCTCTGCTTCTTGTTTCAGAATCAAATGTTACATCTATTAGATTGCTCAATGAGATGTTTCCTGATATTGATACCCGGATGATCCCCCCCGGCTTCATAACTATAAAGCTTTCTAATGGCCAAATAGTTTTACAGGGGACTTCTCATATCGATTGCGTAATCAATGTGATGCCCGCTGAAACAACAAAAGAGGGCATACCCATTGTCCTGATAGATCCCCATTATTACAAGGAATTAACTATGAGTGAGTGGACTTCTCGCCTTTTAATGGATATAGAAGAGAAATATGAAGCCAAAATCGTTGTTATACCGGACGAAGAGGCCTATCTTAATCCTGCTAATTTTATGCTGATAGATAAAAACCGTATTCTTCTGAATTATGCTCCGGAAACCCGCAAGGAACTTCTCCGGGCCGGCATGAAAGCCGAATCCCTGATCATGATGGATCGCGAAATTACTTCTCTTGCTCCGCTCAAAGGAATGATTGGCTGCCTGGGGGGAATCTATAGACAGGACAGGCTTGTTATTGATGATATGGCAGGCAAGGCGCGCATTTCGAAGAATCGCATTTCGAAGAATGCCTATTACGAATTCATGGATGGCAACGAGGCGGTTATTAAAGCCATTTTAGCCGGTAGCCACGGCCCTGTCCTACACCGTATTCCGGTTGAACCTTTAAAATTTATGAGCCAAAAAGAGATAGAGCGCATTAAAGGTTTTCTCGTTGCCTTACAGAATCCCAAAAATAGTTACGTAGAATTCTATTCCATGCCGGGGTCATGGGATATTAATATGCCGGATAAACTAAAGACAGTGCTGAAAACAGTGCCCGATGATGTTAGGGAAAAATGCAAAAAGGAAAAAAATATAATAACTTTGCTTCCTGTTGAAAAGGGTAAAAAAATAGATCGAGAAACTATACAAACTTGCCTGGCCGCCGCGGGGTTGGGGTTTGAGAATACAGTTTTGTCGCCGATTGGTTTTAAAGATAGCCCGGCGGGGCTTGTAAGAGGCGCGATTTTTGGCTTTGGGCTCCTGCATATTGCGCGGCAAAATAACGGGCTTGGAAAACTCGATAGGCGATTTATTAAAGAATTTGTCTCGCCCATGTGCAATCAATATAAAATCCTATGCGAATCCCTGGGGATTAAACACTTTGATTTGATCCCCAATGACATAATAAATCTGGCAACGGGTGGGATCAATGAAATTACAAAAGCAATCAATAAACTTATAAAACTTTTACCAATCACGCCGATAGACCCGGAAGAGCTAAAAGAGATATTCCAATACGCCGCTAAGAAATTCGCGTAATTCCTGAATATGACCTTAGCCCCGTTATAATATGTTCAATCCGGAATCGGTACTTTGAAAAAATTAAGATTTTAATTTATTTCTAAAAGTCGGATTTTCAGGCTCTTTATGGATTACATTCCTTATTGTGCCGTTCGGAATTTCCTCCGGCCGCGAAACGAGCCGGCTTTTAAAAAGGCTTGTTCATACGAAGGTTCGTCAGGCGCCGGCACGAGCGTATATCGTAAAAAAATAAGACAGTTTAACCGGTTTTTTTTGGCCGCCTGTTTTAAGGGAAATAGAGAAAACTTTTTATATTGCCTTGCCGCGTCCTCATATGTTAGAATAGCCGCGCTATGAGTGAGTCATATCCTTTTGATAAAATCGAGCCAAAATGGCAGAAGTACTGGGCTAAGCACAAGTTTTTCGAAGCCGCCATAAAGGATTATCAAAAAAAGTACTACTGTCTCGTTATGTTTCCGTATCCTTCCGCCGCGCTTCACGTCGGACACGGGCGTAATTATATAATAGGTGACGTCGTGGCGCGCTATAAGATAATGCGCGGTTTTAACGTTCTTTCGCCGATGGGGTGGGACGCGTTCGGGCTCCCGGCGGAAAATGCCGCCATAAAAGATAAGTCACACCCGAAAAAATACACTTTCGCCAACATAAAAAAAATGAAGGAACAGCTTAATTCATGGGGCGTTTCTTACGACTGGTCAAGGGAAATCGCCTCCTGCGAAAGCGATTATTATAAATGGACGCAGTGGATATTCCTGAAGCTTCTTGAAAAAGGCCTTGCGTACAGAAAAAAGGCTTTCGTGAACTGGTGTCCGTCATGTAACACTGTCCTTGCGAATGAACAGGTTATAGAGGGTAAATGCGAGAGGTGCGAAAGCGCTGTTTCCCAGAAGGACCTCGAGCAATGGTTTTTTAAAATCACCGATTACGCCCAACGGCTCCTTAAGGATCTTGACAAACTCGGGAATTGGCCGGACAGGGTGAAGGTAATGCAGAGAAACTGGATCGGACGTTCCGAGGGCGTAAACATACATTTTTCCGTAGCAGAAAGCGATAAAGTTTTAACATGTTTTACGACAAGGGTGGACACTATTTTCGGCGCCACATACATGGTGCTGGCCCCGGAACACCCTTATCTGGAAGAGCTCATAAAAGAGGCTCCCGGGGCGGACAAAACGCGTAAATTCGTGGAAAGAATAAGAAACGAATCCAAAATAAAGCGCGCGCAGGCCGATACGGAAAAAGAGGGTATTTTTACGGGGCGTTATGTCATAAATCCCGTGAACGGGAAAAAAATTCCGCTCTGGGTGGCCAATTATGTCCTGATGGAATACGGTACCGGCGCCGTCATGGCAGTTCCCGCCCATGACCAGAGAGATTTTGAGTTCGCGAAAAAATACAATCTTCCCGTGGAGGTCGTGATAGACGATCCGGAATTTCACCTGGACGCCGAGATCATGAAAGAGGCCTACGTGAAAGACGGTATCATGGTAAACTCCGGCCGGTTTGACGGTTTATCCGATAAGGAAGCTGTCGTGAAAATAACCGATTTCATGGAAAAGGCTAAAATCGGCGAAAGGGCCGTCCAATACCGCCTGAGGGACTGGCTTATTTCAAGGCAGCGGTACTGGGGGGCGCCGATACCTGTTATTTATTGCGATAAATGCGGCATGGTGGCCGTGCCGGAGAAAGATTTGCCCGTTCTGCTTCCCGAAGAGGTGCGGTTTGAACCACACGGCGAAAGCCCGTTAAAGAGCTCAAAGAAATTTCTCAATACCACGTGCCCGAAATGCGGGGGAAAAGCCCAAAGGGAAATCGATACGATGGATACATTTGTGGATTCAAGCTGGTATTATTTGAGGTATGTATCCGCGAACCTGAAAGACAGGCCCTTTGAAAAAAAGGACGTTGACAAATGGCTGCCGGTTGACCAGTACATAGGAGGGGTAGAGCACGCGATACTGCACCTGATGTATTCAAGATTCATAACCAAGGTGTTAAATGACGGCGGTTTCATAGGTTTCGACGAGCCGTTCATGAACCTTTTCACGCAGGGCATGATTATAAAAGACGGCGCGAAGATGTCTAAATCCAAGGGGAATGTGGTAAGCCCGGATAAGTTGATAAAAAAATACGGCGCCGACACGGTAAGGCTTTACACGCTGTTCATAGGCCCGCCGGAAAAAGACGCGGAATGGTCCGACCGGGGCGTGGAAGGCGCGTTCAGGTTTTTGAAGCGCGTGTGGAGAATGGTCGAGGGGGTTAACGAAGAACGCCGGAAAGCGGTTGGCCGGGAACGGGCGGCCGGGGACGACGCGAGGGGCCTGAACAGGAAAATGCATCAGACCATAAAAAAGGTGACCGATGATATAGAAAAAGGATTTCATTTTAATACCGCGATAAGCGGCATAATGGAACTCGTGAACAAAATATATGCCTGCATGGATAAAAAAGAGGACGTATCCCGCCTGACGGGATCCGTAAAAACAGCGATCCGGCTCCTGTCGCCTTTTGTCCCGCACATAGCCGAGGAACTCTGGGAAAAGCTGGGCGAAAAGCCGGGCCTGCTGAAAACCGGGTGGCCCGAATACGATAAAAACCTGATCGTAGACGGGATAATAACGATCCCTATCCAGATAAACGGTAAATTTCGCTCGAAAATAGAAGTGCCTCTGGGTACAGATAAGTCGGCTGTCGAGCAAAAGGCCTTATCCGACGGGAAAGTGGCGAATTACCTAAAAGGCCAAACCGTCAAAAAGTTGATTTTCATTCGGGACAAGCTTCTCAATATCGTTACCGGTAGCAAGTGAGTAGATTCACGAAAGAAGAAAAGACGGCCCTGATATTCCTGCTCGCCGCGCTTTTCGCGGGTTCGGCCGTTATGTACTGCAAAAAGATATTTCCGCGTTATCCGGAAATCCTCGAATTAAAAGAATCAAAATATAATCACGCGAAAAAAATAAATATTAACAAAGCCGCGGAAAAAGAGCTGACGCGCATAAAAGGCGTGGGCAGCGTGCTAGCCGCCAGGATAATTTTATACAGAAAACAAAACGGGGATTTCAGGAAAACGGAAGAAATTAAAAACATAAAAGGTATAGGGCCGAAGACATACGAAAAAATCAAAGACAGTCTAACGCTGGAATGAAGAATGTCTATCTTCTCGCCGTAAGCGTTGTTTTTATATGCGGGGTGGTCCTCGCGTCTTACGGTGTTTTCGCCTCTTTTTCCCCGGTATTCCTTTTCCCGCTGGCCCTGGCGTTTTTCCTGTGCGCCGCTTTTTTTGTAAAAAAAAGCTTTTTATTTTCCGCCATTCTCGTAGGTCTCGTGTTCATTCTGGGCGTAATCCGCTACGAGACCTATAACCACATAGACAGCCGTAATATCAGGAATTTTATTTCTTACCCGTCGAAAAAAACGCTCGTAACGGGCAAAGTACAAAGCGACCCTGTCGAAAGCCGTTCCGGAAGAAAAAAAACTTTCGTGCTAAAAGCCCATTCGGTAGAATCGGCCCGCAAACGCGAAAGCGCGGGCGGTTTTATGCTTATAAACCTTTACGGTTCAAACAAACCCCGGTACCGTTACGGTGACGTGGCTGTTCTCGAAGGTTACCCGGCAAAACCGTTCTTTTACGGCGGAAAATACGGATTTGATTATGTAAAATACCTCGCCAACAAGCGTATTTATACCGTAATGAACGTAAAAAAGGGGTTTTTTTCCGGAATAGCGGGCGGGGATAAAAGATTCGCCGTGCAAATTATCAGAGGCGTTTATTCCGTCCGGAACAGAATGGCCGCGCGCGTGAAAAAATTTCTTAAGGCCCCTTATGACTCGGTGCTTCTGGCGGTTCTTCTCGGCAAAAGAGAGAAAATTCCGCCGTGGCTCAATGATCTATTCGCCAAGACAGGCACGCTTCACATCCTGGCTATAAGCGGCCTGCACGTCGGGATAATATATTTCGCGCTCAGGGTGATTTTAAAAATTTTCAGAATTCCGAAAAACGCGTCAATTATTTTATCAGTCGCGTTTCTGGCTCTTTTTACGATACTTGCCGGCGGCCGTCCGTCCGTATTGAGGGCCGCCGCTATGTTTTCGATTCTCGCTTTCGGTGAAATGTTGAAGAGAAAAATCAGCGTTTTCAACCTGCTGGGGCTTTCCTGCCTGGCGATTCTCATAGTTTGCCCCAACCAGGTTTTTGACCTTGGTTTTGTGTTTTCATACGCGGCCGTTTTATCCATTGTAACCCTGGCGCCGGTTTTTTACGGGATATTTTACGTAGGCGCTGTTCCGGGACCGGCCGCGGCGGCCGCATCAAAGGTCAGGTGTTACTTTTTGCGTTCTATCTCGGTATCCCTGGCGGCATGGCTGGGGCTTTTGCCGCTTTTGGCGTATTACTTCGGGTTGATATCCCCGGTAGTCGTGATAGCCAACCTTGTGGTTATTCCGCTTGTCCTGATGGTAATGGTATCAGGCCTTTTTTTTCTTACATTGGGATTTTTAGCGCCATTTCTCGCTTCTATTTTTGCCCAGAGCGCGTGGTTTTTTATTTTTCTACTGATAAAAAGCGCCGAAATTTTCAAAAGTATCCCGTTCGGGTATTTCACTATAGAACAGCCTGCCTTTTACGGCGTGCCGCTGTATTACACAACGCTTTTTATTATGGTGGCGGGGTACAGGGTTTTCCGGAGAAAAAACCAACTTTTTCATTTCTAACTTGACATAGCAACTATTGTATGCTACACTTGCTTAGAGCCCGACGGAAATGCTTAAAAAAAGGGGACTTATGGCTAATTTTGAGGAAAAGAGAAGGTACGGGAGGATTCACGGACGCTTTGCCCTCAAGTATAAGGATATGAGGAAAAAAAATGAGGAATTTCGGGGAACCGTATCGAAAAATTTAAGTGCGGGCGGCGTGAGGTTCAGAAGCGATAGATTTATTTCTCTGGCTTGCCGCCTGGTAGTGGAACTCAATGTACCGGAGCTTACCGAGCCCATAAGAGCCGTTTCAAAAATAGCCTGGATAAAAAAACTGCCGGCCGGCGATGACTACGAAGTCGGAAACCAGTTCCTGGAAATTTCAAGGCGGGACCGGGAAATCATCCAGAACATGGTAAATACGGAATCCACCGGCGATTCGCTTTAAGTAAAGCGGATCCCGAGGCCGCTTTCCCTCCGCAATACCGCGATACTCTCTTTTATTGACAAAAGAAAACGCCTGTGATATATTGAAACTCGCCATGCGAAAATCCGGTTTTATAATAGTTATATTTGTTCTCTTTTTCTTGTTTTGCCGGGATGCCTATCCTTTCTGGATATGGACACCCAAAGACAAAAAAATAGTCTATCCAAAGCGCGCCGCCAAAGACAGCCCGAAGGAGCATTTCAACTGGGCGATGGATTTTTTCAAGGAGAAAAATTACCAGAGAGCCGTGGAAGAATTCGAAAATCTTGTCGCGCATTTCAAGGATTCCGATATGGCCCCCGAGGCCCAGTATTACTGCGGCCGTTCATATGAGGCGATGGGTAAATATTACCCGGCGTTCATCGCTTACCAGAAAACAATCGATATGTATCCATTTACGAAACGGAATGAGGAAATTATAGAAAGGGAATACGATCTCGGAAGCCGTCTTTACAGGAAACACAGGGGCCTTTTGATGGGGAAGGAAATAATGACCGACCTCGATCGCGCCGTGGAGATATTCCGCAAGGTCAAGGAAAATGCCCCTTTCGGGGAATACGGGGACAGGGCCCAAATGATGGTGGGGCAGTGTTATAAAAAGTCGGAACAGTATCACGAAGCCATGAAGGAATTTCAGCGGTTAGTGGACGAATACCCTCGCAGTAACCTCGCGGACAAGGCCAGATACGAGGCCGCCCAGTGCACATACCTCGCCAGCCTGAAACCGGATTACGACCAGGAGCTTACCGATGACGCGATCAAGGAATTCAGGAGGATCGCCGAGATAAGGAGGGGGTTGAGTATTTCGGAAGACGCGGAAAAAAGAATTTCCATGCTGGAAGACAAAAAAGCGCAGAGCCTGTTTACTACCGCTAAATTTTACGAAAGGCAGGGCCGCTATAAGAGCGCCGCCATATACTACGGGGATATAGTGGAGAAATATCCCGCCAGCTCCTCGGCTGTATTGGCCGGAGAGAAGTTGACATTAATGAGGGAGCGCGTGGAAAAGGAAAAGTTGAAAGAGCGGCGTGAGCCGAAATCCTCAAAGATCGAATCCCTCTTGTCCTTATTTAGCTTCAAAAAAGGGCCGAAAAAAATAAAACCCGAAGAGGCGAAAACCCAGCCCCGGAAACCGTTTTTCAGTTTTATACGCCCGAAAAAAGCAGAATCGGCGGGAGGGGAAATAAAAGCGGCACAAGCCGAAGAGGCAAAAGCCCAGCCCCGGAAACCGTTTTTCAGTTTTATGAGCCGGAAAAAAGCAAAAACCGGGAAAGCGAAAACAGCCGCCTCCAAAAGGGCGCGAGGCAAACCGTTCAGCTTTTTTGGATACAGCTCGGGAGCGAGTTTACCCTCATCCGAATGCTCGATATGCGTGGACAATTTTGTCAGCAAAATCAACGTGACCGAGGAGACATCCGACAGCAAGCCTTATTATTCTTATCTTCCGGGAATGGAAGCGGACATAACGCGCCGGGTTATTGACCGCTTCATATTTGACGGAAATTACGAAATAAAAAACGCTCAAAACGCCTGCTTTATACTTAAGGGGCAGCTTATAGACTTTAAGAGGGAGCCGCTCCGTTATGACGCTGACAATAAGGTCCTGGAATACAGGTTGAGCATTGTCGTGAATCTCGAACTTTACAGGACCGAAGGCAACGAGCTCATATGGCACGAAAACCATTTCGCCGGCGAAAGCACTTTTCGCACAGTGGGACAGTTCGCCAAAGTGGAAAATCTTGCCGCGCAGGACGCTATGGATGACCTTGCCAAGCGTGTCGTAGAGCGCACAGTAGAGAACTGGTAGCGTTCGGATGAATTATTTGCTTATAGGCCCCGAAGAATACCTTAAGCGCCAATTTCTCGGAAAACTTAAAAAATCGGTTTTGGGCGAGACCGGCTCGGAAACCGATTTAGGAATTTTTACCGCCGGCGCCACACCGATATCCGAAATTCTGGCATTTTTGAATACCATGCCTTTTACCTCAAAAAAACGCCTGGCGATTTTAAATAATATTGATGAAATTTCAACGGATGAAAAAGATTCCTTAGTGAGATATCTCTCGTCCCCGCGTGAATCATCGGTCCTTGTGATGAAAACATCATCACGCGAATCCCGGAAATCCGCCGAAAAAATATTTTTGCCGGCAAAGATCATAAAATGCGACAGGTTGAAAGAGCGTGAAGTCGGTTCCTGGATACAAAAAGAATTCGCCGCGCGCGGAAAAAAAATTTCCCCGCCCGCGGCCGCCCTCATAGCGGAATTCGCGGGAAACGATTTATTGTTGCTCAAAAATGAGATCGAGAAAATAGCCGCTTTTGCCCTGAAAAGCGCCGAAATCACCGAAAAGCACGTTGAAGAAATTTGCCTCAGAAGCGCGTATAAAACGGCGTTCGAGCTTATTGACATGGTCCTCGGAAAGAAACTAGCCGAGGCGCTTCTTCCGTTAAGGGATTTATCGGCCGGGGAAAAATCGCACCGCATGCTGAACCTTCTGGCGTGGCAGTTCAGGGCCTTCATGAAAATAAAAAATCTTCCGAAGGGCCTTTCCCGGGATGAGATCTCACGTTTGTCCGGCGTAAAAAAATATTTTTTGGAAAAAACCATACGTGAAAGCGGGCGTTTTACCGTGAGGCAGCTTGCGAAAAACCTTGAAATCATCCTTGAAGCGGATTTTTTCATAAAAAACGGAAAAATGTCGCCGCAGCATGCCTTTGAGCGTGTTCTTGTGGGATTATGCGCGGGGTAATTTTTTTGAGAGACGGGCGATCTTCCTGGAAGCGGTATTGCGGTGGATCACGCCTTTTTTAACAGCTTTACTTAATTTAGAGGTAAGGAACCTCAACAGCTCCTTTGCCCGGTCAAACTTTTTTTCGGCAAGAAAAGCGTTGTACCCCTTTATAATTGTTTTTACCTCGGTCGTCACCCGGATGTTGCTGAAATGCTTTTTTTTGGATTTTCTTATTTCTTTACAAGCTGATCTTTTTTGCGGCATAATTTTACACCCTCTTTCCGATTTGGTTAGACAATATATCACAGGAGCGATGATTTGTCAAATAAAAGATTAATTAAATCAACGGGGCTCATAGGCCTGGCCACTTCCGCGAGCAGGGTTCTCGGCTTTGCGCGTGACGTGCTGATCGCGAACTTTTTCGGCACCACTGTTTTTGCCGAGGCGTTTGTGGTCGCGTTCCGCATACCCAACCTTTTAAGGGATCTCGTTGGAGAGGGTGCCGCCAACGCGGCCTTTGTCCCTGTCCTGACCGAATATTGTACGAAACGTACACGGGAGGAATTCTGGGATCTGGCGAGAAACCTTTTACATGTTCTCGTTGTAGTTCTTTTTGTTGTTTCCATATGCGGGATCTTATTGGCTCCCGTGATAGTCAGGCTTATAGCGCCGGGTTTTATCGGTGACGCCCAGAAACTCGCCATAACCGTGGACCTTACGCGGATCATGTTTCCGTTTATCTTTCTCATAGGCCTTGTCGCTTACGGCATGGGTGTGCTTAATTCACTGAATCATTTCGCGGTCCCGGCATTCGGCCCGGTTCTATTGAATATCTCCATGATATTTTTTCTTGTGTATGTGTGCCCAAAAATAGGCGTGAAAGGCCTGGCGCTGGCGGTTCTCGCCGGCGGCGCGCTTCAGGTTATCACGATAGGGTATATGCTTCGCAGGAAGGGCTTGCGCTTTATCAGCCCAATTCGAAACACGAGCTTTGATCCTTCGGGCCCGGGGCGCGAATTCGGTATCCGCGGGCTGTATAAGGGCCTTATTCATCCGGCGATAAAGCGCATATGGAAGTTGCTGGTGCCGCGGTTTTTCGGTTCGGCGGTATATCAACTAAGCGTGATAGTGGATAACATCTTTTCCACTTTTGAGTGGATAGTGGGGATGGGCGCTCCGGCGGCTTTATGGTATTCCTACAGGCTTTTTCACCTGCCGCTCGCCATATTCGGTATTTCTCTTGCCACGGTTGCCCTTCCGAGAATGAGCAGGGAGGTGGCCGAGAAAAATATACCTTCCCTTAAAGATACGATCGGTTTTTCCATGAGGAGCGTTTTTCTTGTCCTGATCCCCGCCGGCATAGGGCTCGCGACGCTCGGAAGGCCCATTATAAAGATACTTTTCGAAAGGGGGGAGTTTACGCAATATTCGGTGGATATAACGAATAACGCCCTTTTTTTCTATTCTTTCGGGCTCTTCGCCTGCGGCGGTATAAAGATACTCGTCAATGCCTTTTTCTCTCTTGGCGATACGCGCACGCCGGTTAAAACGGCGGCTGCCGCTTTTTTTATAAATCTTGTGTTAAATTTCGTGTTGATGTGGCCGCTTAAAATCGGCGGGCTTGCGCTTGCCACTTCAATCGCGGCTACGTCTAATTTTATAATGCTGTACATTTTTCTCACAAAAAAAATAGGCCCGCTGGGTACGCCGAAGATTATTGGCGCGCTGGGGCGCATACTTCTGGCCGGCCTTATAATGGGCGCCTTTTCTTATGCCGCGGGCAGGTTTATTACGGGTCTGGGCGCCGGCATTTTTGTGAACGCGGCGGGTATTCTCGGGGCCGTATTACTTAGCGCAGTGATTTATGCGGGCCTTTGCGCCGCTTTTGGTATAAAGGAAATAAAAAAGCTGATAGAATGGGTATTGCGAAAGCGATAAAAAAACTTCCCGCCTCGCCGGGCGTTTATATTTTTTTCGGGGAAAAAAAAGAAACCCTTTACATCGGCAAGGCCTCGAACCTGAAGAAGAGGGTCGCGAGTTATTTTCAGAAAAAAAGCCACGCCCCAAAGATAAATGCGATGGTTTCGCGGGTAACGCGCGTAGACTATATCCCGACCGCCACCGCCGAGGAGGCGCTGATTTACGAGGCGGGCCTTATAAAACAAAAAAAACCGAAATACAACGCGGAGCTCAAAGATGATAAATCCTATCCACTGCTCGAACTGACCGTTAAAGATAAATTTCCCGGGCTTTTCATAACGAGGGCCGGAAAAAAAAGCGGCGCTTTGTATTACGGGCCGTATACAAATGTTAAACTTTTAAAAAAGGCGCTGGCGGCGATAAAAAGCGTTTTCCCGCTTCGCTCATGCAGAAAAATGCCGAAAAAACCCTGCCTCAAGGCGCACATAGGGACATGTGTTTCTCCGTGCGACGGCAGCATAAGCGAAAAAGAATACGGAAAGATAGTCAGCGAGGTGAAACTTTTTCTTCAGGGGAAAATGGGAAGCCTTCTTAAAAAACTTTCAGACAGGATGCTTAAGGCGTCCGGCAGTATGGATTATGAAAAAGCGCTCGCGCTGAAAGAAAGGATCGAGGCGCTTGGGGCGATTCAGAGAGGGCGAAAACCGCCGCCGCCTTTAAACCGGGACATAACGGAATTGAAAAATGCCCTTGGGCTTAAGGCTCTGCCATTTCACATAGAGGCCTTTGACATATCAAACATACAGGGAAAGGAAGCGGTTGGTTCCATGGTGAGTTTTTTTAACGGGAAACCGCAAAAGAGCGAATATAGAAGGTTCAGGATAAAATATACTTCCGGAATAGATGATTACGCCATGATAAGGGAAGTTATAAAAAGGCGTTATACCCGGCTTTTGAAAGAAAAAGGCCGTTTACCCGATCTTATATTGATAGACGGCGGAAAGGGGCACTTGAGAGCGGCCGGGGAGGAATTGCGCAAAATAGGCCCGCTCAATATTCGTCTTGTGAGCATAGCAAAGGCGAAAGAGGACGTGTATACCGAGGGGAAAAAGAAACCGCTCGGGCTATCCCGCAATTCATCCGCTCTTATGCTCATAATGCGGATGAGGGATGAGGCGCACAGGTTCGCTATTTCTTATCACAAATTTCTCAGGAGCAAAAATCTTAAAATTACCGCTTTTCAAAAAAAAGTATATAAGACAGTATCGCTAATACCGCGCGGGGAAACCCGTTCGTATAAATGGGTCGCCGAAAAATGCGGTTTTCCGAAAGCTTACCGCGCTGTAGGACGAGCGCTCAGGAGGAATCCTTACATCGGAAAGGTCCCGTGCCACAGGGTTATAAAGAGCGACGGTTCACCGGGCGGTTTCGCAAAGGGAAAAGCCGCGAAAAAGGCTCTCCTGAGACGGGAAGGGCTTGACGTTAAGTAGGGTATCGAGTATAATAACGCCGCGGTAACAAGAAAATGCGGGGTAGCAAATGCTGGAAGATATAAAACTGGAATTGCAGAAACTGGAAAAAAGGCTTAATGTCCTGGGAGGTTATCTTTGACCTGGATGAAAGCAGGCAAAAGATAAGGAAATTAGAGGAGGAAATTTCCCGGGAAAGTTTTTGGAAAGACAAGGAAAAGGCGAATTCCGCTTTAAAAGAGTTAAAGCGCCTGAAAAGGTCCGTGGGCCCCTTTCAGGGTTTTTCAGCCGAACTCACCGAGATAAAAGAGCTTCTCTCTATTACCGAGGAAGAAGACGAGTCCTCTCTTTCCCACCTTAAAGAAGAGATGCTAAAGTTAAAAAAAGGAATAGACGGACTTGAATTCAGGAGTTTGCTTGATAAGGAAGAAGACACCCTTAACGCCATAGTGAGCATTAACGCCGGCGCCGGCGGAACCGAATCTTGCGATTGGGTCAGCATGCTTTTCAGGATGTACGGCAGGTGGGCCGACAGCAAAAAATAC
>CAYTQI010000005.1:17952-49461 GCA_964440235.1 uncultured Planctomycetia bacterium
ACTTACAGGGCCGGCGGGCGGGGCGGCCAGCACGTAAATGTTACGGATTCCGCCGTCAGAATAACACATGTCCCCACGGGAATAGTGGCACAGTGCCAGAATGAACGCTCACAGTATAAAAATAAGCGGACAGCGATGAAAATCCTGAAATCCCGTATTTACGAAACAGAGCTTGAAAAAAAGAAGGCGGAACTTGCCAGGCAGCATGAGGAAAAAAAGAGCATCGAATGGGGAAGCCAGATACGTTCTTATGTTCTGCATCCTTACTCGATGGTCAAGGACCACAGGACCTCTTGCGAAACCTCGGACGCGGCCGGGGTTCTAAACGGCGGCCTGGACAGTTTCATGGACGCTTATCTGAGATATGAGGCCGGGAAGAAAAAATGAAATTTATTTTAAGTAAAATTATGGGATCGCAGAATAAAAAGGAACTCGCGAAATTAAAACCTTTGGTCGGGAAGATCAACGCCCTTGAGCCGGAAATTTCGTCTCTTTCATCCGAAGACCTCAGGCGTAAGACCGATCGGTTTCGCGATGAGATAAAAAAACAAACGGAAAAATTTCTACCGGAAATAAAGGAGCTCGAAAAAAAAGTTGAAAACGCGGCTTATCCGCAGGAGAAAGATAAGCTGAAGAAAAAACTTAAAATCCTGAATAATAAGGTTTTTGAGGGTATTTTGCCGGAGGCTTTCGCCGTTGTTAGGGAGACGGCCAGGAGGACCGTCGGAATGCGGCATTTTGACGTACAGCTTATGGGCGGTATCGTTATACACGAAGGAAAAATAGCCGAGATGGCGACCGGGGAAGGAAAAACGCTTGTGGCCACGCTCCCCGTTTACCTCAACGCGCTTACGGGGAAAGGCGTTCATGTCGTTACGGTCAATGATTATTTAGCCAAGCGCGACAGTGAGTGGATGGGCCCCATTTACAAAACACTCGGCCTTTCCGTGGGCGTGATTCAGCATGATATGGATCCTGAAACAAGAAAAAAAGCGTACCTTTGCGATATTACTTACGGGACAAACAATGAATTCGGATTTGACTATCTGCGCGACAACATGGTGATCCGCGCCGGTGACATTGTCCACAGGGGTTTCAATTTCGCGATCGTTGACGAGGTAGACAGCATCCTGATCGACGAATCGAGAACCCCTCTTATCATATCAGGCCCCACGGAAAGTACGAATACGTCTTACGTGGAAATGAAGCCTGTTGTTGACCACATCGCGAGGCTGCAGAAAAAATTGATCGGCGAACTCCTTGCCGATTTCAAGGCGTTTTTTGAAAAGAAAGACGAAGAAGAAAAGGCAAGGAGGCTTATTTACCTCATACATAAGGGTTCGCCGAAAGAGAGGGCGCTTCTCGATCTTGTTTTAAAAAATACTAAAATAAAAACAATGTTTGACAAGGCCATAAGCCTTTATGACAGCAAGATGATGGAAAATGAGCGCGTCGCGCTTCTTGAAAAATTGTACTTTGTGTTCGACGAAAAAACAAGAGAGGTTTCTTTTACGTCAAAAGGCGAGGAAATCATGCGCGGGAAATTCAACGTTGAGTTTATGATAGAGGACCTGCAGACAAAACTCTCGGCAATAGCGCTCGGAGAGGGCCTTACCGAACAGCAAAAGCTGGTAAAGGAAAGCGAGATAACGCAAAATTACCTAAAACAACAGAGGCGTGTGGACAGTATAAAACAGCTTCTCAGGGCCTATATTCTTTTCCGGAAAGACGTTGATTACGTTGTCCACGAGAACAAGGTTATAATAGTGGACGAATTTACAGGAAGAATGATGCCGGGCAGGCGTTTCTCCGAAGGTATACACGAGGCGATAGAGGCCAAGGAAAACGTGGAAGTGCAGAGGGAATCCCAGACTCTAGCGACGATTACACTTCAGAACTTTTTCAGGATGTACGGTAAGCTTGCGGGGATGACCGGTACGGCGGCAACCGAGGCAGATGAATTTGAAAAAATATACAACCTTAACGTAATCGTGGTGCCTACGAATAAACCCCTTAGGCGGACTACCTTCACCGATGTTATATACAAGACGGAAAAAGAAAAATTTAACGCTATATGCGATGAAATCGAAGGCCTGTATAAGCAGGGGAGGCCGGTTCTTGTCGGCACAATTTCCATAGAGAAATCCGAAATTTTGGGCCGCCTTCTCAGGGAACGGGGGGTTATGCATTATGTCCTGAACGCCAAATACCACGAAATGGAAGCGCATATCGTGGCGCAGGCGGGCCGTTTCAGGGCCGTTACCATCGCGACAAACATGGCCGGAAGGGGTACCGACATACTTTTAGGCGGGAATCCCGATTATCTCGCGGATGATGCCGTAAAAAAACTCTCGATAGAATCTGCCGAGGAGCGCGAAACCGTAAAGAAGAAATATTTAGCGGAATACAAAGCGAAAACAGACGCCGAACACGAAAAAGTTGTGGAACTCGGCGGGCTTCACGTGATAGTGACCGAACGCCACGAGGCCAGGAGAATAGATAATCAGCTACAGGGCCGCGCCGGACGCCAGGGGGACCCGGGGTCGTCGAAGTTTTATCTGTCGCTGGAAGATAACCTCATGAGGATCTTCGGCTCGGACAGGATAAAAATGATCATGGAACGACTCGGCATGGAAGAGGGCCAGGAGATAGAGCATCCGCTTGTTACGCGGGCCATAAGGACGGCGCAGAAAAGGGTTGAGACACAGAATTTTGAGATAAGAAGGCATCTTCTCAAGTATGATAACGTTATGAACCAGCAGAGGGAACTGATATACGTGAGACGCCGCTTCGCGCTGGAAGAAAAAAATCTAAAAGGCGAGATCTTTAATATACTGGAGGGAGTTCTGGAGGACTGGCTTTCGGTCCGTGAGGACAGCGAAGAATATTTTACGGATTTTTGCAGAAAACTCATGCTTAAATTTCTGTTGAAGTTCCGGCCGCAGGACTTTTTGAATTTGTCCGGCGATGAAATAATAAAAAGAATCCTTGAGCTTTCAAGGTCCAGTTACGCGAAAAAAGAAACTATCCTGGGCGAGGAAAAAACGAGGCACCTTGAGAGCATGATTATACTGGGGGTCATAGATTCCAACTGGAAGGATTACCTTTTTAGCATGGACCAGCTTCGCGAGGGCATAAGCTGGCGTTCCTACGGGCAGAAGGACCCTCTTGTCGAATACCAGCACGAGGCGTTCGCGATGTTTACGGATCTTATAAAAACTATCGACGAGGAAATAGTCGAAAGGCTTTTTAAAACCTTTGCCGTGGAGGAAAAATTTACGCGCGGCGTATTTAAAAAAGACGAAGAAACTTTTATACACGAGGAATATTCCGCGCTTGAGTCCCCGGGCGCGCCCGGGGCGGAAATACCGCGGGCCATGCCGGATACGAGGCCGGGTAAAAAAACAACTTTCAAGAGAAAACAGCCCAAGGTCGGCAGAAACGACCCGTGCCCCTGCGGAAGCGGCCTTAAGTACAAGAAGTGTTGCGGAAAATAAGTTATAAGCCATGCGCCATAGATATCTTCTCGCGGTAATAGCCGCTGTTTTACTGATATTCGCGTACCCCGGATTTAATTTAGAATTTCTCGCGTGGGCCGCGTTCATACCTTTATTTTTCGCCCTCGAAAATAAAAAACCAAAGCAGAAATTTTTCACCGGTTATTTATTCGGGATCGTATTTTTTTCCGGTATTTTATACTGGCTTGTTAATGTAACCTGGCCCGGGACGATCGCTCTGGTAATGCTGTTATCATTTGCGCCGGCGATATTTTGTCTTTTTTTACCGTCGACACCGGCGGCCCCCCGCGCCCTGAGCGTTGTTTTCGTTCCCGCCCTCTGGGTGGCAACCGAATATCTCCGGGCCCATTTATTTACGGGTTTTCCGTGGGCGCTTTTAGGTTATTCCCAGAGTTTCAATCTTCCCGCTATACAGATAGCTGATATCGCGGGCGTTTACGGCGTTTCTTTTATGGTGATGCTTGTGAATTTCAGTGTATACAGGGCTTTAAGAAAAAGCCCCGGCAGGTTTCACGTTTTGTTTTTCGTGTTTATATTGTTTTCCCTGTCTTTCGGATATGGGTGGAAAAGGATTGCCCAAATCCAACCCGCGCAAAACCTGAAAATCGCTGTTATTCAGGCGAATATTCCGCAGGAAATCAAGTGGAATTCACGCTATAGAAATTTCATAATGGACAAATACAAAGCGCTTACAAAAAGCTCGCTTTCCGAAAGGCCGCGTCTTGTAATATGGCCGGAGACAGCGCTTCCGGGCTATCTCGAGGAAAAGGATTTAAAAAAAGAAATAACGGAATTGGCTAGATCGGATAATATATACCTCCTGACCGGCACCCTGAGAGAGAATGGCCCAGATATCCATAACAGCGCCTCGCTTATATCAAACGAGGGAAAAATACTGGCGAGTTACGACAAAATTCACCTTGTACCGTTCGGGGAATTTATCCCTTTAGAAAAAAGTTTTCTTTCGATACGCTCTCTTGTCGACAAGCCCATAGGCGATTTTGACCGGGGAGGGGAATTTACCGTGTTCAAATTTAAATTTATGGAAACTTTTAGTGAATCGGAAAGAATCCGCAAAGCTACGCACTTCCATAAATTTTCTGTCCTTATATGCTTTGAGGATATTTTTCCGGAGCTTTCGGTAAACTTCGTGAGAAAAGGAGCAAGATTCCTTGTCAACATAACAAATGACGCCTGGTTTGGTAAAACCGCCGCGGCATTTCAACACATGCAGTGTTCGATTTTCAGGGCCGTAGAAAACAGGGTTCCCGTATTAAGGGCGGCCAACACAGGGGTTTCGTGTGTTATAGATCACAGGGGCAAAATTATAAAATCCGTGAAAGAAGGGAACCGCCGGATTTTCGTGGACGGATACGCCTCGGCAAACATCATGCCTACTTTCGCCGGGTCGTTTTACACGCGTTTCGGAGACGTATTCGCCTGGGGATGTATCGGCCTGGCGTTAATCGGCCTGGCGGGATATCGTCGCCTGTTCGCCGCCGCGGTAATATTATCGATCCTCGCGTTTCCTTCCGCCGCTTTTGCCAAGGGTGAGACCTATTACAGGGGTAAGTTTAAATTCGCGCTTCCTTTCGGAAAAAAGTATGATTACGGCGATATTCTTGTTACAAAGGTAATAGACGGCGATACCATAGAGCTTGAAAACAAGGAAAGGGTCCGGCTGATAGGCATAGACACCCCCGAGGCCAGGTATAGCCGGAAACTTGAACGCGATGCCAGGCGCACGAAATCGAATTGCGAGGCCATCATGGTGATGGGGAAAAGGGCCACCGCTTTTACGAGATCGCTTGTTGAGGGAAAAAGGGTAAGGCTTGAATTTGACGTTGAAAAAAAAGACCGTTACAACAGGCTCCTCGCTTATGTATATTTACCCGACGGACGGTTTCTGAATGCTGAACTTGTCAGGGAGGGGTACGCGCAAATTTATACTTTCGTACCTAACGTAAAATACGCCGAACTTTTCCGTGAACTCCAGGAAGAGGCGCGGGAAAACAAAAGGGGATTCTGGGGTGAATAGGATAGGAAAAATATTGCCTTTTTTGCTGATTTCTGTCGTGTTTGCGGCGCCGGCCGGCGCCTGGTTACACGGAACGGGTGACTATACCCCGGAAGTCAGGCGCGCTTTTCCCAAAAACGAATCAACCGTCGTTCTTAAAAAACAAAGCTTTATTACGTTCAGGTGGCAGCCTACGCCGATCCCGAGCGGCCACAGGGCCTGTTATAAATTCGAATTATTCAAAGATTACGGATACGAACGTATTGTCGTTGAAACGCTTTCACCGCGCGTTTTTTCGATAGAAATACCCGCGGATAAATTCGAGAACAACACTACATATACCTGGCAGGTAAGGCAGCGTGATGAATGGACCCGTTTATGGAGCAGGCCCACGCGCTGGAATTTTAAAGTCATGAAATAAACACCGGAGGTTAAATGAGAGAAAAAATAGCGTTTATCGCAGCCATTGTATTGCCTTTATGGAATATACCGCTTATCGTGAGGGTGATAAAGAGAAAATCTTCCAGTGATATAAGCATATACTGGGTATTGGGGGTGTGGACATGTTTTTTGCTGATGGCCCCGGAGGCATTCGCTTCTCCCGATCCGGTTTGGCGAGTGTTTAACATCATGAACCTTATACTTTTTACGGCCGTTGCCGGCGTTGTCCTCGCTTACCGGAAATAAAGGCCGGTTGTTTCAGGGTTTCAAAAAGATTCAAAAAAGATGAAATTATTTATGGGAAAAATAAATTTGAGAAAACGATAAAACCCAAGATTAAAACAGGATAAATCTATATTTGGCCGATTACGTGTGCATCTTTGGTTTGCCGGGAGGGAATTACAAATTAAGATAAGATTGGATTTTTTCGCCGCGTGAACGTATTGGGTGCGAAACGGCGGATATAAAAATATGACCAAAAAATTTAACACCCGTTCAAAAAAACTAATTGTTAACGCCGATGAAATAGGATCGGCGCGCTGTGTTACCGATGCCATCTGGGAGTGCCTGAACAAAGGCGTTGTCACCAGTACCACTATCGTGACCGGGGGCATGGATTTTGATAATGCCGCTTCTCTTGTAAAAGGCAAAGATTTTTGCGGCCTGCATTTTAGCCTTGTTGACTTCATTTCGGTTAGTCCGAAACATAAAATACCCTCGCTGTTAAGCGGTGAGGGCAAGCGTTTATATCCGCTCAAGGAATTTTTGAAGAGGTACTTCAGCAATAGGATAAGTATTGGGGAAATAAAAATTGAATTGGAAAATCAAATTGTGAAATGCCTGGACAATAAAATAAATCTTACCCATGTCGACGGGCATTGCAATTTACACGTGTTGCCGAAGATATTTAAAATTGTATTGGAGCTTATGGAAAAATATAAAATAAGAAAATTCAGATATCCAAGGGAATCCTTTTTTAATATCGATTTGGGGCAGCCGATCCAATATTTGATAAAGCTGGCCATTGGCTTGAACGCCTCTGTTATCAAAAAGATGGTCCCGGCAGGCATAACGCATCCCGATCATTTTATAGGCCTGGCGAACAGCGGCTATGTCACGGAAGATATCATGCTGAAGTTTCTGAAAGGAATGTATGGGGGCGTTACAGAGATCCCGGTTCATCCGGCTAATTTTAATAAAGAACAAATTGACGAGGCTTTTGGCCATACGTATTATCCCACACATTTTTTTCAAACGGGCTCAAGAGATAAAGACGCGATGCTTTCAGAGAGGGTAAAGCGTTTTATTCGCGATAATGGCATAGCTTTATCAAGCTATAAAGGTCTCTAAATGGCAGACTTTTACGATAAATACTGGGCGAGAAGCGCCGCTGATTGGGGGCAGACTGCCCACAACCCCGGTTACACAAAGGCTACCGTTATAGAGTCTATAGCCGGTGTAGTTAGAAAATTTATCATTGTAAACAAAAAAAATACAGCCCTTCGCTACCTTGATAAAAAAATTCAAGGGCGTTCCGTAATTGATCTGGGATGCGCCGGAGGCTTTTTCTGTTACGATATCTTAAAAACGGGCGCAAGCAAAATAGTGGGTATTGATATTTCCCCGGGCGCAATCGCGATGGCCAGGAAAAAATTTGAGGAATCCGAAATCCCGAAAGAGAAATATGAATTTCTGGTCGGTAATGTAAAAAAATCGGATTTTATAATTCCGGATTCCGATTACGTTGTCGCCCTCGGGTTGACCCCGTATCTCAGGCGGCATGAAATCGATAGGCTGTTATCTAAAATAGAAGGCAGGTATATTTTTATCGATTATTGGAGAAAAAGACACTGGTGGAGCGTTATGTTTTTGTGCCATTTTATATACCGTAAGATAAAAAGATTCCCGTTTTTTTCGTCTTTCAGCAGGGATGAACTAAAGGCCATATTGGAAAAACACAACTTTCAAAATCTAATTTTCTTTAACTCAGGAGAAAACAGCTTCGTATTCGCCTCCCCCCCACCCAAAAATTAGGGACGGGGCATTTGACAAACTCTGGGGTGTCCCTCACTGTAACTTAGGCCTGTCCCATTCAAAGCTCTAACGGATCCAGCAACCCCAACGAATCTTCGCCCAAAACCCTTGCTCTGTAGCTACTCCATTTATAATCTTCCGGTGTGGTTACAATTTTAGCCTTAACAGGATTATATTCTATATACGTTATGAGATTCAAAAGATACTTGTCTTTATTTACCACATAACTTTTAAATCTGTTTTGCCATAAATAGCCAACCTTGTTATATTTGTAATTGAAGTATTGTGCATAAGAAAAGTTAATAGCGTGCATAACCTTGCTGAGATTGTTCGATGAGATTATGAGATGGGGATGATTGGGCATGAGGCACCATCCGTAAAGTTTAAAGTGAAATTTTTTTTTGTATTTTAAAAGAAGCTTAAGATACTTTTGATAATCCGAGTCATCAATAAAACTCCTAATTTTTCTGATACCCCTCGTTACGATATGATAACAGCCATCTTCGATAAGTAACCTTGCCATTCTTGGCATCATGCACCATCCTTTCTATGTTTGTGCGTTTAGCGGGACATGCCAGAGTTAGCGTTTGGGACAACCCAGAGATTGATGTAAGGCACGTCCCTATATTTACTTTCAAAGAGAACTCGCCGGTGCGGATAAACTCTACATCATCCAGAAGTCCCGGTCCAGGCTTCTATACGATATTGCCTCGCTTATATGCGAAGCCTCGATGGTCTCTTTCTCTTCAAGGTCCGCTATTGTTCTCGCCACTTTTAGTATCTTATCGTATGCCCTTGCGGAAATACCAAGTTCGAGAATCGCCATCTTAAGAAGTTCTTCGCCTTCCTTATTTAGTACGCAGTATTTTTCAAGGTCCCTGGATTCGAGGTGGGCGTTAAATAAAATATCGTCATTTTTATATCGTTTCTCCTGAATTTTTCTTGTTTTATTGACATGCTTTCTTATAACTTCCGATGAATCGCCTTTTCTGTTGCCAGAAAGCTCGTCATACTTTAACCTCGGCACATTTAAATGTATATCGATTCTGTCCAGAAGCGGCCCGGAAATCTTACTAAGGTAACGCTGTATCTGGTGCGGCGTGCAGTGGCATTCTTTTTTTGGATCCGTAAAATAACCGCAGGGGCAGGGATTCATCGCCGCTATCAGCATGAAACGGCATGGGTAAACAGCGTTATTTTTGACTCTTGTAATTCTTATTCTCCCGTCTTCTATCGGTTGGCGCAACATTTCCAGCACGTTGCGTTTAAACTCGGGAAGTTCGTCGAGAAACAATACGCCGTTATGCGCCAGGCTTATCTCGCCGGGCACGGGATTTGATCCACCACCCGCAAATGCCGCGTCGGAAATCGTATGATGCGGATCCCTAAAAGGCCTGTTTAGAACAAGGCCTTTGTTGGGCGAAAGAAGGCCGGCCACGCTGTGTATCTTTGATGTGTCAAGGACTTCGTCTATTGTCATTTCGGAAAGGATTGTCGGAACCCTTTTCGCGAGCATGCTTTTTCCCGAACCCGGCGGCCCTATTAAAAGGGCGTTGTGTCCGCCGGATGCCGCGACTTCAAGGCCGCGCTTTACATGCTCCTGGCCCTTAACATCGGTGAAATCATGTTTATATCTACTTTTACATTTTGTATTCAGGCGGATATTTTTGTTTTGCGGCTCTACCGCGATTTTATTGTTGAGGAAATCTATTACACTGCTTAATTTGTCGAAGGTGTAGATTTTTATGTCGTTTACGTTCGATACTTCCACCAGATTCTTTTTTGGTAGGATAAGTTTTTTTACGCCTTTTTCCCTGAGCCCCAGGGACATGGGGAGAGCCCCCCTTATTTCTTTCAGTTTTCCGTCCAGGGAAAGTTCGCCGCAAACAGCAAATTCCAGCAATCGATCCTGGTTTATAATACCGAACCCTGATAAAAGCGATAGCGTTATGGGCAGGTCGAATCCGGAGCCTTCTTTTCGTATGTTCGCCGGCGCGAGATTTACGGTTATTTTTCCCCTGGGGAACCTGTAACCGGAATTCTTTATGGCGAATTTTATCCTGTCTTTGGATTCCCGTATGGCGGTATCCGGAAGTCCGATGATATTAAAAGCCGGCAGGCCTTCGGCAATATCTACTTCAACGTCAACCTTATGGGCGTCTATTCCTATTATACTGCACGATAGTGATTTCGCAAGCATGATTGCCCCCTTATTCTTCTATAGCGTCTTCGAAATGTTCCATTTTTTTTATGCGCCCGCTCGACTCATCAAATTCTACGGATATAACGTCTATGGACCATGGCACGTCCTGGATATCTTTCATTTTCAAGTAGCACAGGGCGCATTGTATGAGTTTTCGCTTCTTTTTATTTGTTATGGAAAGATACGGCGGCCCCAGCGATTCGGTTTTTCGCGCCTTTACCTCAATAAAAATAGTAAAAGAATCTCTTTTTGCCACAATATCTATCTCACCGACAAAGGTTTTCACGTTTCTTCCTATTATGCTGTAACCCTTGCGGCGGAGAAAACGCGCCGCGGCGTCTTCACCCTGCATACCGACAGCGCGGTTTCCTCCGGGCATTTCTACTCTTCTCCTTCCTGCTGGTATGCCTGGAGAACAACATCCTTCAGGTATTCGGCGATTTCTTTTGTGGCAGGCGTAAAAACGTTATACCATCTGCCGTTTTTGCCCATCTGCTGCGGCAAACCCAAAAACACCCCTTTTTCGCCTTCAACAACCCTGAATCCCCTTATGAGAAAAAGGTCGCCAAAAGAAAGGTCGCAAAACGCCTTTAGTTTTCCCCCGCTTTCCAACCGGTTAATTTTATCCACTTTCACGCTTAAAACTTCGCTCATCACACACCTCCTTTTTTAATGAGCGTTTAGTCCGTTACCCGATCCACCGTGAACCGGGGCGTAACCACATTTCACTGCCTTCATATATATAGACGCAAAAAATGCGATTTTGCGGCTATATTTTTTTAAAAAAATAAATTTAAAATTTGAAAAATGTACAGGTAGGTTTTTTAAGTCCTTGCGTTGTAAGGATTTAGGGAAAAATGAAACGGCCCCTTTATTTTTTTTGGTCTAGAAGCGGGTTTTCAGTTTTTCGAGGATTTTAGAGGTTTCATTCTCACCGCCGCGGGCCCAGGCATCGTATATCATTATCAGAATGCGGGCGTTTACACTATCAAATATCCATTTTGTTCCCATAAGTGTTGCGGCAACTAACAGTTGGACAAAATAACGTGATACGAAGAACGATAAGGCGAATGCGATGATCGTTCCGAAAAGCCACAAGTTTTTCTTCCGGTCGGGTTTCATAGGGCCTACTTTCCGCCTGCCCGCGGGCAGGCTTTTTTTTGTTTTTTCGAATTCTTCCACTGTTTGATAGGCGAATACAAGTTTCTCAAGGCAAGTGTCGCAGCCGGCAAGATGTTTTTCGGCCGCGGCCCTTTTCTTCGCAGAAAGCGAGCCGTTTAAATAATCGTTTAATTCTATTTCCGATAGGCATCCGCTTACTTCGCGCATTTTATACCCCCTCATATATATAGACGCAAAAAATCATATTTTGCGTCTATATTTTTTTCAAAAAATTGCATTTTATCATATTTCACTGTTTATTTTTTTTCTTATCTTCGCGACGGTCGATGTCACTCCGCCGAGCGATATATTAAGGATTTCCGCGATTTCCTTTGCCTTCAGGCGTTTTTTGAAATAAAGTTTAAAAATAATTTTTTCTTTAGACGCAAGGGAATTGCAGGCGCGCTTTATTTTTTTACTCAAATCCCGCGTGTTTTGCATGGCTTCTTCACCGACCGGAATCCGCGCTGGAAATTTTTCAAAGTACGACTCATCCCCGGCCAATACATTTTTTTCCTGCCTTCGCAGGTGATCAACGGCCGCGTTCCTTGACATGACTACTAACCAGTATTTTATGGCGCGGCGATTCACTACTTTAGCGAGTTTATTTTTATTCCAGAGAGACATGAATATATCCTGCCGGATGTCTTTTACGCTTTCGCCGGCGCCGACATCAGGATATTTCTCCAACGTTTTTTTTACGGAGAATTCGATAAGACGGCTGAATCTGCCGATGAATTCCGCCCATGCCAGGGGGTCTCTTGAAACGCATTTGTCGATAAGGTTCCGGGTTGCCAGATTTTTATAGTCCATAGTTGCTCTCTGTATGTACAGATTAAAATAAATTTGTTAAATTGTCAACAAAAAATTGTGTTATAATAAAACCGCAAGTTTGAGTGAGGGGAAAGGCGTTATTGCATTTGACTTTACGCCGATCATTGTATATAATTGTATAACTATATGAGCCATATAAGCGATATAGAGAAGATGAAGCGGGAGAAGCTGCAAGAGATCAGGAAACTCGGCATATACCCTTTTGGCGAGAAGTATGCTGTGGACAGCAACATAGGGGATATGGTTAGTAACTTCGATGATGGGAAAATTGTTTCTGCCGCGGGCAGAATTATGGCGCAAAGGGCGCACGGGAAAACCGTTTTTTTTGATCTCAGGGATTCAACATCCCGCGTGCAGCTTTACGCGGGGCGTGATCTGCTGGGCGATGAAAAATTTTCATTTCTTAAAAAATTTGATATCGGAGATATCGTGGGGGTAAAAGGGGAGCTGTTTAAAACGAGGACCGGTGAGATAACGATAAAGCTTTCGGATATCAGGATTCTTGCGAAATCCCTGAGGCCGCTTCCGGAAAAATGGCACGGTCTTAAAGACGTGGAAACCAGGTTCAGGCAACGTTATGTGGATTTAATCGTAAACGAAGACGTAAAGAAGATATTCAGGACGAGAAGTCGTGTGATAAGCGGGATACGTGATATTCTTGACGACAGGGGGTTTTTAGAGGTCGAGACGCCAATGATGCAGCCCATAGCAGGCGGCGCCGCGGGCAAACCGTTTAAAACACACCACGAGTCGCTTCATATGGACCTGTATTTACGAATAGCGCCGGAACTGTATTTGAAAAAACTACTTGTGGGCGGTTTCGAGAAAGTTTACGAGATAAACCGTAACTTCAGGAACGAAGGTATTTCTGTTAGGCACAATCCGGAATTTACTATGCTTGAGGTTTACGAGGCCTTTTCTGATTGCGGGGGAATGATGCGTCTCGCCGAAGACATCATACGGAAAACGGCGAAAACTGTTTTAGGAAAGGAAATAATAGAATACCAGGGGAAAACCATTGATCTTACAAAATGGGAAAAGGTATCATTTGCGCGCCTAATGGAGGAGAATTTTGGCATATTACCGAACGACGGTGAAAAAACATGGGTGAAAAAACTCAGTCGGAAAGGCGTAAAAATCGATAAGGATGAGGTGTCCAGGACACAGCTTGTTAATATTGTAGGCGAGCTTGTGGAGCCCAAGGCGCGTAACCACCCGGTTTTTGTAGTTGATATGTTCAGAGAATTGTGCCCGCTGGCGAAAGCTAAAAAAGATAACCCGCAACTTACCGATAGGTTTGAACTTTATATGGGCGGGATAGAGATAGCGAACGCCTACTCAGAGCTTAACGATCCTATCGAGCAGAGAAAAAGATTTGAAGAAACAGGCGGCGAAATTGACGAAGATTTTTTGCGCGCGCTTGAATACGGAATGCCGCCGGCCGGCGGGCTCGGAATGGGGATAGACAGGCTTGTTATGCTTTTTACAAATTCGGCGAATATCCGTGAGGTAATATTGTTTCCGCAGCTTAAGGCAGAAAAATGAACTGGAAAATATTTGTGGGATTAAGATATTTAACAAGGCGAAGCAAAGAGCGCTTTATCTCCATAATAAGCGTTATCTCGGTTCTCGGTGTTATTGTTGGGGTAGCCGCGCTCGTTGTTGTTATATCCATAATGACGGGATTTGACATAGAGATAAGAGAAAAGATTATCGGGACTTATTCGCATATAATCGTTCTTAAGGAAGGCGGCATATCGAATACCGAGGAGGCCATAAGTACCCTGAACGAGAAAGAACATATCGTGGCAAGCGCGCCGTTCATAGAAGAGCAGGCCTTCCTTAAATATAAAGACAATACCGTCGGTGTTCTTCTACGCGGTCTGGACGAAAAGCGCGAGGGCGCCGTAAGTAATGTTAGAGAATATATCAATTCCGGAAAACTTTCTTTCGGCAATAACGGTATTATAATCGGAAGCGAGCTTGCCAAAGCGTTAAGGATTAGGAAAAACGACACGCTCACCGTTTTTTCGCCTTATAGCAACAGGGGTAAGAAATTTACCGTATCCGGCACGTTTACTTCCGGCAGGTATGATTATGATGCCAACATTGTTTTTATAAGCCTGACCGAGGCGAAAGCGCTTTTTAAAAGGGATTCAGTTTCCGGAATAGGCGTAAGGGTGGATAACGAATTCAACGCTTATGCGATAAAACGCGCGCTTCAAAATGATTTTCATTACCCATTTACGGTAAAAACATGGATGGAGCTGGATAAAAATTTAATGAGGGCCCTCGCGATAGAAAAGAAAATGATGTTTATAATACTTGCGCTTATAATAGTCGTGGCGTGTTTTAACGTGGCCAGTTCCCTGATAATGCAGGTTATTGAGAAAACCAAAGATATAGGGATACTCAGGGCCATAGGGGCAAAAGCCTCAGATATAAAAACGATATTTATTTTCCTCGGGCTTTCAGTAGGCGCTTTGGGCGCTTTTCTGGGGAGCGTTATAGGTATCCTTATAGCCGGAAATATCAACGTGATTGCCGGGACAATAGAAAAAGCTACGGGCCTTGAACTTTTTCCGAGCGACATATATTATCTGAGCAGTATACCTGTTAAAATAGTGGCGCAGGATGTGGCCGTGATAGCGGCGTTTTCGCTTACGCTTGCTCTAGCGGCATCTTTGTATCCGGCATGGAAGGCCTCGCGGCTTAACCCCGTGGAAGCGATACGGTACGAATAACCAAACGAAACCCATTCCACTGACGCAGTGGAAAAAGGGTTCTTGTTCCACTGCGTCAGTGGAATGGGTTAATGGGATGGGTTGGATTGGGGAATATGATAAAAGCGGTAAATCTGAAGAAGACATATTACCAGGGAAAAACGCGGATAGAGGCCGTACGCGGCGCCAATATTGAAATACACAGAAAAGAGTCAGTTTTGATTACAGGCCCTTCCGGAGCCGGGAAATCAACTATTCTCCACATGCTCGGGGGCCTTGACAGGCCCACGGCGGGAAAACTTTTTTTTGAAAGAGAAGATTTTTACGGGTTAAAAGATAGGGCGCGTTCGGGAATACGGAACAAAAAGATAGGGTTCGTATTCCAATTTTACCACCTTCTTCCCGAGTTCAGCGTACTGGAAAATGTGATGCTTCCGGCTCTCATGGGAATAAAAAATCCTTTACGCGAAAAAGAAAAAATCCGACACAGGGCGGAAGAACTTTTGGAATCGGTTGGCCTTTCGCCCCGGGCGCGCCACAGGCCCTCGGAACTTTCGGGCGGTGAGTCACAGAGGGCGGCAATAGCGCGTTCCCTTGTGAATTATCCGGAGGTGCTTTTGTGCGATGAGCCAACCGGGAATCTTGATTCTAAAATGGGCGGAGAAATAACGGACTGCCTGAATGCGTTGAAAGAAAAACACGGCATGGCTATTATTATCGTTACGCATGACGAGCGCATTCACGATGATTTTGATAAACGTTTCAGAATGCAGGATGGCGTATTGATTGAGTTAGATAACGGCAGGCAATGGGCCGGAAATGGGCCGCGAGAGGCGAAACGCGAAAAACAATTCGTGGAAAACGAATCGTTTTTCACGGGTTAACTGTTTTGTTTGGCCGGACAATTGGAACAAAAAATGTCGAGAAAAGTATATTTAAACGGCAGTTTTGTCGATAGTAAAAAAGCAAGCGTTTCTATTTTTGACCACGGCCTGCTTTACGGAGACGGTGTATTCGAAGGGATAAGGAGCTACAATTCCCTTGTGTTCAGATTAAAGGAACATGTTGACAGGCTATACACCTCGGCGGAAGCGATACGCCTCAAGATCCCTATTACAAAAACGGAAATGATCCACGCCGTAGTGAAAACATTAAAAAAGAACGGCCTTACCGACGCGTACATCCGCCTGGTGGTCACAAGGGGCCCGGGTGACCTGGGCCTTGATCCGAGAAAATGCATAGGGAAAAGCGTTATCTTTATAATCGCGGATAAGATTACCCTTTACCCGAAAAAATTCTATGAGCGTGGCTTAAAAATCGTAACCGCCAAAACACGCAGAAATTTGCCGCAGGCCGTGAATCCGAAGATAAAATCCTTAAATTATCTTAATAATATTCTCGCGAAAATAGATGCCACCGACGCCGGCACGGAGGAAGCCATAATGCTTACGCACGACGGTTTCGTGGCTGAATGCACGGGCGATAACATATTCATAGTGGATAACGAGACCCTTATTACCCCTCCGACTGGCATAGGCGCGCTTGACGGTATTACACGGGATTCAGTTATAAAGATCGCGAGAAAGAAAAAAATGCGCTTTAAAGAGAGGATGCTTATCTTGAAAGACCTTTACAGGGCCGATGAGTGTTTTTTGACCGGAACGGCGGCGGAAATAATTCCGGTTACAAAAATAGACGGCAATAAAATAGGTGACGGAAGGCCGGGCAGTGTTACACGTGAACTTCTCAGGGCTTTCCGGGAACTTACGAAAACTTACGGCGTAAGATATTAGGAGTTGATAATGAAATGTGATATATGCCACAAAAACGAGGCAACCGTGCACCTCACCGAAATTATAAATAATAAAGTGACAAAACTTCATCTCTGCGAACAATGCGCAAGAGAAAAATCTGCGGAGATGGAAGAACATTTCGGGTTGGCGGACCTGCTTGCCGGGCTGGCGGATCTCGTGCCGTCCGCGGGTAATATTAAACAAAGCGCCGCCGCGGAAACAAAACTGAAATGCCCTTCGTGCGGTTTTACTTTCCAGGATTTCAGGAAAATGGGCCGCTTGGGGTGCCCCAAATGCTATGACACTTTCAAGATGCAGCTTTCCCCGCTTCTTAAAAAAATTCACGGCTCTGACGCCCATATCGGAAAAATACCGGTTAAAAGTGAAACCGTCCGGAACAAGGCTTCGCTTCTCTCCGAGTTAAAGGCGAAACTTGACACGGCGGTAAAGGCCGAAGAATTTGAACAGGCCGCGCGTTTAAGGGACCAGATACGGGCGCTTGGCGGGAAAGGAAAAAAATAGAACCCAGTGCTTACACACGGGTTATGTAGCGAAAGGCATTAAAGGTTTAAGTTTGTAGAGGAGCGAAAAAATGTGTTTAGAAGATTTGTTATACAAAGAAAGTGAATGGCTTAAGGGAACCGGGCCAAAATCCGACATCGTGATTTCGAGCCGTGTGCGCCTTGCCCGCAACATAAACGGATTTCGGTTTTTCAACTGGGCAAAACAGAAGGAAAAAGAGGATATTCTCAATACTATTAAGGACACGATCGAAAAAAGCAAATTCCTTAAAAAAGCGCTTTTTCTTAAAATGAAGGACCTGACCGAGATAGACAGGCAGTTTCTCGTGGAGAGGCATCTCATGAGCCCGGAACACGTTGTTGACCCCGAGCATAAAGCTTTGCTCGTAGACGATAAGGAAACCGTAAGCATCATGATAAACGAAGAAGACCACCTGAGGATACAGGTTCTGCAGTCCGGCTTTAATGTCCTCGAGGCATGGCGAATCTCGAACGCGATCGATACGGAGCTCGGCAGAAAGATGCATTACGCGTTTTCCCCGAGATGGGGTTATCTTACGGCCTGCCCCACAAATACGGGCACCGGGCTTCGCGCCTCGATCATGCTGCACCTGCCGGCTCTTATAATGACGAACCAGATCGGCAGGGTTTTTCAGGCGATATCGAAATTGGGGCTTACGCTGCGCGGTTTTTACGGCGAAGGCACGGAAGCCATAGGCAATTTTTTTCAGGTTTCAAATCAGGTCACTATGGGCCATTCTGAAATCGACCTGATAGGTAAGATAAACGGTATCGTGGACAAGCTGGTAAAACGCGAGGAATCGACGCGCAACATTCTTCTATCAAGAAATAAGGATGAGATTTCCGACAAGATATGGAGGGCTTACGGAACGCTCAAGAGCGCCCGCATAATCACCAGCAATGAGGCCATTAAACTTCTCTCTATCATGCGCCTCGGAGTAAATCTCGGCATAGCGGATAAAGTAGGAAAGACGTTGATAAATGAGCTGTTCATATTGACACAGCCCGCGCATCTTCAAAAAATAGAGGGAAAAATCCTTAACCCGAACCAGAGGGACTATAAGAGGGCGGACATAATACGGAAAAAACTAACGGAGGGAAAATAAAAAAAAATGGCGATGTTTAACAGATTTACCGAAAGGGCGCGTAAAGTTATCCTTCTGGCGAAGGAGGAGGCAAAGCGTTTTAACCATGATTACATAGGTACTGAACATCTTCTTCTGGGACTTGTGCGCGAGGGAGAAGGCGTAGCGGCGGCTGTACTCGCCAGTCTGGGGCTGAGTCCGGACAAGATCAGATTTGAAGTGGAAAAACTTGTACAACCCGGGCCTGCTACCGTAGTTTCCGGGGACATACCGTTTACTCCTAAAGCGAAAAAGGTTATAGAACTTGCCATGGAAGAGGCAAGGGACCTTGGCCACAATTACATCGGTACCGAGCATCTTCTGCTCGGCCTTATCCGTGAAGGCGATGGGGTTGCTTCGCAGGTGTTATTAAACCTGGGGCTGGACCTGGACAGGGTTAGAATGGAGGTAATGAATCTTTTAGGATCCTCTATTCCCGGGTACGGCACACCGCCTAGAACTAAAAAAGGAAAAACACCCGCGCTGGACGCTTTCGGAAGAGAACTCACGAAACTCGCCAAGGACGGAAAACTTGATCCCGTGATCGGGAGAAAAAACGAGATCGAAAGGGTTATACAAATCTTATCCCGCCGCACAAAAAATAACCCCGTTTTGCTCGGCGAAGCGGGTGTCGGCAAAACAGCGATAGTGGAAGGCCTGGCGCAGGATATAGTTTCCGGCGATGTGCCTGAACTCCTGAAAAATAAGAGAATAATCATACTTGACCTTGCCCTCATGGTGGCGGGTACGAAATACAGGGGTCAGTTCGAGGAACGCATAAAGGCGATGATGAACGAGATAAAGGGCTCCACCGATACAATAGTTTTTATTGACGAGCTGCATACCCTTGTCGGCGCCGGCGGCGCCGAAGGCGCCATAGACGCGTCCAACATACTAAAACCCGCTCTTTCGCGCGGGGAAATTCAGTGTATCGGCGCCACGACCCTTGATGAATACAGAAAGCATATTGAAAAAGACGCCGCTCTCGAAAGGCGCTTCCAGACAATAGTTGTCGAACCGAACAGCGCCGAGGAGACGGTAATGATCCTGAAGGGCCTGAGAGATAAATACGAGGCCCATCACAAAGTAAAATTTACCGACGATGCGCTTGAAGCGGCGGCAAAACTTTCAGACAGATACATAAGCGGCCGTTTTCTGCCGGATAAGGCCATTGACATCATAGATGAGGCGGGTTCATGCGCGCGTCTTTCCACCATGACTGCCCCCCCGAACCTGAAAGAGATAGAGGGGAAAATAAAGCGGTGCAGGCAGGAAAAGGAGGACGCGGTAAAAAATCAGGATTTCGAAAAAGCGGCCCGCTACAGGGATGAGGAAAGAAAAGCCCGGGAAGCGATGATGAAAGTCAAAAAACAGTGGCGGGAAACCCAGGGCAAAAAAATTGTCATGGTAACGGAAGAAAACATAGCCGCTATAGTGGCCAAATGGACAGGGATCCCTCTCTTCAAGCTGGAGCAAAAGGAATCGGTTAAATTTATGAAAATGGAGGAGGACCTTAATTCCAGGGTTATAGGCCAGGAAGAAGCCATACGTTCCATAGCCAGCGCTGTTAAACGCTCGCGGGCGGGAATAAAAAATCCACGCAGGCCTATCGGTTCCTTTATTTTTATGGGGCCAACGGGCGTCGGAAAAACGCTTCTCGGGAGAAAGCTCGCCGAATTCATGTTCGGCAACGAAGACGCCATTATACAGCTGGATATGTCCGAGTACATGGAAAAATTTAACGTGTCGCGGCTTGTCGGGGCACCGCCGGGGTATGTCGGCTACGAAGAAGGGGGCCAGCTTACCGAGAAAGTAAGGCGCCGGCCTTATTCGGTTGTTTTGCTTGACGAGATAGAAAAGGCGCATCCAGATGTTTTTAATCTGCTCCTGCAGGTTTTTGAAGAGGGCCGCCTTACGGATTCGTTCGGCAGAAAGGTGGATTTCAAGAACACGATACTTATCATGACATCGAATATCGGCGCGGAAATGCTGAAAAAACAGGGTTCTATCGGGTTCCGCTCCTCTGAGAAAGAAGCGGAAACGTACAAAGACATGAAATCACGCCTTCTTGAGGCGGTTAAAAAGGTTTTCAAGCCGGAATTCCTGAACAGGGTTGACGACATAGTTGTTTTCAGGAGCCTTACCAAAAAGGATCTGCAAAAAATAATTGACCTTGAGATCAAGGAGGTGGAAGAGCGCCTTAAGGAGCAGGGTTTGAAACTTGCGCTTACCGCGAAGGCCAAGGATTTCCTGATTGAAAAAGGTTTTGATAAAACATTCGGTGCCAGGCCGCTTAAAAGGGTGATACAGAGATTTCTGGAAGACCCGCTGGCCGATAGCATTATTTCGGGAAAAATGAAAAACGGCGGTAATGCCGCCGTAGACGTAAAGGGTGACCATCTGGAGTTCAATGTTTCCACGGCGGCGAAAACAGCGAAAAAACAAAAGATAAAATGAGGCGAATCAGAGCCATAAAACGCAGAAGAATGTATTTTTTGAACGCGATTTTTTTCGCTTCAGCGCTTTTATTTTATGAGGCGCACGCCGGCATGTTTTTTAAGGAATTCGCGAAGACCCGCCTGCGGGAAATGCTTCCGGAAGGTTCCCGCGTGGAAATAGGCAGCGTGAGGGGAGGAATTTTAAAAAACCTTCTCGCGAAAGACGTAACTATTTACACCGGCGCGGCGGACATTCCCCTGAAAATAGAAGAGGCCGGGATAGATTATAGGGTATGGTACCCTTTTCTGCGAAAAATGCCGTCTTTACCGTCTCATTTTAGGATCATGAGGGAAAATGGTTATGTTGAGATAACGGTAGACAAAAAAGAAGACGGCGTTTTTTTAATAACCGGCGTTATCAGGCATATCAAAATAAGCGGTATGGATATTGTGGGCAAGTGTAAGGCGGTTGTTAAAACAGGCGAAAAAGGGGTCATAAATTCGCGCGCCACCCTTAAAAACATGATCATAAATTACACACCTTTCGAAGGCGGGGCCGAGGCCGAATTAAGTTATGACAGGGGTAAGGGTGAATTGAACATAACAGGTTTTAAAGTAGGCGATGAAATAGAGGGGCGCGGGCGCGTGGCCACCTCAGGCAAGAATGACATGTTTTTGAAATTGACAGTTACGGATCTTGACCTGAAAAAATATTTCTCCTCCGAAGAAGGCGCCGCGCGGGCGTCCGGAATCATAAACGCTAAATTCACGCTTTCGGGCCCTATAAAAGAAGCGCGTTTCACGGGCCACATTGCGGTAGGAGAGGGCAGCGTTATAGGGCTTAAATTCGATTCAATAATAGCCAATCTGAAAGGCAAACTTCCCGTTATCGCCATCGTTGACGATTCCAGGATTATCAAGGAAGATGACCACATGTGTCTCAGCGGGGTAATAGATTTTTCAAAATTAAAGGATAAAAAAGCATTTGAGGGTGTACGGCTTGGGCCGGGTGAAAATTTCTTTGCCTGGGAAGGATGGAACGTTACGCAAGCTTCCGGCAGGCCTTCTGTCGTGGCGGAGAAATGCCTGGAGGAGGATTTCAGGTTGAGTTTTAAGTCATATACGGAAGATAAGGAAAAGCAGGAAGAAGAGGAAAAGCATTTTTTTGGTATTGAGCATAAAATGAAATTTTAAGGGGTACGACGTGTTAAATATCAAAAACGGACTTCAAATACTTGGGGAAAAAGCGATAGAGTTTATACGGTACATGGGATCCCTCGGGATATTTATGGGTAAGGTGGGATTCTGGCTTTTTCACCCGCCTTTCAGGCTCAGGCAGATTTTCAGGCAGGCGGAAAAAATAGGCGTAAGCAGCCTGCCGATAGTCTCGCTCATAAGTTTGTTTACGGGCATGGTCCTCGCCTTGCAAAGCGCTTACCAGATGCAGAAGATCCAGGCCGAGATGTATATTGCTTCGCTTGTCGCGCTTTCCATGGTAAGAGAACTGGGCCCGGTTCTCACGGCGCTTGTCGTGGCCGGCCGTTGCGGGGCGGCGATAACCGCGGAAATAGGCACAATGAAAGTGACCGAACAAATTGACGCGTTGGAAACTATGGCGACCAATCCCATAAATTATCTTGTTACTCCCAGGTTTTGGGCGCTTTTAATCTCACTTATCGCGCTTACCATATACGCGAATTTTATAGGGATGGTGGGCGGGTATATCGTAGGCGTGTACAAGCTTCGCATACCGCACCACATGTATATCAAGATGACATTTGAACCCCTGAAACATTCCGATTTACGCAACGGGCTTTACAAGAGTATGGTTTTTGCGGTAGTGATATGTATCATATCCTGTTTTGAGGGGATGAGGGCGCAGGAAGGCGCCGAGGGGGTCGGAAAAGCCACAACCTCGTGCGTGGTTCGCAGTTTTGTGCTGATAATCGCCTGCGACTGCCTTCTGACGGCTTTCATGTATTTTATAGGGAGATGATCCGATAACGGGTTGCTAAAATTCAATAAAGGGCGTAAATATAAGCAGGAGCAAAAAGTAGAAATATGATAGAAATTATAAATTTATGCAAGAATTTCGGCGATCATGTGGTGCTGAATAATCTCAACCTTACGATAAATACCGGTGAAACAACGGTTATAATCGGACGCTCGGGCTGCGGAAAAAGCGTTTTATTGAAACATATCATCGGTATATTGAAACCGGATTCAGGGCAGGCTTTTATAGACGGAAAAGACATAACCAAGCTGGCAGACAGGGCGGTAAACGCGATAAGGATGAAATTCGGGATGCTTTTCCAGGGTGCGGCGCTTTTTGATTCCCTCTCTGTATGGGAAAATGTCGCTTTCGGGATGTTGGAGCATGCCCGTAAGCAGAAGGAAGAGGTGATGGACAGGGTCGTTGAATGCCTGAATATCGTAGGGCTCTCGGGAGTAGAAGAATTGAAACCCGCGGAACTTTCCGGCGGCATGCGAAAAAGGGTCGGCCTGGCCAGGGCCATATGCATGAAGCCCGAGATTATCCTTTACGACGAACCGACAACAGGGCTTGACCCCATAATGGCCGACGCCATAAATACGCTTATAAGGGAACTTCACGATAAATTAAAGGTTACTTCCGTCGCTGTTACGCATGACATGATAAGCGCGTATAAAATTGCCGATAAAATCGCGATGCTTTATGACGGAAGGATTGTCGCGGTTGGTACGCCTGAAGAGATAAAAAATACCAGGGACCCTGTCGTAAAACAGTTTATTCACGGAGAGGCCAGGGGCCCGATTACAAGAGGAGGTTGATTATGGCGGATGGGGAAAACAAAGTATTTGAATTGAAGGTCGGTATTTTTATCGCGGTGGGTATACTTATATTTTTCCTGGTGGTATTTTCCATAGGCGATGTATATTTCGTGAAGAGGGGTTTTCATATAAGCGTTATTTTTAATTTTGTTAACGGCGTCGGTCAGAGCGCCCCTGTCCGCCTCGCCGGCGTAAATGTCGGGCAGATAGACAAGATCGACCTGTTTTTCGATAAAAATGAGAAAAAAACGAAAGTGAAATTACTTGCCTGGATAAATGATGACAGGGTGAAGATCCAGAAAGACTGCAAGGCCACCATAAATACCCTCGGGCTTTTGGGCGAGAAGTATCTTGAGATTTCACCCGGAGAGGATACGGAAAATTTTCTTAAAAACGGGGACCGGATAACGGGGAAGGACCCTATATCCACGGAATACCTCACGCAAAGGATATGCGAGGTCGCCGATTCCGCCAATGTGGTTATGACGCGGCTTAAAGAGGGAAAGGGCACCATAGGCAAGCTTTTGTCGGACGAGACGATTTACAATGACATGGAAGCTTTTGTAAAAGATATAAAGGCCCATCCGTGGAAATTATTGAAGAAAAGATAATCAAAGGAGCGCGGTTATGACGATAATTTCGGTAAGGCTGTTTTTCATTTTTCTTGCCACTACGGCCGGATATTATATCGGTTCCCTTCTGGGAAACTTGAGCGTACAGGTCGCCGCCATGGGGGCGGGGATCGGTTTTATCGTTTCCATTTTAGTGATCCTTATAGAGCTGAGCCTGAGAAGATTTTCCGTGAGAAATCTCTCGGCGGCCGTATTCGGCCTGATATTCGGATTTTTCATGGCATGGCTTTTAATGTTTGTCGTGCGGCTTATTCCGATGAGCGAGTCAATATATTCCTCGCTCAACATTATTTTTATCCTGATATTCTGTTACCTGGGAATGGTTATAGCGATGAAGGGAAACGACGAATTCAATCTGGTCATTCCGTATGTAAGATTTTCGCGCGAAGAGGAAAAAAATCAAATTATCATACTGGACACGAGCGTCATTATCGACGGGCGTATCGTTGATATAGCCAAAACCCGTTTTATCGAGGGCCGTTTTCTCGTTCCGCGTTTCGTTCTGAGGGAGTTGCAGCAGGTGGCGGATTCACGGGACGCGTTGAAACGAAACCGCGGGCGCCGAGGCCTTGACGTGCTGAACCGCCTCCAGAAGAATCCGCACATCGACGTTAAAATTCACGAAGAGGATTTTGCGGAAATCAAAGACGTTGACGCCAAGATCGTCAAGCTTGGCAAGGTGCTCGGCGCGAAGGTTTTTACCAACGACTTTAACCTGAATAAGATAGCCGAGCTTCAGGGGGTAAATGTTTTAAACATAAACGACCTTACTAATGCCCTCAAGCCGGTAGTCCTGCCGGGCGAGGAAATGGATGTTAAGGTAGCTAAGGCCGGAAAGGAATACAATCAGGGTGTCGCCTATCTTGACGATGGGACAATGGTTGTGATAGATAACGCCAGGCAGCTTGTGGGCCAGAACGCGCGAGTCGTTGTGGCCAGTGTTCTGCAGACCTCGGCGGGCAGGATGATTTTTGCCAACAGGGCCGACGACCGCTCCGGGCGTAAGTCGAGATAAAACATTAATGAAAGTCGTATGCGTGGTTCCCTCCGCGGGCAGGGGAAAAAGGCTTGGTTCAAATCAGCATAAGCCATTTGTAAAACTTGGAAAAAAACCGATACTCGCTCATACCTTAAAGGTATTGAACGACAGTAGGTATATTGACACTGTTATCGTCGCTGTTTCGCGCGGCAGATTAAAGGCGTGCGGGCGGTTAATCAGAAAATACGGCTTTAAAAAAGTGCGCGCTGTTATCGCCGGGGGAAAAAGCCGCTTTGATTCGGTGAGAAACGGTATTCGCGAAGCGCCGGAAGCGGATTTTATTTTAATACACGACGGCGCGCGTCCTCTGGTAAACGGGGACCTTGTGAGGAGGGTTCTTCTCGCCGCGAAAAAAAGCGGGGCCGCCATATCCGCCACACCCCTGAAACAGACACTTAAGCGCGCGGGAAAAAATCTTTTTGTATCCAAAACCCCCGAACGTAAGTTATTGTGGGAGGCGCAGACGCCCCAGGTATTTGAAAAAAAGATGATTACGGACGCGTACCGCGTGCCCGCTTCCCGGGGCGCGACCGATGACGCGTCGCTCGTGGAAAAACTGGGGCATAAAGTAAAAATCGTAAAGGGCTCGTCCCGGAACATAAAAATTACAACGCCGGAAGACCTTGCCCTGGCGGAGATACTTATGAAGCGCAGAGGTTGATTTGAGGATAGGCATAGGTTACGATATTCACCGTCTCGTTGAAGGAAGAAAACTTGTGCTTGGGGGGGTGGAAATTCCGCATGCCAAGGGGCTTCTCGGACATTCGGATGCAGACGTGTTGCTGCACGCGGTGTGTGATGCCATGCTGGGCGCCGCGGGCCTTGGTGATATTGGCGGGCGTTTCCCGGACACGGACCCGTCCTACAAAGACGCTTCAAGCGCGGGGCTTCTTGAAAAAGTGAATGATTTGATCGCCCGGCAGGGGCATAGCGTTAATAACGTGGACGTGGTTGTCATAGCCGAAGAGCCCAAAATAAGCCGATTCACTGATGACATGCGCGGCAAAATATCCGGTATTTTGCGAATTGAAACGAGCAGGGTTAATGTAAAAGCCACCACGAACGAAGGCGTGGGCCCGATAGGCAGAAAAGAAGCGATCGCGAGTTATGCGGTTATTACGCTGGAAGAGCGGAGGTAAAAATACATGGCCTTTTTAATATTCATATTGTCTGTCCTGGCTGTTGTCCTGACATACCTTGTCTTCGTGAGCCTGATCTTTAAAAAAGAAATAAAAGCGATTTTCGAGCGCGACCCCGCGGCGACGAATTTCATGGAAGTCCTGCTGACTTATTCCAGTCTTCACGCCATAATATTTTACAGGGTGGCGCACAGATTGTTTAAAATAGGAGTTCCGTTTTTTCCGCGCTTTATATCGCAGTTCGCAAAGTGGATTACCGGCATAGAGATTCATCCGGGCGCCGTCATAGCGGGGGGTTTTTTTATAGACCACGGCACGGGCGTGGTGATAGGCGAGACATCCGTCATAGGGCGGAATGTAACCCTTTTTCAGGGTGTGACGCTGGGGGGAACGGGAAAAGAGCGCGGTAAACGACACCCGACGCTGGGAAACAATATAGTTATAGGGGCCGGGGCCAAGGTGCTCGGCAACATAAAGGTAGGGGATAACTCCTATATCGGGGCCAACGCCGTCGTTATCAAAGACGTTCCGCCGAATTCGACGGTAGTCGGCGTTCCGGGAAGGATTACCAAACAGGACGGAAAAAAAATTGATGTCAAAATGGACCATATCCACGTGCTCGATCCTATACTCCAGGATATAGACGCGTTAAAGCAAAGGATAGAAAGACTGGAAAAATAGGTTCACCCCTCCTGAACAGGAAGCATGAAAATATACAATACAATTTCGCGCAAAAAAGAGGATTTTGTTCCCGTCAAAAAAGGGGCCGTCGGAATGTATGTTTGCGGGCCGACCGTTTATGATGAACCGCACATCGGGCATGCCAGAAGCGCCTACGTTTTTGACGTGATCAGGCGGTATTTTGAGTATCGTAAATTCAAGGTTACGTTCGTAAGAAACGTAACGGATGTTGACGATAAAATAATAGCCAAGGCGAAATCGGCTTCCGGTTCCTCAGGCGCGGGCCTCAAAGATACCGTTAAGGAAATCTCGGAAAAATACCTTAAGTCATATCACGAGGCCATAGAGGGCTTATTGGGGGTAAAAAAGCCCACCGAAGAGCCCAGGGCAATGAAATACATACCAAAAATGATCAAATTCATAGAGTCACTCATAGAAAAGGGATGCGCTTACGAAGCCGCGGGGGATGTCTACTTTGACATAAAAAAAGCTAAAAATTACGGTAAACTTTCCGGCCAGAATTTAAAAAACCTGGAATCCGGAGCCAGGATTTCGCCCGGCGATAAAAAGCGTGACGGATTGGATTTTGCTTTATGGAAGGCATCCAAAGAAGGCGAGCCCGCTTGGCCGAGCCCGTGGGGCGCGGGGAGGCCCGGATGGCATATAGAATGTTCGGCGATGAGTTCGGATATCCTGGGGGATGAATTTGACATACACGCCGGCGGCCTCGACCTTATTTTCCCGCACCACGAAAATGAGATAGCGCAGTCCGAAGGCGCCGGGAAAAAATTCGCCCGATACTGGATACATAACGGGCTGCTTACCACCGGCGGCGAGAAGATGGCGAAGTCCAGGGGTAATTTTGTAACGATAAAGGATTTCATGGAAAAATACAGGGACCCGGACGCCTTAAAATTATTTTTCCTTTCCTCGCATTACCGCAGCCCCGCGGATTACACGGAAGAAAATATTGACCGGGCGAAAAAGATGAGAGAAACTATAAGTATATTTTTTCGTTTCGCGAATAAAACCCTGGAAAAAATAAGCAGGCAGTCGCCAAGCCCCCGCGTTAGCCGGCAAAACCGCGAGGGGCCATCCCCGGTAAATAAATATAAACTAAAGTTTGAGGCCGCTATGGACGACGATTTTAATACCCCGAAGGCGATTGCCGAGATATTTAACGTAATTCACGATGCCAATTCCCTGAAAACAGAAAATAGCGCGGATATCTATTTAAAACTTAACCATTCCCGGCAGCTTGTGTCGGAACTGTTAAGCGGGGTATTCGGCTTGTCGATGGAAGGCGGGAAGGAATCTTACAGCGAAAAAGAAAAAGTATTAATGAAGGAATACCTGGAAGCCAGGAAACGGAAAGAATACGAAAAATCGGATAATTTCAGGCGGATCCTGGCTAATGATCACAATATCATCGCGGAAGACACAAAGACAGGCACGGAATGGCGAAGAAAAATTTGAAACGGGGAATATTCATAACTTTCGAGGGGCCGGAACGTTCGGGGAAGAGCACGCATTCGAAACTCACGGCCGATTTTTTAAGAAGACAGGGATACAGCGTCGTTTATACCCGGGAGCCGGGCGGGACAGCCGTGGGGGACAGGATACGGGACGTTCTCCTGGACGCGAAAAACATACTTATCTCGCCTCTTGCCGAGGCCCTGCTCTTCGAGGCAAGCCGTTCGGAGCTCGTGAGGCAGGTAATCGCGCCGGCGCTTTTAAAAAAGAAAATAGTCATAAGCGACAGGTTCCACGACGCCACGCGTGTTTATCAGGGATACGCCGGCGGCGTTCCGGAGAAAGAGATAAAAAAAATAGAATCCGTTTCCGTAAAAGGCGTAACCCCGGACCTTACGATATTTCTCGACATAAACGCTAAAAAGGGCCTGGAGAAAATCGGCCCGGGCAAAAAAGACAGGATGGAATCTAAGGATATTTCTTTCCACAGAAGGGTAAGGGCCGGTTACCTGGAGCTTGCGGAGAAAAATAAAAAAAGAATAAAGCTGATAAGGACAAAGGGTTCGGTAAAAGGCACTTTTGAAGAAGTGAGAAATGAGGTCATGAATGCCATCCAAAGATACGGAAGGGCAGGATAGCGCCCTCGAAATATTAAAGGCGAGCGTAAAAAGCGGAAAGATTTTTTCGGGGTACATCTTTGCCGGGGGTGACCCCGGCATTAAACTCGCCGCGGCGAAAGATTTCGCGAAAACCATAAATTGCCGGGCCGGGAAAAACGAGCCGTGTGATGCGTGCGCCTCCTGCCGGAAGATAAATTCACGGAATCACCCCGATGTATTTTTAGTAAAGCCCGCCGGGGCCTCTTCAACAATCGGTATAGAGCATGTAAGAACCGTTATCAGGCAGGCCAACATGAGGCCCTACGAGGCGAAAAAGAAAATTTTTATCATAAACGAGGCCCATTCCATGAACCGGGAATCGTCCAACGCTTTCCTGAAAACCCTTGAGGAGCCGCCGCTCGACGCGGTATTTATCCTTATAAGCCTCTCGGAAGAACTGCTTCTTTCCACGATCGTATCGCGCTGCCAGGTTATAAAATTTTCATCCCCGGCGGCCGGTTACCCCTCAGGGATGGATGGAGCCGCGTTTAAGCGGGGAAAGAAGGAAAACCTGAAGGATGCGCTTGACGCCCTGCTCGCTTTTTTTAGAGACATATTTTTATACAGGGAAACAGGTAAGGCGGATGCGTTTTTTTGCCGGGACAGGAGTGATGAGGTAAAAAGAGAGAGCCACGGGTATGAATCAGAAGAGTTAGACCGCCTGATAAAGAGGATAATCACTCTTCGTTCATACGTTGATCGCAACGTGAATCCGAATATTATCGTTGATGTGTTAAATAGTGAATTGAGAAAGAGCGGCCATCGCCCGGGCGCCTTCGTTAATCTCGCGATGGCACGCATAGATCACGGGAGCAAATAATGCATGAAGTTGTACAGGTAAGGCTGCGCGAAGCGGGCAAGATAGCGTATTTCGCCACGGGCCGGCTCAGGTTCAAGGTGGGCGATTACGTGATCGTTGAGCAGGACCGCGGGTTGGAATACGGGCAGATTATTTCGGAAGCCGAAAACACGCTGAATACAAAGGGTGAACGCCCCCTGCGCAAGATAATACGCAAGACAAACCCCTGGGATTACCGCCAGATAGAGAAAAACAGAAAAAAATCGCGGGAAATCATACGGACCTGTGAACGGAAAATAGCCGAACACCGGCTTCCGATGAAGCTGGTTGAGGCGGAATATTCATTTGACCGGTCAAAAATTATTTTTTATTTTACGGCCGAGGGACGCATAGATTTCAGGAATCTTGTCAGGGACCTGGCAAATATTTTTAAAGCGAGGATTGAGCTCAAACAAATAGGCGTAAGGGACGAGGCCAGGCTAATGGGCGGGTACGGCCCATGCGGAAAAGAACTCTGCTGCGTGAAATTTCTGAAGGATTTCGAGCCGGTCACGATAAGAATGGCGAAGGACCAGAACCTGCCGCTAAATCCGACGAAGATATCGGGCCTCTGCGGCCGGCTTATGTGCTGCCTAAGCTACGAAAACCAGACTTATAGAGACCTTATAAAAGGACTTCCCAGGATCGGGCACGAGATAAAGACTGAAAAGGGCAAGGGCAAGGTTGTGGCCCTTAACCCGCTTAAGCGTACCGCCATGGTGGAAATCGAAAGCGGCAAACGCATCGAGGTTAAATTCGGGGACTAAGTGAAAAAAATTTATATTACCTCTCCGTTATACTACGTAAATGCTTCGCCCCACATCGGGCACGCCTATACCGAGGTTATGTGCGACGCCGTGGCGAGATTCGAGAAACAGCGCGGGCATAAAGTTTTCTTTATGACCGGCTCCGACGAGCACGGCGAAAAAATAGAAAATGCCGCCCTTGAAGCGGGTTTTGCCGCGGGGGAAGAAAAAAAATTCGTGGATACCATTGTACCGCGTTTTACATCGCTCTGGAAAAAGTTAAATATAGGTTATGATCATTTTATACGCACCACGGATAAAATGCATGAGGAAGCGGTAAAAAAGGTTTTAACCCTGCTCTATGAAAAGGATAAAATCTATAAAAAAGTTTATAAAGGCTGGTTTTGCACCCCCTGTGAGGCCTTCTGGTCCGATTCGCAGGCGAAAAACGGGGTATGCCCGGACTGCGGCCGCAGGGCTGAAAAGCTGGACGAGGAAAATTATTTTTTTAAGATCTCGGAATATCAAAACACGCTCATAAATCACATAAAGAAAAAACGCGCGGAAAAAACCCCGTTTATTATTCCGCGAATGCGGGAAAATGAGGTTTTGAGTTTTCTTGAGAAAAACAAACTGCAGGATTTGTGCGTATCAAGGCCGAAG
>CAYTQI010000006.1:0-48249 GCA_964440235.1 uncultured Planctomycetia bacterium
CACAGGTCGTGCATGTTCGTGTCCAGATTCAGATTTAGGCAATCCGTTTGAATTATGGACTGACAAAGATACCGGATTCAGCGTTTTTCATATACCGCACCATCACAACCATGAATACGGATTTCTTTCGCTTTTACGCCTGAAATTTAACATTAGATTTGATGAATACTGCCTGGATTATCACGATGATGCCAATTCAGCATTATCCCCCGATGGTAGAACTCCGAATTTTACTCATCCCGATATCAATACAGAAAATGATATAAGACAGATATCTGAAGAACTTTCGGCAAGCGGTTGGCGAAATTCTCTGTTTTCGGACGGTACGCTGATAAGAACTCTTCTTCTTACAAATGAGCCTCATCCTTCATCTTATTTTCGTCTCCTTAAATATGATTTAAAAAAAGCAGTAAATAATCATCGGCTGCCACCTTATAATATGAATGTGGTTGATGACCCTAAGCATAATACTATTATAAATATGGCAGAGGGTGACAATATTAAAAGAATTTTGGTTATTGAGAATGATTTTGTTTTGGAATGCAATCCTTTTAATGTTGAGGAGACTATACGCAATAAAGTTGAAGAGCTATACGAAAGCGGCTTACGTTTCGACGGAATTTTATTAGTTACTACAAATGCCTTGGAGCATTGGATGTCTGATTCCAATTGGCCTAACACACCTTCTGAGTTGTACCCTGAGCGCAAAAAAGTAAACAAAATTTGGTTTAGAGAACTTGCGCGCGTGTATGGCAAGGATGAAAGGTCTCAGGATCTGGTTAGATTGGTAAAGCCCTCGGCTGTTTCTAAATCTGCATCGAAACTTGAAATCCCGGAAACCAAAACCATGCTTGGGCTTTTTTTCCAAACACTTGGATCGGACTTAGACTTCCAGGGGCGCGCTATGATAACTTATGCCACCCGCAGATTAAAAAAGTTTATTACAGCTAATATTTTAAGAGAGAGCCATATCATGAGGCTAAATAAGCTGCTTTCAAAGACCGGCATAGGAATATACCCGGAAATTCATGAAGGCAAGATCGGGTGTACCGGGAAAACTTATAAATATGTTACACTTAGTTTTAAAAAAATAAATAAAACAATCAATGTATTATTTTTTGAAGATCACGCCAATCTTACTTCACCTGAAATAGAAGAGCTGGGAATTAAAGATGAGGAAAAGCATTATCTTGATTGTCAAGGATTAGAAGGGGTATGGTTTACTGAAGTTAGTGACAGGTACTTTATCGGTGAATTTGAAACATTGGATGATGCCAGAAGAGCTCTTTTGTCTTCAGAAAGGCTGATGATATATGCTGATGTCAGAAAAGAGCCATCAGTAATGGATTTAAAGAAATTAGTTAAAAGTGACATCTATGAATTAGGGTTGGCAAGAAAAAAAGATGGTACCTGGCTTTTGATAAAAGGTACTGAACTCGCATTTTCCTGGCCTGTTTCCGGGTTAATAAACAAAATACATACTCATCCCACAAGATTTCTACGGCAAAGAAAAGGAAAAGTAAAGTGCCAGTGGTGGCCTTCTCCGGGCGAAGAGAACCGCGCGGAAACAACAGAATATGTAATATCTGTCAAAGGATTGTGCGCATATGGAGGGAATTTAAAAAAGCCTGTATTGACAACGTGGAAAGAGCTATCCCCGGTAAACTTGCCCATTGGAAAGCTTCATACGTATTTTGAAAAGAAGGCATCTTTGCTACCCGCAACCCGGCAAGCAGAAGAGCTTGCTGGTTCTGCAGCGGCGCAAACAATTACACCGGAATTCACAAAAGTAAGAAGTGTTTTCGGCGAGCGCGTTGTTACGCATCCGCTTGACTTGGATTATGATTTTCAACAGTTTGTTGAAGCGTTCAGAAGGAAGCAATTTGCGGATGTTGCCATAGAGAAACCATATCATTTGAACTGGGATCCGACCCCGATCATGGCCATACTTTCATTAACGTGTGATAACAACTGTAGACATTGCATGTTTTCTTGTAACAGTGAGGATGTACGGGAAATGAGCACAGAAGATTTTAATCGTGTGGCGAATCTTGATGGCATCGATGTTAAGAGCCATTCTATTCATCTTACAGGAGGAGAGATTTCCTTACGGAAGGACCTTTTCGAAATAATATCCCGGCATGATATCAATATGATAAACACAAACGCTTCCCGGATGGTCTCAAAGAATAAAGCAAAGACATTTGTAAGCCGTATTCAACAAATAAGAGCTGATAAAGGTAGATTCGTTTTCAGGTTATCTTTGGATGATAGCCATTTGGCGGGAAAGGCCGTTTCTCTGGAAAAAATAGCTAATCTTGTTGAAGCTATTGTGTTGTACTATCCTACGGCAAACATTGTTTTTAATTGTTTGGAAAGTACTTTTTCTGCAGCAATCGATGATTTTATAGAAGAGATGTCAAAAAGAGGAATGAGTTTTCAACTTCAGAATTCAGGTAGTCTTATGGATGAAAACGAGTATCTTGTGTATATTCCTGAGGAAGGTAAAGAAAAACGCTTTCTTGTGAGGAAAATACCTCCAGGCAGGATTGGCAGGGCTTTACATGAATATCCTGATTCGGAGTTCAAACAAGTCGATATATCCGTTCTCCCCAAGAATTTTTTTCAATACGGGAATGTGGTAGATTACCGCGGAGATGCGAGTTTTTCGGATTTTACTTTGGTCGGCCATAGCCCGCTGGTTTTCGGTAACGTGCTTACGGATAGCTGGAAAGATATTATTGTAAAGCTGGAGAAGGATCCTCTCTTTAGGGCGATGGTTAAGAATCCCAAATCGGTATTAAAATATGCAGATGAATACGACGAGGGTATTGTTCAGAGAATCAATCAAGGTCGGCCAGGATTACTCATGGTACTTTTTTATTGGGTATTTTCCAGTCCGGAAAGAAAATTATACGTAACATACAGGTTATTTAACGATTATCATGATCAGGATGTTCTTACTGGCGCGAATCCTTTTAAAGATATGAGTAATGATGAAATCAAAAAATTAGTTCAAAAACAAGTCGCAGATTTACGGCAGGAATTTCAGGGTGGCGCGCACAGGCGTCTTATTGAATACATAGGTTTTGATGGAAAAAATACGGAATTAAAAGGGCCCAGCGGCGCAAGAAGCCCTATTGATCCCGCAAAACCCGAAGTATTATACGATCATCAAGAAATAGTTCGCAATTATATTCCGCGTTTAATCGGACTGAAAGATATAGATAAAAGAATTACTGATTTGACCGATTTAGCGACACAGCGCCTTCCTTATCTTGAACGCTCAAATGTGCTTAGTATCATCACCCATGCCATGTACAATGCTGTTGGTCACGGTAAGATAGATAATGTTTCAAAAATCAGGATCCAGGCATTGGCAGACGCAAATAAATTTATCATTCGAATATCAAATCAGTCTAAAAAAGCGTTGCCGGCAGAAATAGCCAATCGTAGTTTATATCCTGATTCAAATGCCCCCAAGATTTTAACTTCAGAAAGGGACCTGTATGGAGGCGTAAGCGGACTTGGTATTAATGGAATTACGAAATCGCTCAAAGCTATCTATACCGATGATGAAAGCCTGGTAACCAAAGAACCCCCCATGGTTAGGTGGAATCAGGTACAATCTGATAAAAAGCGGCCTTGGGACATTACATTTGAATTACATATCCCAAGGAGAATTAATGGTATAGGCCAAGAAACACCCCCCGACCTTGCAGCTCAGCAACAGGAAGGGTTTGTTGATCCTGCGTTTGTTTCAAAAAACCCACAAGTTTTGAAAAAAGCATTAGCGGAAAAATACGAAAATAATGGCATTAAATATTTACTCCGATATTTTTCAAGAACAAGTAAAATCAAAATAAAATTCGATAAAAATATAAAAGAATATACAACCCTTCGAATAAATAGCAATGCGCTTGCATTCACAGAACCCGCGTCTGTAAAAGAACTTCGTGATATTCTAATCTTCGCGCATAAAAATAATATTCCCGTAAACATTCTTGGACGAGGATCGAATACCCTCTTTGGCGAACATGTCCCGGCCTTAGTCATATCAATGAATAAATTTAGCAGCATTAAGGTGAAAGACAATTTGGTAAGAGTAGGAGCCGGAATAGGGCTCCGGGATTTAGCAAACAAATTAAAAGAGCGTGGACTATCAGGACTTGAATTTACATCCGTAATCCCGGGTACTGCCGGCGGCGCGGTAGTCATGAATGCCGGCTTTAGGGCCGATTCCATTGATCTCGAACTAAAGGAATCTAAAATTAATAATGTTAATTTTACTACAGAAAAAGTTGTAGAAGAAGTTAAGGTTATTACTTTAAGCGGTGAGCTTAAGACATTAACAAAAGATGAGATAAAGTTCGGTATAAAACATAGTATTTTTCAATCAGAACCAATGGTTATCTATGAAGTAACATTTAGATTAAAAAAGCGAGCCAAGAAAAATATTTCAAGAATAATGGAAATAATTGATAATGGACGTCTCCTTGAGGCGGAAATGTGGACTAGCTCCCTGGGGGCGGTATTCCGGCCACAGGATGAGAGCTATGTTTTTGAAGGTAAAGCAAGAACAGCGAACTGGTTTATCGAGCAGCTTGGCGCTAAAGGCTGGACTGAAGGGGGCATGGCTATCCATGACCGCGACCACATAGTTTTATATAGCAAAGGAAATGCTACGCAAGAAGACTATATTGCTCTCGCTGCCAGGATTTATCATGCCGTATATGAAAAGTTCGGCGTAAAACTAGTTGTTGAAGTAAAATCTTTCCCGGCAGGAATGCTGGAGAGACAAATACAAATAATGACTCAACAAAAAAGAAATGGCGCATCACGTAGGCCAAAACCCAGAACTCCCGGCTATATAACAAATACAGCTTACACTGGCATGGAGCGTGACTTTCCAATGAATACTACCGCTACACACCAAATGCTTACAGACGCTGCGGTTGGCGGTAGTAGAATCGGCAAGCTTTTTCACCATGATGACTTGCCGCCGAAGCCCTTCGACGTGGCCGCCGAAGGTGGCCTTGCTCAGAGCAAGCTTGGGAAGGAAGAAAGAATAACATTGCTTCACAATCTGCGCGATATGAAGGACATGTCTGTGGTGGTAGATGCAATCCGTGCATTAGCGCCCCTGGCAGACAGCGATATGGATGTAAGAGCAGCACTAATTAGCGCATATGAGGTTTCAAACGTGGGCGTTGCTGTAGTTAATGCCTTATGTCACTTGGCAGAAAGCGATGAAAATGTAAGAAAAATAATACCAGGCAATTGGGCTACTAAAGATAGCTCAGCAAGTAAGGAAGCTGTAAGAATACATGCTGAGAACCTCAAACCTGAATATATGCCTATTATCCCTGATAAAACAGTACTAATACACATAGTTGATGATTCAATACTTCCCTTTAAGCAGCGAGATACACTAAACCGCCTCGCGATAGAAACAAAAAAAGCAAAATACCCTGAGAAGATTATTCAATTGTCGCTTGAAGATCCGGATAATTCAAACGAATTTATAAAAAAGATAGAAGAGGCAAAAGATCAAGGCTGGATAAAAGAATATCAAAATAAGGGCTATACTGTTTTATTCGACGTTGCCTGCCATAGTAAAAAGCTTGTAGGCATAGTTCAGGATAAATTAGACATGCAAGCTCTTGCTTTCATTAAGGAAAGTGAGGGTGACATAATCCAGGTTGAAGGTATTATTCTTGCCTTGCGCGTACTCCGAAACGGTAAAATAGATGATCTTCTTAAGGTCTATAAGCTCCTTACAGGAAAAGAATTAACTACAGATATAAAAGACATAAAAGAACTGGCAAAAACTATGTTATTCGAATTACCCGTTACTAAGCTGGATGCCGGTGAAATCAATAGAATTAACACTCTCATAGAAGAGAATATCAGGCAAGCGGCTTAATTATTCGCCGTTAACCCAAATAAGGCAAGTGAGGCAAATTTTTTACTTACGATTTCAACTATTTTTTTTAGCAACCGGATTACCCGGGTTACGCCGCTGAGGCGCCTTAAAACACAAGGCACAATATTACGTACCCTCTTTAAATTGCGTTAAGTAAATATGAAGCACATGAAAAAAGAACAGAAAAATTTTTACGTGCCCAGAACCCGGATACGGGCAATAGCCCTTATCCTCGCCATAGCGTTTTTATGGCAGGGCATCGTCTGGGCGAATCCCGATTTACCGAAAACCACTCTCGCGCAACGAACGCTCCCGTCAACTGAAAACAAAGCGGAATCATTTGAACGGCTTGTATTGGCCTATGTCAATAGGCTGATCCATCGGAAGGGCGCTCATTTATCAACGCTGCATACGGTTGAGCACGAATGGTGGCCGGCTATTTACCGGGCAGCCGGCAGGCGGCGGCTTGCGAAAGATGAGAGGCCGGCCATATTAAAGAATGGCGGTATTCTTGAAGGCGTGATTACATTTATATTCCCGAACGGCCATAAACTTATTTTCTATGATCCGAATATACCGGAAGCCCGCGACAAAATAGAGCTTGAAAAAAAATCTTCAAATTTTACGATAAACATACCGGTCAGTAATTTTGATTTATCCCGGGCCGGCGCTATGGAGAAAAAATATTTATGCGTACTATTCTCAATACCGCGTTCCCGGGCTCAACAGCTTTCCTATAAACCTGCGGATAATATTATTCGGCCGGAAGGAATTAAAAAAATATTGCCTTCAGAAAATCAACATGATGCCTCATCCGCCGGGACGGAAAAAGAAGGCAGCGCGATTTCAGCTAACAAAATAGCGCTTGCCTCGGTAATTGGCCCGGTATCCGCGCTAATAACCCTTGCCATATCAATCTATTATTATAGCGCGGGCTTATTCGCGGCCGGTTTAGTTTATAGCGTCACAGCAGGTATTCTGCCTCTTATGACCGCCCGGTATATTCAAAAGGGCCTGTCATTCAGGCATCACAGGAAAGACTACGGGTTAATCCGCGGGTTCGAAAAAGCCGAAAACATACGCAATATTCGCGACCACGACCCGAATTCAAGGGGGAAAATTTCCTATTATTCATATCACACGGCGGGAAAACTTTACGCCGATAAAGAAGCGATGAGGCGTGTTCCCAAATTAATTCAGTTCATCATATATTTCCATGAAATGATGCACGCGAAATTTAAGATTAAAACCGAACTCACGGCGGTAACAATGACATTCTGCGCCCCGTGGATCGCTTTCGGCGCGGCTCTTTTTATTTTAACACCCGCGTTACCTCCCGGCAGCGCTCGGTTTCTCGGTTTATTTATAATGTACAATATTTCAATCGGGGCCGTGGTGAAATTTATCGCCCGGGCAATTGGAACCAAAGAGACCCCCGCCGGCGATTATGTCGTTAAAAAAGGGAAATGGAAAAAGCTCGATGATTATGAAATAGATGAGGCGATTTCCGATTTTGCGCACAAAAAAACGCTGAACGGACGCACAAAAGAAATGATGCCCCGGCTTGACTGGCTCCGCGGCGGGGAAAGTGAAAATATTGAATTCATACCATGCCCGGGCCGTCCGGAAGATATTATAGTTGTTAAGGCCGGATATGAGCCGGGCACCGCGCCGGAGGAAATAGAAGATAAGATTAAACTGTCAAAAAAGAAATCGTTTGTTCTGGTAATCGCGGACAACGGGCCGGATAAAATAAGCAAAAAATACCGCCGCCGCCGAATCAAAAAAGTTATAAATAACACAAGGCAAATACTAAAAAGCAGGCGGGTTATGCCAGGAAGCGGGCTTACAAAAATCTGCGTACGCTCAACCAAATATGATATTACCCGGCTCCGGGATCTGGTGCGGATGCAGAGAAGGCGCCTGGCCCGGATCAAGCACCATAACATAGAACGTGAGGCAGTGGGCGGCGAGATTCACGATCATACGGCGAGATTTTTAAAACTTTTACGATGGCTCAAAAATAATAATTATAAACACCTTCAGTTAATGGGAGATTATATCGGCAGAGAAACAAACGGCTTTGAATCCATAGACTTTATCAGAGAGCATATGAATTCCGGCGAAATCCCGAAACTTTCTATGCTTATGGGAAGAAGCGAGCACATATTTTTACGCGCGATGTTAGGGGATGATACTTTTACCGACAACTGGCCCTCTATGTCCCAATACGGAGGCCCGGCAGTGATGTGGTCATTGAAAAAACTCGCGAAAAAAGAAATAAACGACGATATGCCGGGTTGGCTAAAAAAAGACATCCGGCAGGCCGTTGATTTTGAAAAACTTCTGGAAAATATTATAAAAAACCGGGGAGAAAGGGTAACGCCCGGCAGAATGAATGAAGAAAGGATAAAATGGTATAGATTTCATCCAAAATTATTGGACCTCGCGGACTTTATCATTGAAAATATGAAATTTGTGTATTCCGAAGACAGGCACCACAATATTTATCTTATAGGCGCTATACCTACGCCGGAAAAGTTCAAAAGGCATGGGTTGGGGGGGATAGAAGCGTTTGGTTGCATGGAGAATGAATTCAGCAAAAGCGCTGGAAACGGTATAAGGCTTCTCAAACTCATGAAAGAGATATGGATAATGGCGCACACGGCTAATGGAAAAGAACATAGGGCCGAACGGGCGGAAAATATCGTGTCAAATATATTGGATTTGATAGAAAAAGAGCGGGAAAAAAACAGGTATCTCCCAAAAGAATTAATATCGGAAGAAACACTTTCAATAATGAAAAAAAACCTTTTTCAGGCACGTGAATTGATATCAAGGGACATGTCTGGGGATACCGACAAGCAGCTCGCCCGGGTTTTCAGGAATTTGCTGGATACGCTTATAAAGGCCACAAGGCCGTTGCCCGGGATATTCGACACCGTGTTTCAATATGAAGGCAGCCCGTTTATGCCGCCCTCAGACGACGGTATTGAGGTCAAAAAAAAGGCTGCCGGAGCCAAGCAAAAGAGGCGCATAGAACTCGGTGTCAACACGGTTATTACGCCCACTGATTTTCCGCAGAATGGTTTTCAGGAACTTAAACATGTGCGGGTTCTTGACCGGGAGGGAAAGTTGATATTTCTTGAGGTTGATACCCTTGATGATAAACGGCCGAAATCCCGGCTTGTATTAGCGGCCCATACCCTTCACGAAATTTTTAAAGGTCAATCACTTGAAAGCATGACAAAAAGAAAACTGCGAACCACGGAAAAAATATTAGATGATTACGAAGGGCTTGTTCCGGAAAGGCCGGCCGCCCGTATTTATCGAAGTTTGCAGCGCGCCGCGGACAAGATTTATTCAACGGCGTTGCGTGTTAAAAACGCGATGAAAAACAAGGCAAAAAAAGAAATTCTTGCCGAATGCGGGTCAATGATAAACAGCGCCATGAAAAGGTTGGATAATGACGATCCCAGCGGGCTTTTTATCCTTGAAGGAGCGTTTCTTCACGAAGGCGTTAGTGTACAACAGCAACGCGAAATAATAGATGTACTGCTCAAATGCATGCCCCCGCCCGTCGGCGAGACGCAAGGGATGCATAAACTGCTAAACGAGTTACTCGGGCACATAAAGCTTGTCTATAACTCGGAAGCGGATTTTATGAAGTTATCGTTTGATAAGAGTAAGATAAGGAAAGTTGTGGATAGAGAGTTTGACAATGTATATCAGGATATCCCCTCCGCGTTCAGAGAGATTGAGAGAATAGATGCCGTTGAAACGTTATCAGGACTTGTATCGCGCGAACTTAAAAGAGAGCACGCTTACGAGATACTCGAGGAAATACTGAGCATAGACACTTTACCCGGCGGCCATCTCGAGCAAAATTACAGAAGCGCTCTTAACGAAATTCACTACTGGATTTCCCAGCTCGGAGATTCCGAATATGAAAATCAATATAAGAGGTCTATACTTGGATCTCTTACAAACGCGATGGCGCGCAGCAAAAATTTCGTGAAATTTATAATTAAATACGGCAAAAAACGCGCCAACCGTGAAAAAAGGGAATTTATTGAAAAATTACTGGAAATCCACGCGTTAAAGATCCTGATCCACAGAATAGGGGAAAAATACCCATCCGCCTTTTACGAAGACATCAAAAATTTGCCCGCTGTAAAAAACGGCTACAAAGGAAATATTTTCTTATTTGTTGATGATGTCGAAGCCAACCTGAATAATCCCGAAACCCCCCCGACATTGGCCTATGCGGCCCTAATGGAGTATCTGGGCCTTCCGGAGGCAACGACATTGAGCCAATATGACTGGATAATAAAAGATTTAAAAGAAAAGCTGCCTTTCATTGTACGTGAAAAATTTGCCGCGGGCGAAAACAATTTGGTGTTTTGGGATCTGGGTTGCGGGCATATAGAGCCGGTTTTACTGGCGGCTGTTATACTGGAAGAATTTGAAAAACACAGGGAATGGCCGGTGCCCGGGAAAAATATGAAAATTACGATAAAAGGAGTTGATTTACGGGGAGCGGTGAAAGATAAAATTAATATTATTCTTGAACGCGGCGCCGGGCATGGAGCAGAAAGTATTATTTTTGAGCCAGGGCGGGGCTGCGGAAATTCCCGGTTAGCTTCACGATACATGGCCTTGATCAATAAGCATAGCCGGAAAATCAAAGAATTAAATATCATTGAGATAATAAGAGAAAGTTTGGCGGATCAAGAAATACTGGATTCCGTTGTTGAAAGCGCGGATTTAGTTTTCTTCAGCTACGTTTTATATAAATTGACAGATGAGGCGAAAAAACGGCTTTTCCGCAATTTAGCGGAACTTGAAGAAAAGGCGGTTATATACGGAACTGTCCACGGCAAAATTTTGCGTATCGTGAAAAACATGATAAAAAACAGATTTAATATTACTTATCCCGATTTTGTTGAGTCGCATTTTTGCATCACGGCTAAACGGCGGCCCGCAAAAAACACAAAGAACGAAAAAACCGATATTTCCGATTTTATAACGAGAATAAGAAAAGGGGCCCAAAAAAAATACACGATAATGGGGCAATGGCTGCACAGCAGGTCGGCGGGAAGGGCGGAGGCGGCCAAAAAAATGATTCTCGAAATAATAAAAGATAACGCCGGCGAGGGCGCGAACCTTTTAATTCATTTTTTAGCAAAGTCAGAATGGGCGCGGGAACAGCTTATTAAAATATCCGGAATATCCGGGGCCAACAGGGATATGGTGGTAAAAAAGCTTGCCCGGATAATTAACCACCCAAAACCCGCCCCGAAAAAAAAGAAAAGAAGGCGCCTCGCGCTGAAGGCCGCGGCGGGAAAACTTATGGCGGAAATCAACCCGGCCCCGCCGCGAGCGCGGGAGGGTGATGAGAAAAAAGAAAGCGTTTCTTTTTCACGTGAATTGCCGCGGTTGATAAATACCCTCATGGCATGGGCGCAAAACGCGGCCGTCGCGGATGAGGCAACGGAAGAAAAAGAAAAAATACTCCTGGCAATAGATACGGACCTTTTTGGCCCTGCCCAGAAAAACAAAATGACAGGATTATTTGAAAAACACATTATCGCGCCTCTTAAGGATATCCACGATAGCCAGAGCGGCAATTCCGCCGCCTTGAGAAACGCTTTAAAAAACCTCGTAGTTGTCAGCGGAAGAGGCGTAAATTTAGGCGGTAAAGGGGAACAGGGGCTGCCCGACCGGCTCAATTCCATCAGAGGCGTTAAAAAAGAAAACATCGCCATTGTGACGATTGCCGAAAACCTGCCGAATTTTTCCGATTTTGACGGAACATCTTTTATCACGGCGATAGATAAAAGCGAATCATGCATTTCCCCGGCAGCGTTTTTAAAAATTACACTGTTTACCGTGAAAAGAGCCCTTTCCCGCGCGCCCGATAGAACCGTAAAACTGGATAGTGTGGAATATGAAGTAATAAAGAATCAGGATACCCTGGAAGAGGAAATGGGGAATATGGAAAAATTTTTAAGAGACGCGTAGACACGAAAGGAGGTGGAAAAATGAACAGAATGAAAAATATGAAGATGAAAGATATGAGCAACGAGGATATCTTCTCAATATATACGGAGTATATCAGAGATGAGATAACAAAGGACATCAACCGTATATGTGAAAAAAGGCCGCGCCTTGTGGATTCCGGAGAACCGTGGGTCTTCCGGATAGACAAGTAGGTTGACAGGTTATACCATATATGGTATAACCTATGTTCCAAAGATCATAAGGCACAACATGATAGAGAGATATACCCTCCCCGGGATGGGCCGCGTGTGGTCCGAACAGAGCAAATTCGATAACATGCTGAAAGTGGAAATTTCGGCGTGCGAGGCCCTTTCTAAACTCAAAATCATACCAAAAAGCGATCTTTTCCAGATAAAAAAGAAAGCACGCTTTCAATTAAACCGCGTAAAAGCAATCGAGGAAAAAACAAATCATGACGTTCTGAGTTTTGTCATGAACATTTCTGAAAATGTGGGCGAAGCCGCTAAATGGGTACACTTTGGCCTCACTTCAAGCGATGTGGTGGACACGGCGTTTTCCCTTATGATGCGCGACGCGATGGATGCCCTGATAAAGGACGCGGACAAGCTTCTCAAGGCATTCCGCCTTAAGGCCAAAAAATATAAAAACACCGTGATGATCGGGCGTTCACACGGCATCCATGCCGAACCGACTACTTTCGGACTTAAGATGGCGCTTTTTTATACGGAAATGAAGCGTGGCCTGGAAAGGCTTAAAAGAGCCCGTGAGGCGGTTTCTTACGGCAAAATATCCGGTTCCGTGGGGACCCACGCGAATGTTGACCCTTTTGTTGAAGAATATGTTTGCAGGAAACTCGGCCTGAAGCCCGCAAGGGTTTCATCACAGGTTTTGCAGCGCGACAGGCACGCCCAGTACCTGAACGCTATCGCGGTAATGGGCAGTTCCCTGGAAAAATTCGCGACAGAATTTCGCGGACTTCAGAGGACGGAAATAGGCGAGGTTCAGGAATATTTTTCGCCTACACAGAAGGGCTCCTCCAGCATGCCGCATAAAAAAAACCCGATTATGTTTGAGCGTATTTGCGGACTGTCGAGAATCCTGAGAGCGAATGCCCTGGCCGGCATGGAAAATATGCCGCTCTGGCACGAAAGAGACATCTCGCATTCGTCCGTGGAACGGGTTATTGTGCCGGACTCGACAATACTTTTGGATTACATGCTTGTCAAAATGACAAATCTTGTGGATAAATTAGTGGTCAATGAAGACCGTATGAGAGAAAATCTGGGTAAGACAAGGGGAATAATTTTCTCTCAAAGAGTGCTTTTGGAGCTCGTGAAAAAAGGTCTTACGAGAGTAGAAGCTTACGATATGGTGCAGGATTCCGCCCTGAATATGCGAAAAGAAAACATAAATTTCGCCGAAGCGCTCAAAAAAAACAGAAAAATAAGAAATGTAATGAGCCCGGCGGCCATCGAGAAGTGTTTCGACCTGGGATATCATACCAAATATGTAGATAAAATACTCAAGAAAGCGGGAATTTAACATGCAAAAAAAGAAACTTATTTACGAAGGAAAAGCTAAGAAGGTTTTTGAGACAGACGACCCGGATCTTTTCATACAGGAATTCAAGGATGACGCGACCGCCTTTGATGCTACGAAACGCGGCACAATACGCGATAAAGGCGTTGTGAATAATGCGATTTCAAAAATATTATTCGAACTGCTAATATCGAAAGGCATTGAAACGCATTTTGTAAAACAGCTGGATGCCAGACAGATGTTGGTAAAAAAAGTAGAAATTATTCCGCTTGAGGTAACCATAAGAAATATCGTCGCAGGCGGCATGGCTAAATTACTTGGCATAGAAGAAGGGCTCAATCTTGGCGAACCGGTCCTGGAATACCATTACAAAGACGATTCCCTGCATGACCCTCTTATAAACGAGTATCATGCCAGGGCCCTGAAGATAGCGACGGACGAAGAAATGGATTTCATAAAGAAACGCTCTTTCGAGATCAATAATATCCTGAAATCGTTTTTTGACCGCAAAAATATAGATCTGGTGGATTTTAAACTGGAATTCGGCAGGTATAAGGATAAGATTTTACTTGCCGATGAGATTTCTCCGGATACCTGCAGGTTCTGGGACAAAGACACGCGCAAAAAGCTTGATAAGGACCGCTTCAGAAGGGACCTGGGAGCCATAGAGGACGCTTATCGGGAAGTGCTGAAAAGGATAACAACCTGACGGAAAAACATGCGTAAACTTTCTTACAAAAAATCAGGTGTCGATATAAACAAGGCAAATCTTTTTGTTAAAAAGATAAAAACGCTCGTAAAAACCACTCAACGCCCCGGTTGGATCAGTAATATAGGCGCCTTTGCCGGATTTTTTAAACCCGAAATAAGCGCGTATAAAGAACCGCTTATGGTGGCGTCAACCGACGGCGTGGGCACCAAGCTTATGATAGCGAAATGGGCCGGAATACACGACACCGTGGGCGTGGACCTTGTGGCCATGTGTGTGAACGATATCATCACCTGCGGCGCGGAACCGCTGTTTTTTCTGGACTACTTTGCCACCGGTAAACTTTCGGCGCGCGCCGGATATGAAGTAGTGAAAGGCATTGCTAAAGGCTGCCGCCTTGCAGGCTGTGCCCTCATAGGCGGCGAGACGGCGGAACTGCCGGGAATGTACGCCCCGGGCGATTATGACCTGGCGGGTTTTTCGGTAGGGCTGGTAGACAGGAAAAAAATTATAGACGGTACGGGAATCAAAAAAGGAAACCGCGTTCTGGGAATTGCCTCGACAGGTATTCACTCAAACGGCTTTTCTCTGGTAAGGAGAGTATTTTCCAGGAAGGAATTATCCTCAAAACTGGCAAAAGAGGTATTAAAACCGACAGCCATGTATGTAAAACCGGTTCTGGAACTTACAAGGCGTTTTGACGTAAAAGGCATAGCGAACATAACAGGGGGCGGTTTTCACGATAACATAATACGGCTTTTGTCCAAAGGCGTTACAGCCGTGATATTCAAAGGCGCGTGGCCGGTTTTGCCCATTTTTGAGTTAATCAAAAAAAGAGGAAATCTGGACAATAAAGAAATGTTCAGGACATTTAATATGGGGATCGGCATGGTTGTGATACTTCCGGAAAAAGAAGCGTTAAAAGCGAAAAATTTTCTACTAAAAAAATATAAATTGAAAAGCTGGATAATCGGAGAGATTACTCAGGGCAAAAGAAAAGTGGAGATATTATAACCCGTCAGCCGGTCATGAAAGTATTAATAATAGGTTCGGGCGGCAGGGAACACGCCATCGCCTGGAAAATAAAACAATCCCCCCGGCTTAAAAAACTTTATTGCGCGCCGGGCAACGGAGGAACAGCCGCGATAGCGGAAAATGTTTCTATTAAAGCCGATGACCTGAGCGGCCTTGCCGGTTTTTGCGAAAAAGAAAAAATAGATTTGACCATTGTCGGCCCTGAAGCGCCTCTTGCCTTCGGCATAGTTGATTTATTTAAAGAAAAAAACTTAAAAATATTCGGGCCCCTAAAAGCCGCCGCGCGGCTTGAGGGAAGCAAGGTTTTTATGAAAGGGGTTTGCCGGGACGAGGGTATACCGACCGCGAATTTCGAGATTTTCGATAACGCCGCCGCCGCCAAAAATTTTATAAAATCAAAAAATACCCCGGTAGTCGTAAAAGCGGACGGCCTGGCCGCGGGCAAGGGCGTAGTCGTGGCGAAGACAACCGCCGAGGCGATTAATGCCGTTGACAGTATAATGGGTGATAGGGTATTCGGATCAGCGGGCGATAAAATCATAGTCGAAGAATGCCTGGAAGGCGAGGAGGCCTCCATAATTGTCCTGTCCGACGGGGAAAATATAATCCCGCTTGCCTCCAGCCAGGATCATAAGAGAATATTTGACGGCGATAAAGGAAGCAATACGGGCGGCATGGGCGCGTATTCACCCGCGCCGGTGGTAACAGGCGAGATCTTTGAAGAAACAATTTCAAAAATAATAATGCCGGCTATCCGGGGCATGAAAAAAAAAGGCATACCTGTGAAAGGCGTTCTTTACGCGGGCATTATGATCTTCGGCGCCATGCCCAAACTTCTTGAGTTTAATGTGCGCCTCGGCGATCCGGAAACACAGGCGATCCTTCCGAGATTGAATTCGGATTTATTGGAGCTGCTTGATATGGCGGCCGGGGGCTCGCTTAAAGGCTGCGATCTGGATTGGAGCGAAAAAGCCTGCGTATCGGTTGTCATGGCCTCCGGCGGTTATCCCGGAAAATACGAAAAAGGAAAAGAGATTTTCGGTCTTGAAAAAACCCTTGGGCTCGGGGATACGATGGTATTTCACGCCGGAACCGCGTACGGGGAAGGCCGCCGGGTAATAACCAGTGGCGGCCGCGTATTGAACGTTTCGGCGCTCGGAAACACCATAAAAGAAGCGATAGGCAAGGCGTACAGGGCCTGTGGGCTGATTAGATTCGAGGGAATGCAATATCGCAAAGATATCGGCTATAAGGCGATCAACATCATAGGAGCGAAAAATGGCTAAAAAACCGTTAGTTTCGGTTATAATGGGCAGTGACTCCGATTTGGACATTATGAAAGAAACAATGCACCTTTTGAAAAAATTCAACATTTTTTACGAGGCGAAAATTTTATCGGCGCACCGTTCACCGAAAATGACTTCCGGTTTCGCCGCCGCCGCGGAGAAAAAAGGAATTAAAATAATTATAGCGGGCGCCGGAGGCGCCGCGCACCTGGCCGGTGTTGTCGCCAGTCATACCATTCTCCCGGTAATAGGTGTTCCGATGGATACGAAAGCGCTGAAAGGAATAGATTCGCTTTTATCCACGGTGCAGATGCCGAGCGGCGTTCCCGTTGCCACTGTGGCTATCGGAAAAGCCGGTGCGAAAAACGCGGCGGTACTTGCGGTGGAAATTCTGGCTCTGGGAAATCCCGCGCTGCGGAAAAAGTTAAAGATTTTTAAAAAAGAGCTTGCCGTTACGGTCAGGAAAAAAAATAAACGCTTGGAAGGTTAACGAATTTCGCCGGTGCGGTAAAATATACTTATATGTCGAACATTGTGACGAAAACTAAAGTATTAAAAGTGGATCCGGTTTCGCCGGACGAAAAAATAATCCGTTACGCCGCCGGAATTATATCCGGAGGCGGGCTCGTTGCTTTTCCCACAGAGACGGTATATGGGATAGGGGCGGATTTTTTTAATAAAGAAGCGGTAAAAAAATTGTATCAAATTAAACGAAGGCCGCTCAACAAGCCCTTTACCGCGCATATTTCGAGTGTCACGGCGATTAAAAAAATGCGCTGCGAAATTACAAATTTCGCAGAAGCGCTTATAAAAAAATTTTGGCCCGGCCCGCTTACACTAATTCTAAAATCCACCCATCCCACTACCCATTCCACTGACGCAGTGGAAAAAGGAACCTTATTCCACTGCGTCAGTGGAATGGGTAGCGGGATGGGTAAGATTGGATTCAGGATGCCGGGGAACACCGTAGCGAGGGCTCTTATAGCCGCGAGCGGAGGGGTTGTCGCGGCTCCCAGCGCGAATTTTTCAGGCGAAAAACCACCGGTTGAGGCGGGCGTAATCAGCGAAGGCATTACCGAAGGACTCAACCTTATACTTGACGGCGGAAAAACGCGCATCGGAATTGAATCCACGATCGTTGATATGACAGTTTCCCCTTACAGAATATTGCGTCATGGCGCTATCGCGCGACACAGCATAGAGCGCGTAACGCGCGGCGGGTAAAAACGTGAAAAATATAAAAAAAATTCTAATAGTTTGCACCGGTAACAGCTGCAGGAGTATAATGGCGGAGGGGTGCCTTTCCAAAACACTGAATGACTCCGGGATAAATGACGTGATTGTCATTTCCGCGGGAACACGCGCTGTTTCCGGATTTAAGCCAACTGAGGAAACCATACAGGTTGCGAGGGAAAACGGCCTGGACGTATCCGGTTATGTCTCTTCAAAACTCTCGAGAGAGCACATAGAAAAAGCTGATGTAATTCTTGTCATGGCCAAGATGCACGAAGACGCGATTTTGGAAATGATGCCTGCGGCAAAAAGCAAGATCCGGTTTTTAAGGGAATTTTCTTCCGAATCTTCCGCGAACGACAAAAAGAAAAATTCAATAGCCGACCCAATCGGTATGCCGATTAGTTTTTACAGGGAGATTTTCGAAATTATAAAAAATTCTGTGGAAGGATTTAAAAAATGGCTGAAAAAATAGCAATAGGTTCGGACCACGGCGGGTTTCAGTTGAAAGAGATTCTCAAAAAGTACCTCTTGTCCAAAGGCTATGCGGTAGAGGATTTCGGGACATATACCGACAAATCCTGCGATTATCCGCTCGTGGGGTATAAAGCGGCAAAAAGCGTTTCACGGGGCCGCTTTAAAAAAGCGATTCTCATATGTAAAACCGGGATTGGCATGGCTGTCGTGGCCAATAAATTACGCAATGTGCGTTCCGGCGTTTGCAACACGCTTCACCAGGCGAAGACGTCGCGCCTTCACAATGATACAAATGTTCTCAGTTTAGCCGCGAAATATGTAACTGCCGGAAACGCCAAAAGGATCACGGGCGTATGGCTCAATACCGGCGCCCTGGGCGGAAGGCACAGGAGGCGGGTAAACCAGATTAAGAAACTGGAGAAGAAAAAATGAGACCGTTCAGCTTTTTAAAAAAAGAAGACCCCCATATTTTTAAAGCAATACTTAACGAGGCCGCCCGGCAGAATGAAAAGCTGGAACTCATAGCAAGCGAGAATTTCGCCGGTAGAGCCGTCATCGGGGCCGAGGCGAACGTGATGATGAACAAATACGCCGAAGGTTATCCCGGCCGCAGATGGTATAATGGCTGCGAATTTGTCGACATCGCGGAATCGCTTGCCGTAAAAAGGTGCAAACGTCTTTTTGCCGCCGAACACGTAAACGTTCAGCCGCATTCCGGGTCACAGGCCAACATGGCGGTGTATTTTTCCATGCTAAACATAGGCGATACGGTCCTGGCGATGGATCTGAGGTGCGGGGGCCACATTACGCACGGGCACATACATAATTTTTCCGGAAAATATTTCAACGTGATACCTTACGGGGTAAATAAAGGCACCGAACGCCTCGATTACTCCGAGATACGGCGCCTGGCGAAAATTCACAGGCCAAAAATGATAATTTCCGGCGCAAGCGCGTATCCACGAACCATTGATTTCGGTAAATTCAGGGAAATCTGCGATGAAACGGGCGCCTTTTTGATGGTTGACATGGCGCACATAGCGGGTCTTGTCGCCTGCGACCTTCATCCGAATCCCGTGAAATACGCGGAATTTGTGACCGCCACTACACATAAAACGCTGCGCGGCCCGCGTTCCGGCATAATTTTGTGTAAAAAGCGCTTCGCCAAGAAAATAGACAAAGAAATTTTTCCGGGCATCCAGGGAGGCCCGCTTATGCATGTCATAGCGGCAAAGGCGGTTTGTTTTAAAGAAGCGCTGAAGCCTTCGTTTAAAAAATACCAGCGGCAGGTTTTAAAAAACGCGAAAACCCTTTCCGGCGCGCTTTCCGCGAAAGGATACCGGATCGTTTCCGGCGGCACTGATAACCATCTTCTTCTCGTTGACCTGACGAATAAAAATATTACCGGGCGCGAAGCGAGCCGCCTTTTGGATGAAGCCGGTATAACCGTTAATAAAAACCTTATTCCCTTTGACAGAAAAAGCGCCTTGATAACCAGCGGCATGCGCCTCGGTACGCCAGCGCTTACGACACGCGGCATGAAAGAAAAAGAAATGGAAAAAATCGCCGGGTTTATCGATACGGTTATAAAAACGCGGCAAAACAACGCGAAACTTTTGTCTGTCAGAAAAGAAGTAAAAAAACTTACGAAAAAATTTCCGCTTTATCAAGATTTAATAAAGGACCTGAAACGCGCATGAAAAAACAACAAAGGCCAAGCTGGGACGAATATTTTTTATCCATCGCGCGCCTTATATCAAAACGCTCTACTTGTTTAAGAAGAAAAGTGGGGGCGGTCCTTGTGAAAGACAAAAGGATTCTCGCCACGGGCTATAACGGCGCGCCAAGCGGCATTGAACATTGCGAGAAGGTGGGATGCCTTCGCGAAAAACTAAAGGTCCCTTCGGGCGAGCGCCACGAACTTTGCCGGGGACTGCATGCGGAGCAAAACGCGCTGCTTCAGGCGGCCCTTCACGGCATAACCGTCAGGGGAGCGAAAATTTACGCTACCACACAGCCATGCATTATATGCGCGAAAATGCTTATAAACGCCGGCATAAAAGAAGTTATCATAACCGGGCATTATCCCGATAAAATGGCGCGTGATTTTTTAAAAGAAGCCAAAATAAAAATCAGGGTCTGTAAGCCATGAAGTGCCCGTATTGCCGCGGCAAGCAAGATAAGGTTGTCGATTCACGTTCAATCCGCGGCAACCAGGCTGTCCGGCGCCGCAGGGAATGCCTGAAGTGCCATAAAAGATATACCACTTACGAATATGTCGAAGAGATTCCCATCATGGTGGTGAAATCAGATAACCGCCGCGAGCCGTTTGACAGGCAAAAGGTTTTAAACGGCCTGATCAAAGCGTGCGAAAAAAGGCCGATAAGCCTGGAAAAACTCGAAGGCATTGTGAGAAAAGTGGAAGCGCGCCTCCAGAACAAATTCGTGAAAGAAGTAAAATCCAAAGTGGTCGGCGAGATGTTGATGAAAGCGCTTCATTCTCTCGACGAAGTCGCGTATGTCAGGTTTGCCTCTGTTTACCGCCAGTTTCGCGACGCAGCCCAGTTCACGAAAGAGCTGAAAAAATTCCTGAAATAATTCCTAAATTTGTTCGAGATTAACATTAAGGACGGAATCGGCGCCGGCTTTCATGAGCCAGCTTCGAAGGGCTTTTGTTTTTTTCGCGGAAAGAAGCTTGTCACGGTACGAATCTTTTTCTTTCGAGAACTCATCCTCATTTATTAAAAGGAAAGCGGCTGGTTCGATAAGGGCATAGCCTTTTCTTACTTTTATGGGCCCGGAAATCGCGCCTTTTTCCAGCTTAAAGGCTTCATCTACGATAGCGTAAGACTCGCCTATTTCCTCTATGTAGTCAAACCGTGAAATAAATTCCGTGTGCATCAGTTTAAAACCGTGTTTTTTCGCGAGCCCGGGCAGATCCATCCCGGCGGATGAGGCTTCTTCGCGCAATTCATCCGCTTCTTTTTTAGCGGCCGCCGCCGCTTTTTCGTTTTTGATCAAATCCGTTATGTAAGAAGCGACTTCTTCTACGGATTTAATCCGCGAGGGCCTTCTCTCCTTTACCATTATGATGAAAGACGCGCCTGTATCGTTTTCGTCAACCATCGGCGCGGCCTCGGCCATCGGCTGCAGCCCGAAAGCGACCGCGCTGACATTTCGCAAGTTTCCCATGCCGGGAATGATCTCATTCCGTGAAAAAGGAGGGGTTTCCTTCACGCTTAATCCGAACTCCGACGCGATTTTTTCCATGCCGCGCGGACGTTTTCTCAATTTATCATATACCTGTTTCATTTTCACGAGCGCTTTTTCTTTTTCCCCCTCTTTTTCATGGGGAAAACGGATGTATTGAAGAATTATTTTTTCCGGTTCCGTAAAACGCTTCTTCTGCCCCTCGTAAAATGATATTATTTCCTCCTTGGATACGGAAGTGCCTTCCTTAAAAGCGCTTTTGTCGATAAGGATATAATCGATTTCGGCTTTTTCAAATTCATTTTGATAAAACCGGCGCAGCTCCTCATCCGTCACGGTTATATCTTTTACGATATCATTTTTGAATTTCACGGATATAATAAAATCCCTTACGTTTTCCTCAAAATCCCTGGGCGCGGTGCCGAGCGAGTTTTGCAGGAAATAGTTGTAAAATTTTTCGTTAAAAACGCCATCCCTGGTAAAAAGAGGGTGTTTCGTTATAAAATTTACGACTTCCCCGTCAGAGGCGTTTACGCGCGCTTTTTTTGCCCCGTTTTCTATTATAAGGTTTTCCCACGCGAGGCGGTTTATTAACCCCCTGTCTTTCAGAAGTTTGTCAAGAGCTTCCGGCCGGGAAAAATAATTCAGGAAGAGCCCGGCCCGGACGGTTTTTATGCTGCCGGCGAATTCCTTGACGGAAATATTTTTACCGGCTATGCTCCCGACATATTTGAACCCCAGGTTTTTTTTAGATATATTTCCCGCGCCCCAGAGCACAAAAGCGGGTATCAGGATAACCGCCAGCGCCCACAGCACTCTTTTGGCCACATTTTTTTTACGCAATAAAGTAAGCATTTGTCTTCGGTTATTATATGCGTTTCGGTTGATAATGCAAGCGTAAAATAGATTCGATCCAGCCGTCCGTATGTGTCGCGCCTTCGATTACAATAATTTTAGCGCATGCGGGGTTTCCGGCCGTGTCCACGAAACTTTTCGCGATAGCGGCCGGGACGATACTGTCTTTTGAGCCGATAAAATGTTTTTGCGGAAGCGACCCCAGCAGATGCGCCTCATCGATAGGATTCAAAGAATTTTTCATAGGGGAGACCCCGTGATATTTATTTACAGCTTCAGTATCCAGGTTTCCGGCGATAGTCGTTAAACTTAAAACATCCCCGCGCCTCGCCGCGATCAAAGCCGCTATCGCGGCGCCTCCGGAATATCCTATGATGTCTATTCCTTCGGAACGCGAAATACTCAAGAGTTCGTCAATGGCGCGATTAATCGATTCCACGACAATATTTGAAAAACGGCTGTCAGACCAGTATGTGTCCCCGCACGCGGGGCAACCCCCATCCGCATATTGGCCGGGCCTGGCAACATAGGCCACGTTCGGGGACGGATCCAGCGACGCAAGTTTTAAAACAAGCGGATTTCGCGGTGTCGGATCCTCCGAAAGGCGCCTTTTTGTTTCCCAGGCGGTTCCGTCACCTTCAATATATACGGTTAAGCGTTTACCGGGCGGGCCGAAACGGTAATAGGACGTGAGCGTGAAAGGATTTGCCTCAATAAATGTTTTTTTAAATTTAGCTTCAGAAGCAATTTTATCGGCCGCCGAATAATGTCCGTTAAAATGATTCGTGATCGCGCAGCCCGGGCACACGGCCAGGAAAAAAAGAGACAAAACCACGGATGTTTTAGAAGCTATATTTAACAGTGACAACTCCAGAATGGCCGAGTAAGTCTTCCCTGAGCTGGCAATCATAACCGGCTGCTAATGAGACGCCAAAATCCGTATTTAGCGAAAGCGATGTTCCGAGATCATGGGTATTCCGGTCAGGCCTGACCCCGTATGTATTGAACGCCGCGCCGGCGCCCTGATAGGTATTTTCAAGCGATTGCTGCATATCGCCTACAAAATCATGCAGCCATATCCAGCGAAATTCGGGTATTATCTCGAATTTCGGCCATTTTAAGGGATAATTAAATTTAATGCCCAGGCCGGATTGCACGAGGTCGTAGTCCTGGGTGTCTATGTTGAGGTTAAGCGCGCCCGCCTCGGTTTCTTTGTAGGTATTAAGGTGTAGATGCATGTATTGCATGGATCCTAAAGGAGTGACTTCAAGCCCCTTTCCCTTATTAAAGGTGTATCCCATGCCGATGTATCCCGAATACTGCTGCCCGTAATACTCGGAATTCGCGGTACGCCAATCATTCACGATTCTAATGTTTCTCTTACCGAGATATTTGTTAAGGGCGAAACTAAACGCGCCGTCGAAATAAAGAGGAGACCAGTCATAGGTCCCGTATATTGCCGCCTGTGAGCTGTGAATTACCGTGTGATTGTTTTTATTCTTTGAATTCACGTAACCGTTTACATACCCGGCGTTAAATCCCGCCCGCAAATTGTTAAAAATTGTCTCGCTATCCGCCCCGAATACGGTTCCCCACAACGCCGCCTTATAACCGTCCACGCCGCCCGAATTATACTGATGCAGATAATTACCGAATCCTTCGCCCCAGACCTCTATGCCTTTTTTTGCATTGTCACCCGTCGAGATCCCGGTTCCCGACGTATTCTTCGCCAGCCGCACAAGGCTTAAACGTCTTTCGATGGTGGTGATCGATTGATTAAGCGCCGTATAACTCGCCTGGATGGTGCCGTTATCTACCGATGGATATAAGGTCTCCATGCTCGCGGCTATTTCATTTTCGGCGGAAGCTTCCAGAGTATTTAAAATATTAAGCATATCAGCCGTGGCATTTGGGTCATTACCGGACGCCTCAAGCGCCGCCGCCGCGGCCGCGGCATTGCTGTTGCCGGCAACCGAAGCGGCGATAGCGGCGAAAGAATTAGTGCGGTTCGCGGTTAATATAAGGTCGCCTAATACCGAAGTTCCCACGAATGTAACAAAGGCACTGTTGTCCGTTATTGACGGAACGTTTACGCCCGCGCCGCCGGCTCCGTCAATAATCGTATAGGTGGTACCGGCTGGGATAAAAACGCTGCTGGTAGTGACATTTACCGTGCTTGCGGCAGCTACGGCAGCCGCGGCGGCTGATGTTATTCTTCCGGATGTTGAACCGTTGACATTTAAATTCAGGCTTGACGCGGCGGCTTGCGTATAGCCGCCTACGGCAAGATTCGTAGACCCGATATCAAGCGTAGCGTTGTTAGTAACCGCCGACCCGTTTCCAAGGGCGCTAGTATTGCTGATTCGCGCCGTACCCGCGTTGATCGTGGTATTGCCGGTGTAGGTGTTGGCGCCGCTTAAAGTGAGAGTGCCCGCGCCTGCCTTGGTTAAACCGCCTGCTCCGGCGCCGATGACGCCGCTGATCGTGGTATTGCCGGCGCCGGTTATTGTCAACAGGTTAGCTCCATTGGTTATGGCCCCGGCCACTGTCAGCGTGTCTGCGTCTGTCTGGATTGTCCCGGTTCCGTTTAGCGTAATCGCGCGGTTGGCAACCAGGGTAGTATTATTCGCTGTCGATCGTAAAGTCCCTCCGTTGAATGCAATCGTGTTTGTAGCCGACGCGTCTCCTAAATTGTTCGCCGCGTTGAATAGCAACGTGCCTCCATTAATTGCGGTTGCGCCGCTGTAGGTATTGGCGCCGCTCAAGGTAAGAGCGCCCGCTCCTGCCTTGGTTAAGCCGAATCCGCCGCCTCCATCCCCGATGGCGCCGCCTACCGTGAGAGTGCCGCCATTCACCGTAACCTGACGGGTCGCGCTCATTGTGACCGCGCCTGTTCCGAAATCAATGTCATCCGTGCCTGTAAAAACAAAATCTCCGTTCCATGCCTGAACGTTATTGTTGTCGAAGGTTACAGCGGCGCCTGACGTGTTGTCTATTGTACCGCCCGCTATCGTGAATGTGCCGCTGCCCACGGCTGTGGCATTATTTATGTTTAGCGTGCCCGCGTTTAGAGTCGCGCCTCCCGTATAACTGTTGGCGCCGGAAAGAGTCGTTGCGCCCGCGGTGGTCTTGTTCAGGCCTACGCCCCCGCCAAGTATGGCTGAAACGGTACCGGCCTGCATGTCAAAATTCGAAGTACTGGTTAGCGTACCGCCGCTGCCGCTGATGCTACCGCCGGTCTGTTGAACGCCGGCGACAGTATCGCTGCTAGCCTGAATGTCGAAATCGCCGCCGTTGACAACAACGTTTCCGGTATCCGCTATTTGATCGGATGACATTAATTTCGCGGTACCGCCGGCCACCGTTAAGTTGCCGGCAATCGCGACGCCCATCGCATTTAGATCGAGCTCGCCGGTATTTACCGTGGTAGTCCCGGTGTAGGTGTTGGTGCCGGTTAATGTGAGAGTGCCCGCGCCTTCCTTGGTTAAGCCGAATCCGCCGCCTCCATCCCCGATGGCGCCGCCTACCGTAAGAGTGCCGCCATTCACCGTAACCTGACGGGTTGCGCTCATTGTGACCGCGCCCATGCCAAGGTTAAGATCGCCGGTTCCCGTAAAGGCAAAGTCCCCGTTCCATGCCTGAACGTTGTCAGCTATAAGAGTAATTGCGCCGCCCGACGTGTTGTCTATTGTACCGCCCGCTATCGTGAATGTGCCGCTGCCCACGGCTCCGGAATCATTTATATTCAGCGTACCAGCGTTTAGAATTGTGCCTCCACTGCAATTGCTGGTGCCGCCTAAAGTGAGAGTGCCCGCGCCTGCTTTTGTTAAGCTGAATCCTCCGCCTCCATCGTCAATTGTGCCGCTTACCGTGAGCGTGCCGCCATTTACCGTAACCTGACGGTTCGCGTTCATTGTGACCGCGCCCATGCCAAGGTTAAGATCGCCGGTTCCCGTAAAGGCAAAGTCCCCGTTCCAGTTTTGGGTATTATCGTTTGAAAGAGTAATTGCGCCGCCTGACGTGTTGTCTATTGTACCGCCCGCTATCGTGAATGTGCCGCTGCCCACGGCTGTGGCATCATTTACGTTTAACGTACCCGCGTTTAAAGTCGTGGTTCCGCTGTAGGCGTTGGCCTCGGAAAGAGTAAGAGCGTTTCCGCCTTCTTTTGTGAGCCCGCCCGCGCCACTAAGAGCTCCGCTGACGACAATAGCGCCGGTGTTGGCCGTAAAGGTGCGCGTGGCGTCCAGGATCATATCGAGATCTATCGTCTGGGTGTCAGCGTCATTGTTCGTTACGTTGCCGCCCAGCGTGATCTGATTGCCCACGAGCGTGAACGGATCCGCGCCGTTATTGAAGGTAATGCCGGCAAAACTCGTATCGGCGAGAATATCGTTATCGGGAGTGAGCCTTGTATTACCGCCGAAAAACAACGCGTCACCACCTACAGGCGCTATGCCGCCCCAGTTGGCGCCGGTGTTCCAGTAATCGTCACCCCCGCCGCCGTTCCAGGTTCTATCCGCGGCGGAAGCCGTGGAGAAAAAAGAAAAAACACAAATAACTATCGTCGATACAGTCAATACCCTTCGCATGGCTTACCTCCCGCTTCACCTTTTCTTACTGAAAGTATAACTCGCGAAATACGTATAAGCAAGAGTTTTTTTAAAAATCTCACGGTCACGCTTGACACCGTGTTGCTATTAATATATACTATTAGAATGAAATTAAAACTGGGCATACCCAAGGGGAGTCTTCAGGACCTAACGGTTAAACTGTTTAAAAAAGCGGGCTGGAATATAAATGTTTCAGCGAGAAGTTATTTTCCTTCCGTAGACGACGCTGAACTTGAGGCAGTGCTTTTCAGGGCACAGGAGATGTCGCGTTACGTTGAGAGCGGTATAATCGATTGCGGTATCACGGGCCGGGACTGGGTTCTCGAAAACGATTCAAAAGTTATCAAAGTATCAGAGCTGGTGTATTCCAAACAGAGCCTCCGCCCCGTCAAATGGGTACTGGCGGTTCCCGAATCGTCGCCCGTGAGAAACGTTAAAGACCTTAAAAATAAAAAGATCGCGACTGAACTCGTAAACGTTACAAAATCCTACCTCAGAAAAAAAGGAATAAAAGCCGACGTTGAGTTCAGCTGGGGCGCCACGGAAGCCAAGACGAGAATGGGCATGGACGCCATTGTCGAGGTTACGGAAACAGGCTCTTCCCTGCGAGCGAACGGCCTGAGGATCATAGATGCGATATGTGAATCCACCACGCAATTTATAGCGAACAAAAAAGCCTGGCAAAATCCCCGGAAAAAGAAAAAGATCGAAAAAATAGTGATGCTTTTGAAAGGGGCTATCCTCGCCGAGCAAAAAGTGGGCCTTAAAATGAACGCCCTGCGGAAGAACCTGGGCAAAGTGCTCGCGATCCTGCCGGCTATGAAAAAACCCACGATTTCCTCACTTTCCGAAAAAGGGTGGTTTGATATAGATACGATCATCGACGAGGAAGTGGTAAAGGAAATAATACCGCGCCTGAAAAAGGCCGGGGCCCAGGGAATAATCGAGTACCCGCTCAATAAGGTCATTTATTAAAAAGGAGGCAATCATGCCGTGCGGAAGAAAAAGAAAAAGGCACAAGATTAAAACGCATAAAAGAAAGAAGCGCCTGAGGCGCGACAGGCACAAAAAGAAATAACGACGGGAAAGCAGCTAAGCACGTGATTTTCAGGAACTTTGTTTTACTCCTCGCGACGGGTTTATTTTTTATTTTTCAGCAGGCGGATATTTATGCTGAAGAAAGAGAAAGTAAAGCGCTTGCCCATTACACGATGGGCATTATTTATGACAACAAAGGCAAAACCGATTTCGCGATCAGGGAATACAGAAAAAGCCTGAAGTACAACCCACATTCCGCCTTAACCCGCCTCAAGCTGGGAGTGGATTATCTCGTTCTCGGAAAAGAAAAACGCGCCGTTAAGGAATTTCAATCGGTAAAATCTTCCGATCCGAAAAATCTGCAGGCGCGTTTTTTGCTGGCCCTGGTCCATACCTCCCAGGGCAGGTTTATCGAGGCCGAAAAAGAATACGAAAAAATAATTGAATATAATCCGGAAGACCTTGTGGCCCTTGTTTCGCTGGCTGATATCCTGGTGATACAGGAAAAAATGCGGGAAGCCGAGGCCCTCTATAAAAAACTTATTGAGAAAAAAGAGGATAATCCCGCTCTTTATTTTAACCTGGCTATAATAGAAACACAGCTTGGAAAAGATGACGAGGCCCTGCTCCGGGTAGATAAGGCGATAAAGCTTTTTCCGGAATACCTTGAGGCGCGCATGCTTGGCGGAGTTATTCTGGAGTCAAAAGGAAATTATGAAAAAGCCGCGGAAAATTATAAACGTGTTTTAGACGCCGACCCTTTAAACACGGTTTTTCACGTGCGCCTGGCGCGCTGTTATCAAAAAACAGGCAGAATAGACGACGCCATAAGGGAACATAAAATCGCGCTCAGTATATCGCCGGATAAGGCATCCCCGTATCTGGCGTTAAGCCGCCTCTATATCGAGGAAGAAAAATTCGCCGAGGCCCGCGGCCTTTTGGAAAAGGCGTCGGTTAAGTTTCCGGAGAACGCGCCGGTATTTTTTTACACAGGCGTTATTCATGAAAAAATGGGTAATACACGGGCTGCCGTCGAAAATTTCAGAAAAACCGTGGAACTTGACCCGGCCTTCGCGCAGGCGTATAATTATATCGGTTATATTTTTGCCGAAGACGGCGAAAATCTGGATGAAGCGATAGAGCTGATAAATAAGGCCATTGCCCTTGAACCGGAAAACCCGGCGTATATTGACAGTTTGGGATGGGCGTATTTTAAAAAAGAAATGACAGAAAAAGCCGTTAAAGAACTTGAAAAAGCGGCGCGAATCTCGGAAAGGGATCCTGTTATCAGGGCTCACCTTGGCGACGCTTACTTTAAAAAGGGCCTTTTTGATAAAGCGATGGCCCAGTGGAAAAAGGCGCTCGAATTGGACCCGAAACAGGACGGGGTAAGAAAAAAACTGAAGATTTTAACCGATCGTTATTACGAAGGGCGGCAAAGCGCCGAAGGAACGGCTTCAAGCCGGGGGATTGTTCCGGGCGCTATCGTTCCCTTCGGGGATAAGCCGCCCTCGCAAATACCGGGCGCTAAGGAGTAAAATGCCGGAAAAACCAAACATTAAGGAACTTAAAAAGAAAGCCGTGCAGATTCGAAAAGACATACTCATAATGCTTGAGAAAGCCGGCTCGGGCCATACCGGCGGAAGCCTTTCACTTGTGGAAATACTTATCGCGCTGTATTTTCACAAGGCGCGGAATAATCCCATGGATCCGGCATGGCGCGAACGCGATAAAATTATTCTTTCAAAAGGACACGGATGTCCCGCTCTTTACGCCGTTTTGGCGAATGCCGGGTATTTTCCCAGAGAAGAACTCTGGACCCTGCGAAAACTTGATTCAAGGCTGCAGGGACATCCCCAGATAGGGCTTCCCGGTGTTGAAATATCAAGCGGTTCTCTTGGGCAGGGCCTTTCGGTGGCGAACGGCATGGCGCTGGCCAACAAGATGGACGGCGTTAAATCCAAGATCTATTGCATAATGGGAGACGGCGAGACGAACGAAGGCCAGGTCTGGGAGGCGGCTATGACCGCGGCACACTACAAGCTGGATAACGTTTGCGCCATAGTTGACTTTAATAAGATGCAGATAGACGGCCTATGCTGTGACGTAAAGGGCCTGGATCCGTTCGCGAAAAAATGGCAGAGTTTCGGCTGGGACGCGAAAGAAGCCGACGGGCACGATTTTGAACAGCTTATACGCGGGCTTAACGAAGCGGATAGGGTAAAAGAAAAACCGCAAATTATTATAGCGCACACGATAAAAGGAAAAGGTGTTTCTTTTATAGAAAATCAGGTAAAGTGGCACGGGATATCGCCAAAAAAAGAAGAACTCGAAAAAGCGCTAAAAGAACTCGACGATCAGTTAAAAACGCTTTAAAAATACAGGAGATAAAAAATGCTGAACAGAAGATTTATAATGTATTTCAGGATGTACAGGGTTTATATAATCGTCGGATCCCTCATAGCGCTTCTTATAGTGCTTTCTGTTGTGGGCCTGAGGAGCCTGGAATCCTTTTACAGGAAGATGACTCTGGCCACGATGCCTCTCCAGTTTTTAATGGCCGGTATTCACGCGGCAATTTTTGTTTTTATGTATCTGGTTTTTTTACGCGGGGGTTTTGCGAAACTTGATAAAGCGCCCATAAAAGGGAAAGATATCGATATAAGGTGGAGGGACGTGATAGGCATGGAAGCCGCTAAGCAGGAGGCATGGGAGGTCGTGCAGCTTATAAGGGACAGGGCCCGCCTCAAGGCCATAGGCGGCACGGTAATAAAAGGCCTTCTCATGATAGGCCCCCCGGGCTGCGGAAAAACATATCTTGCCAAAGCCATATCCACGGAGGCGAGGATGCCTTTTATTTCGATGTCCGGCAGCGAATTCGTGGAAATATTCGTGGGCGTAGGCGCTTCGCGCGTGAGAAAACTTTTCAAAAAAGCGCGCAACCTGGCTTTTGGCTACGGTGGCTGCATACTATTCATAGATGAGCTGGACGCCATAGGGAGAGCCAGGTCATTCAGTTTTATGGGCGGGCAGGAAACGAATTCAACTCAGAATCAGCTTCTCGCGGAACTCGACGGCCTTAAGGAAAAGGATTACAATATAGTAATTATCGCCGCCACAAACGCCCCGGAAAAATCACTTGATCCGGCCCTCATCCGGCCCGGAAGATTTGACAGGATGATATATGTTAACCGCCCTAACCTGGAGGACAGGGAAAAAATCTTCAAATATTATCTGTCTAAAGTGAACACGGAAGAGAATCTTAACATAGAAAGGCTGGCCAAGAGGGCCGTTTACAAAACACCCGCCGATATCGCGAATCTCGTAAAAGAATCGGCGCTCATAGCGACGCGAAGCAAAAAGACAAAAATAGGATGGGACGAACTAAGCGAGGCCTTTGAGAGAATAGAGCTTGGTATCAAACACCCTCTTACGCTGACGCCCAAGGAAAAGGAGATGACCGCTTATCATGAGTCGGGCCATCTCATAGTAACCTACCTTAAACATCCGACGGAAGATGTTTTCAAGGCCTCCATAATACCCCGAAGAGGCACGTTAGGGGTTGTGTATACGCCGCCCAAGGAAGAACTTTACACCCATTCCAAAAATATGCTTTTAGCGGATATAAAAACAAGCCTCGGGGGTTATGTCGCCGAAAAAGTGAAATCCGGCGTGACCTCGGACGGCGTGGGCGGCGATTTCAGGCAGTCAATGGTAATAGCCCATAACATGGTCTGGAGATGGGGCATGGGCGAGTCGGGCCTTTTGGGTGATTTTACCGCTGTTCCGAATGAACAGATTTCCGAGGACGTAAAGAAAAAATTAAACGACGATACCAATAAAATATTTACCGCCTGCATGAAAGAAGTCGAGGAACTTCTTACAAAAGAACGGGCCATACTTGACAGGTTCGCGAAAGAACTTATAAAAAAAGAGGAACTGGAATATGACGAGATAGAGGCAATATTCAAGGAATACGGAAAGTCACAGGTCAAAAAGGAAAGATCCAAAAAATGAGAGCTTTCGCTGTTTTACTGGCCCTTGTTTCCGCGCTCTTTTTTTCTTCCGGTTGCGGGGAAATTACGTATCCCAAGGAAGAGCTGGCCGAATCCGTTGTTAAGCTTTGCAAAAAAGAATACGGCATAAACATCGACGCGCGCCTCGCGGGAAAAACACTCGTCATGTACCTGCCGATCGCGAATCTTTTCAACCTGAAACTAAATATCAGTGAAAGCGCGCAGGATAAGATCCAGGACGCCCTTTTAAGCGCCTCGCGAATTGTTTTGTCAACGGATGCCGAGATTGATTTTTACTGTGTTATCACGCAGGATATGCGGATGCCGGAGATCCAGCTTGTAATAATCAAATACACCGATGACGTAAAACGCGCTTTTTTTCACGATATCTCCCGCGGAGAATATTTTAAGAGAAGCCTTATCGACATAAATGAGAACCCCCAGGCAAAAAAGGAAAAAGCGATAACCGATGTTTTTAACAAGATGGAACTGAAAGAAGGGTGGCAGGAGAAAGTTCTGGACGATTTTTTCAGGAGCCCGCCGAGTTCCATGAAAGGCATCGGCTACTGGAACGGCAAATTTTACGTAAAAGACATTACGCTGCCGGAATTTTTAGCCGAACAGATAGCGAACCGCGTGAAATTGCAATTCAGGGAAAACGCGGACCTGGCGAAATATGGACTCAGGTCTGTTACCGGAAAATTCATGAAGGAAAAAGAATCCGGATTTTTTCTTATATCCTTTAACGCGGAGGTGCTTCTTTTCGCGGCCGGCCCGGAAGAAAGGAAAGCCATAGAAGAAGAAGTTTTCACTAATGTTTTTGAGGTGATCGGCGATGTTATATACGGTTATAAGTTCCGGGATTTCGATTTCGCGGAAATGACCGAGGTAAGCTCAAGTACGAAATTAAGTGTTTCAAGAGAGGATGTATACCTTTTTAAGAGAAAAAAGATTCCTATCGAGGCGATCATAGGGGGATTATGAGCGAAACAAAACTGAAGCCGACCAGGGATGGCGCGGGCCGCGCCATGCTTGATCTTGGCAGGAAAAACAAAAATGTAGTTGTCCTTTGCGCCGACCTGAGCGATTCGACAAGGGCCGGCTGGTTCAAAAAGGAATTTCCGGAGAGATTTATAAGTTTTGGCGTTTCGGAGCAGGACATGTTCGCCTCGGCCGCGGGATTTGCCCTTTCCGGCAAAATACCATTCGCGTGTACTTTTGGTGTTTTCGCGAGCGGCCGGGCCTGGGACCAGATAAGGGTTTCCGTGGCTTACATGAACGCGAACGTAAAAATCATAGGAACGCACGGCGGCGTAACCGTAGGCGAAGACGGCGCTACTCACCAGGCCCTGGACGAAGTCGCGCTTATGAGAATACTGCCGAACATGACGGTTGTTGTTCCCTGCGACGCGATAGAGGCATATAAAGCCACGATACGCGCCGCTGAACTGCCGGGCCCCGTGTATATAAGGCTTGGAAGAAATCCCGCTCCCATAATGACAGGGGAAAACGATCCTTTCCGGATAGGAAAAGCAATTTTATGCGAAGACGGCAAGGATCTTACCATTATCGCGTGCGGGCATTCTCTGTATGAGGCGAAATCGGCGGGAAAAATTTTGAAAAAAGAAGGCATAAGCGCGAGGATAATCAATCTGCATACCCCCAAGCCGCTTGATAAAGATCTGATACTGAAAGCCGCGATTCAAACGGGGGCTTTTGTCACGGTTGAGGAACATACCATATTCGGCGGCATGGGAAGCGCTGTTTGCGAGTTCGTATCGCAAAAACACCCCGTGCCGGTAAAAATGATAGGGATAAATGATACATTCGGAGAAAGCGGTTCGCCGTTAGAGCTGCTCAAGCGCTTTAACCTTACGACCGGCGACGTTGTTAAGGCGGCGCGTAAAGTCCTTAAAATGAAAAAATAATGAAAAAACCCCGCTGTCTGATTTATCGAAACCGGCAACGGCGGATAAGGGGTCAGCGTGATCCTATACGCTCCCGCTAAAGTTAATCTCTATCTTCGCGTGCTCGGCAGGCATTCCGACGGATATCACGATATAGAGACGGTTTTTGAAAAAATAGCGCTTTTTGACAGGATAATCTTAAACCCCTTAAGGAACGGCTCGGTAAAAATATTTTGCGATTCACCGAATGTACCTACCGGAAAACAAAGCCTTATCCGGAAAACCGTAGATATATTGAGGAAGGAAAAAGGCATATCAAAGGGCGCGGAGATAAAAGTTTTTAAGAAAATTCCGATAGCCGCGGGTCTCGGCGGCGGGTCAAGCGACGCCGCGTCGATATTGAAAGGCCTCAAGCGGCTCTGGGGAGTTTCCCTCAGCCAGCGCCGGCTTGCCGAACTTGGAAAAAAACTTGGAGCGGATGTGCCGTTTTTTCTCAGGAATTATTCTTTCGCCTCGGGCAGAGGACGGGGTGACGTGATTAAGAAACTTGGCTGGAAAAAAAAATTCTGGCATCTTATTGTCAATCCGCCCGTAAAACTTTTATCGAAAGATGTTTATATGAGTTTGGGGAAAACAGAAAAAATAAGGGCAGGCACCGTTTTTCCTCGTATTTTCCGTCGGAAAAATGGTATTTATCCTTATTTTTCCAACGACCTCGAAAAAGCTGTTTTTCAAAAAGCGCCTCTCGTACACCGGCTTAAAAAGGCCCTAATTGAGATAGGCGCGGAATATTCGCTTGTTTCAGGATCGGGCCCCAGCGTTTTTAGTCTATTTGAAAAGAGGAAGGAGGCGATAAGGGCGAAGAAATTACTGGTTAAGCATTTTCCCGCCGCAAAACGCCGGGGATGGCGGTTTTTTACAGTGTCAACCTTATGAGGAGGAAGCGCAAATGGAAATCACGGAAGTTAAAATTATTTTAAGAGAAGGGCAGGATAAAAAACTTAAGGCCTACGCAACGCTCACGCTTGACAACTGTTTTGTTGTGAGAAACGTAAAGGTCATAAAAGGCACAAAAGGGCTTTTTGTGGCCATGCCTTCCCGGAAGATGAGAGAAGCGTGCCCGAAATGCCGTTACAAAAATCCCGTAAGAAGCAGATTCTGCAACCAGTGCGGCGCGAATCTTCCGTCTCCGCCCGCGAGAGAAACGGGAGATGAGTTAAGACAGTCCGAACACAGGGATATTGCCCACCCTATTACGCTTGAATGCAGGGAATATATCCAGAAAAAAGTTCTTGATGCTTACGCGGATGAAATGAAAAGATCCGGCATGTTGCCCGAGAAACCGCTTACGGGGCCTGAAAAGCCGGAAGCGCGTAGAGAAGAGGAAGCGCCCGTAGAAGAACCGGCTCCGAAAAAACCGCCAACCACTTCCATGCCGGCCGAAGAAAGATCTTTTTCGGATGATTCGGGCGACATAGCATTGTAAACTATTGCCCCGTGGCGCCCAGCCGCGTGCCTTTGGCATGGCGGGCTCCCGTAAAAATTTTGTTCATTAACATAATGATAAGGGCCGGATAATATAAAGTAAAAAACAGGTGTTGGGAGGTTGTGTAACGGTAGCACACGAGCTTTTGGAGCTTGTTGTCCTGGTTCGAATCCAGGCCTCCCAGCCAATTTCGGTTTTAACGGCAGACGAGCCAAAAGCCGAAATCGGCGGGGCGCCGGAAAGGTTTTTACATTCTCATATCTGGCCTTAAGGCGGCGCGGCCGCCAAAGTGCCAATTTCCCTTGAGCGAAGCCCGCCTCAGTGATATAATATGACGCCGCGATTGTATGCGAGGATGTCCTGAGGGTTTTTCAAAGACATCAGGTGAAATATGTATTTGTGGGGGTGGGCATCGCCGTCAATTTTTTGGGGGCGTCTCGGAACACCGCGGATATGGATATGCTTGTATAAGTGAGCGACGAAAATCCGGGGAAGATAGTAAAAGTGTTAAAAGTCCGCGGATACCGCGTAAAACACAGGGGTAAGGTGATTTTCGCCCGGAAAACCCCAAAGACATGTTTTTTGAAATTGATAAAAATTCCCCCAAAAAAATGGAATAATTTCTCGGGATGAACAAATTCGCGCTTAAATTTTGGACTAAGAAACAAAAGAAGAATCAGCATAAAACACGTCAACAAATATGAAAAATATAGCGGCAATAATACTCGCGGCCGGACGCGGAACCAGAATGAAATCAGATGTGCCTAAAGTCCTGCAGCGCCTGCAGTCAAAGCCCCTTCTCGGTTTTATATTGGAAGCGCTTGACGGAGCGGGAGTGGATAAAAAAATCCTTATTCTCGGCTATAGGGACAGGGAAGTGAAATCCGCTTTTCCCGGGATCGAAACATTGATACAGGATAAACTTCTTGGCTCGGGCGACGCGGCCAAAAGAGCGAAAGGCCCTCTCTCGTCTTTTAAGGGCGATATACTCATTCTTTACGGCGATACGCCGTTTATACGGGCCTCGACGATAAAAAAGCTCATAAAAAAACATAGAAGCGAAAACGCCGCCTGTACGCTTCTTTCCGCCGCCATACCCGATCCGGAGGGTTACGGGAGAATTTTAAGGGACTCGGACGGCAATATCGTCAGGATAATAGAGGACTCCGAAGCTTCCATTTATGAGAAAGTGATAGAGGAAATAAACGTGGGGTGTTATTGCTTTAACAGGGAGGATTTGTTTGCCTCGCTCGACCGCCTTAAAATGAACGCGAAAAAAAAGGAATATTATCTTACCGACGCCGTGGAAGCCCTGCGAAAATCCGGCAAAACGATTGCTTCGGTGTCTTCAAGGGATCCGAGAGAGGCGCTTGGCATAAATTCCAAAATTGACCTCGCTCGCGCGAATGATATAATAAAAAAACAGGCGCTCGAGATTTTAATGCTTAAAGGGGTAACAATCGTTGATCCCGGTTCCACTTTCGTGGACACCGGGGCAAAAGTCGGAAAAGATACCGTGATATACCCGCATACCGTCATCGAGAGCGATGTCGCAATCGGGAAAAACTGCAGGATTGGCCCGTTCGCGAGGATAAGGAAAAATACTTCTATCGGCGATAATGTCGAAATCGGAAATTTTGTTGAACTCGTGAGAACGAAAGTTTTGTCCGGAACCAGAATAAAACACATGACGTATTTAGGCGACGCGGAAATCGGTAAAAACGTAAACGTGGGAGCCGGCACGATAACGGCTAATTATGACGGGAAAAAGAAAAACAGGACCGTCATAGAAGAAGAAGCATTTATAGGCGTTGGCTCCATTTTTGTGGCCCCCGTCAGGGTGGGCCGCGGCGCGGTCGTTGGGGCCGGAAGCGTGGTAACTAAAGGCAGGGATGTACCGGCGGGAAAAACCGTGGTCGGAATTCCCGCGAGAGTGCTTAATAATAGGAGGAACAGATGAGAGGCAATCTGTCTATATTCGGCGGCAATTCAAATATAGCTCTTCTGGATGAAATATGCAAGCTGTTGCGCGTAAAACGCGGCAATGCCCTCGTAGGCAGGTTTAGCGACGGTGAAATACGGGTGAAGATAAACCAGAATGTCCGCGGTGACGATGTTTTCGTGATCCAATCCACGTCTTTTCCGGCGAACGAAAACTTAATGGAACTTTTAATAATTCTCGACGCCTTAAAACGCGCCTCCGCCGACAGAATAACGGCGGTCCTTCCGTATTTCGGATACGCGCGTCAGGACAGAAAAGACCAGCCGCGCGTTCCGATAACCGCCAAACTCATCGCCAATCTCCTGAGCCGCGCCGGGGCATCGCGGGTATTAACCATCGATCTGCACGCGGGCCAGATACAGGGTTTTTTTGACATGCCGCTCGATCACCTGTATGCCGTCAGGACTTTTGTGGAATATTTCGCTAAGAAAAATGTGGAAAGCCTGGTAGTGGTTTCACCGGACGTGGGCGGAATAAAAATGGCGAGGGCATATGCCAAGGAGTTAAAGGCGGACCTTGCCATAGTTGACAAGCGCAGAATAAATGACACGAAAGCGGAAGTCATGAATATAATGGGTGAGGTAAAAGGGAAAAATGTTGTTATTGTTGACGATATAGTAGCCACAGCCGGAAGCGTTACCGAAGCCGCGGCGGAGCTTAAAAATGCCGGCGCGAAAGATATATATATCGCTATAACGCACCCTGTTTTGTGCGGTCCCGCCATGGAAAGGCTCGCCGCTTCGCCTATAAAAGAGCTTATGGTGACAAATACGATACCGATAGAAGAAAGCAAGATGATAGAGAAGATAAAAGTGTTCAGCATCGCGCCGCTTCTGGCGAATGCCATAAAGCGAATACATAACGCGGAATCAGTTAGCATGTTGTTTGAGTAGTACGTTGATAAAATACTACAGGCGAAAGCCCGTAGGCGGACATAAACCCGCGCTTCCCTGCCTGTCGGCAGGCCCCCGCGCGGGGAATACAAGCAGGAGAATCTAAAACATGGAAAAAGCCATACTCGCAGCCGAGATACGGGAAGAATTGGGAAAGTCAAAGGTAAAAGAACTAAGAAAGGCCGAAATAATACCGGGCGTTGTTTACAAAGACGGGAAGGAGTCCGTAAATCTGAAAATAAAATCCCGTGATTTACTCAAAGTCCTGCATACCGCGGCCGGTGAAAACGTCCTGATAACCCTGAAAGTAAAAGGCGATAAGAAAAAAGAAAGGGCGTGCCTTATAAAGGAACTGCAGAAGGATCCCGTTAAGGAAAATATTTTACATATCGACCTGAATGAAATATCACTTACCGAAGAAATAAAAGTTAAAGTCCCGGTTCACCCGCACGGTGAAAGCGAAGGCGTTGTTAAGGATGAAGGGGTGCTCGAGCACGTGCTTTGGGAGGTTGAGGTAGAGTGCCTGCCCACCGATATACCCGAAAAAATAGAGGCGGAAGTGACATCCCTGAAGATCGGGGACAGTATTTATGTCAAGGACCTGAAAGTCTCGCCCGCGGTAAAAATATTAAATGATCCGGAACTTACCGTTTTCTCCGTCAGCCCGCCCGCCAAGGAAGAAGTACCCGAGGAGGTTCCGGCCGAAGAAGGCGCTGAGCCGGAAGTTATAGCGAAAGGCAAGAAGGAAGAAGAGGAAGCCGAGGAAGCGGAGGCTCCGAAAGCGAAGAAGGGGGAAGCGCCGGGGGCGGAAGAAACGAAAAAGAAAGAATAGCGTGAAGTTAATAATCGGCCTAGGCAACCCCGGGCCCGGGTACAAAAATACGCCGCATAACGCGGGTTTCATGGTTATCAGGGAACTGTCCGGGCGGCTTGGCATATCCGTTAAAAAGAAAGCGTGCGGGGGGCTGTATGGATGGGGTACTTCCGGCGGCGTTAAAGTAATTCTTTTCATGCCGGAAACCTACATGAACCTATCGGGTGAGGCGGTTCGGGAGATCGTAGGTAAGGAGAAGGCGAAAACAGAGGACATCCTTGTTATTTGCGATGATATCGATCTGAAGCTGGGATTCATACGCCTCAGGGAAAAAGGCGGAAGCGCCGGCCATAAAGGGCTTGAATCAATCATAAAACGCCTCGCGACGAACTGTTTTCCGCGCCTCAGAATAGGAATAGCGAAAAACCGGAAGCGCGGAAATATAACAGGCTTTGTCCTGAAACCGTTCGGCGCCGCGGAAAAAAGCGTGCTGAAGGATATAGTGAAAAAAGCGGCCAAATGCGCCATTTCATGGGCAGAAGAAGGCGCCTCAATGGCCATGACAAAGTTTAACAAGCGGCAGGGCGGCTCTTAAATTTCTTGATTTTAGAGGTGAGTTGTGTTAATATCTTGTAAACATCGAAAGGTTATAACATGAAGGAATACGAGGCATTGTTCGTTATTGACCCCGAAAAAGAAAAATCCATAAAAGAAGTCGCTTTAAACATAACCGGTGCCATTGCCAAAAGCGCCGGCCGCGTGATCAAAGAACAGAACTGGGGCAAGCAGCGCCTCGCGTATCCCATCGATAAGCGCGCGGAAGGGGTATACTACAAGCTGGATTTTTCCGCTCCGGAGAAGGCAATATCGAACCTCAACAATAATTTTAAATTAAACGCGGATATTTTAAGAGTTATTATAACTGCAAAGAGGGAGAAATAGAAATGGCTGCCAGCTTAAACAGGGTGTTCCTCATAGGAAATCTTACGCGTGATCCGGAACTGAGATACGTGCCCAGCGGAACCGCCGTGGCAAGTTTTGATATAGCCGTCAACAGGGCTTATTCGGCGGCCTCGGGAGAAAAAAAAGAAGAAACTTCCTTTATTAGGGTTGTGGTGTGGGCGAGGCGCGCGGAAGTTTGCGCGGAATACCTCGGCAAGGGAAGCCCTGTTTTTGTGGAGGGGAGGATCCGTTCGCGCTCATGGGAGACGCCGGAGGGCCAGAAACGAAGTACTGTCGAGGTTGTGGCGAATAATGTGCAATTCCTGAGAGGGGCCCAGCGAAAGGGACAGCAGGCCGCTTTCCCGTCCGGCTCGGCTAAAACAGCTTCGCCATCCGGAATGGAAGCGGAATCAATTGATTTGAACAGAGAGGGATCTCAGGCCGCGGGCGCCGAAGAGGTACCTTTTTAATAGTGGAAGGAAACAGGAAATGCTGAAAAAGAAAAAAGATAAAACGCGCGGGAAAAAAAGAGGCCTTAAAAAGCCCCGGGCGCGTTCTTATGTATTGAGAAAAAAGAAATGCCGTTTTTGCCTTGATAAGAATTTAAAAATAGATTACCTCGATCCGCAATTTCTGCGCAGGTTCACGACGGAACGCGGTAAAATAGTCCCGTCGAGGATTTCAGGCTGCTGCGCCAGGCATCAGAGGAAACTTACAAAAGCGATCAAAAGGGCCCGTAATATCGCTATCATGCCGTATCTGGCGGAATAACATGGAAGTAATACTGCTTGAAAACGTTGATAAGGTCGGCCTGGAAGGCGAGACCGTGAAGGTAAAAAATGGATATGCGCGCAATTTTCTTATTCCAAGAAAACTTGCCGCCCCCGCCACGCCGGAAGCGCTTAAAATCCTGGAATTAAAGAAGAGAAAGAAACAAAAAGTCGCGAAAAAAGACAGGGAAGCCGCTGAGCAGCTTGCCCGGAAGATAAGGGGGCTTTCTCTTACCATTACCGCGGAATCAGGCGTGAATGATACGCTTTTCGGCAGCGTTACCTCAGAGACTATTTTTCGCGCCCTGCAGCATGAGGGGGTGCGCGTGGATAAGAAAAGCATCGATATCGGAGAACCCATTCATAAGCTGGGAGTTTATAAGGTGAAAATCAAATTGCATCCCGAGGTTAAAGCGGATCTGCGTATCTGGGTGGTTAAAAAATGACGCCCGTGAAAGAATTGCTCGATAAAGTTCCGCCTCAAAACAATGAAGCCGAGATCGCGGTTCTGGGTTCGATGCTGCTTGACAAAGACGCGATAGGCCGAACGATCGAGCTTCTGGACGAAACATCCTTTTATAAGAACGCTCACGGTCGGATATATTCCACCATCGTAAGCCTGTATGATAAGAACAAGGCCATCGATGTTGTGACGCTCGTCGAAGAATTAAAAAAATCCGGTACCCTTGATGATATCGGCGGGAGCGCCTACATCGCTTCCATCGTTTCCAGCATACCCACTTCGGCCAATATAGAGCATTACGCGAGAATCGTCAAGGAAAAGGCTATCCTGCGCAATCTCATATCCACGGCCACTCAGATAGTATCAGAGAGCTACGATAATATTACTACCATAGACGATCTTCTGGACAAGGCTGAACGCATGATCTTTGACATAACCGCCAACAAAGTGGAAACAACATGCGCCTCGATAAAAGACGTTATAAAAAGCAGTATTGAGACAATCGATAATCTCTACCGGAGAAAAGAAAATATTACAGGCATAGCAACAGGATTTCATGATTTTGATGTAATCACGGCGGGCCTGCAAAAATCCGACCTTATAATTATCGCCGGCAGGCCTTCAATGGGAAAAAGCGCCTTTGTAAGCTGTATCACCGAGCACGTAGGCATTGTTGAAAAAAAACCGATAGCTTTTTTCAGTTTGGAAATGTCAAAAAACCAGCTTGTCCAGAGGATGTTGTGTTCTCATGCGCGCGTGGATTCACATAAGGTAAGAACAGGGTTTCTTTCGCAGTCCGACTGGCCAAAGCTGGTAAATGCCGCGGGCAAACTCTCATCGTCCCCTATTTTCATAGATGATACGCCGAGCATCTCGGCTCTTGAATTAAGGGCCAAAGCCCGCCGCCTGAAGGCCCAGCATGATATCAGCCTGATTGTTGTGGATTACCTGCAGCTTATGCAGGGGCCGCGGGGCATAGAGAACAGGCAGCAGGAGATTTCTGAAATTTCACGTTCCCTCAAGGCCCTGGCCAGGGAATTAAGCGTTCCCCTGATAGCCGTCAGCCAGCTTTCACGGGCTGTTGAACAAAGGTCTGACAGACGGCCCCAGCTTTCGGATCTCAGGGAAAGCGGTGCCATTGAGCAGGACGCCGATGTTGTTGTATTACTGCTGAGAGAGGAATACTACAACCCTACTGACGAGAATAAAGGTATCGCCGAGGTCATTGTCGCGAAACAAAGAAATGGCCCCGTAGGCACATTAAAACTTGCTTTTATCAACGAGAATACAAGATTTGAGGACCTTGCCCGCCAAGAGGAGTATTAATGGGTACGGGTTACTTTACGGTATTGTCTCGAATAGCGAAAGGCGTTTTTCTCGTAATAGTCCCGTTTTTTTTGTTAAATACCGTTTCGGCCCCCGCTCAGCAAACCGCAAGGCGCAAACTTGTTCTTGATGTCCGCGTAAAGGGCAATAAGGCCATAAGTTCCTCTACCATACTTTCAAAGATCAAAATAAAACCCGGATCGCCTTTTTCGCAGGAAGTCATAAACGACGACATAAGGCGGCTTTACGCGCTCGGTTATTTTACGGATGTAGCCATAGACGCGGAAGATTACGAGGAAGGCGTGATGGTGTCTGTCATAGTGGAGGAGAAGCCCGTTATAGAAAAAATTACATTTGACGGCAACAAAAAAATAACGTCCCGTCGCCTGAAAAAAATTATGCAGCTTAAAGAAGGCGATATGCTTAATTTCAGCAAGCTTTCGGAGGATATTTCAGGAATAAAGTCCTTTTATGAAAAAAACGGATTTCACCGCGTCAAAGTTAAATACAGCATAAATAAAAACAAGGCGCTTAATCAGGTCACGATAAAAGTAAAGGTAAACGAGAGGGCGCGCATAAGAATAAAACGCGTACGCGTGAATGGAAATAAATCCGTTAAAAAGAAAAATATTCTGGAACTCATGCAGACGCGCCCGGCATGGCTCCTGAGAAGAGGCTATTTTGATGACGAAACCTTTGAAAATGATCTGGCGAAGGTCAAGGTTTATTACCATGATCTGGGTTTTCTGGATGTTTCTGTCGCGCCGAAATTTGATTATGAGGAAGAAAAAGGGGTTATGTACATAACCCTTGAGATCAAAGAGGGCCCGCGTTATTTCGTGGGAAAAATTTTTATCGAGGGAAACATTATTTTAAAGGAAGAAGACCTCAGGGAGAAGCTTTCCCTGAAACCCGGGGATCCTTTCAGCTACACGAAACTCAGGGCTGACATGGAAAGTTTAAGGGCGTTTTATTACCACAAGGGCTATATGAACGCCGAGATTTCCGTGGACAGGGCCCTCGAACCGAACACCCAAAATATTGATATAGTCTTCACCATAGACGCGAAAGACCCCGTTTTTATAGGCAGGATCAACATAAAAGGCAATACCAAGACCAAGGACCTCGTGATAAGGCGTGAACTCAGGGCATACCCCGGTGAACGTTTTGACGGTGACAAAATAAGAAGAAGCAAGGAAAGGCTGTATAACCTTGGATTTTTCGAGGATATTTATTTTGAAACCGAGCGTACCGATAAACCCGATGTGAACAATCTTGAGGTCAGTGTTAAGGAAACGAAAACCGGCGAGTTCGCTTTCGGCGGCGGTTACAGCTCTGTTGACGAATTTATAGGTTTTATACAGCTTTCACAGAAAAATTTCGACCTTCTGAACATCCCCTATTTTACCGGCGACGGACAACATCTGACGTTAAAGGCGGATATCAGTACCGTGCGGTGGGACGCCGATATCAGCTGGACGGAGCCGTGGATACTGGATTATCCCGTTTCATTCGGATTTGACGGATACCACAGGACGCATTTGAGGAAGACAGAGGTTGGCTACGGATACAAGGAGGCGCGTACCGGTGGGGACCTTCGATTAGGCAAGGAATTCCTGGAATATTTTAACGCGAACCTGATGTATCAGATGGAGCACGTGGACATATCGGACGTATCAGCCGAGGCTTCGCAGGCATTACGGGATGAAACCGGTAAAAATTGGATAAGCAGCCTTTTGCTGGGGGTTGGATTCAATAACATTGACAATGTGTTTAGCCCGACGAGGGGATTCAGCGCGGGAATTTCCCTTGAAAACGCGGGCGGTTTTCTTCTCGGGGACAAGAATTTTCTCAAGGGATACGCGTACGGTACTTTTTATTATTCCCCTTTCAATAAGATCGTATTGGAGCTGAAGGCAAGGGGCGGGCTTTGTGACAGCTACGGCGGCAGTAAAAGTGTTCCAATTTATGAAAAGTTTTACGCCGGCGGCGCTAATACCATAAGAGGCTACAAGGAAAGAAGGGTAGGCCCGAGAGACGTATCCTCCAATGATCCGCTCGGAGGCGAGTCGCTTCTTATCGGTAACGCGGAGGTTAGCTTTCCCATATACGAAAATCTGATAAAGGGAGCGGTATTTTATGACGTCGGTAATGTCTGGGAAGAGGTCTGGCAGTTTGGCAAAGGTAATTTTAAACAGGGAGCGGGCGTAGGCGTCAGGGTGAAAACTCCGATAGGCCCGGTAAAGCTGGATTGGGGTTATCCCCTGAACAACAATCACGATGATAAGCGCCAGGGCGAGTTTTATTTTTCCGTGAGTCACGGATTTTAGCTTGGCCGCTCAAAAGAAAAAATAAGGAGGTAAAAAATGGGTAAAAAAATTTTAGGCGTACTGATTCTGGTATTGTGCATGTCTTTATCCGTAGGCGCTTTCGCTAAAGAACTTAAGGTAGGCTGCCTGGACATGCGAAAGGTTTTTTATGAGTATAACAAGACCAAAGAGTTCAACCAAAAACTTGAGAAAGAAGACGCGGAGGTAAAAAAAGAAATCGAAGAAAAAACCGGGGAACTGAGAAAAATGAGGGATGAGATAGATCTCCTGAGCGAAGAAGCGAAGAAAAAAAGAGAACCGGAACTGAGGGAAAAGATAAAAAAACTTGACGATTTCAGAAAAGAAAAAATCGAGGAATTTCTGAGAAAAAAAGACGAAATGTTCAAGGAAATCAGGGTGAATATTATGGACACAGCCAAGGTCTACGCAACGAAAAACGGGTACGATCTTTTGTTTGATAACGCCATATTCGTCTATTCCTCGAAACAATTCGATATCACCGACGCGATCATAAAGGAACTGAATAAATAACCCCACGCTTACGTGCGGGGAATGAGTACTACGGGCGTATGCCTGTAACCCGGACAGATATGACAAAAAAGAACGAAATAACCATAGATGAGCTCGCGCGCGGCGTGGGAGGCCGCCTTACGGGCGAAGGCGGCATAACCGTAAACAACATAAGCGACATAGAAAAAGCCGGAAGAGGGGACCTCGCTTTTATTTTCGGAAAAAAATCTTTGCCGCTTTTGAAGAAAACAAAAGCAAGCTGTGTTGTCGTTCCGGCCGGAACGGCCGGGGCGCCCGTACCCGTCATTGAAAGCAAAAATCCCAATCTGTCGTTTAAAAAAGCCGTGGAACTGCTTATGCCGGGCCCGGCGGCGCGGCCGGCGGGAATCCATAAAACCGCCTTTCTGGGGAGAAATGTCAGGCTGGGCCGCGGCGCGGCCGTCGGAGCTTACGCGTGCCTGGAAGACGGCGCGGAAATTTCTGAAGGTACGATTATTTACGCGCATTCTTACGTGGGGCGTTCGGTAAAAATCGGCAAAAATTGCGTTATATATCCGAATGTCACCGTGCACGAAAATTCCATAATAGGAAACCGCGTGGTTATCCATTCCGGATGCGTTATAGGAACCGACGGTTTTGGCTACGAAATAACGCCGACGGGCTATGAGAAGATCCCGCACATAGGCGGCGTCATGATAGAGGACGACGTGGAACTCGGCGCGTGCGTTACCGTGGACAGGGCAAAAGTCGCGTATACCAGAATAGGCAGAGGCACCAAGATTGATAATCTCGTGCAGGTGGCGCACAACGTGAAGATAGGTTCCAACTGCGTTATCGTTGCCCAGTCCGGGATTTCGGGCAGTGTACAAATCGGCAATAACGTTATGTTAGGCGGCCAGGTGGGGATTTCCGACCATATTGAGATAGGCGATAATGTTATGATCGCGGCCAAGTCAGGCGTTATGAAATCCGTGCCCCGGAATACGATAATGTGGGGTATCCCGGCCCGCCCCGCGCAAAAAGCCAGAAAAAACTACGTTTTATTCGATAAACTTCCCGAAATCTACGAAAAACTTAAAGCCATAGAAAAAAAACTCAAGGCCGGATAGCCGCATTGGAAACGCAGAAAACAATCAAAAAAAAATTTTCACTGGAAGGAAAAGGGCTCCAGACCGGAAAACCGGCCAGGGCGGTTTTTTTACCCGGGAAGGAAAACGAGGGTGTAATTTTTATCAGGAAGGATCTGGAGGGACGCCCGGCAGCGCGCCTTAAAGATATGTTAAATTTCGATACCGACAGGCGTAGCCGGATTGATTTCGGACGGGGAGAATATGTGGAAACCGTGGAACATGTTCTCGCGGCTCTCTGGGGCGCCGAAATCGATAATATAAAGATCGAACTAAACGGCCCCGAGATACCGGCTCTTGACGGAAGTTCCCTGGAATTCCTGAAGGCTTTTGTCAAAAACGGCACAAAAACACAAAACGCCGCTAAGGAATTCGTAAATATAAAAAATCCGGTATGGGCCGAAGACGGGGAATCTTTTCTCGGCGTGTTTCCGTCGAACAATTTCAGGATTTCCTATGTTTTGGAATATCCCGGCCGCGTTATTGGCAGGCAGTTTTTTTCGGGGGTCATTACACCGGAAATTTTTCGTGAAAAAATCGCGCCGGCAAGGACATTCTGCCTGAAACAGGAAGCGGAAGCCCTGCTGAAGCGTGGATACGGCCGCGGCGCGGATTTCTCAAACACGCTGGTTATGGATGAAAAAGGGCCGATAGATAACGTATTGAGATTTTCCGATGAGCCCGTAAGGCACAAGGTGCTGGACCTGATAGGGGACCTTTGCCTTTTGGGCCGTTCGCTAAAAGGAAGAGTGGTTGCCGTGCGAAGCGGCCACAAGCTTAACCTGGAACTGGTGAAATTACTTCGCAGCAAAGCCGCGCCGCGGGCAATCCGGGAAACATAATAAAGGAGATTATATGAAGGTAAACATGGACGTAAACGAAATTAAGAAATACCTTCCGCACAGGTATCCGTTTCTTCTTGTGGATAAAATAGTTGATATTGAGGAGAAAAAAATAAACGGCCTGAAAAACGTTACCGCCAACGAACCGTTTTTTGAAGGCCATTTTCCGGAACACCCCGTAATGCCGGGCGTGTTGATTGTAGAGGCGCTTGCCCAAACATGCGGTGTCCTGGCTTTGAAACGGGCTGAAAACAGGGGTAAACTCGCGTATTTCGCGGCAATACAAAACGCTAAATTCCGGAAACCTGTTTTTCCGGGGGATACGCTGAAACTTGAAATCGAAGTAACCAAATACAGGACAAAAGTGGTAATGGCCCGCGGCGTGGCCAGGGTCGGAGAAGAAGTTGTCGCGGAAGCGGACCTTTTGTTCAGTATAATAGAGGCGCGAAAATAAAAAAATGGAAAGAATCGGACTTATAGCCGGCGGAGGGGAAATTCCTGTAATTTTCGCCAGGGAAGCCCGCAAAAAAGGCGTAAAAGTGGTAGGATTCGCCATTAAAGGGCTTGCCTCGGCCCGGCTTGAAGGCGCCTGCAGCAAGGTTCACTGGCTTGGCACGAACCAGATAATGAAGGGGCTCCTTTTACTTGTCGTGGAGCGAATCAGGAGGATCGTTATGCTTGGAAAAATCGACAAGTCAATTATTTATGACACTATAAAAAAAGGCGAAGGCGAACTTATTCGTTTCAAAGAGACGCCGGATAAAAGGGATTATAGCATACTTGACAGGGTTACCGAGGAACTGGCGAAAAAGGGCGTTAAGGTAATTGATTCGCTCGAGTACCTCTCGGGCCTTCTTCCGTCAAAGGGCATTTTAACAA
>CAYTQI010000007.1:0-47098 GCA_964440235.1 uncultured Planctomycetia bacterium
ACGCAGATGAACTATTGGAATCTTTTGGGCTTCCGATCAAAATAAGTGCTTTTTTTTGTTCGTCCACTTAATGTTTCCTATCCGTTATAGTGATACCGACAAAATCGCTTTAACCCTTTCTTTAACACAATTTTCCGATAAGTCACGCGGTAATATTTCACATTTGTAGCTAGAAATATGAAAATTTATTGCGTTTCTGCTAACAAGCTTTTTAAATATCGTCTCACTTTCATCATCTTGCTGCGCAAGTGAACCAATAGCAATAAGTTTTGGGGAATTTTTGTAGCGTGGCTTGTGATGAATTTCTCCGTTAATTTTCATAAAATATGGCAAAATAAAAGGGATCATTCTGTCTAATGCTTTTTTCAGTTCCGAGGAATACCCGCCAAAAATTATTGGTGTAAGAAATACCCAAAGACCACTTTGCGCAATTGCCTTTGTAATTTCACGTCCAATATCATTAATTACGCATATTCCCGGTGTCCTTAACCAACAACCGAACCAACCCTTACACGGTGCTATTTTTACATCGCGAAGTGTAAAAGATGAAATTTTTACACCTTTATTTCTTAGCTCGTTTTCGATGGTTTCGCGGGCAATTTTTAACGTAGTACCATTTTTTTTGGAGCCATCTAAGATTGCTACTTTCATATTCATATACTTTACGATTATACTTCTTTAAAAAGACACGCTCCATTAAAGCCCGCAAAACCGCATGCAGTCTTAATGGTTATTTTAATATTATCAGCGCTCTTTATGTCTCTTAAAACTTCGATACCTAGCTTGTTATCAGTGTTTTCGCAATTCAAGGTTGGGGGAATCTTCCCGTTTTTTAAGCTCAGGAGCATAATGGCTGTTTCTAACAAAGCTGTACTTCCCAAGGTGTGTCCTATGTAAGGTTTCAGCGCGGTTACAAGTGGCTGTTTCTTGTCGAATACTTCACGAATCGCCTTCGCTTCATATTTGTCGGTTACGTTTGTGGCTACGCCGTGTGGAACTATCAGATCTATGTCACTCGGCTTAAGCTTTGACAATTTAATAGCTTCGATAATCATGTTTTTATATAAATCGTTGGAAATATCCGGATATGTCACCTTCCAACCTTCCGATACGAAGCTACCCCCAAGGTATTCAGCATATATCCGGGCTTTTCTCTTTTTAGCATTTTCATAAGTTTCCATAACAAACGCTGTCCCGCCATCGCCTATTGTAAATCCGTCTCTGTCAGGCGCAAAAGGTTTTATCTGACCGTCTTTAGCAAGGCAGTTGACATCCCGGAACCACATTTGTTTAAAAATGCTTGGGCAATCCACTGCAGCAATTATCATCTGTTTGCATTTTTCGCTTATTATTGCATCTTTTGCCACCTCAAGAGCATATAGCCCGGATGCACAGGCGTTGTTGAGAAAAAGTGAAAATCCATGAACATCAAATATTTTCGCGATATGGTGCAGAGGCATGAAAGTTTGGAGCTCATAGCCTGTCCTGTGAAACTTGTTATAAAATCTTTCCAAAAATTCTTTTTTTGTATTTGGTTTATCCGACACACTTTTGTCAGTAAAACTTAATTCGTGAATCATCTTCCAGTAGAAGTGGTCCATGCCCATGTTTTCATGCGCTATTACCAAACCCGTTAGATACTTATTGCTGTCTCTGATTTCCAGCTTTGCGTCATTCAATGCCATTTTTATGACGGCAAGAAAATAATAAAAATCCTCGATCTCATCGCCCATTTTCCATGCTTTTACTTCATTTAAAGCTATTTTATTTATTCCGTATTTTTCGATATTAAAATTTTTTATTTTATGGACATAAAATCTCCCCAAAGTATCTCCGTCTACTGTGTATTCTTTTTGGACGAGCCCTGTTTTTCGATTAAGCACTGCTTCCCAAACTTCATCATTACCGCTCCCACCGGAGGTTAAAGGGCCAATGCCTGTTATGACTATTTTGTTGGCTTTTTTCATTTCGATTTTAATATTTTTTTTACTACCTCATCCGCTGAACGCAATACTTTTACTATCCCACTACCCTGCCTTGCCCATGCGCTCGCAAAGTAAAGATTTTTCATTTTTTTTATTTCATTTGGACGGACTTCTATTTTGCCGCCTTTTGTTTGCGCATAACCGTAAATAGCGCCTTTTGAATTATTCGTGTATCTTTCAAAGGTAACCGGCGTTGAAATTATTTTCTTCTGAACGTATCGCTTAATTTCCGGCATTATGCGGCTTGCTCTTTCCAGTAGAATATCCGCGACTTTTTGCTTTTTATCCTGATATTCTTCTCTCGACCGCGAAGTCCAGTAATCGTAGCCCGACAGCATAGTTATCGTAATTACAGACTTCCCTTCACTGGCAGCTGTTTTATCAATGTTTGAGTAAATGGCTACAGCAAAGGGTGCTTTTTCTGCTTTGTTATGGAGCAAATTCTTATATTGCTCATTCAAGTTATAGCCGTCGTTGATGAATATTTCATATTCCTCAGGATAGATTTTGCTTAAGTCCATGTCCACACCTAAAAAAATGTCAAAAGCGGAAATAGATGGCTCTATATTTCCCAATTTTCTGATGCTAGTACTTTCAAACAAATCACTTCCAATCAGCTCATGAACGGTTTTAGTTATATCAATGTTTGACACTACCGTATCGCATGAAATCTCGTCTTTTCCGAATTTTACTTTCTTGCATAAATTGTCTTCCACAATTATTCGGCCAACGTTTTTATTGAAAAGGAATTCTCCGCCGTTAACACGTATCTGATCTACCAGGGCTTTTGCTATGGCAAAACTCCCTTTTTCAACATAAAAACCGCCATGCTTTACATAATCATACCACGGATACCAAAAATCCACGGCCCGTAGTTGCGAGAGAGGCAACCCATAATACATCCATAATTGACATATGATAGCTTTTAGTTTTTCATCTTTAATATGCTTGTCAAGAACGCTCTCCGCATCGATTTTTAGATATTTTAACAACAGCGGATCGATAAATATTGATCTTTCTTGTCGTATCACCGCATTGTATATCTTTGCGGTTTCATCGAATAGTCCCGCTATACCTTTTCCGCAGTCGGGAAAATAGCGTATCAAAAGTTTTTTATACCCATTAACATTAGTCTGGGGTATTTTTAAATCAAAATTCGGAAAGACAGAACGATACAGATGTTTTGGTTTTATATATTCGATGGCGCTTGCTATTCCACAGCGTTTAAATACCTCATACGCATAATGACCTCGAGAACAGGCATTCAATAAGTGCAACGAAGTCTCAAAGGCAAAATGTTTATTTTTAAAACCGCTTAGATATCCGCCCGGTTTCGGTTCCTTTTCTATAACAAGCACTTTTTTGCCTGCGTTTGTGAGAAGCGCCGCTGAAACAAGGCCCCCGATGCCTGAACCGATAACAACTATATCATATTTCTTTTTCACGCGCTCACTCCCTGAATTTACATAACGCCAAACTTGCGTTATTGCCGCCAAAGGCGAAAGAATTGTTTAGCGCGATTTTTACTTCTTTTTCGCGCGCCTCATTCGGAACACAGTCAATATCGCATTCGGGATCGGGCGTTTCATAATTTATCGTCGGGGGTATAATACTGTTCTTTATCGCCAGGCTGCATACGATCGCCTCAAGGGCGCTTGCCGCGCCCATTGTATGCCCGAGCATGGATTTTATCGAACTTACAAGAATTTTTTCCGCGTGGGCCCCGAAAACTTTCCTGATAGCCGCCGATTCTGTTTTGTCGTTAGGGCCCGTGCCGGTGCCGTGAGCGGATATGTAATCGACATCCTCTTTTTTTACCCCGCCATTTATTATCGCTTTTTCCATCACCTTTGTCAGGCCTTTTTCGCTCGGTATAGTCATGTTAAAAGCGTCGCAGCTTAAACCGTATCCTAAAATTTCGGCATATATTTTCGCGTGTCTTTTGCCGGCGCTTTCAAGGCTTTCTATTATTAGAACAGCGGCTCCCTCGCCGACTATCATACCCTTTCGGTTTTTGTCAAATGGCTGGCACTTCTCCGGAGCCATGGCAAAAAGCCGGTTAAAGCCCGTAAACGCTATTTTTGAAAGCGGATCGGCGCCTCCGGCAAGCATCATATTTTTTCTGCCGCTTCTTATTAAATCGAAAGCGTATCCGATCGAATAATTCCCGGCGGCGCAGGCGGTCGGTATCACGAAATTTTCTCCGGAAAAACCGAAAAAATATCCAACATTATCCGAAAGGTTGTTCACGGGGTATTTTGACACGTGCGAAGTGTAAACATCCTTCTCGCCCTTCTGCGCCCAGAACCTGTCTATAAGCTCAAGCGAGGGTATTTCACCCATTGTTGTACCTATTATAATACCCATGCTATTCGTTTTCTTCTTATCAGTATCCAATCCGCCGTCTTTCAGCGCCAGCTTTGTTGCCGCTATTAAAAGTTGGGATCCTCTTCCGATTTTTTTACAAAAGGCCTTCGGCATAAATTTTCCCGGTTCGAAGTTCTTGATTTCACCGGCGCGCTTTGTGTCAAATTTCGATACGTCAAATCTCTCGATTTCGGATATGCCGGACTTGCCCGCGATAAGATTTTTCCAGAAATCATTCTTGCCTATTCCGAGCGATGTTACCGCGCCTATTCCAGTTATAACCACTCTTTTATTTGCAGGCAAAGGTCATATCTCCCTTCGCTATCGTCTCATTATCCACGCTTGCTTCGGTTTCAAAAATCCCGCCCCGCTTCACCATTTTTACGGACTTCACACTCACGGCAAGGCGGCTGCCGGGCAAAACTGTTTTTAAAAAACGTATTTTCATGTTCGTAACGTAAAAATTTGTTGCGGCAAGGTCGGGTATGCTTTTTTGAATCAATATGCACGCGGCCTGCGCCATTGCTTCCGCGGTCAGGGCCCCGGGAAAAACAGGGTTGTCCGGAAAATGACCGTTAAAATACGCTTCATTTATTGTTAAATTTTTATATGCCTTTATCGATTCCCCCTCTTTTATGTCCGTTACCCTGTCCAGCATGAGAAACGGGTAGCGCTGGGGTAATATTTTTTTTATCTCCGCGATATTCATCATTTTAGCCTAACTTTCGCCTAAATACTCTTTTGCCAAATTAATCGTCTCCCGCAGATTCTTTAGCCGCATCAGCTTTTCTTCGGGTATGCGTATTTTGTATTTCTTTTCTATAGCTGCCAGAATCTCAAGGGCCATCATGGAATCCATTCCAAGCTTTTCGACAAAATCCGCCTCAATGGTGATTTTTTCCGGTTCGATTTCGGTAATTTCCGATATAATGCCTCTAATATCCTGCTCTAAATTCCGCGTATTTGATTCAGACATTTAGCCCCCCCTTTAAATCCTTTTAGCGCCTATGGCGCGTAAGGATAAATTTGCGTCTATGGCTTGTAGCGGCCTTGAAGTTGCCGTAAGCCACACGCCCATTTACATGGCCAGGCCGCCGTCAACGGTTATCACCTGTCCCGTAATATATTTCGCTTTTTCGGACGCAAGAAAAACCGCCACTTTTCCTACCTCCTCGGCCCTGCCGAATCTGCTTAACGGTATATTTTTTAAAATATCTGTTTTGTGCCTTTCCTTTAAATCCTTAACCATGTCAGTGTCAATATAGCCGGGCGCGATCGCGTTTACCCTTACGTTGTACGGGCCAACTTCCTTTGCCAGCGCCTTTGTAAGGCCTATAATGCCTGCTTTGCTTGCCGAATAATTTACCTGCCTAGGCATACCTTTTATTCCGGCGACAGAGGTTATATTTATAATATTGCCGCTCTTCTGTTTCATGAAGGTTACAATCGCGGCCCTTATGAGATTAAAAGCGCCCGAAAGGTTCGTTGATATGACATCTTCCCAGTCCTGTTCCTCCATAAGCATAAGGGCCTTGTCCCTCAAGATGCCCGCGTTATTCACGATTATGTCGAGCCGTCCGAAATGGCTCCTTACGCCCTCTACCATAACCTTTATAGCGTTATAATCTTTCACGTCCTGCCTGAAAGTAAGCGCTTCCCCGCCATTTTCTTCTATCCGTTTTTTCAATTTTAGCGCCTTTTCTTCACTTTTTACGAAATTAAAGGCAACCCGAGCCCCCTGTCTGGCGAATTCCAGAACGATGGCTTCGCCTATGCCGCGTGAGCCGCCCGTAATAATTGCGACTTTATTTTTTAAAAGCATTATGGCCTTTCCGCCGCGCCTATCGCGAGGCTTGAATTATTCCCTGTCGGACTGAAGGTGTTTATTAAAATCCTGGCGACTTTCTCTTCCCGCGCCTCATTCGGCACGTAATCCAGGTCGCAGCGCCTATCCGGATTTTCATAATTTATCGTAGGGGGTATAAAGCCTTCCTGAATCGCTCCCACGCTTGAGCCTAAATTCATCGCTCCTGAAGCGGAAAAACTGTCTCCTATCATGGATTTGACCGCGCTTATCGGTATTTTTTTCGCTTTTTCGCCAAATACGTACTTAATGGCTTTTGTTTCCATCGCGTCGCAATCAAGCGTGGAGTCCGCGCTCGCGCATATGTAATCAATATCGCTTTCTCTAAGCTTTGCGTCCTCAAGGCAACTCTTAATCGCTTCCCTCGCCCCTTCCGCTTTTGGGCTGTATATATTCCTGCTTTCGGGATCAAATGATGTCCCGTATCCGAGTACTTCGGCATAAATCTTGGCGCCCCTTCGTTGGGCGTATTCAAACTCTTCAAGCACCACTATACAGGCGCCTTCTCCTACTATAATACCGTTTCTACGCTTATCAAACGGGCAATTAATTTCCTCCTTGCCCGGCCTTGAGCCGGCAAGATGGCCCATTCTATAAAAACCTTTATACGTCTGTTCACAAAGCTCCTCAACTCCCCCTGAGAGCACTACCTTATATTCGTATAAATTCATCATGTTAATCGCGTAATAAATCGCGTCCAGGCTTGAGCAAAATCCTGTCGCAATAGTGCTGTTAAATCCCTGAATATTAAATTTAATTGAAATATGGCTCGCGGGCGAATTTATAACGGTATTCGCGAAGTGCGCGGGGTTTACCGACCTGGGCCCGTTACGCAACGCCTCTTTATCAAATTCGCTTATTGACCTCACGCTGCCCAGCGTAGAACCAAGGGAAACTCCATAAATATCGGTATCTTTTTCGGGGACCGGACAAGGCAACGTAGCATCTTCCAGCGCAAGTTTAGAGGCGCACATGACCAAAAGTGTCGGCCTGTCCAGATTACGCAGCCCTTTGGGGCCTAAAATCGCTTTCGGGTCAAAACCAGATATCTCACCGGCAAGTTTTGACCTGAGCGCGGAAGTATCAAACAGTGTAACCGGCTTAATACCTGATATGCCGGCTTTGACCGCTTTCCAGAACGCGTCTTTGCCGATTCCGTTAGGCGCCAGGACGCCTACCCCGGTTATTACGATTCTTTTTTTCACCTTAAAAAAACCTCCGAAAAAAACAGACAGCACACTTTACTTTTTGTTTGATTTTTCTTTGGCTGAAATCCATTTATCTATCGTTGACTTTTTGAATCGCCAGCCCGAACCTACTTTAAACCCGGGCAGTTTCTTTTCCTGGGCGTGTTTGTAAATAGTAACCCTTTTCATTCGCAGGTACTTGGCAAGTTCTTCAATCGTCATAAGACTCGGTTTGTTTCGAGCAACCATAAATCGGCATCCTCCTTAAAATTTGATACGCTTTGATATGAGTTGATATGTAATAATACGCGTTATTATAGAAAAATAAGGCGTGATATTAAGTATAATGATAATTTTGGATTTGTCAAGTTAGGGGCCAAAAACAATGGGTTCAGGTATTTACAAGCGTTAAAAAATCAAATATGAATACCTGGCCTCATTGCTTTTAAGGTTTTTTGTCCGGCCGCGCAGATAGCGGTGTAATCATCCCCCGCTCCCATTTCGCGGCCCTTTTTCAGCAGTTTTGCGGCGTTCAGGGGCTTCCCAAATATTACCCTTATAGGGTGTCTTTTAGGCATCACCGCGGTACGCGGCCATGCCTCAAAGGCTCCTTCTATATAGACCGGTAGGAGCTTGGCGCCCGTTTCCCTGGCGAGTATGCCAAAACCCTTTTTGAATTCACAAACATTTGTATTAAAGCTCCTCATTCCTTCGGGGAATATACATAGATTTTTGCCGTTCTCCAGTATATAGTAGCAGCTCCTGAGGGCTTCCAGAAAATGCGCGGTAAAATCAAGCGGAATAAGCCTTCCCGCCGCTATAAGCCCGCGGATAACCGGTAGATCAAAAAAAGCCTTAAAGCCGATAAAAAACAGATCGAGCCTCTGCCGCATGGAAAGCGCCGCCGCGATGATAAGCGGATCAAAATAACTGGTGTGGTTAGCGAAAATGATATACGGCCCATTATCAGGAATGTTTTCCAGGCCGTCCGCCTTAAGATTAAAAAACGTTTTTAACGTAAAACCAAAGGTTAAATCAAAAAACAGGCTCAGGATCCGGGCGCTAAGCCCCGGGCACAGGTCTATTTTCTCTTTATTTTCCTTTTTCAAAGACGCGCCAAGGATATTACTCCAGCCAGCCGGGCCGGGGGGCTTTTCCCCTTCGGGAAACGGGGCGTCTTTTGCCTCGCCCGATAAAGACGCTTCCACGGCCCCGATCAAGTCCTTCACGGTAAACGCCCTCCAGATAAACTCATCATCTATCTTTGTCCTGAAAATCTTTCCGAGAGCCGCGGCAATCTCAATTCTTTTCAGGGAATCTATCCCCAGGTCGAGTTCCAGTGTATCCCGCGGGCTTACGCAGCCCACGCCTGTTTCTTTTTTAAGATAATTCGCGATCTTTTCTGATACGGGTTTTTTCATGAGTTTTTTTTCGTCTTCGGTTAATTCCCTTTTTGCCGCCAAATTATCTTTTTCGGTGATTTTAGAAAGATACGCCTCCCTGACGGCGTATCTTTTCACCTTACCCAGAACCGTGCGCGGTAAATCATCCAGCGTTACGGTAAACCCCATTATCCTTTTATGCGCGGGCAGCCGCCTGGATATCATCTCGATGTTCGCCTTGACAACTTCCTTTAAATTCATTTCGTTATTGTCGCGAAAATAACCGATGTCAGGCACCACCACGGCCCAGAGGCCCTGGTTTTCTTCTCTCCCCGCCTTGCGCGGTACCTCAAACACGCATATTTCTCTGACGGGCGGAGCCTTTTCGTAGGCCTCTTCTATATCGTCCGGATAAATATTCAGGCCCGAACTCATCACTATAACGTCTTTGGATCTGCCCGTAAGAAATAAATACCCGTCTTTGTCAATATAACCAAGGTCACCTGTGCGAAACCATCCGCCTTTTATAGCTTCGGCGGTCAAATCCGGCCTTTTATAATACCCCTTCATAATATTGGGGCCTCTGGCGGCAACCTCTCCGATACCTTCTTTATTTTTGCCGCGAATATTTATTTCTACGCCCGGAACCGGCACCCCGGCGGAACCGATTTTCGTATTTTTAAGCGGGTTAAAAGTTAAAACCGGCGATGTTTCCGTGAGGCCGTACCCTTCCAGCACCGTAAACCCAAACCTAAATAAATCCGCGGCAGCCCCTGTTCCAAGTTTTGCCCCGCCGCTTATAAATAGGCGAAACGATTTTCCGAATTTCCTGTGAATCCCGAAAAAAAGATACCTGGATAAGTTTATGCCTGTTTTATTTCTGATTCCATGCAAACAGGCGCTTGCCGCGTTAAATAAAAGGTTAAACGGAAAAGGTATTTTTTTAAGTTGCTCCGTAATTTTTTCGTGAAACGCGTAAAATATCCGCGGCACGCCCATAAAAAGAGTGGGATTCACTTCCCTCATCGCTTCCGTAATCGCGTCTCCCGTCACGCTGCCGGGATATACGATTACGGCGCCGGAAAGAAGCGGAAGGATCATGGTTGTGGTTAATGAATAGGCGTGATGAAGCGGCAGGATAGAAACAACACTGTCTTTCCCCGTAAGAATTTTCAGTTTATGAAGAGATTCCGCGTTGGAAAGCAGATTCCCATGCGAAAGCATTACGCCTTTAGGCCTGTCTGTCGTGCCGGAAGTATACAGTATGCACGCTGTATCATCCCGTGAAGCATTATCGCGCGAATCCCGCCCCACCCCTCGGGCCTGATCCCGCGGGCTTAATCCAGCGGGCCCGGCAAGGCCCATGGAATCAATCCTGAACACGATCCCGCTGCCTGAATCCCTCAGAATATTCTCAATCGTTTCGGCGGAGGCCTCCGGATTAATAGGAACGGCAATTGCCCCTATTGAAATCGTAGCGAAAAAAAGAACGGGCCATTCCGGCCCGTTCTCAAGTATTATCGCTACCCTGTCGCCTTTTTTTACGCCGCGCTTCAGGAGGCGCGCGGCAAAAAATTCGATCCTGTTATTTAACTCGCCGTAGGAAATTTTGTTCCATTTGCCGTCTTTTTTGTATTGTATCGCTGTATGTCCGGGGCTCTTTAACGCGTTTTCCTTAAATTTTGCGCTTAAACTTCCGGCCATAATGGCCCTTATATTAACGTATACCGGTTTCCGCCTTTTGACTTCGCGTCGTAGAGGGCCTCATCGGCGCGTTTTAAAAGGGCGTTGATACCGGTTTCTTCGCCGTTTTTCGTCCTGGCTATCCCCGCGCTAAAGGTAACATTTATCCTGTTGCCCTCAAAATCAACGGGCTTTCCCATATTTTTCGCGAGTCTTTCGGCAATCATACCGGCCTGAGACTCGTTCTTGTGCGAAAGCATTACCATGAATTCATCCCCGCCAAAACGTCCGATAAGGTCTATCCTGCGTACAAAACGCTTCAGGCGGTTCGCGAATTCGCGTATGACCCTGTCGCCGGCGAGATGCCCGAACGTATCGTTTATTTTTTTCAATCCGTCTATGTCCGTCAGCATAAACGCTACCGGAAAATTGTTGCGCAGAGATTTTTCAATTTCTTCCCCGGCCTGCCTCAAAAAATAAGCCTTATTTAATACCCCCGTCATCCAGTCAAAAGTCGCCTCTTCTTTTAATTCGTCATGCTTTTTTTTAAGTTCCAGGAAATTTTTTATACGGGCAATCAGTTCTTCCGGAGATACCGGCTTTATCAAATAATCCACCGCCCCGCCATGAAGCGCCCTCAGTTTATGGTCCACTTTTATGCTCGCGGTCATGAATATTACCGGCGTGTACTTATTGCCGAAGTAAGGCTTTATCCTGTCCAGCACCGCAAAGCCGCTCATGCCCGGCATGGAAACATCCAGTATTATAAGATCCGGGGTGTCCTTCTTAAACACCTCTATCGCCTCTTTGCCGTTGTTCGCCGTTTTAACATCGTATCCCTCGGCAAGCAGTATAGTTTTAACCGCCTCAAGAATATTTTCATCGTCGTCGCAGGCAAGAATCTTAGCTTTCTTATTTTTAATATCCAAATTATACCTCCAGGTCATATCCTAAGCTTTTCAGGTCTTCCTCGGCTTTCGCCGGTTCTCCCGTTTTTTCGAACATTCGCGCCCGCAGGCCTATTAAAAACTTTTTATTTCTGGCCGGATTGTCCGTGTCCTTCCTGAGAACCTCCGTGATATAATCGCGCGCTTCGGCGTATTTTCCAAGGTCTTTGAGCAGTATCGCTTTAAAATAGCCGGCCTTTAGGGCAAGCCGCGAATCTCCGGAATTGCGGATAATATCATCGTATAGCCCCGCGCACTTTTCATAATAACCGAGAAGGTGGTATGTACGCGCCTGCATCATCTTAAATTCGAAAGGATTCTTTACGCCGGGCCTTATGCGGTCAAGATATCTGCGGCTGATAACGGAGACTACGGGCCTTATTAAATTTATCGGAACGAATTTTAGATAATCGGGCGCCGTTACTCTTTTGCACTCTACGTAGATCGGGGCGTTACGATACATTGACAGAAATTCGGGATCCCCCCACGCCTTATTGAATTTCGCTATCAATTTCACCCTTTCGTTATCGCGGACTATGCCGATATCCTCTTGTATATCGGTTTGTGCGGCAAACTCACCGTTTTTGTTTCTTAGATCGAGCCTGAAAGCCGGATCCACGATCACCCATCTTTTATCCGGCGCCAGCGCCTCGGCTATGGAATGCGGAGAAGGCCCGGCATTGCTCTTAAGGAATAAAAGCCTTGAGGATATGCCTATACTCCTGGCAAGCTGCATAAATACCCTGGCCTGGTGGTCACACCATCCGATCCCGCATACAAGCTTTTCAATAGCGCACGTATCAAAACGCTGACGGTAATACACCATCGGGATTATGTTTTCGTTAATAAAATCTCTTAAGCTTGTTATTTTTTCATAAAAATCCCGTGAGGTACCGGTAACTTCGCGCGCGATGCAGTAGCACATGATCTTATTGTATCTTTTTTCCGGAATATCGTATATGAAAACGTAGTAAGCGCCGGCGGCGGCTGATATCAGCAGCGCGGTTAAAAAAATAATAAATATCTTCTTCTTCAAGATTCTATACCCGTGATCAAATCCCTTACCGTGGAAGCGTTTTTAATAGTTTCTTCGTTTATTTTTCTTTTAACCGTTTTTTCAAGCCCCGCGGCGAGATCCTTACGTCCCAGAAAATCAATTCCGAGGTCAAGTTCCAGCGAATCCCCGGGGCTTATATTCCCGATACCGGTATGCTCTTTAAGAAAAGCCATTATTTCACGGGCGTTTTTTTTCTTCAAAAGCCTCGCGTCTTTTCTTGAGAGTTTTTTATCTTTAACACGGCATTTTTCGAACATTTCCGGGCCGCCGGCGTAACGTTCCTTGACGAGATATCTCTTGATCTTACCGAGCCTCGTTCTCGGAAGCGGCTCAAATATTACGGTAAATCCCATAATCCTTTTGTAATGCGTCATCCTCTTCGAAACAGCTTCGATTTTCCGCTTGAGCGCTTCTTTTATATTTTTTTCGCCGTGTTTTTTTAAAAATTTCGCCTCGGGAACGCAAACAGCCCAGAGAACATCGTTTTCCCTGGCTCCGCTCCGCGCCGGGCCCTCAAACACGCACATCTCTTTAATCGGCGCCTTCGCCATGTAGGCCCTTTCTATCTCACCGGGGTGTATGTTGCCTCCCCAGCTTAAAACGATAATATCCTTTTTTCTCCCGGTCAAAAATAGATAGCCTTCTTTATCAATACGGCCGATATCTCCTGTGTGGAACCAGCCGTCCTTCAGAACACCAGAAGTCAGGTCAGGCCTCTTGTAATAACCTTTCATTACGTTCGGCCCTCTGGCTATAACCTCGCCGAATTTCTCCTTATTCTTTTTAGATATCCGCACATCCACATCCGGTATGGCAACCCCGGCGGAACCGGGCTTCTGTTTTTTAAGCGGGTTCAGGGTCAGGACGGGGGATGTCTCGGAAAGGCCGTATCCCTCTATTATTTTAAAACCGAATTTCATAAGCTCGGCCGCTATTTTCTCATTTAATTTCGCGCCTCCGCTTATGCAATAACGTAATGAGCCTCCGAGTTTTTTATGGGCGGCGGAAAAAAGGTGGCGGGCTGCATTAATGCCCGTAACCCGCCTAACCTTATAAAGTATTTCTGTCAGGGATTTTAAAAACACTTTCGCGAAACGCGGCAGTTTCTCTATGCGGTCCAGGATCCCCTTGTGAAAGGCGTGATAGATCTGCGGCACACCCACGAAAACAGTCGGCCTTGATTCCTCCATGGCGTCCATGACATCTTCCGCACTAAGACTGCCGGGATATATGACATTGGCGCCGGCCATTAGGGGTAATATCGTAGTTACGGTGAGAGGATAATTCTGATCAAGCGGGAGAACCGCGAAAACCCTGTCGTTACGCGAACCAAGGTTCATCTTGTATAATGAATCGCTGTTAGACAAAAAATTCCTGTGAGAAAGCATGACGCCCTTGGGCTCGCCTGTAGTACCGGAGGTGTAAAGGATGCTCGCTATGTCGTCCGGCCCTATTAGCCCCCTCATGCCTGATAAATCATGCCCGGGGGGACCGGTAACAGCCCTCTTGAACTCATCAGATTCCACCGAAATAACTTTTTCTACCGAAAGCGGCCGGGGAAAAGCCTGGTTTCTCACGAAAAAGATCCTGCAGGGCGCGGAATGCTCGAGAATGGCGTCCATCTCTTTTTTTTCCACTTCGGGATTAACCGTCACCAGGATCGCGCCTATTGAGACCGTCGCGAAAAAAATAACTGGCCATTCCGGCCTGTTTTCCAGCATTATCGCTATTCTGTCGCCTTTTACGACGCCCTGTCCCGACAAAAAACCCGCCAGCGAATCTATGCCGCTTAAAATACTTTCAAATGAATGTTCAGTCCACTTATTTTCTTTTTTGTGCCGTATCGCCGGACGAAGGGCGTGTTTCAACGCGGACTCCTTAAACCGCCCGTATAAAGTATTGACTTCCATGGCAAACACTCCTTTTAAAATGTGTACGCTACAGCCGTTGAAAAAGCATTCTCGTCAAAAAGCCTTGCCTCAACGTTAACCCTTATTTTGTCCTCAAAAAAAAGAAAATCCGAACCGAAGATAAAACCGATATGATCCAGTGAATAACGCCTTTTTCTGTCATGTTTGTTTATGGTGTAAATGAACTCGCAGTCAGACAACTTCATCCCCAGGTAAGGTGTCACATATTTGAATTTTCTCGTTACCAGGCCCGATACCTGCCAGTCATCGAGAATCGACTCATATTTATCGTCCCCTACGCTTCTGGGGGCCGGGTGCGCGCAGATATGCTGCGCGCCCGCGATAACGCGGACGCCCGTTCCGGCGTGCTCAAATAACCTGGCCCTGAATCCGTACCCGCCGGCGAACCCCGCATGGAAGTCCAGTTTCGGCAGGCGCTCGCCCTCTTTCACCATTTCATTTCCCGCGCCTATTTTGCCGTCAAGGGTAAGCCAGTCAAACACGCCTATTGAAAGAATGAAAAAATTATCCGCCGTGCTCATTTTTCCGTACGGCCGCTCGAGCGGGCGCTTGAACATATTATTAAATTCGTATCCCGCCTCTATCTTGCCCCGCTCAAGAAGCTTTGTTCCATTAGACGGCGCGGCTAAAAGCGTGCCGGCCCAGGCGAAAGAAATGATAAGTATAACCGCCTGCAATCTCATTATTTCATTTCTCAAGCCATATTTTCACGTTTTCGGCCGGAAAAATATATGTCCAGAACCTTTCATAACTGCGCGGGTATCTGTTGGCCAGGTATTTTATCCCCCAGAACCGGAAGCTCCTGTAAAAAGTAATCTCTCTTTTAGCGAGCCTGAATGGTACTTTTTTCAGGATCTCGTCAATCATGAAATATGAAAAATAACGCTTGTGCTGCGGCTCAGAATACGCCACGTAGCAGGAAAAATGAGGCGTTTCGATAAAACAGCTTCCGCCGGGTTTTGTGATTCTGTATACTTCGTTTAAAAATTTTATCGGGTCATCCACGTGCTCTATGATGTGCTTGGCGTATATCTTATCGATTTCGCCCGCCTCGACAGGATAAGGGTAATTATTCAGATCCCATATGATATCCGCCCGGGTATCTTTACTTATATCCAGCCCTACCGCCCCTTTTATCTTGTTGTTGCCGCATCCTATGTCCAGAATCTTCTCCGGCATCCGATTCTCCTTTTTTATTTTACAGGGCTCAGGCGAAACACCAGATTTTCCGCCGGTATAATGTAGGCCCAGAACCTCTCGTAGTACAGCGGAAACCTATTGAAAAGCGCGTGGAGAAAATACCTCCTGAAGGCCCTGTTGAAAGTTATTTTTTTTTCTATAAGCGCGAATTTTCTTTCCGTGGTCGTCCACTTCGTGATACCGCCTTCGAGGTAGCCGTCCAGCGAAAAATAACTGAATCTTAATTTATGCTCCGGGGAATTCGCGCACCATGAGGTATGATGCGGGACTTCAATGTAAATTTCACCGCCTTTTTTGCATACCCTGTGCATTTCCCCCAACGGTCCGGCTACACCGTCCAGGTGCTCAAGCGAATGGTGGCACGTTATATTTTCAAACCGGTTATCTTCGAAAGGCCAGGGAACCATGTTAAGGTCGTGGACTACGTCCGGAGCGTGCGCGGGGTCTATATCAAGCGTAACGGCATCGGGTTCTTTTTTACCCGCGGAGCCAAGCACCAATTTCCTCTTCATTTTTCCCCCTGTTCGACTATTATATCATATCCGAGCGCCTGCCTGAAAGAATTATCCTCCGTTATTGCCTTCGCGGTTATTTCGTTCGCTTCCGGATTGAAATGCCCGTCATAGGGAAAGAAAAGCTCCCTGTCATTATTCTTCAGCAGGGCCGGGAGGATATTTATACAGGGAATACCATTTCGCCCCGCGTAATCCTCCAGCAGATCAAACGCGTAATAATCGTCGTACATAACGCCTTCCCTGAAACCCCACGCCTTCCTGCCCTCCGCCCACTGGTAAGGGCCCACGTGAATACCGCGCGGCAGTATTACAAGTATCATCGGTATCCCCTTCTCAGCCAGGGCGCCGTTTATAAGGTTCAAATATTTCTCGGTTCTTTTGAAATGCTCGCTTATTTCCGGAAGGCGGTCCCTGCCCCTTATCATCAGGTGGCCGTCATATTCTATGGATTTAAATTTTTCGGCTTCCGGTTTACCGGACACAATAAGGGCTTTGGAACTCTTTCCCTCTATTTTGGCTTTTATATAATTTTTGAGGCCCAGTATGCGTATCTTGCCTATTAACCGGACCACTTTATTGTGGATATAAACGCACAATTTGCTGTGCATGCGCATGATTTTCCACCAGTCCCGCCTGCCGCAAACGAAAGCCGGGTCGCAGCGAAGTATCCTGCCGGATTTATCATAAACGAGGCTCCTCTCATAACGCCAGTCGTCCTGAAGATCGGAAAAATCAAAAAGATAAAGAATGAGGTCTGGTTTAAATTTCAGGTATTCGTCTTTCAACCTCAAATAATGAAGGACGGGAGAATAGCTTCCGAACCCGGCATTTATGACTTCCGCGTCTTTGCCCTCAGCGGCAAGGTATTTTTCGATCAGAAAAGGTATGGTTTCGTTTTCTTCCGCGCCTACGCCAAAGGTAAAAGAATCGCCTATCACCATGATTCGCGGAATAAGCTTTTTTTTACGCTTCTCGATGTCCATACCGCGAAAACCGTAATTATTTATCCTTACCCCTACGTCAAATTCATTATTTTTCGAGGCGATCATGCGCGTGCGGGTATTCGGCTTGAACGAATAGTGGTATTTCCTGTTTATGCCCCCCATGCAGGCCTTGAGCCCTTTATTTTTGTCTTTTAAACCGCGTACGCGGAAAATCGCCTCTCCGAGGGCCGCGGCGATAAAAAGCGCTGCCATCAAAACCGCTAAATTTGTAATAAACTTCTTAAGACGCAACTTCCGCCCCTTCTAATTTGCGTGACATTTCGAAGAGCACACCGCTCGCGATCTGCGGCCTGGGCATGACAATTTTTCTGCCGGAAACGGTTACGTGAATCTTGTTTCCCATTTTCTTCATTTTTATTTTTATACTGCCGCCTTTTACGGATCCGCTCAGCACGCCTTTTGTTTTATTCTCATATTTAAGAGTGCCGATACCCTTTATGGCGTCCCGGGCGGCGTTATACACATCACCATAACTTTTAGAGAAATCCGCTTTAACCGAATCGTTGCCCCCGATTAAAATCGCCGCCGCGATCGGGAGGCCTATCGGGGGAGCCAGCGCCAGGCCGGCAATGGCCGCGGCACCGAGAACCGCCGCGTCTTTTATCGTGGTCTTAGCAAGGATCTCCGATAAAATCTTTCTTCCGAGCTGCTCGGCCGTGGTTATGTCCTTGTAAACCTTTTGTTTGATATTTATGTCAAAACCCTCGACTGTCGGGGCCTCTCCTTTCGTGTAATCCTTATAAACCACCTTGTCGGCCGTTAAAATCAGGGTATCGATATGCATCTTTGTATGCATAACGTCTTTTACGATTCTCAATTCATCCACGTTCAATACGCCTTCTTTATTCCTGATAACAAGCAGGGTCTTTACCTTGATTTTGAGCTTCTTAAGTCGCAGCACATTTTCCGAGAGAACATCCGAGCCGTCATACTCAGCGTCTATGACGGGTATATCGGCAAGCACCCCTTTTTTAAAACCGCCGGGGTTATACACCCTGAAACCCTCCATGCTAAAACTCGCACCGGATTCACTTAAAGACACCGAATCCATGCGCACCGGCGCCCCTAAAATGTTTGTCGCGCCTATTGTTACCGCTGCCTTTACTATCTGTTTTCGCTCAAATATCAATACTCCCGCGATTAGCGCCGCCGTTAACACCGCTATAATAAACACGCGCAATAACTTTTTCATGTCTGCTCCCCTTTTATTTCTCCACGCATCCCATTTTCATCCTTATAAAACAGGTATTATAATGTCTTCCGGCGCCATTGGCAAGTAAAATAGTCATTTTTCCAAATAATGCTTGACAAAAACGCCTGAAAAGTGTATACTTACGTTTGCGATGAGAGGTTTTTTCAGAGGATTGATTGGTTTTGACACCCCTTCCAGAGGTACACACCATTCATTAAACTCAAGAAATGAGCATCGGCAATTCGTTTGTAACCCCTTATGCGCTTGTGATTAGAGAAAATTTATGGCAAAAATAGAAATATACAATGAGCGCGACTTCGAAAGGTCGTTAAAGCGCTTTAAAATGCGCTGCCTGAAAGAAGGTATTTTCAGGGAGTGCCGCGAAAGGCGCCATTTTGTAAAACCATCACAAAAAAGGAGGGAAAAGGGAAAGAAGAAGAAAAGATAAGTACGGATCGTTGTTTTGAGAAAATATTGTTCCGCCTGTGGCGGAAGTCAAGAAGGAGAAAGTAAGATAATGGAACAGGTAAGCAAATTATACGTAGGCAACTTGGATTACAATACAACAGAAGACGAGTTAAAGAGTCATTTTGAACAAAAAGGGATAACGGCTAAAGCTGTAACCCTGATAAAGGACAAATATACGGGCCGAGCAAAAGGCTTTGGGTTTGTCGAAGTTGAATCCGAAGAAGTACTGCAGAAGGCTATCGAAGCCCTGGACGGCCAGGAGCTTAACGGAAGAAAGCTTACGGTAAACAAAGCGAAGCCGCCGAGAGAAAGATCCGGTGGATCAGGATTTGGCGGAGGCGGAAGACGCTCGAGATTCTAGATTTTAAGCGTTTTCGATAAAAGGAAAAACCCCTGATATCTTTGATGTCAGGGGTTTTTTCTTGACATGAAAATCACCGCCGGGAAGCGGCTCGCATCTTGTAAATCGCCAATCGATCTTGCCGGCCAGGAGTTTTCCGGCCGGGGACCGGCCCAGTTCCAGTTTGAGAATAACCCCGTACTGGTATTTTTTCATTCTTTCCGAAGTGCAGAAATCCCCCATCGAATAAGCCAGGACCCTTTTGGCGCCATTCGCCTCTACAATTGTCACCGGCTGCGGGCAATGGGGATGGTCCCCTATGACAGCGTCAAATTTCTCGATTAACTTTTTCCCGAGTGCGACGATTTCCGGCCTTGGATAGAGCTCAAGTTCGTATCCGAAGTGTGGATATAGAAAGTTGAACGCCCCGCCTTTTATATGGCGCTCTGAATCTTCGAGCCTGCATACATAATCACAGGGTCGGTTCGACCACATGGTTCCGTTAACAAACCTTATATCATGGCTGACATCGGCGTAAGGCCGTTCATCCCAGCCGAATACCTTAAAACCCCTTGAACGCAGCATTTCCACGGATTCAAGAAACACTTTTTTACCGAAATCCCCGGCGTGATTATTGGCGACGGAAATGAAGGTTTTTTCGGGTGGGAAAAAATCGGCTAAGATGTCTCTTACGCTCGGGACATGGGGCTGGTCAAACGGCACCACCCTCTGCCCGGCACCGACGATAGTTCCCGCGAAATTCGCGATAAGGCAATCGCTTTCTCTTACAAACTCTTTCAGGCCTCCGTCAAATGTAATGCGGCTTTTCGCGGTCGGACCGATATCGCCGACAAACGTAATCTTGTATTGGGGGCTAATGCCGGGATTCACTATACAGGAATTCGGAACACATTTAACGATTCCGGCATTTTTTCCGCTCAAACCGGCAATATTTCGTATCAGCCAACCTATACTTTCGCGTAAATTATAAGGCGTGCTTATGCCAAAAATCATTATGCCTGATCGGCGACAGAGGTTAATTTTGTGTGTACAATATCCCGCAGTTTCATAAAATCTCCCGGTTTAAATTTCGCCACGTCAACCGGGGGAAGGACTGTTAACGTACCGTGCGCTTTTGCCTTGAAAATCCAACTCCCTTTTGGCATGGCATTGCCGGTCCCTGTCAGGGCTATCGGAAGAATGGGCCTCTTTTCTTTTATGGCCAGTTTAAAGGCACCGTTCTGGAACTCACTTATCGTTCCCGTATTGCTGCGAGTGCCCTCCGGGAAAAACAATACAGAAATGCCTTTTCTGAGCCAGATAGCGGATTCCCGGTAAACTTTTTTAATACTTCCGAACTGGCCCCGCGTAAGCTTAATATACCGGTTGAGCGACATACACCATCCCAAAAACGGAACTTTGAAAAGGCTTTCTTTGGCGATCCATTTAAATTGCGCGCGGATCTTATACATGACTATCACATCGGCCATGCTCTGATGGTTGGCGACAATAACGTAAGTCTTGCGCGAGTCGATATTCTCAAGCCCCTTCACCCTGATGGTCCAGTATGGATTCATTCCTATAATGGCACCCGCCCACCAATAGCATTGCGCGTGAACGAACTTTCTTTTTTTATCAAAAGGAAAAAGAATAATTGTGAAAAAAAGGTCCGTGAAAAAAAGCGCGATCGTAAGCGCGCCTGTAACCACCCATATTATCGCTGAAATTATGGCTTTCATGTTAACCACCCGTGGTAAAATCCGCTGGTCTCTCGAAACCCGTTACAGTTAAAGATTTGTCGATTCTGCGAAGAAGGCCCTTCAGGACGTTTCCCGGGCCTATTTCAAGGTAGGCCTTTATGCCCTGAGAAGATACATACTTTATGGAATCGGCGAAAAGCGTCTTCGCGCTTACCTGTGTTATGAGATTTTGTTTTATTTCCACCGGGTCCGGGGCCGGTTTCGCAGTTACACTGCTTATCACGGGATATTTGGGAAAATTAAAAGTAACGGATTCTATCTCTTTTTCAAGTTTATCCTTCGCGTAATCCATAAGCGATGAATGAAAAGCTCCGCTTACTTCAAGCATTATCGCTTTTTTCGCGCCTTTCTCTTTCGCCATACCCGCCGTAAGCTCAACAGGGGCAGGGCTTCCGGAAATCACCACCTGGCCGGGGCAATTAAGATTGGCCACTTCGCAGCCGAATCCCCTGCAAAGTTTTTCGAGCTCGGGAAGTTCCATCCCCATAATACAGGCCATCTTACCGGGATTCTTCTCGGAGGCCTTCTGCATTAACTGGCCGCGTTTTCGCACGAGTTTCACACCGTCTTCAAACGAAATCGAACCCGAGGCAATGAGAGCGGAATATTCGCCCAGGCTCAGGCCAAGCGCGAATTTCGGATTAAACTGTAACGCGGAATCGCTTTCGAGAACTTTTAGCGCGGCTATGCTGTGGACAAGAATAGCGGCCTGGGAATTCTCCGTTGAGGTAAGCTCTTCTTTCGGACCCTCGAAACAAAGTTTTGTAAGGTCAAATTTTAAAATCCGGTTCGCTTGATCAAAAACCTCTTTGGCTTCCGGGTAAGAATCGTACAGTTCTTTACCCATACCCACGTACTGGGCTCCCTGGCCCGGAAATATGTATGCCACATCCTGCATAATGATTAAATAATATTAACCGAGGCGGTTTCTTCTTACCACTTTATCAGTAAAGCGCCCCAGGTAAGGCCGGCTCCGAAAGCGTCAAGAAGAATGATATCGCCTTTTTTAACCCGCCCTTCTTCTACCGCCTCTGCCAAAGCCACGGCGCTTGAGGCGGCGGACATGTTACCGTATTTATCTATGTTTAAATAAAGTTTTTTCTTGGGATCAATCCCCATGCGTTTCGCTACGGCGTTCAGGATCCTGACATTCGCCTGATGAGGAATAACAAGGCTCACATCGTTCCCTTTCAGGCCGAGCGGCTCAGCCGCCTTGAATGCGGCCTCCGCCATGATTTTTACGGCGTGCCTGAATAATTCATTCCCCTGCATTTTCAAAAAATGCAATCTTCCCTCGACAGTAGATATAGACGCCGGCAATCTGGAACCGCCTGCCGGCATGTTAAGGAGGTCTCCTTTGGAACCGTCAGCGCCGAGATAAACCGAAAGTATTCCCCCTTCCGCGACTTCGCCTAAAATAGCCGCGCCGGCCCCGTCCCCCATGAGAACACAAGTCCCGCGGTCTTTCCAGTCGGTTACGCTTGACATTTTTTCCGCGGCTATCACCAGAACATGTTTGTACGCGCCTGATTTTATAAATTGGTTCGCGATAGCAAACCCGTATATGAAACCCGAGCAGGCCACGCTTATATCAAAAGCGGGTATATTTTTTATGCCAAGCTTATTCTGGACAATACACGCCGTGGCCGGAAAAAACATGTCCGGCGTTATAGTGGCGACTATTATAAGATCTATGTCCTTTGGTTCCAGCTTCGCGTTTTCAAGCGCTTTCCTGGCGGCCCTTACCGCCATGTCGCTCGTTGCCTCATCATCACGCGCGATTCTTCTTTCCTTTATGCCGGTGCGGCCCGTTATCCATTCATCGGTAGTATCGACTATTTTCTCCAAATCAGCGTTCGTGAGCCGATTTTCCGGCAAATATTTACCCAGGCCGATAACCCCTACTTTTTTTTCAGACATTTATTTTTTTTAACTCCTCTATAATGTGTCGGTTTAATTTGTGTTTTACGTATCCTATTGCGCTTCCAACGGCATTTTTTATCGCTTTCGCGTTTGAAGAGCCATGCGCTATTATGACCCTTCCGTCAACGCCCAGAAGCGGCGCGCCGCCCGTTTCGGAAGAATCCACTTTTTTCCGGATAGCCCTGTAAGCGGGAAGGCTAAGGATAGCGCCGATTTTGGGCAAAAGCCGTTTTGTAAGTTCTTGCTTTAAAAATGAACTGGCAGCTTCCGCAAGGCTCTCAGAAACTTTAAGGACAACATTACCTATAAAACCATCGCATACAACAACATCCACTTTACCGGAATAAACGTCTCTCGCCTCGACATTACCTATAAAGTTCAACTTGGTTTTCTCAAAAAGTTCCCTCGCCTCCTTTATTATCCCGGTACCCTTCGACTCCTCCTGGCCTATATTCAATAACCCGATGCTCGGATTGCGCCTGCCCAGCATGTATTCGCAATAACAGGAACCCATGACCCCGTACTGCAACAGATGAAGGGGTTTTGCGTCAATATTGGCGCCGGCGTCTATCATTATATAAGACTGTTTCAGCCCCGGAAATACGATTCCTATTCCGGCCCTCTCTACTCCCGGCAGGGTTCTCAGCTTAAGTATCCCCGCGCATACCACCGCACCGGTATTGCCGGCGCTTATAAAAACATCAACCTCTTTTTTCTTTAAAAGTTCGATACCCACGGAAATGGAAGAATTTTTTTTCCGCCTCACGGTCGCCGCCGCAGGTTCACCCATTTTTATCGCCTCCGTGGCGTGTTTAATGATTATTTTATCCTTTGGGTAATCGGATTTATTCAGAAATTTTTTTATATTGCGTTCCTTGCCGACAAGGACGATCCGGCAGTCATATTCCTGCACAGCCCACACGGCCCCTTCTATTATAGCGCGCGGCGCCCTGTCACCGCCCATAGCGTCTAAAGCTATCTTTATCATCTTTTGGTTTTCTCCCGCTCTTTCTTTTTTTCTTCCTTGGTCTTTATCACGACCTGCTGCTTCCCTTTATAATACCCGCAGAAAGGGCATATCCTGTGCGGGAGTTTCATCTTGCCGCACTGGGGGCATTTAGACAAAACGGGGGCCTTTACCTTGTAAAATGTTCTTCTTAATCTTCCACGTTCTCTTGAATGTCTTCTTTTCGGATTCGGCATTTTGCTCTCCTTAACGTTTTTTTATCAACCCGTAGGTATCCCGAGCTATTAAAAGTTCTTCTTTAGTCGGTATTGTTAAAAATTTCACTTTCCGGCTGAATACGCCGGAAAATTCTCTTGAAAGCGTTTTTTTTATGCGCGGCACGTTTTCACCAATACCGCCGGTAAAAACCACCGCGTCCAGTCCGCCCATCACGGCATGATAAGCGCCGATATATTTTTTTATCCTGTATACAAAAATGTCGAAAGCGAGCTTGGCGCGCCTGTTGCCCGTTCTGACGCCGGAAAGCACGTCCCTCATATCGTTACTTAAACCGGAAACGCCTAAAAAACCGCTTTTTTTGTTGAGCAGGGCATTGGCCTCTTTTGCGCCGAGACGTTCTTTTTTCATCAAAAATGTCACAACTGCCGGATCCAGATCACCGCTCCGGGTACCCATGAGAAGCCCCTCAAGCGGCGTAAAACCCATAGTCGTATCCACGGATTTTCCGCGCATTACCGCGGCCATACTGCATCCGTTCCCGAGATGCGCGGTTATTATTTTAAGTTTTCCGAGAGGTTTTTTTAATCTTTTCGCCGCCTCGCCGGAAACGTACCTGTGGCTCGTGCCATGAAAGCCGTACCGCCGTATCTTGTATTTTTTGTAAAAATTAAACGGCAAACCATACACGTAAGCGCGCTCGGGCATTGTCTGGTGGAACGCGGTGTCAAATACGGCGACCTGCGGTACGCCGGGAAAATAATGGCCGCAGGCCTTTATGCCGGCTACGGCATGCGGATTGTGAAGCGGGGCAATCTCACAGAAACTTTCTATCAGTTTTAGCACTTTTTTGTCTATAATAGCCGACTCTCCGAACGCTTCTTCCCCGTGGACCACCCTGTGGCCTATCCCTATGATCCCGGATTTCCTCGATAAAAGCTTGTTTTTTATCATCCTGACAGCATCGTGATGGCTTCCGCAGCGGGAACCTTTTTCGCCTATCCTCTCGATGACGCCTTTTGCCAGTGGTTTTTCACGCTTTATATGAAAGAGCTGATATTTCGCCGAGGAACTGCCACAGTTGATCACGAGTATAAACATTACTGGGCCCTTACAACGGTCGCTGCCACGGTATCAATAATTTCCTCGACAAGGCATCCGCGGGAAAGATCGCTTGCCGGTTTTTTTATGCCCTCAAGAAGAGGCCCGACCACCCTGGCCCCCGCCAGCCGCTGGGCCAGCTTGTATGATATATTTCCGGAGTCAAGATTGGGGAAAATAAGAACATTCGCCCTGCCCGCGACATCGCTTTCTGGCGCTTTTATTTTCGCGACCTCCGGCACTACTGCCGAATCAAACTGTAGTTCCCCGTCAATCATTAGCTTCGGTTCTTTCTGTTTTATTATTCCGAGCGCTTTCGTGACTTTTTTTACGGATAGCCCCCCGGCGCTTCCTTTCGTGGAATAACTGAGAAGGGCAACGCGCGGCTCCCTCTTAAAAAGTTCCCTGTAAACACCGGCGCATGAAATCGCTATACCTGCCAGTTTTTCCGGGTCCGGATCGGGAACTATCCCGCAATCTCCGAAAATAAAAAGCCCCTTATCGCCATAAGGGGAATTCCTGACCTCAACAATGAAAGAGCTGGACATGACTCCGATTTTTTCATCCAGGCCTATACAGTAAATAGCGGCCCTGGCAACGCTGGCGGTAGCGTGGCTGGCACCCGCGACAAAACCTTCCGCCTCGCCGAAACGAACAAGAAATCCCGCGAAATACAGAGGATCCCCAAGGACCAGCTTTCTCGCCTCTTCCCCGGTAAGGCCTTTATGTTTTCTCAGCTCAAAAAGCGCTTCCACCATCTTTTCGCGCTTAGGATGCCTCTCCGGATCAATAATTTGTATGTTGCTAAGGGAAACGGAATGTTCGGCGGCGAGTTTATTCACATCGGATTCTTTACCTATCAGTATTACGCGCGCCATACCCAGGGCCGTAAGGGTCCCCGCCGCTTTCAAAACCCTCGGCTCAAAACCCTCAGGCAGGACTATTGTCTTTGGTTTTTTTTTCGCGCTTTCTCTCAGGGCTTCTATCTGGCTTGCCACTTATTTCCTAAGTTTTCTTTTTAACGCTCCGGCTACAAACGCCGGGACGAATCTTTTAACATCCGCGCCAAGCTCCACTACTTCTTTTATAAGCTTGCTTGAAAGATAAGCGTAGCTGTCGCTTGTCATCATGAAAATAGTTTCGATGTTCCCCGCGAGTTTCCTGTTGGTAAGGGCCATCTGGAATTCGAGCTCAAAATCGGAAATCATGCGAAGCCCCCTTATGATAACGCGTATCTTATTTTTTTTCGCGTAATCCACAACAAGCCCGTCAAAATCCTTCACGCGCACGTTTTTAATTCGCGAGGACGCTTTCACCAGCATAGACACTCTTTCTCTCACGCTGAACAAAGGCTTTTTTCCGCCGCTGTGCGCAACGCCCACCACGACCTCATCATAAATCTTTGAGGCCCTTTTTATTATGTCCATGTGCCCGCGGGTAACGGGATCAAAGGTTCCGGGGTAAAGCGCTATCCTGTTCATTTTTTCCTGTAAAACGACACGGCCGTATCGCCATACCGCTTCTCCTTGAAAAGGGCAATACCGCTTATTTCTCGAGGCAATACATCTTTTTTAAAATGTTCCGCTATAACAAAAGAACGCTGGGATAATATATCACAGGTACTCATTTTTATCAAGGAATTTTTCGCGATGTCCCTGTAGTAAGGCGGGTCAAGAAATACCACGTCAAATCTCCTGCCTTCTTTTCGAAACCGGTCAATCGCCATAAGTGCTTCCGATTTAAGAATTTGTGTAGTTTTCACGCTTTCACCGAGAGAGGCAAGATTATCCTTTATGGCCTTTATGCACTTGGTGTTATTATCGACAAACGCTACGGATAGCGCGCCCCGTGAAAACGATTCTATGCCGAAGGCACCGCTCGCGGCATATAGATCGAGAACGTCACTTCCGGGGATCTTCTCTCTTATAACGTTAAATATGGCCTCCCGCACCCTGTCTTGCGTGGGCCTTACATCAAGGCCCCCGGGCATTTTTATCACTCGCCCTCTGTATTTTCCGCCTATTATCCTCATCATCCTACTTTTATTAAATCGAGCCGGCCGGCGAAACGCTTTTTCAGGCAGGCTTTTATTAAAAGATTTCTCGGATTCGCGAGAAGGGGATCTTCCGCGACCAGCCGAAATGCTTCGGCGCGGGCCTGTTCCATTATTTCAAAATCCTTCACTATGTTGCCGAAGCGAAGTTCCGGCAGGCCGTGCTGTCTCGTGCCGAAAAACTCACCCGGCCCCCTGATCCCCAGGTCCTCTTCGGCGACCTTGAAACCGTCCTGCGTCCCGGTAAGCGTATCAAATCTTTTTTTCGCGCTTTCTGTTTTCGGGTTACCGGGAAGAATGCAATAAGAAAGATAATCGCCCCTCCCGATTCTTCCCCTTAGCTGATGCAGCTGTGAGAGCCCGAATCTCTCGGCGTTCTCGATAACCATGCAGGAAGCGTTCGGAATATCGATACCCACTTCAATAACCGTCGTGGAAACCAGTATATCTATTTTTTTGTTTTTGAATTTTTCCATAATGCCGCTTTTTTCGGCGCTCGGCATCCTGCCGTGCAAAAGCCCCAGCGTCAAATCGGGAAAAACCTCTTCCCGGAGTTTGCTGTACATGGCCTCCGCGGATTTTATCAGCGGATAAACAATGTAGGCCTGTCGTCCTTTTTTAATTTCCCCGCGCACAAATTGATAAACGCTCTGGCGCTTCTCTTCCTCGACGCAATAAGTGGCAATAGGGTACCTGCCTCCGGGTAATTCTCTGATAACCGATATATCCAGATCGCCGTAAACCGTGAGCGCCAGTGTTCTCGGGATAGGCGTCGCCGTCATGATAAGCACGTCCGGATTTTCGCCTTTTTTCACTAAAAGCCTCCTCTGGGTAACTCCAAACTTGTGTTGTTCGTCAATAACGGCGAGGGCGAGTTTTCTAAAGGCCACGTCCTCCCAAATAACAGCATGTGTCCCGATTACAATATCGGCCAATCCTTTTTTGATTTCTTCTTTTATCTCTATTTTTTTAGCGTCTTTAAGCCCGCTCACCAGAAGCCTTACATTCACTCCGAGCGGCATTAGAAGCTCGCACATGTTTATGTAATGCTGCCTTGCCAGTATTTCCGTAGGCGCCATAACCGCGGCCTGATATCCGTTTTGCACGGTTAAAAGGAGCGCGTAAATCGCGACGGCTGTCTTGCCGCTGCCCACATCCCCTTCCAGGAGGCGGTTCATGGGCCTGGCGCTCGCCATGTCAACCTGGATCTCGTTTATCGCTTTTAACTGCGCGCCGGTAAGCTCAAAGGAAAACAGCCCCCTGAAAGAATCTATGAGGCGCGCGTCAAGCCGGTGGCGCACTCCGGGGAGGGATGTTTTCACATCTTTTTTTTTCAGGGCAAGCGCCGACTGGAGAATAAAAAATTCCTCAAAAACAAGCCGCTTGTAAGCCCTCTCAAGATTTTCAAACGAAGCCGGATAATGTATGTTCCTGACAGCAAAACCTAAGTCGACAAGGCGGTTTCTCGCCCTTATATTGGAGGGAAGGGCTTCTTTAACCGAAACCGCGAAACTGCCGATTGCCTCGTGTGTCAGAATCCTCATATAACGCTGGCTCACGTCCTCGGTAACCGGATATACCGGAACGATTTTCCCCATGCTTACGGGATCGGCGTTTTCATTTATGAATTCATATTCCGGGTGATTGATCTGGAGCCTATCGTAACGTTCCACTTTTCCGTAAACTATTACATTCCGGCTATTTTTAAAAATTTTTTTTAAAAAGGGCTGGTTAAACCAGACGCAGTAAATTACGCCTGTTCTGTCGCCCAGCGCCATCCGGAATACATTCCTGCCTTTTTTTGTCCTGTAAACGCCGGAGGCGAGAACTCTGCCTTTTATGGCCTGAAATTCCCCCGCCTTTAAATCCCTGATAAGGGTAAAAACTCTCCTATCCTCGTATCTCCGCGGAAGATAATACAGGATGTCTTCTACAGTATTTATTCCGATTTGCTTCAGGGTTTCCGCCTTCTTCGGCCCAACCCCTTTTAGGTATCTTATATTCTGAGACGCGTCCGGTTTTTTTACTTGCATTACCTCTTCTTATGTGGTACCATTTCCACTGCGTCAGTGGAAATGACCTATTTCCACTGACGCAGTGGAAATGGTATAGTGGAAATAAGATAGAAAAGGGAAAAAATGTCAAAAATCTGTTACATATGCGGAAAAGGACCGGTTGCCGGCAGGCGTATAACGCGCCGCGGGCTTGCCAAGAAAAAAGGCGGCGTGGGGCAACGCATCACCGGTATAAGCCGCCGACGCTTCCTGCCGAACCTGCAATCAGTGCGCGCTTTAATAGACGGTAAACCGAAAAAAGTGCGTGTCTGCACCAAATGCCTGAAGGCCGGTAAAATCAAGAAAGTCCTTTAACCCTGAAATCTTTCAGATCAAGCTGCAGCGAAGTCAGCCCCTGCCATGTATTTATCGAAGGTGAGTAAACAAGGTTGACCCTTTCGCCCTTTGAAGGCATGCTTAAATTTTCAGCATTAAACTTAACCGCCTCACACGTCGTCTTCTCATCGGTAACCCACATTTTGAGCCCGTTTTTCGCGATCCTGCGCGGTTCATCTCTCAGGTAAGCATTTTGAGACGAAAACACCGGGCGCGGATTCTCGGGCCCGAACGGAATGAGAAGGCCCAGTTCTTCCACGAGGCGCTCGGAAATATCGGAAAGCCGCACCTCCGCGTCTATGTTAATTGTCGGGCGCAAATCTTCGTCCGCGATCAAGCCACGGGCGGTTTCATTAATACGCTCGGTAAATGCCTTTATATCCTTTCTGTGAATTGAAAGTCCGCACGCCGCCTCGTGCCCCCCGAAATCTATAAGTATGTCCTTACACGAATTTATGGCTTTGAAGAGATGAAATTTATCTATACTTCTTCCGGAGCCCTTGCCACGCGATCCTTCCAGCGTTATTACAATCGTCGGCCTGTAAAATTTATTTATAATACGGCTGGCGACAATACCTATAACACCCTTATGCCAGTCGTCTCCGGAAAGAACGATTACGCGCGACTCCTTAAAATTGATTTCCCTCTCCACTTTTTCCATCGCCTCGGCAAGAACCTTTCTTTCTATCTTCCGGCGCGCGCGGTTTTCTTGGTTTAGAATATTCGCGAGACGCCGCGCCTCATTCTTATCTTTTGTTAAAAGAAGATTGAGGGCCACTTCAGGCGCCCCTACCCTGCCCATGGCGTTTATCCTCGGGCCCAGAACATAACCTATGTGGTGGCAGGAAATATCTTTCCCTTTCAAACCGGCAATTTCTATAAGCGCTTTTATACCGGGTTTCTTTGCCTCTTTTATTGCCTTCAGGCCCCATTTCGTAAGAATCCTATTTTCGCCTTTCTGGGAAGACATGTCACATACCGTACCGAGCGCGACAAGGTCCAGATGCTTTTCGATAGGATAGGCGGTATTTTTCACCAGCGCCTCGGCCAGCTTGTAGGCAAGTCCCACCCCCGAAAGATGCTTAAAGGGGTACTCGCATCCCCTCTGCAGGGGATTTATTATGGAATGCGCGTTCGGAAGGTCCGGAGTTTTGATCTCATGGTGGTCGGTTACTATAACATCTATCCCAAATTTATTCGCGAGGTCTATCTCCTTGTGCGCGCTTATACCGCAGTCAACGGTTATTATAAGTGAAGTTTTTTCGCGATGGGCCAGCTTTACCGCGTTTATGTTGAGGCCGTAACCTTCTTCAAGGCGGTTTGGGATATACACGGCGGTGTTTGCTTTCAAATGTGTAAGCACTATTTTCAAAAGCGCCGCGGCCGTTATCCCGTCGACATCATAATCGCCGTAAACGAGGATATTTTCTTTATTCTTTATAGCGCGGCGTATCCTGACGAGGGCCTTTTCCATGTTTTTTAAAAGACGGCCCTCGTGTACAGAAGCGAGATTGCCGTACAGGAAGTGATGTGCCTGCATTTCGTCTTTTATACCGCGATTTATAAGGACCTGGGCGGTTATCGGTGAGATATTCAGGGATTTTGCAAGAGAATTGCTGAGTTCATAATGTGGTTTTTTTACGCGCCAAATACGGTTCACTAACAACGGGCTCCTTTTATTCTCAACGCCATTGCGGTTTCGAAGGCCTGCGTAAAGGGATTACCGCGCGCGTTTCGAAGGCCAATCAAGCAAAATCGGGCTCGCGATAAATATCGACGAATACGTTCCGGTAATAATGCCTACCAACATTACGAAAGCGAAATCGTTTATAACGGCTCCGCCGAGAAAATAAAGCGCCAGGACAACGAGAAGCGTTGTGGTCGAGGTCAGTATAGTCCGCGAAAATGTCTGGTTTATGCTCGTGTTTACGATTTCCCCGTATGTGGATTTTCGCATGAGCTTGCGGTCCTCCCGTATCCTGTCAAATACAACGATCGTGTCATTTATCGAATAACCGACAATGGTCAGAAGCGCCGCTACAACGGGAATCGAGAGCTCCCTGTGCGTAAGGGCTACGGCGCCGAGCGCTATACAAACATCATGAACAAGCGCCACAATGGCCGCCACCGCGAATCTAAATTCGAATCTCAGAGACACGTAAATACATATGCCTATTATGGCGAAGATCACGGCCTTTACGGCTTTTCCCCTCAAATCCTTTCCTATCGAAGGGCCGACCTTCTCTATCCTCATTACCTCAAACTTATTATCCTTATATTCCTCGCCGAATTTCTCCATTATCCGGGCGGAATTATCATCCTGCGTCCTTACGAGGATTTCCCTTTTATCCGCAAACCGCTGGATCGGAATATCGCCCACGCCCAGTTCTTTCAAAGTTGTCCTTACTTTTTTCAGCGGAATAAATTTCTCGAATTTATACTGCTGTAAAACACCGCCCGTGAAATCTATTCCGTAATTCGCCTCTTGCCTCTTTACAAAAGTAAACATACCGACAGCGATAAGGATCGCGGAAATAATGTAGGCGAGGCGCCTTATGCCCACAAAATTAATTTTCATATTTTTCACGAATTGAAACATCATGAGCTTATTGAGCTTGCGGCGGCCGGTCGAAAGTAAATCTAAAATAAGCCTTGTCACCACGATAGCGGTAAACATGCTTGATATTATACCTATGCTTAACACCGTCGCAAATCCCCTCACCGGCCCCGTTCCAAACTGGAAAAGTATAAGCGCCGTTATGAGCGTTGTAACGTTGGCGTCCAGTATTGTAAGAAACGCGCGCTGGAAACCGCTTTGTATAGCCGCGCGCAGGGATTTTCCTAACCTGGATTCCTCTCTTATCCTTTCGAATATGAGAACATTAGCGTCAACCGACATACCGATTGTAAGAACAAGGCCGGCGATACCGGGCAGCGTGAGAGTAGCGTGGAAATAAGATAAAGCGCCCGTTATGAGGATTATGTTAAGAATGAGCGCGAAATCGGCGATGATACCGGCCAGAAGGTAATAGAGCGCCATGAAAACCAGGACCATCAAGCCGCCTATTACGATCGCCCTTATGCCTTTTTCTATGGAATCCTTGCCGAGCGTCGGGCCGACAGTCCTTTCCTCAATAATTTTGATCGGCGCCGGAAGCGCGCCCGCACGAAGCACTATCGCGAGGTCATTTGATTCCTGGACGGAGAAACTGCCGGTTATTTGGCCGCGTCCGGAAGGAATTTTTTCCCTGATAACGGGAGCACTGTATACATTACCGTCCAGGACAATAGCGAGACGCTTGCCGATATTGTCACCGGTAACTTTAGAAAAAATCGCCGCGCCCTTATTGTTGAAATTCAACAAAACATAGGGCTGATTAAAAGCCGTCTGGCTGAATTCGGTCGTGGCGTCAATAAGGGTGTCGCCTTTCAGGGCCGGTTTCTTTTCCACAAGAATCTCTTCGTATTTCCCCTCGCTTTTTTTCAGTTTTTTAAGTTCGTAACCGGGCACCTCCTCACCGGCAAGCGCCTTTTTCATCAGCTCCGTATCGTCAGAAACAATCCTGAATTCGAGATGCGCAGAGCTTTTAACAAGCTTGATGGCCCGCTCCCTGTCGGTGACACCGGGAAGCTGGAGAACGATCCTATTGCTGCCTTGCTTCTGAATGGACGGCTCCAGCACTCCGAACTGGTCAATTCTGTTCCGTATAATTTCAAGCGCCCTGTCAGGGGCGTCTTTCGCTTCTTCAGCCGTCAGTTTGGATGTGTCTACCTCAAGAACAAGATGCATCCCGCCCTGAAGGTCAAGGCCGAGATTCACTTTTCCTTTCTCTGTTACATTGCCTTCCCTGTCAGTTATATTAAGCGGGGGCCACCCGAGCCATAGGGCATAGCCCACAACCAGCACCACCAGAACCGCCTTCCATTTTAAATTCTTCGTCATATTTACTCCCTGTTAACCGCTATGATATGTTATCCCTGCCTTGATTTCTTAAGCGTACTGACAGCGTTTTTTTGAATCTCAATCTTCACGTTATCGTCTACCCTGAGGACCAGGGAATTTTCTTTTACATTAACGATCGTTCCGTGAATACCGCCCGAAGTAATAACTTCGTCGTTTTTCTTAAGTTCCGAGACCATTTTCCTGTGATCCGCCTGCGCCTTTTTCTGCGGCTTTATCAGCAGGAAATAAAAAATAATAAAAATCACAATTATGGGCATCAATGAAATCAACGGGCTTCCGGATGCCTGAGCCGGCGCCCCCGCGGCCTGTGCGTATGCGTTCAACATGCTTTCCTCCAATAAGACCATGACTTACGCGACCAACAAGGAGTGTAAGTCATTTGGCCGAATTGGCCCTTCACTGCGACTTGTCTGTGCGAAGGGCCTTTATTTTTCATACCTTCTTAGAAATTCCTTTTTGAACCCGTCAAACCTGTTTTCTTCGATAGCCTTTCTTGAATCGCCTATAAGTTTATCATAAAAACAGATATTATGCAACGATACAAGGCGAAGCCCCAGGATCTCCTCGGTATTAAATAAATGCCTTATGTAAGCGCGGGAGTAGTTCCTGCACGCGTAACAGCCGCATTTTTCATCAATAGGCCTGAAATCCGCCTTGAACGGCGCGTTTCGAAGCTGCAGCTCGCCTTCGGACGTAAACGCCTGCCCGTTTCTTCCGTTTCTCGTCGGCACCACGCAGTCGAATAAATCCACGCCTTCGGAAATGGCCGACAGCATATCAAGCGGCGTACCGACGCCCATGAGATACCTGATTTTATTTTCAGGTAAAATCCCGGCGGTATATTCGGTAATTTCGTGAATTAACCCAACCGGCTCACCCACGGCTACCCCGCCTATCGCGTAACCGTCGAAACCAAGGCCCGTGATCTCCTCAACGGCCCTTTTGCGGAGATCGGGATAGGTTCCGCCCTGTATGATGCCAAATAACATCTGCCTGTCACTGCCGGAAGGCCCGCAGGGATAACATAGTAATTTCCTCGAACGTTTCGCCCAATCGAACGTAGTTTTAAGCGACTCCTCTACTGTACTTCGGCTTACCGGATAATGCAGGCATTCGTCAAGAGGCATCATTATGTCGCTTCCCAGAATCCGCTGGAACTCTATTATTTTTTCAGGCGTCATGAAATGTCTTGAACCATCAATATGCGAGGTGAATTCAACGCCGTCCTTTTTAACTTTTCTCAGAGGGGCCAGGCTGAATATCTGGTAACCCCCGGAATCGGTCATAATAGAGCGCCCCCATGACATAAAATTGTGAAGCCCTCCCGCTTTTTTGAGGATATCTTCACCGGGCCGCAAATACAGGTGATAAGCGTTCGCCATTATCATTTCCGCCCCGGATTCCTTTACCTCTCGGCCGGAAAGCGCTTTTATCGTCGCCTGAGTTCCTACCGGCATAAAACATGGAGTATGAACCTCTCCGTGCGCGGTAATTAAAATACCCGCCCTCGCTTTACCCGAATTGTCTTTATGCAACAGTTTAAACATCCAGCCAAACCTTATACGATCAACATCGCGTCGCCGTAACTGAAAAAACCGAATCTATTTTTAATAGCGTAATCATAAGCCCTGAAAAGCAATTCCTTTCCGCAGAACGCGCTTGTTAAAAGAAGAAGCGTGGATTTCGGCAGATGAAAATTAGTAATAAGCGCGTTCGTCGTTTTGAATTTGTAACCCGGATAAATAAAAATATCCGTATATCCCTCGAAACCTTTATTTAAACTCACGGGCAAAACTTCGCGGGACAGGCCCGCGAAGCCGGACACCGTTTCAAGCGTCCTTAAAGAAGTCGTGCCGCAGGCGAAAATTCTATTATTTTTTTTACGCGCTTCACGTATAATCGCCGCGTTTTCTTCGGATACACGGTAAAATTCCGAATGCATCCTATGTTTTTCCACCTCTTCTTCTTTTACCGGCGCAAAAGTGCCGTAGCTTACATGAAGCGTGATATACGCCACCCTGACGCCTTTTTTAGTTAATTCATCGATTATTTCTTCCGTAAAATGAAGGCCTGCGGTCGGCGAGGCCGTCGCGCCTTCGGATGAGGCGTAAACTGTCTGATACCGGTCACTGTCTTCCGGTTCATCCGGCCTTGATATATATGGCGGAAGCGGCACGTGGCCGCATTTTCTCATAATTTCATCGGGTGTTTTTCTGAATTCAACCAGCCTCCCGATATCAGACCTGCCTAAAACCCGGGCCTCGTCACCGGAATCCAGTAGAATACTCTCCCCCTCGCGTATTCTGCCGGAGGACCTGACCAGCGCCGTGGCCATACAGGCGTTTTTGTTTATAAGAAAAATTTCCACTTTTCCGCCGGTTTTTCTCCGTCCGAAAATCCGGGCCGGCATAACTCTTGTGTCGTTTAAAACAAGGACATCGCCGGATTTAAAATAACCTACGACATCCGGGAAAATCTTTTCTTCAAAAGAATTTTTTCTCCTGTCCAGAACAAGCAGCCGGTCCCCGCCCCTGGTTTCGCTAGGATATTGCGCAATTAATTCCCTCGGTAATATATAGTCAAAATCAGACAACTTCATGCTAAATTTATCCTGTGGATAAGCATACGGTAAGCCTCCCCTGTTTATCCAAAGATTTTATCGCGCCTTTTCTAAATCCACTATTTCGGCCCCGGGATAATAAAATTCGAGGATTTTTTTGTAGGTAAGGCGGCGCTTCGCCATTTCAAAAGCGCCCCACTGGCACATGCCCACGCCGTGGCCCCAGCCCCTGCCTTTGAATATAGCGGTATTTTTCGCATTTTTTACGGTGAAGTCGGTACTTCTTATGGTATTCGGGCCGATGGCAAGGCGAAATTTAAAGCACGGAATTTTCCTCCCACCCGCCGTGTCTGTTATTTTAATTGTCTTCAACCGTCCGGATCTATCCCTGCTTCCCTCACCTATTGAACGTATGTTTTTTACTTTAATGCCGTAACCATTAAGGAGCTTTTCCACCTCTTCATAAGATAATTTTACCTTCCAATACATCCCTTTGGCGCCCCTGCAGAAAGGGCAGGGCCGCCCCTCGAGCGGCGCGATCTCTAAACCAAACACGTTTTCGGCGTTCTCGGTATGGCCGCCGCAAATAGAGTGATAATAAGCAGGGATGATTTCCCCTTTGTACGTTAGAATCTTATTTTTTGTCGATTTTACGGCTCTCGTTGTCCTCCAGCGCTCGCCCCCGCGCCCTCCGTAAACCTGCGAATAAATATCGCTTGTAACATCGTAATCCCTGTCGCGCATGCCGCTTATCCTGTTCAACGCGAAAGTCCTTGCCGCTATCGCTTGCGCCTTTAACGCTTCCATCGGCCAGTAATGAGGGACTTCACTGCGCATAACGCCGTAAAGATATTCCTCCAGGTTCAGGTGGTTTACGACAATAAGCTTAAGGTCTTCGGTCCTTAAAATATCAACCACGCCCCTGAAACGCTTTTTGTCCACATATATACTCGCGTCCTTTTTCGGAATGATTCTTATGCCGTAAATTTTATACTCTTTTTTTCCTAATCTGATACCGCTGTTTGTGGGGATTACGTATTCTTTTTTCAAATACCTGCCGTCGCCCAGTTCAAGATCCGAGTTTACCGCCTTTATGACGTAAGAGCCCTTTACGCTAAGCAAAATCCTATCTTCCCCTTTCGCCACGCACACCCTGATATTTACCGCGGGCGAGGGGTAGGACTGCCCGGAAACAAGAATGAAAACAAGTGCGCATAAAATAAAGGCGCAAAAAGTATGACGCGCGCGGCGTGATTTTTTCGTAATAACTGTCATCTTTGCCTGAAGAATAGAAAAAATATAAACGACAAAACTATACTTATTAAAATACAGGTCACTATCGGAAAATAGAAAGTGAAGTTCTTCTTCTGGATAATTATGTCCCCCGGAAGCCGTCCAATCCGCGGTAACCCTCCTCCGAAAGTGAGAAAAATTCCGGCGACAACTAAAATCACGCCTATTATGATTAACGATTTACCCATGTAATGTATTATAAATTAACCGCTGCGGCCTTTTGCCCCTCCATACGGGGCATGAGACGAAAAAGTAAGCGAAGCGGCCTTCTCCCCTGAAATCGCTTTGGGCCTTTCACGTTTTTGCAACAACTGTTTTTTTCTCTTTTCGTTTCGCGGCTTTAGCCTCTTCACGTTCAATTATCGAAAATACGCAACCGCAATAATTCTGGCAATACATGCCTCTTTGCCGGGCTGTCCGGTGCGCGTCCCTGAAGCCAATCCTGTAATCACTGTAATAAAACTCCACCCCTTTTTCTTCTGAAAGCCCGGCGCAAATTTTCCTAATGCACCCGTGATCCTGGTAAGGGCTTCCTAAAAGTGTTGTGGTAAAAGCGTCAAATCCGTTTTCGGCGGCGAAAGAAACACTTTTCTCGAGCCTGGTAAACCAGCATTCGGGACAACGCAGGACCGCGGCCCGGGAACTGACTTTTTTGAAAAAATCGCGCGTATCATATTCGGGCAGAAAAAGGGGTATGTTCTCTGAATGAAAAAAAATCTCGGCCTCTTTTTTCCTTCTTTCGTATTCGAACGGCGGGTGGATATTGGGGTTATAAAAGAAACCGCTAGCGGCAAAATTTTTTCTTTTAGCTTCCAGGATCGGATATACAGCGCATGGCGCGCAGCAGGTATGTAATAATAATTTCATGATAGCTTGCCGGCTGGCCGGTTGGCGGTTTATGCAACCCGCTAACCGGTTAACCGGCTAACCAAATAACTCCTTTTGTGATTCCTTTTTGAGGTTGAGATGCCTATAGGCAAGGTCTGTCAATTGTCTGCCCCGCGGCGTTCTTCTGATAAACCCTGATTTCAGAAGAAACGGCTCGACTATGTCGACAATGGTATCGGGCTCCTCGTTCATGGTAGAGGCAAGCGCTTCAAGGCCGACCGGCCCCCCCTTATATGAGGAGTGGATAGTCTGAACCACTTTCCTGTCTATAGAGTCAAGCCCTAATGCATCTACGCCATGGCTCTTAAGGGCTTTTACCACTATGTCCCTTGTTATTCTGCCGTCCGCTTTTACCTGAGACCAGTCGCGCACCCTCCTCAATAACCGGTTTACCACCCGCGGGGTACCCCGGGAACGCCCGGCGATCTCTATGGCGGCATCATGGTCTATGGAAATATTTAAAATTTTCGCTGACCTTATGACGATTTTCACCAATTCCGAGGGTTCATAAAAATCAAAGTGGTAAAACATGCCGAACCTGCCGCGAAGAGGGGCGGTAAGAAGCCCGGCGCGTGTGGTGGCGCCGATAAGAGTAAATCTTTTTAGATTGAATTTTATAGTTTTGGCGTAAGGCCCCTTATCTATGATAAAATCTATCTGAAAATTCTCCATCGCGGGGTAAAGAAATTCCTCCACTACTTTCGCGAGACGGTGGATCTCGTCCACGAACAGGATATCGCCTTCTGAGAGATTGGTAAGTATGCCTATGAGGTCGCCTGCCCGTTCAATGGCCGGGCCGCTAGTGGCTGTTATGGATACGCCCATTTCGTTTGCCACTACATGGGCAAGGCTAGTTTTGCCCAATCCGGGCGGCCCCGAAAGAAGAACGTGTTCAAGCGGCTCTTTTCTTTTTTTGGCGGCCTGCAGGGAGATCTTAAGATTCTCAATCATGGCGCCCTGCCCGATAAAATCCTTCACGCTTCCGGGCCGAAGCGACATATTAAGTATTACGTCTTCCTCTGATTCTTTTTCTTTAATAATTTTCTCGCGCTTGTCCTGAACTTTCTTTTTTTTCATCATACCTCCACGGGCTCACGCCTGCGGTATTATTCACATATTTTCCGGCGCTGCTTTCCTCAAAGCCTTGTCATGAAAGGAAAGGCGCGGGGCTTCGCTATGTTTTGCTTCTTTTCGCTTTATAAACCTCATTCAACAAATCTTCGCTCGTTTTCGCGGCAGGATTTCTTTTTAAGGCCTTCTCTATCATTTCTCCGGCTTCTTTTTTTCTGTACTGCAGCTGCAAAAGCACCGAAAGCGCCTCTTCCTTAACGTCTTCTGCGACTTTCAACGCGCCGGGCACCTGGCAACGATCCTGGATCAGGCCGAATTTTCCAATCTTTCCCTGAAGTTTCGCGATAATCTCCTTGGCCCTCTGTTCGCCTATGCCGGAAAGCGTCTTGAGAACCTTCAGGTCGGCCCTGTCAATAGCGTCCGCTATTTCCGAAATCGGAAGTGAAAGCGCCCTGCAGGCCGCTTTTGGGCCAACGCCCGAAACTGTTATGAATTTTTCGAAAAACTCTTTCTCTATTTCATTCAGGAAGCCTATAAGTACGGGTATGCTCTTTGAGGGATCGCTTTGAAAATAATAATATGTCGTCAGGGTCAAGTCGCTTCCTTCAGGTGTATTTTTTTCAATGTTTCTCATAACCGCATCCGGCACAAGCACTTCATATGAAATGCCGCCCGCGACCTCAAGTAAAACCTTGCACTGTTTTTTTGATCTGACTTTGCCCTGTATTTTTGATATCATCTTAACTCCGCATTAACATATGTAAGAGCGCACGCTAGGGCATCGGCGACGTCCATCGGCTCCGGTTTATTTTTAAGCCCGAGAAGTTCTTTAACCATGCCCTGGATCTGCATTTTTGAGGCCCGTCCATGGCCTGTTACCGCCTTTTTTATTTTCGTGGAGGGGTAACTTATAAGTTTTATACCCGATGAACCCGCCACCAGGCAGGCAACGCCTCTGGCGTGTCCCATAAGAATCGACGTCACGGGATGTTTGTAATGAGAATAAAGTTTTTCAAGAACAATAGCTCCGGGTTTATATTCCCGGACGATATCCGAAATATTTGAATAAATTTTTTCAAGCCGGGCGCTTATGCCGTCCTTCGGCTTCGTCCTTATGACACCCGCCTCTTTCAATTTTATCCTCCGCGGCGCCCTTACTTCTATCACGCCGTAACCGGTTATATTTAAGCCGGGATCGATTCCAAGTATGATCATCTTTTTAACATAGATCTGTTTCGCGTATGAAATCCGTAAGAATCCCTGCCTGTGATCATTCAAGCTCTTTCAAAACATCATCGGGAATATCAAAATTCGCGTAGACATTTTGCACATCGTCGTTGTCCTCGAGTTCATTCACCAGAGAGAGAACTTTTTTGGCGTTTTCGCCGGTTACCCTGATCGTGCTTTTAGGCACATTCGTGATTTCGGCTGTTTCTATTTTTATTTTATTACCCTCCACCGCTTTTTTTATCTTCTCAAAATCGCCCTGTCCCGTGGTAATGGCATAATTGGTTTCTTCCGTTTTCAGGTCCTCGGCGCCGGCCTCAAGAACGATATCCATGAGTTTTTCTTCATCCACGGCGCTTTTGTTAATAACAATATAGCCTTTCTTTTCAAAAATCCAGCTGACCGAACCGGAACCTGCCATGTTACCGCCTTTTTTGGAAAAAATATTTCTTATCGCCCCGGATGCCCTATTTTTATTGTCAGTCAGGACTTCCACCATAATGGCGACGCCGGCGGGGCCATACCCCTCATAGGTAACATCCTCATAGCTTACACCTTCCAGCTCTCCGGTTCCCTTTTTTATGGCGCGCTCAATATTTTCTTGAGGCATATTGGCATCTTTCGCCCTCTGAATGCCAAGGCGCAAACGGGGATTCGCCTCCTGCTTCCCGCCGCCCTGCCTCGCAGCAACGGTTATTTCTCTTATAAGCTTTGTGAAAATTTTTCCGCGTTTCGCGTCGGCCGCGCCTTTTTTATGTTTTATCGACGCCCACTTTGAATGTCCGCTCATAACTTATTTTCCTTCCTGGTGTCGTATTTTTCAGGGCCGGATGAACGGCAAACGTTTATTTGCTTTTCATTCAATCCGCATTTTTTCATCGCCCATCGCCCGTCATGAACTTTACGCGCTAAACCCTTGCTTCTTCTTTCGCTTTTTTTGCCTTGTCCACTATCGCCTGTGCGATATTTGAGGGAACTACTTCATAATGGGAAAAATGCATAGCGTAACTTCCCTTGCCGCCGGTAAGGGATTTGAGCTCATTCGCCCACTTGTACATTTCCTCCAGTGGGACTTTTGCCTTTATCACCTGTGTCCCGATGCCGGGCTCCATTCCCATTATCCTGCCCCTTCTTGAATTAAGGCTCCCTGTAATGTCACCCATGTGCTCGTCCGGAATGGTAACGTCCACGTCCATTATCGGCTCAAGAAGAACGGGTTTCGCTTTCATGATAGCTTCTTTGAAACCGTGCCGCGCCGCTATTTGAAACGCGATATCCTTAGAGTCTACCGGGTGCGTCTTTCCGTCGTACACTATGGCCCTTATGTCAACCATGGGATAACCGGCCATAGCCCCTTCCTGCATTGCCGATTTTATGCCTTTTTCACAACTCACAACAAACGGGCCGGGAATCGCGCCGCCCACAATTTCATCGACAAATTCAAAGCCCGCGCTTCTCTCAAGAGGCTCTACGCGCAGCCACACCTCTGCGAACTGGCCCGCTCCACCCGACTGCTTTTTGTGCCTGTAGTGAGCGTCGCCCTTGGACGTTATAGTTTCTTTATACGCGACTTTAGGCGTCCCTATATCCACCTGCACGCCGAAACGCCTCTGCAATCGCTTTATCATGATTTTCAGGTGGAGGTCACCCATGCCTGAGGCGACAAGCTCTTTGGTTTGCTGGTCACGAACAATGGTGAACGTTTTATCTTCCGCGGTAAGCTTATGCAGGGCATTAGAGATTTTGTCCTCGTCCGAACGCGTTTTAGGTTTTATTGAAAAAGATATCGCCGGCTCGGGAAATTGTATTGGTTCAAATATAACCGGGTGTTTTTCCGTGGATAATGAGTCACCGGTATTGGTGTTTTTTAATTTGGCGACACATGCGATATCGCCCGCGGAAACACCCGCCATCTGTTTCTGTTCTTTTCCCTGAAGGGCAAAAATCTGCCCGCCTTTTTCCGAATTATTCTTTGTGCTGTTGTAAAGCGGGGCATTTGCAGAAAGGCCACCGGAAAATACGCGAAATATTGATATCTGGCCCACATAGGGATCTGAAATTGTCTTAAAGACTTGAGCGCTGAAAAAAGGTGTTTCTTGCGCGTTAACCTTGATTTTCTCGTTATTTTTAGGGTTTGTAACTTCGATAGGCGGTATCTCGCCCGGTGAAGGGAGATTGCCTATTATCACATCGAGCAGTTCTTTTATGCCTACCCCGTTCATGGCGGAACCGGACAGAACGGGGATAATCTCACCCCCTAAAATAGCTTTTCCGAGAGCGATTTTCACTTCCTCTTTTGTAAGCTCTCCTTTATCCAGGTATTTCTCGAGAAGCGCGTCATCCGATTCGGCCACATTTTCAACCAGCTCTTCGGCCAGCGTCTCGGCCTCTTTTTTTTCGTCTTCCGAAAGCGCGCCTATTTTTTCCTTAGTAATCAGGTTGGCCACGTCTTTGAAAGATTCACTCGAGCCCGCCGGATAAGTAAGCACAACGCATTTTTTTCCGAGTTTTTCTTTTAAGCCGCTAATACATTTTTTAAAATCGGCGTGTTCTTTATCAATTTTATTTATGAAAATAACTGCCGGCATTTTTTTTGCCGCCACGAGTTTAAGCGCCCTGCCGGTACCTATTTCAAGCCCACCGGCGGCGTTTACCAGTATAACAGCGCCGTCAACGGCGCGCACACCGCTTATAACCTCGCCTGTAAAATCGCCGTAACCCGGCACGTCAATTATGTTTACTTTAACGCCGCCGCTTGTAAAATGCAGCATTGAGGAATTTATCGATATTTTTCTTTCTTTTTCATCCTCATTGTAATCGGATATGGCCGTACCCTGATTAACTAAACCGGGTTTTGGTATTGCCCCGCTTTCGTAAAGAAGCGCTTCGGATATTTGGGTTTTTCCGGAATGGGAATGCCCGAGAAGCATGATGTTTCGTATGGCTATTTTGTCTGCCACGCGGCCTCCTTTCGTTGCATGGGTTATAATATTAGAAGAATTACACTATATAGGAGAAATGCGTATTTGTCAAGAGGTATATATGGAAGGGAAAAGGGCCAAGCCTTCACATTTGACATTTGCGAAGAAATGTCAAATGTGAAGGCCTGACCCCTGTCATGTGCCAAGCTTTATGAGGGGAAGGATGTTTTCTAATACAAGTATACACTATTACCACGAAAAAAAGGTAACGGAAATATTAAAGAAATGTAAAAAACATGTAACACTTTTTTCGGATAAACGCCTGTAATCCGGGCCCGTCTTACTTATTCGGAATGGGGTAAAATTATATAACAAGCTTATATCCGGCGCTTCTGATGCTCTGGATATATTTCGGCTTTGAGGGCTTTTCCTCTATCTGTTTCCTTATTCGCGCCATAAAATTATCGACTGTTCTCGTGCTTGGATACACCTCGTAGCCCCAGACTACATCAAGAAGGTCGTTTCTTGACACAACTTCATTTTTACGCTTTATCATGTATTCAAGAACTTCAAATTCGCGCTTGGAAAACTTGAGTTTCTTCTTACCTCTATACGCCTCAAATTTGGTAAAGTTCAGTTTAATATCCCCGAATTCGTAGGATTTGATCCTTTTATGTTTGGCTTCTTTATGTATTTTTACCCTGCGAAGAACGGCTTTTACTCTGGCCAGGAGTTCTTTTATGCTAAAGGGCTTGGTAATATAATCGTCGGCACCGAGGGCAAGGCCCATTATTTTATCCGCTTCTTTCGCTTTTGCGGTAAGCATTATTATGGGTAGGGTAAGTTTCTTGGATTTTATCTCTTTACAGACGTCAAAACCATTCATTCCGGGAAGCATGACATCCAGGAGAACTATATCCGCCGCCTCTTTAACGGCCTTCTCGAGTCCTTCTTTACCATCGGATGCCGAGGAAACCTTGTAACCCTCACTTTCGAGGTTATCTTTTAAACCGTTCAGGATCGCAGGTTCATCTTCTATTACTAACACCTTAATCATATCCGCCACCTCCCATGTTTACCCCATTCCACTGCGTCAGTGGACACAAAACGCGAATACCCACTGACGCAGTGGAATATTAGGTTTTTTTAGCCGGTAACAAGATTACAAATTTCGTTCCTTTACCGACTTCGCTTTCAACGGCAATTTTTCCGCCGTGAGCGTCTATTACGCGCTTTACAAACGAAAGTCCGAGCCCGCTGCCTTTCACGCCTCTTTGCATGTCTCTCTCGGAACGGAAAAATTTATCGAATATCTTCTCAATATCGCTCTTGGATATACCGGCCCCTTTATCCGCTACCGTTACGCGTACATCTTTCCCGGCTTCACTGACATCCACCGATATATCTTTCTCTTTGCCGGAATATTTATAGCCGTTGTCAATAAGATTCAGGATGATCTGAAAAATGGCGTCTTTATCTATTTCCGCGAATATTTCGTTTTTTTCTGAACTGGCGCGTATCTTAAATTCTTTGTCCTGCGCCTCGTCCCTATATGTCCCGGCGGCGGTTTTCGCCACATCAACGACATTCACCTTCTCAAAGTAAAAAACCTTACCGCCTTTTTCTATCCTCGAAAAATCCAGTATTTTGTTTATAAATCTCGTAAGGCGGTCCGACTCTTTTATGATCATACCATAATAACGGTCTATTTTCGAGGTTTCTTTTACCTTGCCGCGGCGGAGAGTTTCGGTTAACATCTTAACGGCCGCGATGGGTGTCTTGAGTTCGTGCGAGACACTTGATATAAAATCCTCTTTCATGCGGTTAATCTTGATCTTGTTGCGTATGTTCGAGACCATCAAGTAAAACCCCAGAAGAAGCAATGTAATGGCGGCGGTATACGTCGCGGCTATTCTGGTAAGGCGAAAACGTTTCTCTCTTTTTAATTTTCCGTATATGCGTTTCAGCCTTTCAGTATTCCGCAACGGGTCGAAAACCGCCTCTTCGACAAAATCTCCTTTTAGATCAGTCACCCTGAAATAGAAACCCCAGCTGCCCCACGTATCCGTGACCTTGAGCATTATTTCGTTCCATCCTTTTTTCAGCTTCACGGCCACCAGATCATCGTCCACTATTGCCGGCCCGGAAATAGTGCGGTTGAATATTTCACGGCCGTTAAGCCATGCCCTGATTCCGTCTTCGGAGCCGAATCTGAACTGTACCTCCTTTTCCGACGGGCAATTCAAATAGGTAAGCGCGTATGCCACGGCAAAATCATTCGGGCTGATAATCATATTTAAATCCACGTATCCCGAAGAATCGTAATCAAACGGCCTGAACCATTTTATCGAGCGTCCGTCTTTTCCGGTATAAACCGCGCTGAGGTCTACCTTTTTTTCCGGCGGAAAATGTTTCGCGAGCCCTTCGTTACCGGCATTATCAAACGGGCCCAAAAAATACCAGTCTTTAACGAGGCCCCTGTCTTCGGCAAGCCTTATGCCGCTTATCCGCCTCAGGCCATATATCGTCCAGGGGCTCGCCGGAGAGATTTCCGCCGCGCGGGTATATTCATTCACGGCTGTTTCATAATCGCCTTTTTTCTCGCAAGCCCGGCCGATATCTACATACGCTTTTATATTATTCGGGTTTATTTCAAGCGCTTTTTTGAAATGAAAAATCGCCTTGTCGCTGTCGTTATATCCGTGCAAATAGATCTCGCCAATATCCACAAGGTAGGATTCATTTTCCGGGTCCATGTCATAAAGCCTTTCGAGAACATGAATGGCACGTTTATATTGCCCCATGTTTCTGTGGTTTTCGTAAAGGGATTTTATGTACGCGAAAAATATCGTGGGATCCTTCTGCGCCTCTTTTTCGTTGTATTCGGCGGTAAGCTCTCTTGAGCGCTCCGAAAAACCGCTGTAAAGACGCCCCAATCCTTCTTCTGACAATTTATTAAACGGTTTTATATCCGGGTAGTTTATGATTACCTTGAGATATTCGGCGGTAGCCTCTGTTTCATTGCCGAGCGTTTCAAGGGCACGGCCTATCTCGTAATGTGCCTCGGCGGCTTTCGCGGGTTCAGCGGCGTTTTTTAAAATTGCCCTGTATTGCTTTATTGTATCCCGCGGGGAGCGGGTTTCTTCCGCATGAACAAAATTGAGCGACGTGGTAAAGGTAAATATTGCCAGCGCTAAAAAAAATTTCATATAGGCAGATTATATCATATATTTGAATAAGAAGCAAAAAAAACCACTCCCAAGCCGGATAAATAAATTTATCCGAACGATCCAGAAGTGGTTTTTATAAAAAAATGAGCGCCGACCTACTCTCCCGCTCAGTTGCCCGAGTAGTACCATTGGCCCTGGGGAGCTTAACGGCCGTATTCGGAATGGGAACGGGTGAACCTCCCCGGTATGGGCGCTCAAAAGTGAACAACTATAGTTTTAGGGTCCTGGACCGGTTCCATGCGAAATTTTCGTATGGAACCGGTCCAAAATAAAAGGCCAAGCCGAACGACAGATTAGTATTTCTAAGCTGAAGCCCTTACGGGCCTTACACTTGAAACCTATCAACCTTGTAGTCTACAAGGTGTCTTCAGGGATATCTTTTCTTGAGGGAGGCTTGGCGCTTAGATGCTTT
>CAYTQI010000008.1:0-46949 GCA_964440235.1 uncultured Planctomycetia bacterium
CCTAGAACCTTGACATTAAGAGTGTCCTGCTCTACCAATTGAGCTATGCGGGCTTTTTTCAATATCTGCAGTAAGGGTAGTATTATACCAAAATACCGCCTGTTGTAAACAGAAATTAAAGTGCGGATGGAGGGAGTTGAACCCCCATGCCCGAAGGCACATGGTCCTAAGCCATGCGCGTCTGCCAGTTCCGCCACATCCGCGAATTTCTGCCACCCCTCGTCCTGCGTATTGAATGGTTATTATACCGTAGACAGTACCTTTGTTCAAGCCAATAAAACCCAGCCAATCCATGCGGCTGCCCCGGGCCATCCGCATGGCTGATTAAAATCGTCTGAACACCAAAATCGGCATCCGGATTGGGCGTTGCAGGACCAAAACAAAAAACCTTATTGAGTTTGGATAGCGCCGTCGGTGAGGATTTTGCCGGTAAAATCTTTGTTCTTTTTGACGAACTTGATACCTATGGTATCCACCGAATTCGTGGTAACATCAAAAACAGGTTCCGAAAATTGCCTTAAAATCCAGGCAAGCTGGCCGGATGTTCCAAGGAACTTTATCTCCAGCTCAAGTACGCCATCTTTAAACGATTTCTCCTTAACACCTGTAATATCTTTTGTGAATTTAAACGCTTTTTTTAAAAGCTCCGCTTTCTCCGGGTCCGCGTTCTCGCATGTAAGCCTGACAGTTATTTCCTGACAAACTTCTTTTTTCCAGGCCGCTATCGTTTTTTGCATTAAACTTTTCGCGATATTACGCGCCGCGCCGGCGAGAGCGGCTTTTTGCGCGTCCATTTTCTCTTCCCTCCTCGCCACGTGAAAAACCCGGTCCATAGAAATAACGCGTCCTGTATCCGTTTTTATAATTCTCGCTTCAATTCTTGACTGGTACGTAAAAACAGATGTTCCGTACGGGGCATCTGTTTTTACAATGTCGCTTGTCGCCTTTCCCGTAATAACGGCGGAAGCGGAGTATTTTTTCCCCAGATTGGCGGCTTTTCCGGGATAAACGGTAAAAACCGGGGTTAAATCCTTGATTTCCGCGTTATTGATTTCGTTTTGTTTTACAACTGGAAATTGATTTTCCGTAAAAATTTTTTCTATTTCACGCGAAGCGGTTCCGCCGGATTCCATTCTGCCGTCAGTATAATTATCCATGAGAATCAAAACGCGCGGATAATCCGGATTTGAGCCGTTTTCCCCGAATGAAATCGCGTTTATGAAAATTACCGCGAACGCTAATAAAATTATTTTTCTCATGAATTGACCTTTTTAGCCGCCGGATTTTTTATTAACCGGGTTTTTTACCCCAATCTTTTTCGGAAAACAAATGAACTGAATGAGAGAACAAGAACACCCATTACAAGGAGAATCAAAAGCTCCTGCCATAAAACCCGGACGCCCACGCCTTTCAGGAATATCCCCCTTATCAGGACTATGTAATACCTCAGGGGGTTAAAAACTGTTATATACTGGATAACCCTGGGCATGTTTATTACGGGAAACATGAAGCCCGAAAGAAGGCTCATAGGAAAAAATATTAGGAACGTGCTCATTACCGCTTCCTGTTGCGTGGCGGACATTGTTGATATAAAAAGGCCTATTCCCAGGCTTGTTAGAAGATATATTATCGTCCCGATAAATAAAAGCATAACGCTCCCTCTGAGCGGAACCCTGAACCACAGGACGCCCAGGGCTATTATCAGGAGAATGTCCGCAAAAGCTATAACAGCAAAAGGAAAAATCTTTCCCACTATAAGCTCAAAGGGCCTTATGGGGCTTACAACAAGCTGATCCATAGTTCCGATTTCTTTTTCCCTTACGATCGCCATGGAAGTTAGAAGAAGTGCCACGACTGTTACTATAGACGCCATGGTACCCGGTATATAATAGTTTTTCGACTCCAGGTTATCATTAAACCAGGGCCTGTCCCGCAGGTCTACTTCCGCGTATTCTATTTTTTTATCAAGAAATATATTTTTCCGCGCTTTGAAAACGCGTGAGGCATAGCGCGCGGCGATTTCTTTGGCATAGCCCAGTACAATACCGGAGGTATTTGAATCCGTACCGTCGAGTATGATCTGCGCCTGAGCGCTTTTATTTCCCTGTAAGTCACGCCCAAAACCGCGGTTGAGGCGTATTACCGTGTTCACCTTTGAGCGGTTAATAAGCCATTTCGTTTTTTCATCGCTGTTAATATGGTACTTTATGTTGAAATATTTCGAATATTCGAACTCCCTTACGAAGGCGCGGCTTTCTTTTGTATTGTCCAGGTCATAAATTGCGGTCGGAATATTTTGTATATCAGTATTTGCCGCGTAACCAAAAATTATAATCTGTATCAAAGGGGAAAGTATGATGGTTACGCGCATTTTTGGATCGCGCAAAACCTGAAGAAACTCCTTTATAACTACGGACAGTATGCGCTCAAGCATTGCCTGCGACTACTTTCTTTTTGAAGGCCCTGTTGGCCACGGTTACCATGAAAACCGCGAAAATGGAAAGAAAAAGAATTTGCGGCCAGAGTGCCCGCGCGCCGATCCCCTTCAGGTAAATACCCCTCAATATCACCATGTAATATCTCGCGGGGATAAGAAACGTAAACGATTGTATGATTTTCGGCATGTTAAATATGGCGAACATAAACCCTGATAAAAGATAAGTCGGCAAAAATGTCGCCATGATCGCTATCTGGCTGGCAAGACGCTGATTTTTCGCGAAAATCGAAATATACAACCCCAGTGAAAGCGCGCCGACGAGAAAAATACTGCTTAGGACAAAAAGCAGGAAAACGTTTCCCGATAAAGGAACGTTAAAAATATAATACCCCATCGAAACGGCAATCGCTATATCTATCAGGCCGATTATGAAATACGGGGCCAGTTTTCCGAGTATAAGTTCCTGGCTCCTGACCGGGGTAGAAATAAGCTGTTCCATCGTGCCGCGCTCCCATTCCTTTGCCACCGTAAGGGATGTTAAAAGCGCCGAGATAATCATTATGATAACGGCTATATTCCCCGGCACAATAAAATAATTACTCTCCCTATTCGGGTTGAACCAAGCCCTGTCTCTCAAATCAATCGGAACCGGATTCATAGTACCGCCCTCGGTTATAGCTCTTGTCATGAAATTGTCATTATACCTTAAGACAACGCTTTCGCCGTATCCTTGAGCGAATCGTGCCGTATTTGAATCGCTTCCGTCAAGCACGATCTGAATCGGAGTTTCTTTTTTTGCCTGAATATTTTTCGAAAAATCCTTGGGTATGACCATGAACATGAGGATTTCATCTCTGTCCAGGCGATATTCCATGTCGCGGTAATTCTCATAATAGCCCACGATGTTGAAATATCTTGAATTGTTGAAATTAAGAATAAAATCGCGCGAGGTCTGGGATTTGTCCTGATTCCATATCGCCATCGGCACGTTATCAACATCTAGCGTAAGGCCGTATCCGAAAAGGAAAATAAGGAGCGCGGGAATGGCAAACGCCAGGGCCAGTGAACGCGGATCGCGCGTTATCTGTATAAATTCCTTTTTCGCTACGGCGGCCGCCCTACTTAGATTCATCGGCGTGTTCCTTGTCATAATTCTCGATAAGCGATACAAAAACATCTTCTAAAGACGGGTTTATTTTCTCTACCTTACAATCTTTCACCTTTTTCTGCCGGAAAATTTCCTTTATGCGCGGTATGGCCTCTTCGGAATTTACGACCGTGGCGTGGATACCGGCGCCAAAAAGCGCTACGTCATTTATATAGGCGAGAGCGGTCAATTTCTCGGCTTCTTCTTCCGGATTGGGAACATTTATGCTAAGAACTTCATTTTTCATGAATTTGGTTTTCATTTCCGTAGGGGTCCCGATCGCTATCATGTTGCCTTTATATATCAGGGCCATGCGGTCACAATTTTCGGCTTCATCCATGTAATGGGTGGTAACAAACACCGTTATCCCCATTTTCGCCAAATCTTTTATGATATCCCAGAAAGTCTGGCGCGTTATCGGGTCTACGCCCGAGGTGGGTTCATCCAGAAAAATTATATTCGGGTAATGAATTAACGCGCATACAAGCGCCAGGCGCTGTTTCCACCCGCCGGAAAGCATGGATGTCATAATTTTCATGAAACGGTCAAGCCCGGCTTTTTTCGCTATGTCCTTTATGCGCTTTTCCTTATCCGGAACATTGTAAATGCCGCTGTAAAAATAAATATTTTCCTCAACGGTTAAATCATCGTACAGGGAAAATTTCTGAGACATGTATCCGATATGTTCTTTTATCCTTATCTGTTCGCGGATAATATCATACCCGCCGACCGTGCCCCGCCCGGAAGTGGGCGTTAAGATGCCGCACAGCATTTTTATGGTCGTGGATTTTCCGGCGCCGTTAGGGCCTAAAAAACCGAATATTTCACCGGGTTTAACATGAAAATTGATGTGGTTCACGGCTGTGAAATCGCCGAATTTTTTAACAAGGCCTTGGACTTCTACGGTAAATTCCGGTTTTTTTTCCATTTTTTATTTCCCGCCCTACAGCATGATACCATCTTTATAAGAGCCCCTGTCGCATTCTTTTACTATCGAAATAAACGCTTCCTCGAGGGTCTTCGCCCTTCTTTCTTCTTTTATCACCTCCGGAATATCGCACTTCAATAAACGGCCCCTGTGTATAAGCCCTATCCTTTTGCAACGCTCGGCCTCGTCCAGATATGAAGTGGAAAAAAGTATTGTTACTTTCTGTTTCAGCAGGTCATAGAGTATACCCCAGAAATCCCGCCTTGATACCGGATCAACGCCGTTGGTGGGCTCATCGAGAAACAAAACTTTCGGGGTATGTATAAGCGAGCAGGCCAGGCCCAATTTTTGTTTCATGCCTCCGGAAAGTTTTCCGGCGAGCCGTTTTTTAAAAGGAGTAAGCCCGCTGAATCCCAGGAGTTTTTCGATGGAGTCTGATCTTTTTGCTTTAGAAACGCCGTATATATCCGCGTAAAAATTTATGTTTTCCATGACCGTTAAATCTTCGTAGAGACCGAATTTCTGCGACATATAGGCGATATCATCCTTGAGTGATTCGGCCTCGGTTACGATGTTTTTGTCATTAACGCGCCCCTCGCCTGATGTGGGGTCAAGAATTCCCGTAAGAAGGCGCATTGTGGTAGTTTTTCCCGCGCCGTCGGGTCCGACCAGCCCGAAGATCTCGCCTTCGGGTATTTCAAGATTAAGATTGTCGACGGCGGTCACATTCCCGAATTTTCTGGTAAGGTTGCTTGTTTTTATTTTTACCATTAGCGGCCATCGGTAACCGTTAGCAGCCGTTTACTCAGTGATGATATACCCATCGCCGGGCATTCCCGGTTTAAGTTCAAATTTTGAATTGTCTGTTCGCAGTTTTATCCTGTAAACAAGTTTTACTCTTTCGTATGTTGTTTGAACATATTTCGGGGTAAATTCCGCCTCCTGGGATATGTAAGAAACCCATGCGTCATATTTTTTGCGCGGAAAACTGTCTATCACGATATACGCCTTCTGGTTCAGTTTTACCCTGCCCAAATCCCTTTCGTTTATATAGGCCGTGAGCCAGATATCGTTTAAATCGATCGCCGTAACGACAGTGGCGCCTACCTTCATGAATTCGCCTGCCTCGGCGCTTTTAGTAAGAACAAAACCGTTAAGCGGCGCGATAAGGTCGGTGTACCCAAGGTTTAAATTCGCTATCTCAAACGCGGCGCGTCTTTCTTCCACGGTTTCTTTCGCGGCGAGAGAAGCGGTCCGGGCCTGTTCCCTTTCCCGGTCCGATATTGAACCTTCGAGATAAAGGTTATGCGCGCGCACATGGTCATCGTAAGCCAGCTTATAATCATGCTGGGCGGCCTTGAATGCCGCCAGCGCTTCTTCCCGCTTTCTTGTGTATGGCTCTTTATCCAGCCTCGCGACAACATCGCCGACGTTTACGACCATGCCCTCATCTGTCAGAAGATCCGTCATCTGTTCCTCTACCCTGAAAGAAAGCCGGATTTCCGTGCCTTCTATCTGTCCGGATACCTTGATAAGTTTTTTTTCGGCAAGGCGTATTTGTTTTAAAACCGTTGATACCAGAAAAGGAATCAGTACCAGAAATAAAACAAGCGCGATAACGGTAATTTTGGCGCTGATTTTATTTTTTATTATACCGTCGAATTTTCGGCGTATTATTCCTTTTATATCCTTTTTTCTTACCGCGTTTATTTTTTCCTTTATGCTTTTCAGCGTCTCATCTACTTTTTTCATACCTGTTCTCCTTGGATTTTTTATTTCTTATTCTTCCCTGAAAGATTCCAGGCCCACGGTCCTGTCCAGAAACGCTTTCGCCATTAAATAATCGTAAATTCCCTCCGCGAGATTTGTTTCCACCTGGCTCAAAGATACCTGCGCGTCTAAAACATCAAGGTTGGTTCCGACTCCGTTATTATATCTTACCTCGGATAGCCGAAGAGCTTCCATCGCCTCCAGAACGCTATCTTCCTGTGAAATTATAATAGCCTGCGCCTCCTTCATGTCAAGCGAGGCCTTTCGTATATCAACGGCTATGCCCTCAACCAGATTTTCCCTGTCAATTACATCGTGCGCATACATGGCCCTTGCCCTTTCGACTTTCGCTTTGGCCGAAAAACTGTCGTATATCGGTATGTTGAATTTTACCCCAACGGTCCAATTAGTATGTTTGTAATCGAAAATTGTATTTAGATTGTTGGTCCTGTATATGTAGCCGGCCGTTCCGTCTATTGTGGGAAGATTTTCCGACTGGGCCATTTTTATCGACCACTCGCTTATGTCAATACCCAGTTCCTTCAAAACAAGTTCCGGCCTGTTGACATAAGCCTCGTCCAGAAATTCACCCTCGTTAATCTCTATGAAAGAACACCCTAAAGGCTCTTCTATTTTTATCGCGCCGGTTATTGGGAAACTGAGTAATTTTTTCAGTTCCGCCTGTATCAATTCAACAGCGTTCTGCGCTTTTACAAGAGGCGGTATTGTCTTGGCAAGATGGACTTTCGACTGCAGGACATCAAACTTCGAAGTCGTACCCTGTCGAAATTTCCTTTTCACGTCTTCGTAATGCTCATCGGCCTGGTCAACGAGATCCTGCATTATACGTTCCGTTTCATACGCAAGCTGTAACCCGTGATAAAGGCGTTTCGCTTCAAATTCTATGTCAAGTTTTTTGGCGCGGAGGGTCTCTTTCTGGGTTTTCAGCCTCAGTTCGGCCTGGCGAAAATTCGCCATGTGGGCGCCGCCTTTGTAAAAAGACTCATTCAGGGTAATGTTCAAAAGATTATCATTTCTATATCCTGACATGGACCCTATGGCCTTCTTGCCCTGCGGCATTCGTGAAGAAAGGTCTGACGTAATAACCGCTTCGGTGTAAGTATAACTGCCCCCTATGTCAAGTTTAGGCAAAAATTCGCTTTGCGCGCCCAGTATATCGGCCCGGGCGGCCTGTACCTCACGCACCTGCATCTGGATTTCCCTGTTTTGCGCAAAAGCGATATTTATGGTTTTCTCGAGAGACAAGCCGACAGCGCTGATTTTTCCCGTTTCGGCGCAAAATCCGGAAAGCGTAAAACACGTGCTAAGGAAAATTTCCGTGAAAATAAGAAAAATAAAAATGCGTTTCATGTTTTAAGATTATTTATGAAAGTTTTTATGCCTTCGGTATATTCTTTTTCGGAATCGAGAAAGGCCGTATTGTGAGGCCCTTTTAATATGAGAAATTTTTTCGGCGTTGCAGCTTCGTTGTATAATTTTTCCCCCATGTAAAACGGCACGATTTCATCTTCCCGGCTATGGATGATCAGTTTCGGTGAATAAACGGACTTTATCTTGGAAACAGAGTCAAACTTGCTTGAAAAGATAAAATGAGGGATAAACGGATATGCTATACGTGACATTTCCTTTATTGAAGAAAAAGTGTCCTCGGTAATGAGAGCTTTTATTTTTTTTTCACGTGCGAGCTCGATAACAACGCCGCCGCCTAAGGATTCACCGTAAAGTATAATGGTATTTTCCGGGATATTTCGTTTTTCGGTAAGGTAATCATACGCGCCGAAAGCGTCTTTATACAGACCTGCCTCATACGCCCGGCCTTCACTTTTTCCGTACCCGCGGTAATCGAAGATAAAAGTGTTAAGGTTCATGCCGTGAAAGATAAGTATTTTCTCAAGCCTGTGCCCCATGTTTCCGGCGTTGCCGTGGCAAAAAAGAACGGTGGCTTTCGCGTTTTCCGAAGGTACAAACCAGCCATTAAGCCGCTTTCCATCGGATGCTTTAAAATAAACATCCTCGTATTCCAGATTGGCTTCCCCCGGCGTGGCGGCAAGGCCCTTCACGGGAAAAAACATGCTCTGCCTTTCAATATACCTTACAGCCAGAAATAAAACTGCCGCGAAAGCGGTTATGCATAAGATCAGTTTCATTTACATGAAATTATACATTGTAAACATATGAACTGCAAGAAATATCGGGGATATTATTCCAAGGGGTACATACGGGTGTGTTTTTCGGTAAGTATTAAATCGCCGGCGGCGGGGATAAGGCCCTTTACGGTAAAATCATCCTTGAACTTGCCTTTTTAGGGTACCTCTACAATGGCCTTTGAATATCCACCGTTCTTGATAAATTTTTTTATCGCTTTAGCTTAAAATAAACCGCGTCGCTAAAATTTCTAAAATCACCGTCAGCCGTGTTCCGGAACGAAAACAGGCAAAAATTATAAAATTGGTTAAAATTCCGGAAAAATATAAACAACGCGTAACCCGGAATTTGTTTATTCGCAGCTTTTTTTTATTCTTCTGACAAGTTTATCCATTCCGTCTGATTTACGAAAAAATCCGCCTATGTACTTTTCATAATAATAAGGCCTTTCCTCATATTCCGTGTGAGCGGTATAAATAAATATCTTCGTATCCGGCCATACGCTGTGAAAACTTCCCAAAAGCTCTATGCCGCTTCTCTCCGGCAACACCAGATCCAGAACTATAGCGTTCGGGGCGCTTTTTTTCTTCAAATAGCCGAGAGCGGAAAATCCCCCCTCAACCGTATCCACGGAAAATCCCTCCGACTCCAGGCGGGCCTTCAGGATCTTTGATATATCCTGTTCATCTTCTACAATTAAAATTTTTTTCATTTACCTAAATTTACCTGATGTTTACCCCTGTGTCAAGGTTAAAAAGCCAAATAAAGCGAATAATCATACGGCCCTATTCGGCCGCCCCGGCTGAATGTGGTCAATTGATTTATGTAAACTCATACAAAATCGTTGCTTATGAAATTATTTTGTGCTATAGTGAAATCGCGAAAATGCGGACCGTCATCCTGAGCCTGTCGAAGGACTACTGGCCGCGGAAGAATTTCAAAGAAGTCTATGCGCCCGTAGCTCAACTGGATAGAGTGGGTGGCTTCGAACCACTAGGTTGCAGGTTCAAGTCCTGCCGGGCGCGCTTATAATAAAAGAACCCCGCGGAAACGGGGTTCTTTTATTACACGTTAAAATTGTATTATTTCTTCTTGGATTTTTTGTCTTTCTTTGCCTTGATCCCGGCCTTACGTAACGCTTCTTTCTTTCTGCGCTTATCCCTCTTCTTTTTAATGAGCGCCTTTCTTTCGGCCTTTTTCCTGGCGCGGTTTTTTCTCTTCGCGTCAAGGTACGCTTTTCTTTCGGCGCGTTTTTTAGCCAGTACTTTTTTTCTGTTTTGCGCGGTCGGCGGTTTTTTGTTTTCGGCGTTTGCGGCTTTTTTCGCTTCTCGCTTTGCTATTCTTTCGGCTTTTTTCCTGGCGCGCTCCGCTTTTCTGGCTTCGTGTTTTGCTTTTAATGCGGCTCTTTTCTCAGCCATTGCTTTTTTCTTTGCCTCAAGACTGGCCCGCTTATGGGCATCGGAAACCTCTTCCCCGGCAAAAGTAACGCCTCCAACGGCAAAAGAAAGCGCCGTAATAAAGATAAGTACGCTTACTAAAAATCTGTTCATGCTTTCCCCCTTCCAGGCTTAAACTTACCCTATAATCCGGCCCTTGTCAAGCCAATGAGCGCTTAAATTAATAACGGATGAAAAAGTCAACAAAAGGGTTATCGGCTTCCTTATTGAGTTTTTTATAGTGGTAACTCATCATCGCGAGCGATATCCCGATCATTATAAGAAGCGCCGCTACTATTATGGAAAGAAGCGCCGGATACGCCGCGATTAGAATACCAACTATGATAAAAATTATTCCTATTGCCATTTTACACCTCCGATGATTTTTTCAATCACTCCCCCGCCCAATACTATATCGTTATCGTAAAAAACAACTGACTGGCCCGGGGTGATTGCTTCTTGTGGTTTTTCGAAAATCACTTTAAGCCTATTTCTGCTCCGGGAAATACCGCATTTTGCCTCTTTATGGGTAAATCTTATTTTTGCGAAAGTTTCTTTTGGAAACCGGGCGGCGAGCATGTTTATCCCGAGCGCGATGAAACCTTTGGCTTTCAGGTATTTTTTTTCTCCGACGATTACCCGGTTTTTTTCCGTATTTACGCCAAGTACGTAAAGCGGATGAGCATGGCCGATCCCAAGCCCCCCTCTTTGTCCGATTGTGTAAAAAAGCGCGCCGGCGTGCTCTCCCATAACGTCTCCCTTTAAATTCGTAATCCGGCCTCGGTGAAGATCGTTTATTCGTTCCGAAAGAAACCCGCGCAGGTTCCTCTCGGGAATAAAGCAGATATCCTGGCTTTCCGGCCTATTGGCCGCGGAAAACCCTGATTTTTTCGCGATTTCACGCACCTCGTCTTTTGTCAGGGCGCCCAGGGGAAAAAGAACCTGTTTCAACGATTCTTTTTTTATGGCATACAGAAAATAGGACTGATCTTTTTTTCTGTCTTTCGCTTTTTTCAGAAAAAAGGTATTTTTTTTCCTATCGATTTTTGCGTAATGCCCCGTAGCGAAAAAATCGAATCCAAGTTTCATGGCTTTTTCAAACAGAATCCCGAATTTAAGCCTGCTGTTACAATCAACACATGGATTCGGTGTCCTGCCTCTTGCGTATTCGGAAACAAACTTTTCGATTACCATTTTCTCGAGTTCTTCCGAAAAATCCACTACATGATGAGGTATCTTGAGTTTAAGACAGGCTTTTCCGGCTTCTTTCGCCGCCTGTGCTCCACGGCAAACGGCGTTAAAACGCATTGTAATGCCCGTTACGTTAAAACCATTCTTTTTTAAAAGGTACGCCGCGGCGGACGAATCCACGCCGCCGGACATGGCTACCAATACTTTTTTTGCCAAATAATCACTCCAATCGCCACGGTTTATTTGTCAGCTATGGCGGTTTTTAATCACAATTTTTCTCGCGACATCCGCCGCCTTGCGGCCGGAAAGAAACATTCCCCCGAAAATCGCGCCCATGCGCGGGGAACCAAAAACAGCGTTTGCCGCCATTCCGCATACGACAAGGCCGGGATATATTTCTCTAGTATTATCAAGAATTTCTTTCTCGGCTACTTCCGCCCACATGGATTTCTCGCCGAGAACGCCTCCCGTATCGGTTATAAGTTCGCGCCCTACTTTTCGTTCAACGATTTTTGATATGTCGCTTTCATGTCCTGTAGCGTCTACGATGGCTTTCGCCCTGATCGCCAGAGGGTCAACATGCAGTTTCGACCAGCTTACCACGCTCCAGTTAAGGACCGCGCCGGCTAATCTGTCTTTCCTCATGACAACATCTTCCACATACACAAGATTAAAAATCTTTACGCCTTTTTTTATCGTTTTAGAACAAATTGTTGAAATCGCTTCCAGGGAATCCGCGACATAAAGCTTGCCTTTTCCGCCGGAGGTAGAATACTTTTTAAACCCTATGCCAAATTCCCTGAGAATGGGTTTCGCCTCTTCCTGAAATGTTATCCGGTTAAACATCATGCCACCGCCCGGCAGGCCGCCGCCTACCCGTAAATGCTTTTCGAACATCGCGACTTTAAGCCCGCTTTTCGCCAGATAATAAGCGCAAATAAGCCCCGAAGGCCCGGCTCCGGCGATCGCGACATCGACCTCAAGGAACTTAAGAAAATCTTTCGTAAAACTTTCTATTATGGTGCGGGATATAAGTGCTTCGTTCATCTAATTAACCTCCTTTAAATCTCACAGAATAGACAAATACCTCTCCCCTGTATCGGGTAGAATTAAAACTATAAGCTTTTCCTCATTTTCTTTCCGTTTCGCCATTTCAAAACCGGCCCAGAGGGCCGCGCCGCTCGATATGCCGGCCAATATGCCTTCTTCAAGCCTGAGTTTCTTCGTGGCAGATATCGCGTCTTCGTCGGAAACTCGTATGACCTCATCGATTAAATCACGCCTTAAAACTTCGGGGATAAAACCGGCGCCGATTCCATGAATCCCGTGCGTGCCCGGTTTTCCTCCGGAAAGAACGGCTGATTTTTCAGGCTCAACCGCGACTACTTTGAATCCGGGCTTCTTCTCTTTTATGCCTTCGGCCACACCCGTAATTGTCCCTCCCGTTCCTACGCCACAAACCAGAATATCAGCTTTTCCGTCCGTATCTCGCCATATTTCTTCCGCGGTTGTTTTTCTGTGCGCTTCCGGGTTTGCCGGATTTTTAAACTGCTGCGGCATGAACGCGTTTTCCGTATTCTCAAAAATCTCCCGCGCTTTCTCTATGGCGCCCTTTATGCCTTTCTCGGCAGGTGTAAAAACAATCTCGGCGCCAAAAAGCGATAAAAGCTTGCTTCTCTCCGCAGTCATGCCCTCCGGCATTGTCAACATCAACCGATAACCCCTTTGAGCCGCGACAAGCGCGAGGCCAACCCCGGTATTGCCGCTCGTTGATTCAATAATCACGGCATTTTTTTTGATTAGCTTTTTTTTCTCCGCGTCTTCTATCATCGCGAGCGCGATCCTGTCTTTTATACTTCCGCCGGGGTTCAAAAACTCCAGCTTAGCGGCAAGATGCGCCCCGAATCCGGCGCCTACCTTATTAAGCCAAACCATCGGAGTGTTCCCTATTAACTTGCTGATATCACCGTGTATACGCATGTTTTATATTGTAGCAGGGCACGCAAGCCCGGTCAAGATTATAATTCCTTCCCGAACCCTGTTCCACTGCGTCAGTGGAACAGGGTGGAACAGTTGTTTAACCTCTGTTCCACTGACGCAGTGGAACAGGGGTTCGGGTGATTATGAAACGGTGATGAGGATTAGGCGGGCTTTTTGGTTTTTAGTAAGCTTAAAAATACGCTCACTACTTCCGGGTCAAACTGCTTTTTTCGGTTTTTTTTAAGCTCGCAAATCGCGTCGTTCATGTCCATCCCCTGCCTGTAAGCCCTGTCGGAAGTCATCGCGTCAAAAGCATCGGCACATCCAATGATGCGCGCCAGTACGGGAATGTCTTTACCTTTCAACCCCTCCGGGTACCCCTTCCCGTCATATCTCTCATGGTGATACTTTATGGCAGGCATTCCATTTTCCAGAAATTTTAAATTCGATAGTATTTCCACGCCCTTTGCGGGATGAAGCTGGATTTCGGCTCTTTCCGCGGCGGTCAGAGAATTTTTCTTGTTCAGTATTAAATCGGAAACGGCGATTTTTCCTATATCGTGAAGCCTGCCGCAATAGGCAAGCATTGTCCTGTCATCTTTCGAAAGGCCCATGTTATTGGCGATATCCATGGCGAATTTAGTGACTTTTTCCGAGTGGCCGTGCGTATACCGGTCACGCGCCTCCACGGCCGAAACAAGGGATTTTATCGTATTCAGATATGATAGAAAAATTCTCTTATGCGCCTTTATGCTGTCCATCAGTATAGATATATGATCGGCAAAACTTATCAGAAGTTCACAGTCTTTTTTTGTAAACGCGCCTATTTTTTTGTCATACACCGTTAAGGTCCCCATTAACTTTTTTTTCAAAATTAAGGGAACGCTGATTAATGAATGAAGGCCCTCGTTTTTAATAAATTCATGGAATTTTGAGTCGCGCCGGCTTAGCATATCTTTTACAATAATGGGTTTCCCTTTCAAGGCCGCTCCTCCTGTCAGGCCTTCACCGAGGGGCATAACGGTTTTACTCAGGTATTTTTTGCTTAATCCCTTATTTGCCCTGCTTATTAAAACTTTGCCGGAGCTATCGATGATCCTTAAATTACATATGTTCGCGCTAGTTAAATTAGACGCTATCTCAACCGACTGCCTTAGGATTTTTTCAAGAGATGATTCATCTGAACATACGAATTGCCTGTCCAGCTTGGACATGCAATTCATTCCTTTTGAGACTACGCATAATTTTTTCCTGATTTTATTTTCCGTTTTTATTTCGTCGGTCACGTCTTCCACATATTCCAGGACCTGGACCACATTGCCTTTAACGTCTTTTATCGGTGTCGCGGTAAGCTTAAAATGCCCCTTTCTATGGCCTTTCCCTGTACTAACGCGTATGTTTCTGCGCAGACTCACGCATTTTGACAGTCCATACTTGAAAACTTTTTCCGTCGGGCAATTTAAGCATATTTTTTTCCTTTTTTCGTAGATTTCATAGCAGCGCCGGCCCTTCAATTTATCCAATGGGCCGAAACAGTCCTGCATAAATTTATTCATCCAGACAATCTTGAAATTTCTGTCAATTATGGAAAGGCCCGCCGCCAGAGAGTTGGTTATAAATGTGGTATCGCATGAGTAGTTCGTTGGAATAGGGAAAAACGGATTTTTTCTTTTTACAAACATTAAAGTCACCGCCTAACATTTTTTGACATCAAGCGCGTAGAGAAAAAAACAAAACATTCACCTTACGGCGCATGTTTTGTTTATCGAAAGGATAAAACCCTTTCTTCAAGTATACCCGTAAAAAAAAGAAAGTCAAGGTAACCGCGAAGCTATTACAATTCTTTTACATCACGCTGTGAATAGAAGCCGGGTAGAAAAATTCGGGTCGCTTGTAAGGTTAACCCCGAGCTGCCTCAATCCCGCTTCATCTCCGGGAGTGGGAATATGAGTGGCGTGCACCTCACAATGTTGAAGTTCCTTGAGTTTTTCCATAGCTGATTTCGCGGCGGGATTCGTGGCGGCGCTTATGCTTAGAGCGATCAGTGTCTCTTCAAGGTCGAGGCTTACGCTTTTTGCGCTTGAAATATTTTTCTTTAAACTCCCTATCGATTTTATTATCTCGGGTGAGAGGAGGTGTATTTTATCCGGAATTTCCGCCAGTTGTTTTATGGCATTCAGAATAAGACTCGAGGAAGCGTGCATGAGCGTAGAATTTTTTCCGGTAACAACTGCTCCATCTTTGAGCTTTATAGCCGCCCCGCAAAAAATACCGTCGTTTCCTTTTTTCCTGCGCACGGCATCCCTGGCCGCTTTTCTCGCCGGTTCCACGACGCATCTCTGCTCCGGCGTAGCGCCCACCTCGGCCATTATGGCCTTGGCGCGCTCCACGGTTCCCTCGTCGGCAAGGCCCATCGCGTATTCGCAGGTATACCTGAAAAATCTCCTTATAATTTCCTGCTTCGCGGCTTCCTGAGCGGCGGTATCATCCACAATACCAAAACCGGCGCGGTTCACGCCCATATCTGTCGGTGACTTATACGCGGGCTCGGAGCCTGTTATTTTTTCCAGTATCCTTTTTAAAAGCGGAAAAGCCTCCACGTCACGGTTGTAATTAATGGCTGTTTTGCCGTAGGCCTCAAGATGAAAAGGGTCAACAAGGTTAAAATCCCTTAAATCCGCCGTGGCCGCTTCATAAGCAATATTCACCGGATGCTTGATGGATAGGTTCCATATGGGAAAAGTTTCAAATTTAGCGTAACCCGCCTTTACGCCTTTTTTGTATTCATGATATAACTGCGAAAAACACGTGGCAAGTTTTCCGCTTCCTGGCCCAGGGCCTGTAATAACCACCAGGGGTTTTTTTGTTTTGATATAACTATTGGCGCCGTATCCGGTATCGCTCACTATAGAATCCACGTCCATCGGGTAACCCTTCGTAAAACGGTGAGTATAAACTTTTATATTTCTCCTTTCAAGCTTATCCCGGAATATTCTGGCGGATGGCTGATTTTCAAAACGGGTTATAACCACCGCCGTTATGTCAATGCCCCAGCCCCTCAGGTCGTCAATCAGTTTAAGGGTGTCAACGTCGTATGTAATTCCGAAATCGGCTCTTACTTTCTTTCTTTCTATGTCGCCGGCATAAATGCAGAGTATGATATCAGCCTTATCTTTCAGTTTCTGTAAAAGCCGCATTTTCACATTCGGGTCAAAACCGGGTAATACCCTCGAGGCATGATAGTCAAAAACGATTTTACCCCCGAATTCAAGGTAAAGCTTATTATTGAACTTCCTGGCCCTGTCCAGAATAGCCCTGGTTTGTTCTCTTAGATATTTTTCGTTATCGAACGCTACTTTTCTTAACATGATTTTTTTATAATCTTCGGGGAATCGCATTCCTCCAGGTATCGCTGAGCTCTTTTACCGGCAATTCCAAAACCGCCTTGCCTTTGTCGCTGATAACAAGTTTGTCCCCGCCGACATTACCCAATACGCGGCATGGCACCGAATACCTCTTAGCTATTTTCTCAAGCATGCCTAAATTATTCCCGCTGAGAGAAAGAACTATCCTTGAAGGGGCTTCGCCGAAAAGAATTCCGTCTATCCTCGCGTTCTTTTCTCTTATAGCGCCGAGTTCTATGACGGCGCCACGCATTTTTCCGGAATTTGTAATGCACGACTCTGCCAGCGCTACCGCGAGCCCTCCTTCAGAGCAATCGTGCGCCGACTTAATTATACCTGATTCGATCGCTTCAAGACACGCCTCCTGCAGGGCCTTCTCTTTCCCGATGTCTATTGACGGGTTTCCCTTTTTCTTTTTGTGGATCAAATACAAATATTCACTGCCTGAAAAATCGTCGCTATTTTCACCCAGAAGAACTACCGTGTCTCCCCCATTCTTGAAATCCTGAGTAGCGTATTTATCCGCGTCATTTATAACACCCACCATGCCAATCATCGGGGTTGGGTCCACGGCGCCTTTTGGGTTTTCATTATAAAAGCTCGCGTTTCCGCTTATAACCGGCGTATTTAAAACAGAACACGCCTCGGAAAGGCCCTCTATGCAGCTTTTGAACTGCCAGTAGTTCTCGGGCTTCATGGGATTTCCAAAATTCAGGCCGTCCGTAATAGCAAGGGGCCTTCCGCCCGAGCAAACTATGTTTCTGGCGGCCTCAGCCACAGCCATTATTGCCCCGGTATACGGATTGAGGTAACAATATCTGCCGTTACAATCCACGCTTATGGCAAGCGCTTTTTTCGTGCCTTTAACTTTTATTACCGCGGCGTCACTTCCGGCGTTTACTATCACTGTGTCTTTTTCTACGAACGTGAATTTTTTATAGGCGGATTCCTTGCTCGCGATAGTCGGAGAATCCAGAAGTTCAAGCAACACCTTATTTAAATCGCCGGGAATTTTTACCGATAATACATCTAATTTCTGCGCTTCTTTAAGATATGCCGGCTTTTTTGTTTCCCTGTCGTAAAGGGGGGCTTGCTTCGTAAGGGCATCGGGTGGAATTTCACACACAATCTGGCCACCGTCTTTAACCCTCATTATCCTGTCATCTGTAACTTTTCCTATTTTAACCGCGTTTATTTTCCATTTTTTAAGAACCTCGAGAGCTTCTTTTTCCTTGCCATCTTTTAAAATGGCGAGCATTCTCTCCTGCGATTCGGAAAGCAATATTTCATAAGGCGTCATATTTTTTTCTTTCCGGGGAACCAGCGAAACGTCTATCTCTATGCCGGTTCCGCTTCTTGACGCCGTCTCACACGAAGAACACGTAAGGCCGGCCGCCCCCATATCCTGCATACCGACAACGAGGCCTTTCTCTATCATTTCGAGGCAGGCTTCTCTCAGGCGCTTTCCAAGCTCAGCATCGCCTATGGCAACCGCGTTTTCTACAGAAGATGATTCCTCCGTTATCTCCTGCGAGGCAAAACTCGCTCCACCAACACCATCTCTTCCGGTATCTCCGCCTATGTAGTAAACCGGGTTTCCCACGCCGTAGGCGGCTCCCCTTACAATGTCTTTATGTTTGACTATACCCACGACGAAAGCGTTGACCAGGGGATTACCTTCATAGCTTTCATCAAAATAGGCATCGCCTCCGACAGCGCTAATTTCCGCTGTATTGGCGTAATGGGCAAGGCCCCTTATTACCTCTTTAAACAAAAATTTAACTTTTTTGCTGTCTAAATTTCCGAAACGAAGCGCGCCCATACCGGCTACAGGCCTAGCGCCGATTGTGAATATATCCCTTAAACAACCCCCTATGCCGGTTGCCGAGGCCTCGAAAGGCTCTATGGCCGAAGGATGATTATGGGATTCTATTTTAAAAGCTACGCCTATACCGTCTCCTATATCGACAATGCCGGAATTTTCTTCCCCGGCGCCCACGAGAACCCGCTTTCCGCCGGTCGGAAACAGTTTAAAGAGTTTTCTTGAATTTTTATAGCTGCAATGTTCGGACCACATTGCCGAAAAAACGCCGAGTTCCGTAAAATTCGGGTCACGCCCCAGCAATTTTTTTATTTTATCGAATTCCCCGCTCGTAAGACCCATTTCTTTGGCCAATTCCGTGTTAACCTTAACATCAGTCGCCATCATGACGCCCTCCTCTTCTATTTATCTGAAAGTGGTATTTTATAATAGTCCTGCAGTGATTTCGGCAAAATTTTGGATTTCAACGCGCATTCGATACCTTCTATACTCGCTTCGGCAGCCGTGAGCGAGGTAATATAGGGTATCCTGTGCTGTATGGCTTTTATGCGTATGTAGCTGTCGTCATACTTTGAGCTGCGCCCTACGGGTGTATTGATAATAAGATTTATCTCTCCGTTTTTGATCGCGTCAGCGATATTGGGCCTTCCTTCATGAACTTTATTTATTCCGGAGCTTTCTATTCCTTTTTTCTTCAGGAAACGTCCGGTTCCGGCGGTTGTCAAAATATTAAACTTGAGTTTTTTAAGGCGCTCGGCGATAGGCACAAGATGCTTTTTATCTTTATCGGCTACCGTGAGCAGAACGCTGCCCTTTAAGGGCAATTTCGTGCCTGCGGCTTCCTGCGCTTTATAGTAAGCCATACCGAAGGTGTCCGCGATACCCATGACCTCCCCGGTCGCCCTCATTTCCGGGCCAAGAAGCGGGTCCACTTCCGGAAACATGTTAAACGGAAAAACCGCTTCCTTAACGCCGACATAGGGCAGTTTTTTCTTTTTCAATTCCGGGAATTCCGACAATTTCCTGCCAAGCATAACCTGCGTGGCTATCCTGGCCACCGGAATACCCATGATCTTGGAAACAATAGGAACCGTACGGGAAGCGCGCGGGTTCGCTTCCAGAATATAAACCGTATCGTTGCATATCGCGTATTGTATATTCATGAGACCCGCGACTTTCAGTTCTTTCGCGATCTCGGCCGTATATTTTTCTATGGTTTTCACATGCTTCTCTTTAATGGTCCTTTTCGGGATAGCGCAGGCGCTGTCACCCGAATGGACGCCGGCAAGTTCTATGTGTTCCATCACAGCGGCGACAAAAGTATCTTCCCCGTCGGAGAGAGCGTCAACCTCCACCTCAAGGGCCTCTTCAAGGAACCTGTCTATAAGCATAGGGTGCGCGGGGCTTACCTCTATCGCCTTCTCGGCGTAACTTCTTAAACTTATCTCATCATACACTATTTCCATGCCGCGGCCGCCCAGAACATAAGAAGGCCTTACCATGAGCGGGTATCCTATTTTGTCCGTAATTTTGAGCGCCTCTTTTAGTGAACGGGCCGTCCCGCTCTCCGGCTGAGGAATGCCAAGCTTTATCATCCTCTCCCGGAAACGTTCCCTGTCTTCGGCAAGATGGATGTTCTCAGGACTTGTTCCCAAAATTTTTACGCCGTTATTTTTTAATTCCTGCGCTATGTTAAGAGGGGTCTGCCCCCCGAACTGCACAATAACGCCTGTTGGTTTTTCTTTTTCATAAATTGAAAGCACATCCTCGACCGTAAGCGGTTCAAAATAAAGTTTGTCAGAGGTGTCATAATCGGTGGAAACAGTTTCCGGATTACAGTTAACCATGATCGACTCGTATCCCTCATCGCGCAGGGCGAATGCCGCGTGAACGCAAGTATAATCGAATTCTATTCCCTGGCCTATTCTGTTGGGGCCGCCGCCGAGAATCATTACTTTTTTATTCGGTGAAACGCTCACCGTGTCATTCGCGTTGTAGGTGGAATAATAATAGGATTTGTCTTTTACGCCGCTTACAGGAACTGTCGCGAATTTTTCTGTCATCCCGAGGGCGATTCTTCTCTTTCTCGCTTCCTTTTCTTTTATCCCGAAAAGCCCGGAAAGATACCTGTCGGAAAAGCCCCATTTCTTGGCCTTTATGAGTTTGCCGTCCGGGAGATCCTTCCACTTAAAACCGAGGATCTCTTCTTCAAAACAGACAAGTTCCTTTATTTCATTTATGAACCAACGCCCTATGTGGGTGAGGCGATAAAGTTCCTCCGCACTCATGCCTTTACGAAGCGCTTCATAAATAAGGAAAACGCGCTCGCTGGAAGGGTAAGAAAGTTTTTCTTTCAGTTTAGCCGGATCCAGCCCCTTAAAGTTTTTGGCAAAGCCAAGACCGTAACGCTTTATCTCCAGAGAACGTATCGCTTTCTGGAACGCTTCCTTGAATGTCTTTCCTATCGCCATTACTTCGCCCACCGCTTTCATCTGTGTCCCGAGTAGATTTTTCGCGCGCGGAAATTTTTCAAACGCCCATCGCGCGAATTTAATAACGATATAGTCGCCCCAGGGCGCGTATTTTTCAAGCGTTCCCTTTCGCCAGTAATGGATCTCATCCATATTTATACCCGAGGCTAATTTCGCGGAAATGCGCGCTATAGGAAAACCCGTCGCTTTAGAGGCAAGCGCCGATGACCTTGAAGTTCTGGGATTTATTTCTATTACGACAAGGCGGTCGTTTTCGGGATTATGCGCGAACTGGACATTTGTACCCCCCAGCACGCCGATCGCGTCAACAATCCTGTAGGACAGTTCCTGCATGCGCTTTTGCAAGGCCTCCGGAACGGTAAGCATCGGAGCCGAGCAAAAGCTGTCTCCTGTATGAACGCCCATCGCGTCTATGTTTTCTATAAAACAAACGGTGATCTTATTGTTCTTCCTGTCTCTCACAACCTCAAGTTCCAGCTCTTCCCATCCGAGAACCGATTCTTCCACCAGGACCTGGTGCACGATACTCGCGGCAAGGCCCCTGCTCACTATAGCGCGAAGCTCTTCCACGTTATATGCTATTCCGCTGCCTGTCCCCCCCATTGTATAAGCCGGCCTAAGAACTACCGGATATCCTAGCTTTTCGGCTATTTTTTCCGCTTCTTCAACCGAATGAGAAGGTTCGGATTTAGGAATAGGGACCTTAATCCTTTTCATCGTTTCCTTAAAGGCGATTCTGTCTTCTCCGCGCTCTATGGCATCAGCCTTAACACCGATAACCTCAACATTGTGTTTTTTTAAAATACCTTTTTTGTGAAGTTCCGAGGCAAGATTAAGGCCCGTCTGCCCCCCGAGGTTGGGGAGAAGGGCGTCGGGTTTTTCTTTTTCTATTATCTTTTCAACACTTTCAATGGTAAGCGGTTCAACGTAGGTTTTATGGGCCATGCCCGGATCCGTCATTATCGTGGCGGGGTTGGAATTGACCAGCACCACCTCGTAGCCCTCTTCCTTAAGCGCCTTGCACGCCTGCGTGCCGGAATAATCAAACTCACAGGCCTGCCCTATAATTATAGGCCCCGATCCTATTATAAGAACTTTTCGTATGTCTTTTCTCTTAGGCATGATTTTTTATTTAATTCTTCTCTTGATATCGTGGGAAAGTATTATTGCCTCTGCTATTTCTTTCATATGCATGCGCTTGTCCATGCTGGACTTTCTTACCAGGTTGTACGCCTCCTCTTCGCTCAAGCCCTGTTCCTGCATTAAAAGCCCTTTGGCTTTCTCTATTTTTTTTCTCGCTTCCAGTTCTTCCCTGACAACTTTCGTTTTCACCAAAAGTTCTGTATTTTCGATAGCGACGGCGGCCTGATTGGCTACCGCGCTCAAAAGTATTATATCACTTTTACTGAATTTGTACTGTGCCGTGGTATAACAGTTAACAACGCCAATTACCCTTTTCTTTATCATCATCGGCACACTTAACATAGAAACCAATTTTTCCTTTTCCGCCAGTTTTTTCTCCTTGTAAGAAGCGCTTTCGAGAACGTTTTCGATGACAACCGGATTTTTTTCTTTTGCAACCATCCCCACGACACCCTCGCCAACCTTCAAACTTCTTTCTCTCAGATATTCCTTACTCATCGCCTGCGTGGCCCTTATGGTGAGTTTTCCGCTTTTTTCATCAAGAACCCACAACGAACATATTTTCGCCCTCATCGTGTTCGCCGTTAATGTAACAATAAGCTTAAGCAGATCTTCTAGATAAAGTTCGGAAGTAATCGCCTTGCTAATCCTGCTTAATGTCTCGATATACGCTTTATAGGAAGGTTGTTTTCTGGGTGTTCCCGTCATGTCTTTCTATACCAGCCCCTGATCCAGCATCGCGTCAGCAACTTTTACGAATCCTCCGATATTTGCCCCTTTTACATAATTAATAAACTTGCCTTCCTTGCCGTACTTGAGGCAGGTGTTGTGTATTTTGACCATTATCTCTTCGAGCTTCTTATCCACTTCTTCCCTGTCCCAGGAGATTCTCTGAGTATTCTGGGACATTTCAAGTCCTGATACGGCAACCCCTCCGGCGTTCGCGGCCTTGCCGGGCCCGTATAGAATTTTGGCCTTTTTAAATATTTCGATGGCCTTAGGCGTAGTAGGCATGTTGGCGCCTTCCGAAACGCATATGCAGCCGTTCTTTATGAGGTGCCTGGCGTCCTTTTCATGTATTTCATTCTGCGTGGCTGAAGGAAATGCTATTTCGCATTTGATTTCCCACGGCCTGTTTCCTTTTGCCGAATCAAAATACTCGCAATCGTATTCTTTCGCGTATTCTTTTATGCGCCCGCGTTTTACATTTTTGATTTTCTTTACAAACTCTAGTTTTTCCTTGTTCAGGCCGCGTTTATCGTATATGTAGCCGTTTGAATCAGAAAGTGTAACAGGCCTGGCGCCCAGCTCCAGGAGTTTCTCTACGGTATACTGCGCAACATTACCCGAACCGGAAACAACGCAAATCTTGCCTTCGATAGATTCGCCTTTTGTTTCCAGCATTTCCCTGGCAAAATAGACCGTGCCGTATCCGGTCGCTTCCGGCCTTATAAGGCTTCCTCCCCAGCCGATTCCTTTTCCCGTAAGCACTCCGGTAAATTCATTGCGGATTTTTTTATACTGTCCGAAAAGGAATCCGATCTCACGCGACCCCACTCCTATATCACCGGCCGGTACGTCTGTATCAGGCCCTATGTGCCCGGCGAGTTCCGTCATAAAACTCTGGCAAAATCTCATTACCTCGTTATCGGATTTTCTTTTGGGATCAAAATCAGAACCTCCCTTGCCGCCGCCCATAGGCAAAGTGGTAAGGCTATTTTTGAATACCTGTTCAAAAGCAAGAAATTTCAAAATTCCAAGATTAACCGTGGGGTGAAAACGAAGCCCTCCCTTGTAGGGGCCTATAGCGCTGTTCATTTCTATACGGTATCCGCGGTTTACGTGTATCTCCCCCCTGTCATCCGCCCAGGGAACCCTGAACATTATCACCCGTTCCGGCTCGGCAATGCGTTCCATTATTCTGGCCTTCAGGTATTTCGGATTCTTTTCCAGAAAAGGCATTACGGATTCGGCGACTTCCCTTACCGCCTGATGAAATTCGGCTTCCCCCGGGTTGCGCTCCGAAATTTTCCCCATAAATTCTTCGATTTTCTTTGACATATTTCCCTCCGTTCGCACGCTTACGAGCAATGCAGGTATTTATCGATTAATTTTTTGATCTCATTTTCCTTGCCGTATAATTTTTTGCTAAGGTCTTTATCGTTATAGCCCTCGAGTTTTTTCGCTATTCCGTCTATTACCCCCGGGGAAAAAATACCGTCCTTTTCATAAATCCGGCGATCCGCGAGAAGGCATTTGGCCGATTCCCAGCATGATGAGGGGAGTGAAGATAATTTTTCCGCGATTTTTTTATGTTCGGAAGAAAAAATATTCACATCAACGTAAAGTTTATCGGCGAGTTCTAAAGCGTTTTTCATCTCCAACCCGTGCCGGGCTGCCACTGCCAGCCCCGCCAACAGGAGATAGATGCTGGCCGAACCGTCGGGACAGCGAAATTCCACCGTTTGCTTATCAATGGATTGCGGAATCCTCCCGCTTTCCCGCGGGTTAACGTCTCTAATCATATTCTCAACACCTATCCAACCAAGTGGAACCCTTACAAGTACGGAACGGTTCCTGTCCCCCCAGCATATACTTGTCGGCGCCTCCTGATGAGGAACCAATCTCAGGTAAGAAGTCGGCACGGTATTGCCGAAGGCGGTCAGGGAAGGGGCTAATTGTAAATAACCCGCGATGGCTTTTTTAGCTGTATCGCTTAACCTGTTTCTTTTAACCATCATATTTTTCCCATTCTTAACCAATCTTGTATGAATGTGAAGGCCGCTGCCGGCATGTCCAACCATGATCTTCGGGGCAAAGCTGATCGTTACACCATATTTATAACCGATCATTCTTAAAATCCATTTAGCGATAATAATTTGGTCGGCCGCATCTTCTACAGGCACGGGAGAAAACTCGATCTCATGCTGTTCCTTTTCATGGTCCTTTCCGTAAATATTGCCCACCTCGGAGTGGCCATATTTTATTTTTCCTCCAGCACGGGCAATCGCCTGCATCGCCTCGCATCTTAGATTTTCCCATTTGGAAAAGGGGGCGGATTCCTCATAACCCTTCTGCGTCGTGGCGGGATAAAGCTGTTGTTTGTCATAAAAAACGTAATACTCCAGTTCCCCCATGGCCTCGAGGATTAACCCGGTTTTACTCTTAAGTGTTTCGCCGGCTTTTCTGAGAATATTTTCGGGGGAACTCGAAAGGCGTGCGCCTTCGCTTGTATGGTAAGAACAGAGTATGTCTACTGTAGGAATCGCGGAAAATGGATTCACATACGCGGTCTTATAACGTGGAATAACATACAGGTCGCTTGACGCCGCGTCAATGTAGGGAAGTAAGCTTGAGCCGTCTACCCTTTCCCCGGTTGATAACAGCCGGTCCAGCTGGTCCCTTCCGGTAATTATAAAATTAAGGGTTTTCAGCCTGTCATCTCCGCCTACATAACGGAAGTTTACCATTTCAATTTTATTTTCCTCTATAAACTTTATCAGGTCTTTTTTGGTAAATTCTTCCCGCGGTTTTCCAAGATATTGAACTATCCTGTTAGGATTCATTGCCGTTTGTGGATCTTTCATGATTTTTTTATCCTCCCTATTTAAAGCGCCTATTCAGCCCTACCGCAACCGGTTTATTATAACAAAGGCGCGGCCTTTTTTCAAACAATGTAACGTTTCTATTTAAGATTTTTTAGCATAGCCGCGGCGGCGCGTTTTGCCATGCCCATCGCTTCGATAACCGTACCTTCACCGCCGACAATATCACCGCCGGCGTAAACATTTTTTATCGATGTTTCCATGGTCTCGGAATTTACCAGGACATCTCCCCATTTATCGGTATTTATCCCGGGTGTAACCTTCGTAAGCACTTTGTTCGCCCCGAGGCCCACTCCGATAACCGCTATATCACAGGGGTATTCAAAAACGCTGCCTTCGATAGGGATCGGCCGTTTTCTTCCGCTCGAATCCGCTTCACCCAATTTACACCTTAAGGATCTTATATTCCCCAGGCGGCCTTCTTCGTCACCGGAGAAGCCCACCGGCTGAACCAGGAATTCAAACTTTACGCCTTCCTCCCTGGCATGTCTTATTTCCGGCCGCCTCGCCGGCATTTCTTTTTCGGTACGCCTGTAAAAAACAGTGACGTCCGGGGCGATATTATTCATTTTTTGAAGCCGCAGGGCTACTCGCGAAGCGTCCATAGCGGTATTGCCCCCGCCTATAACCACGACGCGCTTACCTGTATTAATGGGCGTATGGCGCCGCGGGAACCCGAAAGCGCCCATTAAATTGACCCTGGTTAAAAATTCGTTTGCCGAATAAACATTGCACAGGTTCTCGCCCGGTACCCCGAGAAAAGAAGGCGTGCCGGCCCCGAGCCCGAGAAATATGCAGGAAAAACCTTCATTAAAAAGTTCTTCCAGGCTTATGGCGTTCCCTATAATGGTATTCGTCCTGATTTCCACTCCCATTTCTTTTAAGTAATTTATCTCAAAATCCAGGACGTCCTGCCTCAGGCGAAAAGGAGGAATGCCGTAACGTAAAACACCGCCGGTTTTATGAAGAGATTCGAACATAACTACCTTAATACCCGCCCTCGCGAGTTCTCCCGCGCAGCAAAGCCCGGCCGGGCCAGAACCGACCACGGCTGCTTTGGCTTCGTTGGCGCGCGCGCGAGGAATATCCGAAGCGATCCCATTCCCTCTTAATGAAAAATTCATTCCCCGGTCCCCGGCGAATCTCTCGAGTAAATGGATATTAATCGCCTGTTCGGAAGCAAAGGATGAGCCTTTTTTTGTAAGTACGCATGCCTTTCTGCATTGATATTCCGCCGGGCACACGCGGCCGCATATAGACGGAAAATTGTTCTTTTCCTTTATCGTAAGATATGCGCCCCTGTAATCTTTTTTTGTAATTTGAAAAATAAATTTTTTGATATCTATTCCAACGGGGCACCCCTTAATGCAGGCCGGGTTTTTACACTGGAGGCAACGCCCTGCCTCCTCGAGCGCTTCTTTTTCCGTATAGCAGGAAACGACTTCGTCAAATCCGGATATCCTCGAACCAACGTCTTTCTCTTTCGGTTGTATCGGTTGTTTTTTCATTTTCTCCGATCCGGCGGGTCTTGCCGCGATTAAACCTCAGGTTAAATTCGTTTCTATGATTCGCGCCGCTCTCGCCCGTAAAGCGTGGCCTCATTCAGCTTACATATGTGTTTTTCTTTGTCGGCGTAAATCCGGTTTCTTTTATCCAGCTCTTTCCAGTCAACCAGGCTTCCGTCAAATTCCGGGCCGTCTACACAGCTAAATTTCACCTCGCCGTTTACGCTTACCCTGCAGGAACCGCACATGCCGGTCCCGTCAACCATAAGCGCATTCAGGGAAACAAGGGTTTTAATTTTGAAATCCCCTGTTATCCGGGAAACCAGCCGCATCATCGGTATGGGGCCTACGGCATATACCAGATTAACCCTGTCATGCGCGGGCCGTCGCATGGGATCAGCTAAATCAATATTTTCTGAAGAGGGCTTTTCAGCTCCCCTGGCGCCCCGAAATAACAGTTGTTCCTTCAAAATATCCGTCGTGAAACCTTTTCTGCCGTAAGAACCGTCATCGGTGGCGATATGTAATTCGTCGGAAACGGCCCTCAACTCATCCTCAAGTATCAGCAGGCTTTTCATCCTCGCGCCTATAATCGTTACTACATGATTTCCCGCTTTTTTCATCGCCGCGGCTACCGGATAAATTTCCGCGATACCAACCCCTCCGCCTATTAAAATAATTTTTCCGAATTTTTTAATCTCTGTGGCATGCCCGAGCGGCCCCGCCAGGGCATAAAGCGAGTCCCCCGGATTTAATTTCCCGAGAAGTTTTGTCGTTAATCCCAGTTCCTGAAAAATCAAGGTAATATATCCCGCTTTCTTATCTGTCCCCACGACAGTCAGCGGGATTCGCTCGCCTTCCTCTTTGACCATCAAAACCACAAACTGCCCGGCCCCCGCCTTACGCGCCTCGAGAGGGGCATGAACGTCTATTTTTATAATCCTGCCGGTGGGATTTTCAGCCAGAATATTTTTTCTTAGTATTTTCATTTTTAATTTTTACACATAAAAAAACGCCTTTTCCGCATCGTTAAATAAGGAAAAGACGTCCTTGTCTCATGTGCCAATCTTCGTTCGGGATTATAGCACACTCCTTCTTTTCTGTCAATATTTTTCCGGCAGATATTTTCACGGGCTTATCTTCGCTAAACTGTTTCTTTTAACAGTTAGATTAAATCCCTAATATTTTTTTGAAAAGAATACCGTGAATTATTACTCATTTAACTCAAAATAAGCGACATCCAGCCGCCTATGTAATGTGTGATAAATATAACGATCGCGGCAATGCTGATATGCTCGGCCACGACTTTCCACGGGTTCCCGCCTTGCTCACGCGCCATTTTAAAACTGAAAACAAAAAGCACCGTGAGGCCCCATATTATGCTTGCCAGAACGGCTGTATTAAGCTCAAACATTAAAACAGGGATAATAAATGTTAAAGCGAAAATGAATTTTGACAAAAAAGTGGCCAGTGTCGCCGCCCATACCTGTCTGTGCGTATGCTTGCCTTCAGACTCTTCCGAAATATGTATTCCCAAAGCGTCCGAGAACGCGTCCGCGATCGCGATGGTTAATATGCCTCCTATTACGACGAGTTTTGAATGCGTGCCGGCATTTAAACCCACCATAAGGCCAAGTGTCGTGATAATACCGCTGGTCAGCCCAAAACTGAATCCCACCATCAATGAATGTTTAAGCATGATAACACCCTTTCCGCTATCGCGAGCGAGCCGGTCAGCCCCGGTGATTCTATTCCGATAAGGTTAACGAAATTCGGAAATCCCTTTTCTTCTTCGTTTTTTATCACAAAATCCCGGAATCCCCCGCCCTCGCCCTGCAGTTTAGCCCTTATACCCGCGGTATCCGGACTTAAATCCGTCTCTTCCAGGGCCGGCAGGAATTTTGAGACAGAATCAAGAAAAATCTTCTTCCGCCATTCATCGATGTCGTAATTTATGCATTTAACATATTCCGCGTCCGGGCCGATCCTCAATCCCCCGGCCAGATCCGGGGTAACATGAATGCCAAGGCCTGTTTCTGTAGGCGGCGGATAAATTAGGCGTTTCACGGAAAACTTTTTCGTATTGTTTATCCTGAAATAGCAGCCCTTGCAATAATGGATAGAGTAACCGAATTTGTCCGGGTCTATTCCCGTGAGCGCGGCAACGGCGCCTGAATACAATCCCGCGCAATTAATCACGCAGGAAGTGCGAAAGGTAAAAAAATCTTTTTTTGGCTCGCGTACCGTGATCTTATATCCGGATTTTTCCTTTTTTACGGCTGTTACCTCCACGGAAAAAGCGAAATCAGCGCCTCTGCTTTTTGCCTCACGGTAAAAAAATTCCATTAAACTATGGGAATCCAGAATACCTGACTCGGGCGAAAAAATCGCGGATTTGGCATTGACCCGGGGTTCCAGTTTTTTTATTTCTTTTATGCTTAAAAATTTTAAAGTTTTTACGCCGCATTCTAAGGCGTTTTCATAAATCTTGTTTATTTCGAGAAAATCTTTTTTATCACGGGCAACTATAATTTTCCCTACTTTTTCTTGCGGGATATTTCGCTTTAAGCATAACTCATATAAAAGGTTTTTTCCGCGGATACACGTAAGGGATTTAAGGCTGTTTTTGGGGTAATACAATCCCGCGTGAATTACCTCTGAATTCCTCGAACTCGCCTCTTGTCCAAAAGACGGGTTTTTTTCAATTACAGCCACCTCTTTACCGGCGCCGGAAAGAAGATATGAAACCGCCAGGCCGATTACACCGGCTCCTATAACGGTTATGTCAACATTTTCCATCATCAAACAGTTTGTCGGTCTCAAACCCCTTTGTGGCGCGCCAGAGTATAAAATAGGCGATGTTTTGCATCGGATTTCCTATACAGTCCAGGATAATGTGCAGGGAATAACCGGTAGCAATGGCCAGTATATATATATTTTTCGTGTATACCGCGGCTATCAGAAGCAAAATGGCGATTTCAGCCGAATGGAACAGAAGATATAATTTTTTGAACCCTTCCGCGCTATTCCTGTAATTGGTCTGTTCGCTTACGTGATATATGTTTCCTAAACTTAAATTTTTCCACCTGTGATGGATAATGTATTCTATGACGTGGTCAAAATCCACGAGAACCCCGGAAGCGAGGCATAGTATCCCCGCATAAACTGATTTCGTAAAAAATGCGAGCAATCCGCCCGCGAAGGCGGACGCTATAACATGCCTGGATGGTTTCATTGATTTAATACGTACCCGAAAATAAGCGGGGCGACAATACTCGCGTCTGATTCTATCAGAAATTTCGGCGTATCGACTCCCAGTTTTTCCCATGTGATTTTTTCATTGGGAACGGCCCCGCTGTAAGAGCCGTAAGAAGTCGTGCTATCGCTTATCTGGCAAAAATATCCCCATAGTTTGCAGTTTTTCCGCATGTCCTGTCTTATAAGAGGCGCTACGCATATTGGAAAATCACCGGCAATCCCGCCGCCTATCTGGAAAAAACCCATTGCCCTCCTTTTTGAGTTCTTAAGATACCAGTCAATAAGGTAATCCATCTGCTCGGGGCCGCTTTTGACAAAATCGAAACTTTTAAAGCGCTTTTTTTTCACGGCCGCCACCAGGCCGTTGGCAAGCGTGGAATCTTCCCATCCCGGAGTAAAAATAGGGATATTCCTCTCGCAGGCGGCGATAACCCAGCTGTGTTCGGGGTTAATTTCATAGTACCTTTTTAGTTCGCCTCCCCTTATAAGTTGATAAATAAATTCATACGGAAAAAATTTCTTACCTTCATCCTCCGCTTTTTTCCAAAAGAAAAAAAGCTTTTTTTCCAGGATCCGTACCGCTTTTTCTTCCGGTATACAGGTATCCGTAACACGGTTAAGATGGCTTTTTTTGAGCCGCAATTCATCTTCGGCCGTAAGATGCCTGTAGTGGGGAATCCGCCTGTAGTGCTTGTGGGCGATCAGGTTGAATATGTCCTCTTCAAGATTGGCCCCTGTGCAAGAAATACCGTGTACCTTTCCTTTTCTTATCATCCCGGCAAGAGAAACACCTATTTCACCGGTAGAAAGCGCTCCCGCCATGGCAAGAAACATCCTGCCTCCTTTCCTGAGATGAAGGACATATGCTTCCGCCGCCTCGGCAAGTACCGCGGCGTTGAAATGTCTGAAATTGGTTTTTATGAATTTTTTTATCTTCATTTTTTATAACATGGATTCTTACCGGTTAAAAAACAGATCTGATCGGATCTGTTTAAATCCGTTTTTCCGGTATCCGTTTTAATCTGCGCCTTATACCGCTTCTATGGTTGAAGGCGGTTTACTCGTCACGTTATAGGTAACGCTCACTACACCCGGAACTTCCCCGGTTATCCTGTCCGCTATTTTTTCCAGGATATCAAAAGAGAGCCTGGTAGGCGAAGCGGTTACAGCGTCCGTGGAATCCCAGCATCTTATTTCCACCTGCAATCCGTAATCCCTTTTTCCGTCCCGGACACCGGTAACCCTGTCCTCGTGCAGGATCGCCATATATTGAAACGCTTTTATTTCGCGCAGCGCATCTTCCGTGATTGCCGTGGCCTGTTTTACGAGTTTTACCCTTTCAGGCGTAATCTCACCTATGATCCTCGTCGCCAGGGCCGGGCCCGGGAAAGGCGGCCTATTGTATATCTCTTCCGGAAGCCCAAGGGCTTTAGCGATTTCACGCACACCTGTTTTCCTGAGCTGTATTATCGGCTCTATCACCCTGTACCCGTAAACTTCCTGTGTATCGATTCCAAGCTGTTCCAGTATGTTGTGCTGCCTCTTGACACCGGCAACCGTCTCCTCCACGTCCGTGTAATTTGTTCCCTGTAGAAGATATTTAGCGCCGCTTTTTTTTACGAGATCCCCGAAAACCTCTTTGTAAAACGCGTTAGTAATGGCGTTTCTCTTTTCCTCCGGATCCGTTTTACCCTTGAGGCCATCGAAAAATTCTTTTTTCCCGTCCACGATTTCCACGTTTACCCCTAATTTTTTGAAAATCGCCGCAATTCTCTGGGGCTCCCCTTCTCTCATCAATCCGTGATCCACAAAATACGTTTTTAATCTCTGCCCCAGCGCCCTGTGCCCGAGCATGGTAACGGCCGCGGAATCAACGCCTCCGGAAAGGGCATTCACGGCCAGAGCCTTTCCCACAGTGGAAGATATCTCACCGGCCTTTTCTTTAATAAATTTTTCTATCTGCAAATTTTCGGTTCTTATTTCTTCAATTTTCATAAAACTCCTTTTTCATAGTATTTTTTTCGCTTTTCTTCTGCATTCCCCCGCGTCCTCGCCCTGCTGGAACGACATTGTTCCCGTTACACGCGCGCCTTTCGCGAGAAGCCCCTTTTTCATTATCAGAAGAGCCTTTTCCTTTCCGGCGCCGCTTCCGTAAGTAACAAAAGAAATCGCCTCTTTGCCTTTTAATGAACCGCATTGATCCAGGTAGGTATTTATCGCGGGAGCCGGTTTAAAAGCCCAGACCGGACTTCCGAGAATGATGCGGTCAAAATCCTTAAGGTCAATTAGCGTCCTGTAAAGTTCGGGTTTTTTAGCGAGAAAAGCTTCTTTGCATTGCCCAAAAAAACTCGTTACTTCCCGTAAAGGCCTTATTCTTACCGCGATGGCGCTCTCATTTTTATTCTTTAAAAAATCCATTATAGCATGCGCCGCGCGATGCGTGTTTCCTGAATACGAGTAATAGATTACCGCTGTTTTCATATAACGATTCCTTTAAATATCCGCTTTCATTTAGTTTTATTTAATACGGGACTTTTTTGATAACCATTTTCGTGATTACTATTCCCAGTGCCCATGAAGCGGCCGTGAAAGAAAGCATGACAAGCCACGGCTTTAATCCGAGCGATACGACGTGAAAAATGCCTTTAAGCGGGGTATAAAGCACCATCATCTGAAGCCCCAACGATACGAGAATCGCGAGATTTACCCACTTGTTTATGAATATAGGCACCTGTTCTTCGGTACGTATGACCGTTATCCGCACAAAAGCATAAAGAACGATAGTTGTAAAAAGCATGGTATTCGCGAGTTCGTTCCCTCCCATTTTAATGCCTATGGCAAAAACCGAGAGAAGCACCACTACCTTTTTCGCTCCTATCAGGCCAACGAGCCATTTCAGCCGGGCGTCTATTATGCCTTTTTTCTTCGGGCGCGGGGGCCTTGTCATTATCTTCGCGTTCGGCGGATCCGAAGCGAGCGACATGGCAACAGTGGTATCGGTAACAATATTAATCCACAGGATCTGTATGACAGTAAGAGGAATCCTGCCCACGATTGAACAGAAAAAAATTACAAAAACCTCGGCAAGATTGCAGGTAATAAGATAATTCACGAATTTGCGTATATTGTCGTAAATAGTCCTGCCTTCCTTCACCGCATCCACAATCGTCTTGTAATTATCATCGAGGAGAATCATCCCTGATGCGTCTTTCGCCACGTCGGTTCCCCTGAGCCCCATCGCAACACCTACGTCGGCCGCTTTAAGCGCGGGGGCGTCATTTACGCCATCCCCGGTCATCGCGACCACATGCAGGTCTTTCTCAAGCGCTTCAGCGACTTTTAGTTTATCCTGCGGGAGAGCCCTGGCCACTATATCGACTTTTTCGGCTTCACGTTTAAGGTCATTTTCAGAAAGCCCTCTAAGGTCGCCTCCCGTAACGGCGTTCTGGCCAAAATCCAGTTCGCGCCCTATCGCCGCGGCGGTAACGGCGTTATCGCCCGTGATCATAACCGTTCGAATTCCGGCGGCGCGGGCGGTATCAACCGCGCCCTTTACCTCATGGCGGGGTGGATCCATCATCGCCTGCAATCCTAAAAATACCTGTTTTTTTTCGGTATCCTCTTTTTTTTCCGGCGATAAAATATCTTTACAGGCAAATCCCAGTACACGCAGCCCATTTTCGGCAAAATCGCGGTTCGCTTCCGCGGCCATTTTCTGTTTTTCCGGGGTAAACCGGTTGATTTTACCGTTCTCCAGTATGCGGTCACAGCCTTTTATTATAACTTCCGGCGCTCCTTTTGAGAATGCCGTGATTTTTCCGTTATTTTTGTGAATCGTCGTCATTCTTTCTCTTTCAGAAGTAAATGGGGCCTCATCTATTCGCGGCCAGGCCGCTTTTTCCCTGCTGATATTAATCCCTGCTTTTCTGGCTGAAACGAGAAGGGCTATTTCGGTCGGATCCCCTACATACCTTATATCATCGTTCCTTATCTGCGCGGAAGCATCATTGCAAAGCAGGCCGCATTTCAAAAGAACGTCCAGGTCCCCAAGCGGGACGGATTTATTCTCCTTATGCCGTATAGGACCTTCGTGTTCATAACCGATCCCTCCGAAACTCACCTCATGTTCACCGAAAAAAAGTTTTTGCACCGTCATGCGGTTCTCGGTAAGGGTACCGGTTTTATCCGAACATATAACGTCTACCGAGCCGAGACTGGCCACTACCGGAAGGTCGCGGATAAGGGCGTTACTTTTTGCCATTCGCTTTGTTCCCAGGCTCATAGCGAAAGTCACGATTGCCGGCATTGCCTCCGGTATCGCGCCGACAAAAAGCCCCATGCAAAGAATGAGGACATCAACCCAGGCCATGTGTCCGCGTAAAAAAGCCATTGCCGCCACAAGTAGAACCGTGAGGCCTATCGCGACGGTAATTTCCTTCGCCAGCTTATCAACTTCAATCTCAAAAGGTGTTTTTCTCGCTTTAATCTCTGTTAAGCTTTCGGCTATTTTTCCAAGCTCGGTATCCATGCCGGTAACCGCGACAACCGCTTCGCCCTCCCCCTGTGTTATGTACGTTCCCATGTAAGCGATATTCTTCCTGTCCTGCAACGCGGTGTTGCCGGGCAAAATCTCATTATTGAGAGAAACCGGAACGCTTTCACCCGTAAAAGCCGATTCGTCGGCTTTTAAAGCATGGGCCTTGAGAATACGCGCGTCAGCCGGAACCTGTATGCCTTCCGAAAGCATAACAATATCCCCGGGTACAATTTTCGTCGCTTCTATCTCGCGGATTTCTCCTTCTCTTTTTACGGCGGCGGCAGGCACAACCATATTTTTTAACGCTTCCATGCCCCGGGCGGCCTTATAATTTTGTATAAATCCCAGGGTAGCGTTTATGATGATTATCAAAAAAATGAATACCGATTCCGCTACGCGATTTTCGTTTCCCCAGATGGTAATAGCCAAAGATATCGCGATGGCGGCGCACAGGATAAACGTAAAAAGATTCTTGAATTGTTTTATAAAAAGTTCAAGCGGGTTGATTTTTTTCGACGATTTTAAACTATTCGGGCCGTATTTAATTAAACGTTCGGCGGCCTCTTTTTCGCCTAATCCCTTTTCTCCGCTTTCAAGCAGTTTAAGGCATTTCTCGCCTGAAATTGAAAATGTTTTTTCTTTCATGGTTTTTCAACAGGCACGGCCTGCTTCAGCAGCTCATACTGCCTTTCATATTCTTCCTGTCTCGCCTGATAGTCCTTAATCGCGGCCAGGCCTTCCCGGGCATCCTCAATCATTTTTTTAAAGGACTCGTAATGATTGTTCAAATTTCCGAAAAAAAGCCTTATGTTATAATTAAGTTCGCGCGCTTCTTTTTTGTGTGTAAACACTAAAATGATGATACCTGCCAGGACGGCAAAGAATAAAATACGGCGAAAAGAAATTCCTTTTACGCGCCTTGCGCAAAATCTGCAAAATACCGCCCCATCCTGTATTTCCTCTCCGCAATAAGGGCACTTCTTCATTGGATCATACCTTCTATTCCGCAAATAGTTTACCATTTTTCAGGGTTAAAATCCAAACAAAATATTTTCTTTATTTTTTTCTTTTAAAAATAAAAAAATATGTTATACTGTTTTTGAGTTAGAATAAAAGGAGGTTTGAAAATGAAGTTTAACGGTAAGCTTCTTGTTATAGGTTGCGGGTCTGTTTCGCAATGCGCCGTTCCGCTTATCCTGAGATTAATAAAAATGCCGGCGGATAGAGTAACGATCATGGATTTTGCCGATAACCGCGCGCGCGTCAAAGATGCCCTGGATAAAGGCGTGAAATACGTTATTGACAGGGTTACCCGCGATAATTTCACGCGGCTCCTGAAAAAATATGTTGGGCCCGGAGACATGATCATAGACCTTGCCTGGAACATCGACTGCATTGCCATGGTCCGGTGGTGCAGCCTTAACAATATTCTATACATTAATACTTCCGTCGAGGAGTGGGATCCCTATAAGGATTCCGAGCGCAATAATCCAACCAAGTATACGCTATATTCAAGGCATATGGAAATCCGGAGAATGCTGGATGCCCAAAAAAATAATAACGGCCCCACGTCCATCGTTGACCACGGCGCGAATCCCGGCCTGGTATCTCATTTCACAAAATACGCTTTAATTGATATCGCTAAAAAAATATTGAAGGAAAAACCGGGCGATTCGAGAAAGAAAAATCTGGAAGCGGCTTTGCGGGACAAGAATTTCGCGAAACTTTCCGAGATTACCGGAGTAAAAACTATTCACATAAGCGAAAGAGACACGCAGATCACGGATAAGCCAAAACAGGTAAATGAATTTGTAAACACATGGAGCATAGAAGGATTTTTTGAGGAAGGCGTCGCGCCCGCGGAACTCGGCTGGGGAACTCACGAGCGGTATGTCCCAAAAAACGCTTTTTTTCATAAGATCGGCCCAGGAAACCAGATATGCCTGAGCACGCTGGGAATGAAAACCTGGGTTCGTTCATGGGTTCCATGCGGTGAGATTACCGGCATGGTTGTCCGGCACGGCGAAGCGTTCAGTATCTCGGACCGGCTCACGGTATGGGAAAACGGCAAAGCCGTATACAGGCCGACTGTACACTACGCGTACTGCCCCTCCAACGCAGCCATCAACAGCCTGCACGAACTTGAAATGAGGCAGTTCAAACTGCAGGAAAAACAAAGAATAATGAGCGATGAGATCATAGACGGCCGCGATGAGCTCGGGGTGCTTCTCATGGGGCACGATTTTAAGTCATGGTGGTGCGGAAGCATACTTGATATTCACGAAGCCCGGCGGCTCGTGCCGCACCAGCAGGCAACCACGCTTCAGGTAGCTATCTCGGTAGTCGCGGCCGCGGTATGGGCGATAAAAAATCCCAGAAGGGGTTTCCTTTTGCCGGATGACGTGGATCACGAACCGATCCTTGAAACCGCCATGCCTTTTATAAAACCATTTGTATCACGGGATGTCGATTGGACGCCACTTAAAAACTTAAATACAAAATTTACCAAATTTGACTACTACAAGCCCAAAGAAGAAGATGTCTGGCAATTCACGACATTTTTGGTCGATCCCCGGGAAAGGTTAAACGCGTATGACACCGGCAGCATCCGGCGTGAGCAGGAAATTGTCAAAGCCTAAATACGAAGCGGGTTCCGTTAAACGCCGCGCGGCCGGGCACACATCAAACGGCGCAAGCGGCATTGAGACCATCATAAAAGCGGCGCTCAAAAAAAACCGCACGCCTTTCATGCTTATAAGACGTTCCGTGCTTGAGCGGCAATACAGGCGATTTCGTAAGTGCCTGCCGGATGTAACCCCGTATTACGCCATAAAAGCGAATCCTCATCCCAAAATTATTAAAACATTTGTCGAGCTCGGCGCGAGTTTTGATGTAGCCAGCGCCGCCGAAATGAAACAGGTTCTTCGTTCGGGCGCGTCACCGGCGAAAATAGTTTTCGCCAATACCATAAAATCCCCCGAAGATATCACGTTCGCGCGCAAGCGCCGGGTGCGGCTCATGACTTTTGACAATGAACCCGAGCTTTATAAACTCGCGAAATACCATCCCGGCGCCCGTGTTCTCGCTCGTATCAAAGTGGCCAACGACGGAAGTGTCGTGGAGCTCTCTCTCAAGTTCGGCGCGGATCCGGAACAAGCGTTTTTCATGCTGAGAAAGGCAAAGGCCCTCGGGTTAGTCCCGGCGGGCGTAAGTTTCCACGTTGGATCCCAATCAACGAATGTCGAGAATTATCTTCAGGCGATAGAAACTTCCGCCGGTATCTTCAGAGAGGCGGCTAAAAATGGGTTAAAATTGAAAATTCTAGACATAGGCGGGGGCTTTCCGATTCAACATTTTGATAAACAGGCCGGGATAAATTTTGAGAGGATGGCCTACCAGATAAAAAAACGAATGAAGGCCCTTTTTGACAAAAATGTCAGGTTTATCGCTGAACCGGGCAGGTTTCTGGCGGGGCCGGCCGGGATCCTGGTTACACAGGTCATAGGAAGGACCTTCCGAAACAACAAAAATTACTATTATCTAAATGACGGTATTTACGCCGATTTCTCCGGCATGGTATTCGATCACGCGAGGTATGAATTTAAAACTTTAAGGCGCGGCCAGAAATTTCTTAGCACCCTTGCCGGGCCCACGTGTGATTCCTACGATACACTATCTCTAAACGAGGAAATACCCGAACTTTATGTCGGGGATGTCGTCTATGTAAAAAACATAGGGGCTTATTCCTCGGCAAGCGCCACCACGGGATTCAACGGCTTCCCGCCCGCCGAGATTATTTTAGTTTAAAAAAACAGCGTCTGTACTTATTTTTTAGTATAGTTTACGATCTTACTTTTGCTTAAATCCACGTTTGGTACGATAACAATCGCCTTATCGGCTGAAAGAAATTTTGACCTTCTTACACCGATATCCAGAACCTCTACGATCTCACCGGAAGGAAGCTTTATTTTATCGCCCTCGATAAAAGGCGTATCAATCATGATCAGGAATCCGGCAATAACATTCGCGATCGTATCCTGCGCGGCCAGCGCGATTGCGAGAGAGCTCACACCCAGAGCGGTAATCAACGCGCTTATGTTTACCCCGTAAAACGGCAATATGATAAGAAGCGCTATTACCCAGATAGCCACCTTTATGAACCTTCGAACTATGGGAATTAATTTGTCGTCAAGCAGGGTTTTGGTTTTGGCGGCGATATTTTCCCTGTACCAACCCATGGCCGCGTCCGCTATCCTGTGGGCGATGAACGCTATGCATATGATAAGTATGCTCGCGATATATTTTTTAAGCCCATCACGGAGTTCCGTGGAAATCTCCGGATCTATTTTTATTTTGTAAAATACGTAAGCGCCGGCGAATAAAAAAAGCGTGAAAAATGGCACAAAAGATTTTTTAATAAGTTCCCAGCCTATTATTTTCGATACCTTTCCCATGCTATCCCCTTTTTAAAGAATCACGGGAAAAACCCGCTGTATATGTCTTGCCTGATTTAAATTTAATAAGCCCGAATTGCTGTCCAAGCTGAAAAAGCAGGAAAACCGTGAATAAAATAAGCATCGCCGCGCCCAGCACCCGTTTTGGAACTGTTTTCGCGCGTATTATCGCAAGCATGCTTGGCAGTATTCCGAAAAGTATAACGATACCCACTCCGCCCACGATATTCAGCGCATCAAGGAAAATATTCGGATAAACAATGGATATAATAAGCGGCGGCAGGAAAGTAAGCGCGATAACAAGGGGCCTGCTTGAAATCTTGAAATAATTTACGGTAAGGTCCTTTATGAACGCTAAAAGGCCCGTGGCGTTGGCAAGATAAGACGTCGCGATTGCCAGAAGCGCGAAAAGCAGTGCCCCGACGCCAAATACCGTTGAATGTATTTCCGTGGACATCGGAACGGTCGCGGGAAGATTGTGCACGAATGCGTTCACAATGCTCTGCCCGCCTTCTTTCAGCGGCAGCGCCCCGATCCCTACCTGGACCCATACCGCGTTCATTACCAACCCTATGATCATTCCGAAAAGCATTGTTTTCCAGATGACCCGGGAATCCCATTTCAACCCCTGGCAGATCGTGGGTATTATATTGTGAAAGTGGAACGCGGTTACTATTATAGGAATGGCGAGCGGCAGGTATGACCAGTGTTCGTATGTCAGCCGCTCAAGCTTAACATATCTTTCCGATATGCAGACGATTACGGCGAAAGACCCCCAGAGAAGAAACATAAGTACGGCATTATATTTTTTCAGAACGCTCATATTGGTTACTGTCAGAGTCGTGATTATGGCAAAGAAACCTAACATGACCCATATTTTCGGAAACGGAAAATGAAACAAATTTACGATAATAGTCGTGGCGCCGGTAAGATAGGCCGTTAGCAGGCCGTATAGTATAATCATATTTGCCAGGATCGCGACCCACTTACCGGCAGAACCCAGGTACTTACGGTAAAGGCTGGGATAATTAAACGTATTACTGCGCACCGCCGTTGCCTCTTTCCCGAGAACAATGGCGGTATAAAACATTGCCCCTCCGACTACAAGCATCCCTGCCAACGCCGGAATAAAGCCGGCAAGCCCCGTAATTATGGGAAGTCCGAGTATACCTGCGCCGATAAGGTTGCCTGTAATTAAAAAAGCCACGCCAAGCATTAAAAAAATAGAAACTCTTTTACTCATCAAGTTCTCCTTCGCGTATTAACAATTGGTCACGCATACCGCGAGTCCGCCCCTGGAAGTTTCCTTGTATTTCATCGACATATCCCGGCCCGTTTCCAGCATCGCCTCGACAACTTCGTCAAACTTAAGTTTTTGTTTTTTCGGGTCGCCGGAGGCCGCCAGAAGATAAGCGTTATAAGCGGTTACCGCCGCTACGGCGTTACGCTCTATGCACGGTATCTGAACATATCCCTTCACGGGATCGCAGGTCATTCCGAGGTGATGTTCAAGAGCGATTTCCGCGGCATTTTCTATTCGTTCCATGGACCTCCCATCCAGGCAAGCCAAAAGCCCCGCTGCCATGGAAGAAGCAACGCCGATTTCCCCCTGGCACCCCACTTCCGCGCCGGCTATGCTGGCATTATGCCTGACTATCATCCCGATAGCCGCTGCCGTCAAAAGGCCGTCATAAATATCTTTTCGGGTTTTTGAGAAATGATGTTTCAAAAAATACAGGATCCCTGGTATAACCCCTGCCGAACCGGATGTCGGCGCGGTGACTATTCTGTGACAGGCGGCATTTTCCTCCGAAGCAGCAATGGCATACGCGTCTAAAAACACAAGGAAACGGTCCGGCGTATCGCCGCCAACAAGCGACCGGGCCTTCTTGAACAAAGTCGGCGCTTTTCTTGCCAGTCCTATAGGGCCGGGCAGCGTACCTTCGGTATTAAGTCCATTCTCTACCGATTGCTCCATCACCTCAAGGATCCTGTCAAGCCCTTTGTAGATTTCCGCCTTGTTTTTTCCGCTGATGGCTTTCTCGTTTTGCAGCATAATTTCTCTAAAACTAATTTTTCGGGAAATGAGTAAATTTTTTAATTCCCGCATGCTGCTGTAGGCGTAAGGTGGCGCCGGAACACGAATTTTGTGTTCGCTTTTATGAAAAACTGTTCCGCCTCCGACCGAATAAAATTCCCTTTTCAAGAGTATGCGCTTTCCGGCCCAGAGGCGAAATATCATCGTATTCCTGAACGGGAAAGAATGCCGTATCTTATCAAAAATGATGCTTCCTGCGTCGAAAGGTATCGAGACTCCTTTCACTTTAACGGCGTACCGCTCGAATTCCGGGCTAAGGAGTTTTGTAAGTGCGTCTGTGTCGCAGGTATCGGGTTTCCATCCCATTAACCCGGCCGCGACGGCTCGGTCCGTGCCGTGCCCCTTTCCGGTAGCGCTTAGCGACCCGTAAAGCCGCACCTTGACTGCCGTGGCGGATTTAAGCTCTTCCTTGGAAAGCTGCAGCATCGCCTGCCGAAAACGCAAAGCGGATCGCATAGGGCCTATCGTGTGGGAACTGGAAGGCCCCGGACCGATTTTAAAAAATTCGAAAATTGAAGTTGTTATAGGCTTTGCGGGCTTCATCCGCTTACCTCGAATTTCCTATCCTGCAAATCCATTATTATTATCCGCGGGCCCGGCCCCTTAGGCGCGTCGGCCCTTCCGAGGAGTATCATGACCGCTTCTGAAACCGCGATAGACGTTCCGAGGTGCTGGGGCATGGCGAGATTAGGTATGTTAATTTTCCCGAGCGCCGCTTTTTTAACCACTTCCGGGTCTGCGTAACTCGGCATGTAAGGCATAAGTTTTTTCAGCGCCTCATGCGGCGCGAACAATGTTTTTAAGGAAAGATTTAAATATTTTTCCAGGGAAATAGTATCGGGCCCGAATACAAATACGTTTACGCCAAAACCTATGGCGTTCGGATTAATGATACACAACTTCTTTTGCCTCGCGGCCCTGTACAATGAAATGGTGTTTTTAAGCCCGGAATAATCCATCCCGTCAATCACTATTTCGGCGCCATCGAGAAAACGTTCCGCGTTTTGCGGTTTTATGCCGTCAGGAAAAATTTCCAGATTAAGTTCGGGATTTATTTCCCTGAAATAACGGCCCAGCACTTCCGATTTCGGACGGCCGACATTGGCGGCTGTCGAGCCATGCTGGCGGCTCAGGTTGTGAGTTTCGAATTTGTCAAAATCGGCGATTTTTACATGGCCCACGCCCAGACGCACAAGCTGTTCGGCGGAAAGCCCTCCCATGCCGCCGCATCCGGTAACGGCGATACAAGCCCTGCGAAGGCGGTCCTGTTCCCCGCGGGATAAAACCCCTATATTTCTGTCCACCATCTGACGGTAAAAATCAGACCATTCCGCCATGCCCGTTACCTCCTTTAAGCCCTTAGTATACCCCCGATCACAAAAGAAATCAAGCCCGCCGCGAAACAATATATCGAAAAAATCCAGAATTTTCCCTTCCTGACTATGAGAAAAAGCAGGTTGAGAAAAAACAGGCTGGCTAACGCGCAGACAAAAAAGGAAATAATGAGGTTTCCGTCAAAATAAAACCCCTCCCCCGCCTCCGATAAAAACGCCCCCAGGGAAAGGGGGATAAACAATAAAAATGAGAATTTCACGGCTTTTTCTTTTTCTATTCCGGAAAAAAGCGCCGAGGAAACCGTCATGGCGCTTCTCGATACGCCCGGAAATAACGCGAGCGCCTGGAAAAGCCCTATAACCGCGGAATTTTTGATATTTAAATCTGAATATATTTTTGAGAACCTGGTAAAAAATAAAACGATTCCCGTAAAAATAAAGGCGCTTCCTATGAAAAAAAACGATGAAAACGCTTCTTTTACCGCGCTTTTAAAAAAAATCCCGCAAAGCGCCGCCGGCACGGTAGCGGTTATCAAATGAAGCCATGTCTTTCTGTATTGTTTCCTAAAGCTAAGGAGATCCGCTATCTCTTTTCTAGTAAAAATGACCACGGCCGTGAGTGATCCGAGATGAAGCGCCGTAAAGAAAAAAAGGTCGGGTTCCGAGATAAGATTTGAGATAAACGCCAGGTGCCCGGATGAGGATACGGGTAAAAATTCCGTGGCCGCCTGTATTATGGCAAGCAAAATATCTTTTATCACGGGCACGCTTTTCTAACGGCGTCTATAAGACTTTCCGGATCAACCGGCTTTGCCATTACACGATACCCGCTTAAAACGCCGCCGGAAGCGTATTCTTCCTGTTTTGTCACAACCGCGGTAAGCAGTATAACGGGTATGCTTTTGGTATCTTTGGAATTTTTAAGCTGAAAGGCCACTTTATCGCCTCCTGTATCCGGCATCATAAGATCCAGTAGAATCAAATCCGGCTTGAATTCTTTCGCCGCGGCAAATCCGAGGGAGCCTTTATTCTCAACCCTGGCTTCGTACAGGCCCGTCTCCTCAAGGTTGAATTTTATTACTTCGGTAATTGTCTTCTCATCATCTATAATCAATATCTTTTTTTTACGCATGGAATACCACCTTTATACCGTTTTTCCGTAAAATTTCCGTCGCGACGCCGGCGGAACCGCAGGAAGGGCTTTTTTCTTTGAAAATAACGCTTTTTACGCCGAGAATTTTCGATATTTTCAGGACGCTTCTCCCGCCTCTTCTGAAATTTTCCGTCACGTTTCGCCCTCCTTTCATGATAACTTTTTCCCCTTTCCGCTCTGATGGCTGTCTCGGTGTTGGCAGTCCTCCCAGCTGCTCGGGGCACACGGGAATTAGGATTTCTTTTTTCGCCAGTTTAATAACGCTTTTACGCGGCTTCGATTTGCCGTCATATCTGCATTTTATGCCCAGGAGGCACGCGCTGCACAACTTCATCTAATGTAATTATACCAGATATGCGCCTCAAAATCCAATTATCTTGACTTTTAAAATCGTGATTGTTATAATGAAAAAAACTTATCCGGGGCGTGGTCTTTCACATGCTTGGCAATTTTCCGGCATGCTCAGGACGAAAACAAGTAGAAATGCGGGAAGTGGCGCAGCTTGGCTAGCGCGCGTGGTTTGGGACCACGAGGTCGTGGGTTCGAATCCCACCTTCCCGACCATGCTCCGTATATATTTGAAAATAATATGAAGATCACTGAAAGAGGCAAAGCAGTCGAACTAAGAAAAAAAGGGTTCACTTACAAAGAAATTGAGAACTTTTATATGTGTCAAAAGCTGCATTAAGTTTATGGTTGCGCGATATTCCATCTATACCAGCAGAAGGGGTTCGGCAAAGAAGAAAATTGGCTAACATAAAAACCGGTCAGGTATTGCACGAAAGAAAACTGGAAAGAACGTCAAAAATTAAAGCGGCAGCTAGATAAGAAATTAAAAATATAGAGCCTAATGTATTTAAATTGCTCGGCATTATTGCATATTGGACAGAGGGTTCTAAAACCAAGGATAGTTTAGTAAAGTTTACTAATACAGACCCTGAGTTTATTAAGTTCATCCTTAAATGGTTGCGTGAAATATGTGGTGTTCCTGAAGATAAACTACGTTTGCATTTGAGGATTCATTTAGATACAGAAAAAGAAAAGGCGGAAAATTATTGGTCAGAATTAACAAACATTCCTAAAGAAGGACGCTATAAAACTACTTACAAAACCAGTGGTTCAAAGGGCAGGCGCCATAATAAACTTAGCAACGGAATTGCTCCAATTATAGTGTGCGACTTAAATCTGTTTTATAAGATAATGGGATGGATCGAAGGTTTAATTGATAATTTAAAATTGTGATTTTTGACATATTTGTGGGCCCGTAGCTCAGTTGGATAGAGCATCGGTTTTCTAAACCGAGGGTCGCAGGTTCAAATCCTGCCGGGCTCGCGTGGTGGCTATGGTGTAGTGGTAGCACGAAAGATTGTGGTTCTTTTAGCACGAGTTCGAATCTCGTTAGCCACCCCAATTCTTGTTCTTTTGGATTTAGTAGGATTTTATAAGGGTAAGCGTAGGAAACAGAAAGACTTGCATATGCAAGTCTGTGGTTCGAGCAGATTTTTTTGAAAATTTCGGCCTTTTCCTCGGCGCTTCCCGCCGAGGCGACGTAACTGGCTTGGTGAGCAAGAGTTAGAAAATCCCGCATCGGTTCCAACCATTTTCCGTCAGTCCCTTCGGGATTTTCTAAATGGTGTGTTTTTTTATTGATAAGCGAGGCCTTCTTCGCTTTATACTCATCAGCAGAGATCGCTCCCTCAACGAACAAATCAAGCAACCTCGAAAGTTTCTCATCTATCTCCTGCAATCTCGTCTCATTCACTCTCTCGTTATGAATCTTCTCCGCCTTCGCGAGCTCCTTCTCACGCTCAAGCTCTCTAATCATAGTATTGAACACCTTATCATCGAGCCGCACCTTTTCGATGGCCTCGCTTATCATCAGGGCGAGCTTTTCCTCACGAACGAAACCCTTCTGTGAGCACTCACCCTTACGTCTCGTGCAGTGATAGTAGGCATGGCCTTTTTGTCTCTCGGCGGTGACGACACAACCGCACTCACCGCACCGCAAGAGGCCACGAAAGGCAAAATAGCGATTCTTGTATAATGTCGGTTTACTCCTGAACTTCAAGACATCCTGCACCTTATCGAATAACTCCTTTGTGATTATGGGCTCGTGAGCTCCTTGGAAAAGCTCGCCCTTATAAAAAAACACACCATAATAAAAGGCGTTCGTTAAGATTCTATGGACATTGCTTACGACAAGAGGCCTTTTACATCTCTTGCTCACCAAGCCAAAAGCAGTCGCCAATTTTTTCAGCTCATCTAAGGTATGCTTACCTTCAGCGCACAAGACATAAAGTTTCTTTACTAGTGGCGCAGCAGCTTCGTCTATGAGTATCTTACCCTTCCCGTCATTTACATACCCTACGGGCGCAAAGCCGGGATACTCACCACGCCGTAGCTTCTCTCGTATACCTCGCTTTGTGTTTTCGCTTAGGTTATCTACATAGTACTTGGACTGACCGAAGATGATGTTAAGCATGAACTTGCCTTGTGCGCTATTGTCAAAGCGGTAGGTTGGAAAGCGTAGGTCTATGATCTTGCCCATGTCTATAAGGTAGATTACCTTGCCACCGTCTATGCTGTTGCGCGCAAGTCTATCGGGATGCCAGCTTACTATACCGTCAGCATCACCTTTCTCTATACGGCGTATCATCTCATCGAATACTGGCCGCCCAGGCACCTTGGCTGTTCGTGCCTCTTGATACTCTTGTACTATTTGCAGGCTTTCTCGTTTTGCATATTCCCGAACTTCGTTTAGCTGTGACTGTATAGATAAAACCTGCTTATCTTCAGTGTCAGTAGACTTGCGCGCATATAAGAAGTATCTTATTACACACCTCCATGAAAAAATTGGCGACTGCTTTTGTGCGAGCTTTGCTCGCACCAGTTACGTCGCTTCGGCGGGAAGTGCCGAGGAAAAGACCGAAATTTTCAAAAAAATCTGCTCGAACCGGCGACTTGCATATGCAAGTCTTTCTGTTTCCTATAGTTACCCTTATAAAATCCTGACAGAACGGAACGAACAAGAATTGGGGTCCCTTTATCAGAAGGTCAGAACCTACTTTAAAGGGTACCCTTTAAAGTAA
>CAYTQI010000009.1:0-46200 GCA_964440235.1 uncultured Planctomycetia bacterium
TTGCAATCGTGCCTCGCGTAAGGTTTAAGCTTTGGCTGTATATTTCTCAGGTCATTTGCGATAAAACGGTTGCCGACATACGTTGCTAAATACGTGAAGTAGAGGCAATTTTTATAGGATATGTCAAAGCCGGCTGAAAATTTATGTTTTGGCACAAGCGGCATTTCGCTGCCGGCAAAATCGTCACCGACAAAAAAGGTTTTTTCATAAGTATAATTGGCGAATCCGCGTATCATGTCATCAAAAAGATACAGGTCCCCCGTTACCTCAAGCCCCTGGTGTATGACGTGATGGTGAACCGAATTTCGCTGAAAATTAGGGAGCGACTTCAAATAAAGCTCGTTTTTTACGTCCATGATATAGTAATTCGCCATTAGGCCCATATATTTCGAAGAATTTTCTTTTATGCCGATTTCGTAATTCATGCCGACCTGCGGTTTAAGGTCAAGATTCAGGCCGCCGGCGATTCTTCCGGTTCGCCAATCCGTATACATCGACTGATACCATTCATCGACTACCGGAAACCTGAACGATCGCGAAATTGACGCGTACACGGAGGATCTCGGATTATATTTATACGTTAGCCCGGCGTCGTATGAATACTCAAAAGGTTTTTTCTTATTGTTTCCCACAAGCTGGGCTTGCTGATCAAATTCATAATATGCCCATTCACCCCTTACCCCGCCGTTCGCGATTAACGAAAATGGAAGCTCTACGGTATCGGTTATATATAACCCGAGCGTGTCTTTATATATGATGATCGTGTCCATCGCGGCGAGCCACCCCTCATTTATCTCGTCTTTATTTTTATAGTAGTCAAGGCCGGCCATGATGCGGTTATCGATGTCAAAAAAAGTTGTTGTAAAAGCGGCCCTGGGGGTAACGGCAAATGTCTTGATATGGTTGGCTCCGGCCATGACCCAGAGAGGATTGCTTGAGTTTGTTCTTCTTCCCCGCGTAAGTAAATCAACGGAGAAAAAAGTTTCCCCGAAACCGAGATCACATTTTACTTCAGGCGTGAACATAAAATAAAAATCTTCTGTTCGCGCGCGATTCTGCGGCGTAATACTGCCTTTTCGTCCTATGCTGTTGATGTCGACCGGCTTTACCGCGCCGGGTAAACCGTACCAGTCCCTGTGATACCCGGCGGTTAAACGCAAGTTCGCGAAATCGGCCGGTTTTAGCGTTATTTTGGTATCATAGTTTATCGTCTCAAGAGAGCTATTTATCCTGTGCCCGTTGTTGTAGGTTGTGGTTGCCGTGGCGTAGTAGTCCATAAAAGGGCTTCCGCCTTCTATGTATGCCTTAAAGGCGTTATACCTGAATGAACCTGTCTCGTATTTCGCCCCCACTTCGGGCTTTTTACCTTTTCCGCTTTTTGTTATTATATTTATGACGCCGCCGGTTGCGTTATCACCGTAAAGTACGGTCTGAGGGCCTTTTACCACCTCGATTCTCTCGATTGAATCTATGTCAATTTGTGACCAATCGGCCCCGGATAGGTCGATCTGGTTTGAGCGCCTTCCGTTAACCATGACCAGTACATTCTGCGGCGCCGAGTCCCCGAATCCCCTCATATCTACCCGCATCGTTTTTCCGTTACCGATAAAATCGCTGACCACGATGCCGGCTTTATTTCGCAGTAGGTCCGGGACATATTTGTCATTAGACCTGCCTATTTCCCCGGATGTTATTATGGTTAAATCCTTACTGGGGTTTAGCGAGGGGTCCTCATATCGCGTTGGCGTGACCACGATCGGATCCAGGCGCCTGGATGGGCTGATCAATGCGCCAAAAGGCGATAGCGTTTCGTCCAGCGCCTTTCCGATAATGCTTGGCTTTTCGCTGTCTTTATCCTGCGCAAAGACAGGCCCGATGCTTAAAAAATACACAAATAAAATTAAAAATAGCTTTTTCATTTCTTTCCTTTCGCAATACTGAAAACAAAAAACCCTACGCCTTTCGGCATAGGGTTATACCCGCTTTCTTCATCCCTTATATGCGGTGTTTTCTCGACACCTTAAATATACAGGCAGGTCTTCTGACTCCCGGATCTTTCTACTTCCGCGCCTTCCCGTCCGCCTTCGCCGAATTACTTTTGCGTTCGGCCGCGGCGAGACAGTGGCGTTGCGGTTTCGTCCCCGATTACAGCGGCGGGACCGCGCTCGTCTCGAACGAGCTTCCCTTTAAAGCCCTTGCGGGCACCCGTATAGAACGTAATGTTAAAGAACAGCGGTATACTATCAAATTTTGCGGCGGGTGTCAACAAAAAATTTTCAAACTGGCTGAGGGCGTCCGGGCGGCATTGAAAAATCGTTGATTACCGTCTATATAATTTATCCGGGGAGAAGATCGCAATAATAAAAACGCCCCTCGCGCAGCACGGTTTCCCCTTTATTAAATCGTACTTTTTCCCTGAATATCGGGCCGTCGTATACGAATGAGTGGAATTCACCGTTTTCACCGCCTTTATCAACGCCGTCGGGTATCTCCGAAAGGAATTGTTCGCCGAAACGCCTGCCGGCAAACGTTCCGTCAAGAAATTTTCCGTCGACACATGTAATAATCGCCTTGAATCCCAGATTTATAAATGCGCGGGCAAGCCGCGCGCTATTTCTTTGCCATAACGGGAATACGGCTTTCATGCCCAGTTCCGAAAGATTTTTTTCACGGTATTTCCTCACGTCTTCCAGGAAGACATCTCCGAAAACCACCGAGGAAATGCCGTGGCTGAGGTATTTTTCCAGGGTTTTTCGCATTACCCTTCTGTATTCTTTATCAGTGGATTTTTTTGAAATGTATATTTCGTCAAGCGGCAGCCCAAGCGCGCGCGCCTGTTTTCTTAACAGGGTTTGACGCACGCCGTGCATACTGGAGCGCCGGTAGTTCCGGGTTACCGTTTGCAAAAGAACCTCTATCTCATATTTTTTGTTTTTCCGGATTTCATATAAGGCAAGAGCGCTATCCTTACCCCCGCTCCACGAAAACAGCGCTTTTTCTTTCATGATTTTAATATTCTATGCCGGGGCGCGCTTTCAGGCCTTTTCGGTAGGGGTGTTTTACCTCGCGCATTTCGGTTATGAGATCGGCACGTTTTAAAATGCTCTTCGGGCAGTATCTTCCCGTAAGTACAAGCTCCACACCACGGGGCTTTCGCGTTATTATTTCGGTAATGTCCGCAGAATTTATTAAACCAAGATTCAGCGCGACGTTTACCTCGTCTAGTATGACAACATCGTACTCGCCCGACATTATAATTTTCCGCGCCTTCATAAGGCCCGCCGCGGCGAGGCTGAAATCGATTTTTTTCGCTTTTCTTTTTATCAGGCAGCCGCGGCCGCATTGAACGGCCGTAATTTTTTTTAATTTTTTAAGTGTCTTCATTTCGCTGTAAGCGGCGCTTTTCAGAAACTGCATTACGTAAACAGATAACCCCGCGCCCGCGGCCCTTAACGCGAGGCCCAATGCCGCGGTAGTTTTACCCTTTCCGTTACCCGTATAGATTTGAACGAGCCCCTTCTTCATAGAAGCGCCTTTCCGGCTAAACTTAAACCCAGAACGATAAATCCCGCGAGACAAACACCTACGGCGATCGCCGGGAACGCGTAACGAAACCGTATTTTAAAAAGCGTGGCGGCGACGCAGCCTGTCCATGCCCCGGTTACGGGCAGTGGTATCGCCACGAACAGGATAAGGCCGAACGCCTCGAATTTCTCCACAAGTGTTGCTTTTCTTCTTGTACGCTCGAATAGCCAGTTAAAGAACCTCTCGAATATATCTATGCGTCGAAGCTTGTCGGTTACGGGCTGCAACAAAAATAAAAGTGGTATGACCGGCAAAATATTACCGCAAAACGCGAGTAAATAAGTTTTAAGAGGCGAAAAACCCATCGCGAGGCCCAGCGGAATAGCGCCCCTCAATTCCGAAACAGGCATCGCCGCGAGGAAGGCCACCGCGATTTCCTTGTTAAACGCCGCCAGTGAATGCGCAATTTGCTCCAGCATAGTTTATTTTTTTAACCCCTTACGTAGTGCTTTGGCTCGGGAATTATTAACACCGAGTCATTTGCGACAGGTGTCAGCTGCCGGCTGAATTACTCTCTCCATCCCTCTTTACCCAGAAGCGGGACAAAAACGCAGCCGCATATGTCCGAAGATGTAAAGCCCCCGGGGCCCTTCTCGATTAATGTTAATACCTGGCTGGATGATGGGCCGAGCGGGATTACGATCCTTCCGCCTTCCGCGAGCTGTCCTGTATAGGCGCCGGGAATTTTAGGCGACGCCGCGGTAACGATAATACCGTCGAAAGGGGCATGGTCTTTCCATCCCAGGGTTCCGTCCCCTACCCCGCAGGTTACGTTTTTGTACCCTAAGTTCTTTAAGAGATCCCCGGCCCGTTTCGCGAGCGGGGATATGCGCTCCAGTGAATAAATCTCTTTCGCGAGTCCGGACAGGATCGCGGCCTGGTAACCGCTGCCGGTACCTATCTCAAGTATTTTTTCGGTTCCCGCCAGGCGCAGGCACTGGGTCATCAGGGCGGCCATATACGGCTGAGATATGGTCTGATTTTCGCCGATGGGAAGAGGGTAGTCCTCGTAAGCGTTTTCGCGAAAATCTTCGGGAACAAATTTATGGCGTTCAACTTTACGAAAAGACTCTAAAACGCGTTTATCGGTTATGCCGCGCGGCAAAAGTTGCCGTTCAACCATTATCCGGCGAAGGTCCGCGTAATTCATTTTTCCCCAAAGTATGCTTTTAAAAGAAGGCTCATAAATCTGAGGGTATCTTTTACGGGGTGTATGCGGCTCAACTCATCCCTGTAAATGCTTTCCACAGGTACGGAAGCGATTCTCATGTTTTTACGGGATGCCTTTATTAGAAGCTCCGATTCCAGGTCATATTTGCTTGACTCAAGTTTTATGGTTTCAAGAACGCCGCGCCTTATCAGGCGGAACCCGCACTGCGTATCCGGGATGCGTTGCCTGCAGAGAGCCGAGAGCACCGAAGACATGATCCTGTTTGTTACTTTTCTCACAAAAGGCATGTCTTTTGTGAGGCCCATGCGGTTTCCCAGCACTATATCGTCATTTTGTTCACGAGCGTGATCTATAAATTTCCGGATGTCATTCGGGTTATGCTGGCCGTCGCCGTCCATTATTATGACAGAATCAAAATTCGTTGTTCTTAATATAAAATCAAAACCTTTCTTGAGGGTTGCGCCTTTACCGAGATTTTTTATATTTCTAATTACAATGGCCCCACTTTCGGAGGCGGCTTTTTCCGTGTTATCGGTGGAGCCGTCGTCCACGACCACGACTTCAAGCCCCATTTTTTTTATATCTTTTACCACGGCGCCGATAGCGGAGCCTACATTATAGGATGGTATTAAAATACACGTTTTCATTTTTTCCACATTTTACGAAAAGCGTACCATTGATCGGGGTATTCTTTTATATATTTCTCTATAACGGAAATGTATCGGCGCATGATGGTTGCGATGCCGTCTTCCGTGTTTTCCCCGAAGCCGCGCGGAATGGGCGGCGCAAAAATTTGCCTGAAAGTATCATCTTTCATTCGGAGCGTGAACGTGGGCACGATCGATGCCCCTGTTTTTAAACTGAAAAATGCCGCGCCCTTTGGGAAAACAGCTTTGCGGCCGAAGAAATCCATATATATACCGTGATCGGAAAAATTCCTGTCTCCCACGATCCCGAGGATATTGTTTTTTCGCAAAACCCTGAAACAATTCTTGAGCTGGGCCCCCACAGGGATAACTTTTACGTTGGCCAGGGAACGTTGCTGAAGAAAAAAATCGTTAATTCTGCTGTCTTTATGCTCAAGCGCGATGACTGAAAGCGGATAACCAAGGCTCGCGACGATTACACCGCCAAGCTCCCAGTTTCCCATATGGGCCCCCACAAGGATCACGCCGTTTCCCGCCGCCAGCGCCTTATCAAGATTTTCCTTACCCTCCATGGTTATATAATTAACCATGTAATCCTGGTCTAATTTCGCGAATCTAAAAAAATCCACAAGGTATTTGGCGAAATTCCTGAATATGCCCCTGATGTGCCTTCGGATTAATTTTTTGTTTTTATTTCCAAGAACAACCATGAGGTTATATTCAAGTTCAGCCTTGTCTTTGCGCGCGAAAAGGTAGTACACATCCGCCATGAAAACGGCTACCGCGTAACACACGCTGACAGGAAGCATTAAGGCAAACCATCTTCCGATCCTGTAAAGCGAATACAACATTATTTAATCCTATTCAGCACAGTTTCGACGATATCCGGGGCGCTTTTTGGCCTTGAAAGCGCCCTGGCCCTTGAACGCATATTTTTAAGGGACTCGGGGTGCGAAAATAATTCCGTAACAAAAACACCCACATCGGAAAGATTATCGATTTTGATCGCAACCTTGTGTTTTAGCAGGTGATCGGTATTCATTTGTTCCTGGCCCGGTATCGGTTTTACTATCAGAACGGGCAGGCCTTTCGCCAGGGATTCGCTTATTGTAATGCCTCCGGGCTTTGTGATGATTAGGGAGGATATTTCCATCAGCTCTTCTATGTTTTCCGTATAAGGGAAAATTATCATTTTTTTCGCGAGCCGCTTTTGCCGTTTTTTGAGCATGCGATAGAGTTTTTTATTTCCGCCGGCGACAGCCACGATCTGTAATTCTGTTTTTAATCCGCTTAGAATTTTTACTATTTCCATTACCGGGCCGATCCCCTGGCTTCCGCCCATTATGAGAATGACCGGCGCGGCTTGTGACAGGCCCAGGGAATCCCGTACCCTGGCGCCGTCTATGGGGTTGTTGAATTTGGGATCGATAGGGATACCCGTTACTCTTACCTTATCCGCTGATATACCGTTAGAAATAAGCTTATCCCCGGTTTCCCTGGAGGGAACAAAATAAAGATCAACGTTGTCGTACATCCAGTAATAATGCGGGGCGTAATCCGTAAGTGCCCCGGCAAGTAAAAGATTGTGAGGCCCTCTTTTTTTGCAGTCCGCTATGATCCCGCACGGGAAGGCCTGGGTACAGATAACCGCATGCGGCCGGAACCCGTCAAGCAGGTTTTCCATTTTTTGTGAGTTGTATTTATGAATCGCTTCCCTTAATATCTGCGTTTTTTTTATGACCTTCGGATTATCGTAGAGGTATCCCCAGATTTCGGGTGTGCGTCTTATAATACTCATATACGCTTTGTTTATTATTTTTTCGAGAATGGGATTGGTATAATTGAAGGAATTTACGTTGAGTATCTCTAAGTTATCGCATGTTTTATGGAAGGCCGATTCTATGGCGAGGCTCGCGTGATGGTGCCCCGAATTTTCAGAGATGTACATCAAAAGGATGCGTTTTTTATTCATGCCCGCTAGGTTTCCATCTCCAGAAGCCGTTTTATTCTTTTTACAGCTTCCTTGAGCCGCTTTATATTTTCAACGAGAGCGAATCTTACGTAGCCCTCTCCGTATTCCCCGAATCCCGTTCCGGGCGCGATAACAACACCGGTTTCTCTTATCAGAAGAGCTACGAATTCCATTGAAGAAAGAGCGCTGTACTTATCAGGTATGCGTGCCCACACGTAGAAGGTTGCTTTCGGCAGGGGTACCTCCCAGCCGATTTTCGCGAGGTCGCACACAAGGGCGTCGCGCCTTTTCTTATATACTGAAACGGTTTTTTTTATGCATCCCTGGGGCCCCAGGAGAGCTTTTATGGTGGCGTACTGAATCGGCTTGAAAATGCCAAAATCTATATAGCTTTTGGTTTTTGCGAGTGTTTTTAAGATATCGCGGTTTCCAACGGCAAACCCCATGCGCCACCCGGCCATGTTATACGACTTGGAACAGGTATGAAATTCTATACAGGTTTTCTTCGCGCCTTTTGTCTGGAGAATGCTGGGCGCGGTATAGCCGTCAAACACTATATCGGAATAAGCCAGGTCATGGCCTATTATGATATTTTTTCCCGCGCTCCAGCTGACGACATCACGGAAAAATTCCGGTGTCGCGACCGCCGTGGTGGGGTTATGGGGGTAACTCAAAAAAAGGAGTTTCGAGCGCCTTGTAATATCTTTTGGCAAAGCCCTCAGATTCGGAAGGTACCCGTTTTTTTCATAAATCGGTATATTGTGAAGTACGCCGCCGGCGATAAGCACGCCGTTGAAATGAACGGGATACGCCGGGTTCGGGACCAGCGCCACGTCTTCGTTGTTTAGAAAGGCCAGCGAGAGATGCGCTATTCCTTCCTTGGAGCCGATAAGGGGAAGCACTTCCGAATCGGGTTCAAGTTTGACGCCAAAACGCGTATCGTACCATTTCGCTATCGCTTGCCTCAGTTTTATCTCGGAAGTGTCTATCGACCTTGAGTATCTATAATTTTCGCTTACGAGAGCGCTCTTCCGGAGTTCGTTCACAATGTGTTTTGGCGTTGGCTGGTCGGGATTTCCCATTCCAAGATCTATTATATCAACGCCTTTTTTTTGAGCCTCTTCTTTCAACTTGTCTATAGTTGTGAAAAGATAAAGCGGCAATCTTTTTAGCCTATTTGCTTCCCGCATGTTTTCTCCTACAATTTAGCCAGAATACCTTTTACGATTTCCGCGGACCTTACGAGGGCGCTTAGCTCTCCCTCCGGCAGTTTCCATTCCTGTATTTCCTCGATACCGTTTTTCCCCAGCGAGACCGGTAACCCGATAGCGCAGTCATTTATTCCATATTCGCCCCGGGCGATCGCCGAACACGCTATTACTTTTTTTTCGTCGCGTATAAGCGCGTTCAGGATCTCAAGGCACGCCGCGCTTGGTGAAAAATAGGCGCTTCCGGATTTTAATAATTTTACTATTTCGCCGCCTCTCATTTTTGTTTTCTCTACGAGCCGTTCGATGGCGCCCCGTTTTAATATTTTATCCAGCGGTTTTCCTTCCACGCTTGTTTTCGAGATCAACGGCACCATCGTGTCACCGTGGCTCCCCAGCACAAATGTATCAATATTTTCCGGCAAAACACCCATTTCCTGCGCCAGAAGAGCCTTGAATCTTGCTGTATCCAGGCCACCGGCCATACCGAGGATTTTTCTTCGGTCCCACGCTGTTTCCCGGTACGCCAGATACGTCATTACATCCAGCGGGTTTGTAACTATGATGAGAATTGACCCGGGTGCGAATTCTTTTACGCTTGCGGTAACGGCGCTTACGATCATCCGATTCCTACTTATGAGATCATCCCGTGACATACCCGGTTGCCTGGGAAAACCCGCTGTCACAACAACTATTTTTGAACCGTTTATTTCCCGGTAATTATTTGTGCCGGTTACCGTTTTTTTGTACCCCATAAGCGGAGCGGAGTCGATGAGGTCAAGCGCCTTTGCCCTGGCTAAATCGCCCGCGGTATCTACAAGGACAACGTCCGCCAGTCCGCGACCCAAAACGCGCTCGGCCAGGGCTGAGCCCACATTGCCCGCGCCTATTATGGATATCTTCATGTTATCCGTTCCGCCCTGTTCCCTTCGCCGCGTTTAATTTCGCGATAATCGCATCGGTCATCTCTGTCGTACCGGCCGCATTAGGATCGTTTCGGTCTTCTTTCAGGTCGTATGTTACGTTTTTCCCCTCACTTATTACTGACGCGATAGCGTTTTCAAGTGAGCGCGCGGCCTCTTTTTCGCCAATGTGGCGCAGCATAAGTACCGCCGATAGCAGCATTGCCGCGGGGTTAGCCTTATTTTGCCCTTTATACTTGGGCGCGCTTCCGTGAGTCGGCTCGAATACGGCGATATCATTTCCTAAATTAGCCCCGGGCGCTACGCCCAGCCCCCCGATAAGCCCGGCGCATAAATCCGATAGTATATCCCCATAGAGATTGGGTGTTACCAGTACGTCATAAAGCTGGGGCTTCTGCACAAGCTGCATGCACATGTTATCCACGATTCTGTCCTCAAACTCGATATCCGGAAAATTTTTCGCCGTTTCCCGCGCGATTTCAAGAAATAACCCGTCGGTATGTTTCATTATATTGGCTTTATGGACAGCGGTAACTTTTTTTCTTTTGAATTCTCGGGCATATTCAAAAGCGAATTTCACGATTTTTCGCGAAGCGCCTTCGGATATCGGCTTGATACTCAGGGCGGACCCGCTTCTTATTTTTACGCCTGAATTTTTTTCTATGGAAGAAAGCACCTCTTCAAGGCCTTTTGTGCCTTTCTCAAATTCAATACCGGAATAAAGGCCCTCGGTGTTCTCTCTTATAACCACTAAATCCACGTTTTCGTAATGTGTTTTAACGCCTTTATAAAGTTTACATGGCCTTACGCAAGCAAAAAGGTCAAGTTCCTGGCGTATTTTTACGTTTACGCTTCGAAAACCTGAACCGACCGGAGTTACAATCGGGCCTTTTATGCCGATCCTGTTTTTTCTCAATGAACGGATTACATTCTCGGGAAGGGGCGTCCTGTATTTTTCCATGACGTCTGCGCCGGCCTGTACGATATCCCATTTTACATCTATGCCCGTTGCTTCAACCGCGCGCTTCGCGCACAAACTTATTTCATTGCCTATGCCGTCTCCGGGGATCAGGGTAATGTTATGTCTCAATTTCAAGCCTTCCTTTGTGTTTTTTAAAATATTCCACCATTCCTCCATCAGAGAGAATTTTTCTTGAAAGGGCCGATATGGGTTTACAAGTGATATTAAGTCCTTTTGATTTATTTTTTATCATGTTCCTGTCCAGATCCAGTTCCAGCTCATCGTGGTCGTCTATATAGTTAGTATTGCACTCCAGGAGCAAAAGTCCGAGATTTAAGGCGTTTCTGTAAAAAATTCTCGCGAAACTTTTTGCCACAACCGCCCTGATACCCGCGGCCTTCAGGGCCTGCGGCGCCTGTTCCCGCGACGATCCGCAGCCGAAATTTTCCCCGCTTATTAAAAAATCCCCTTTTTTTATTTTTTTATAAAAATCTTTCTCCAGGTCCTCAAAAACGTGTTTTGCCAGTTCCCTTGCCTCGCGTATTCGAAATTTATAACGCCCGGAAATTATGTAGTCCGTATTTACGTTATTTTGCAGCTTTCTCAGGCGGTGTGCCAGGTTACTCATCGGTTTAGCCTCCTGGAAAAAGACCGCGGATCGGAAATCCTGCCTGCGAGCGCTGATGCGGCGCAGGTTGCCGGGCTTGCGAGGAATATATTCGCGTTGGGATTACCCATCCTTCCTTTAAAATTACGGTTTGCCGTTGAAATAATATTTTCTCCGTCCGCGGGAACGCCGTTATGCGTACCGACACACGGTCCGCATCCGGGCCCAAGTATGGCGGCGCCCGCGTTTATGAAGGTTTCAATATAGCCTTTTTTGATCGCGCTTAAAAAAATATCACGCGAGGCAGGCGCGATCATGAGTTTCGTCCCGGCGTGAACCTTATTGTTCTTAAGTATGCTGGCGGCGATTTTAAAATCTTCCAGCCGGCCGTTTGTGCACGTCCCGATGAAAACCTCGTTAATGCGAGTGCCCTCAACCTCTCCGATCGAAACAACATTATCGACTTCATGCGGCAAGGCAACCTGCGGTGCCATGTTCTCCACGTTATATTCCTCAACGCTCTGGTAAGATGCCCCCTCGTCCGCAGCAACCGGATGCGGTTTTCTCTTTGAACGCCGGGCAATCCAATTCAACACTTTTTTGTCCGCCTCAAATATGCCGCATTTCGCTCCCATTTCAACGGACATATTCGCGATTGTGAAACGGGCGTCGATGCTCATCCTTCCGATTGTGTCCCCGCAAAATTCCAGCGCCTTATAGTTTGCCCCGTTTGAGGTAATCGTTTTTATTATGCGCAGAGCTATATCCTTCGAATAGACCCCCACGGGCAACTTACCGTGCACGATTATTTTTATCGTTTCCGGAACCTTAAACCAGTTTTTACCGCTCGCGAGGCTTATCGCAAGATCGGTTGAACCGACGCCCGTGGAGAACATGTTAAGGGCGCCGTAAGTACAGGTATGTGAATCCGCCCCAACTATGAGGTCGCCGCACGTTATAAGGCCTGATTCAAGCATCAGCTGGTGACATATACCGCGGCCGATATCGGATATTTTTACAGAATGTTTTGCGGCGAAATCGCGCATTAATTTATGTATCGACGATACTCCGATATTCGGGCTCGGAGCGCTATGATCGATAAACATGGCGAATTGCGAGGGGTTAAAAACTTTACCGGTGCCCAGCTTTTCGAAGTTTTCTATTATCAGGGAGCTTGTCCCGTCCTGCCCAAGGCAAAAATCCACTTCACATATGGCTATTTCCCCCGCCCGCAGTTCTCTTTGGGCGTGAGAGCTCAATATTTTTTCCGCGATCGTCTGTTTTATAATTTTTGCAGCCATTTTTCCATCCTGTCGAGCCCTTTTTTAATGTTTTTCAAACTCGTAGCGAAACTCAACCGCACGTGGGTGTCTGATCCGAAACCGATGCCGGGTACGCAAGCGACATGAGCCTCATCCAGGAGCCTCGCGGCGAATGTTAGCGAATCAAGCCCCGTTTCCGTGATGTTGCAGAAAATGTAAAATGCTCCCCGCGGCTTTACGCACGAAATTTTTTCCATGGAATTTATGCGCCCGGACATGTAGTCTCTTCTTTCAGCAAACTTTTTTTTCATTTCGCCAACTTCTTTTCCGCGCCGCTCAAGCGCTTCCACCGCGGCTTTCTGGCTTATTGAGGCCGGATTTGACGTGGAATGGCTTTGCAATGCCGCGATTTTTCTCATAATCTCCCCGGGCCCGGCGGCATAACCGATTCTCCATCCGGTCATGGAAAACGTTTTTGAAAATCCGTTTACCGTAATAGTCTGTTTAAAAATCCCGCTGTTTATCGAACCGATGGAAACGTGCTTTCCTCCGTCGTATATAAGTTCTTCGTATATCTCGTCGCTTATCACGATAAGCTTTTTTAAAACGGCGATTTTTGCCACTTCTTCAAGTATGGGTTTTCCGAATGTGGCCCCGGTTGGATTTGATGGACTGTTCACTATTATGGCTTTCACGTGTTTTGTAATGGCTTTCCGAATAGACGAAATCTCCGGCACAAAACTGTTTTTTTCTTTTGCCTCTACGATACGCGGCGTCGCGCCGCTAAGTTTCACCATTTCCGGATAACTTACCCAGTACGGCGATACAATAATAACTTCATCTCCCGGGCCGCACAACACCTGGAATATGTTGTATAAGGCGTGTTTTGCGCCGCAGGAAACCACGATCTCTTCGGGTGTATACGAGAGCCCGTTTTCCCTGTTGAGTTTTTGCGCTATCGCTTTCTTGAGTTCGGGAGTCCCTGAAACCGGCGTATATTTTGTGAAACCTTTCTCTATAGCACGGATTCCCGCTCTTTTGATGCCGGAAGGGGTGTCAAAATCAGGCTCGCCGGCCCCGAATCCGACTACGTCGAGGCCCTGTCTTTTCATGGCCTTCGCCTTTGCCGTTATCGCGAGCGTAAGCGAGGGCTTCAGGCGAACTACCCTATCAGCAAATTCCATACTCTACCTCCGCTAGCATTACAATATATCATAATTTTAACATGTAAACAAGTGGAAATTTCGAGGCTTTGTGGGTATACGCCTCCGACGTATTTGCCGGCGTCTTACACAAAAAATTGCTTGAAACTTTTTCCGTAGAATTTTTTGCTTTTTATTTGTTTAATACTGAAATTCTCTACTTTGGCGGGCAATTTTTCACATCAGCTCTTTAGCGGAAAGCTCTAACGGGATTCATGCCCCGGGCACAGGCGGCGTGTGAGTCGCGGACAGGTATTCCCGGAGGATTATTCAATAGAATTACATGTTTGTTTTACGGCGGAAGAAACCCCGGACTTTTTTCAGGAAGCCCTTTTGCTTTTCGACTTTTTCGTCTTCCCTTTTCGCCTTTTCTTTCTTAACGTCCTCGACCGCCTTTTTTTCTTTTACCTTCGGCTCAACTTCCGGGGCAGCCTTGGGGCGTTCGATTTTCGCGGGCGCGGTTTTTTCGGGCTTTACGGATTTTTTAGCCGCCGTTTTACCCGCCTTCCTGACACTTTTTTTCTTTATTTCCGGCTTTTTTTCTGTCAGCTCCAGAAAGACAACACTTGCGCCGTCGCCTTTCCGGAAGTTAAAAGGTATTATTCGCGTATACCCGCTTTTTCGCGCGGAAAAAAGAGGAATTATTTCCCCGAAAAGCTTTTTTACGAGAGCATCGTCGCCAAGAACGGAAAAAACTTTTCTGCGCGCCGCGAGAGAATTCTTTTTCGCGATTGTAATCAGATTTTCGATAAGGCGCGAGGCCTCTTTCGCTTTCGTGCGGGTTGTTTTTATGCGCTGGTGCAGGAATACGGCTCTTGCGAGCGACTTTAAAGTGGCCGCACGATGCGCGGACTGCCTTCCAAACCTTGTTCTTTTTTTTCCGTGCCTCATTTTTTCTTTTTTCCTTTTGTCTCAGCCAGCGAGCCGAGCTGGAGCCCCATCTCACCAAGTATTTTATTGATTTCTGTAAGCGATTTTTTTCCGAAGTTCCTGTATTTCAGCATTTCCAGTTCGCTTTTTCTTGCGAGGTCGCCGATTGTTTTTATTTTAGCGTCACGCAGGCAATTAGAGCTGCGAACCGAAAGCTCAAGTTCCGTGATAGGCATTTTTAATTTTTCCTGGAGTTCCTTTTCTTCTTTGGACTGTTCTTCTTCTACGATTTCCTCCGGAATTTCCCCGAATTCCACGAAAATATCAAGATGCCGCTGTAGTATGTTGGAAGCGTAGAGAAGGGCCTCTTTAGGATCGATACTTTCATTTGTCCACATTTCAAGAATCAACTTGTCGTAATCGGTAATTTGCCCAACACGCGTATTTACCACGGAAAAACTGACCCTTTTTACCGGAGAAAAAACGGCGTCTAAGGGGATCATCCCGATAGGCGCGTTTTCTTTTTTGTTTTTTTCAGCCGGAACATATCCCCTTCCGCGAGATACCTCAAGTTGCATTTCCAGTTTTGTTTTCTTTGTAAGCGTGGCTATATGCTGTCCGGGATTCAAGATTTCCACTGTATCATCCGTTTTAAAATCCTTGGCCGTTACGGGCCCTTTTTTGTCAACCTTGAGAAATATGGGTTTCGGGTTTTTAAAATGTGATTTCAGGATAAGTTTTTTGATGTTAAGCATGATCTGAGGCACATCCTCAACAACACCTTTGATCGTTGAAAATTCGTGCGCGACACCTTCAATTTTAGCGGAAGTTACGGCTGTCCCCTCTATGGAGGATATAAGCACGCGCCTTAAGGAATTTCCTATCGTTACACCATAACCACACTCAAAAGGCTCCGCTGTGAATTTGCCGTATGTCGGCGTAAAGCTCGACTCTTCACAAGTCAACTTTCTCGGCATTTCGAAATTTCTGAGTTTAAACCCCATCGATAAGCCCCCTTTTTTCTTTGAACTTCCTCTATGAACGGTAGAATCTAACCCTTGACGTTAACTAAGTTGCGGTTTTACTTATTTGGAATACAATTCGACAATTGCCTGTTCTTGTATCGAGAAATCAAGATCGTCTTTTTCCGGAAGACGTTTGACAGAACCCTTCAATCCATCCTTTTCGCTTTCGAGCCATTTCGGTACGGTTCTTTCTTTTAATTCCTTACTTATTTCTGTCAACTTTTTTATTGTTTTTTCTTTTCTCCCTACTTCCACAACATCGCCTTTTTTAACGATGTATGAAGGTATATTAACTTTCCTGTTGTTAACCCTGACGTGATTATGGCCGACAAGCTGCCTTGCCTGCTGGCGCGAATACGCGAAACAGAGCCTGAAAACAACATTATCCAGCCGTCTTTCCAGAAGCTGTAGCAACAGGTGGCCTGTTACCCCTCTGGTTTTCTCGGCACGCTTGAAATATTTCTTAAATTGCCGCTCAAGCAACCCGTAAATTCTTTTTGCTTTCTGTTTTTCACGAAGCTGCATGCCGTAATTGGATTCCTTTTTTCTACGCTTTCCGTGCTGCCCCGGCCTGAAAGGCCGTTTCGCGGCGGGGCACTTCTCCGTATTGCATTTGGTGCCCTTAAGAAACAGTTTCTCGCCGTACGCGCGGCAGAGCTTGCATTTTGCGTCTGTTTGCCGTGCCATTCCCGCTCCTTTTCCTTAAACCCTTCTTCGCTTCGGTGCCCTGCAGCCGTTGTGCGGTATGGGCGTTACGTCTTTTATCGCCCTTATCGACAAACCGGCTCCCTGAAGGCTCCTGATAGCGCTTTCCCGGCCGGAGCCGGGACCTTTTATGAAAACCTCTAATTCCCGAACGCCAAAATCCCTTGCTTTCCTGGCTGCGTTTTCCGCGGCAATCCCGGCCGCAAAAGGGGTTGATTTCTTGGATCCGCTAAAGCCAACCGTTCCGGTGGAAGCCCAGCATAAAGTATTGCCTTTGGGATCAGTAATTGTCACTATCGTATTATTAAACGTCGCCAGTATGTGGGCAATCGCTTTCGGGATATTTTTTGATATCTTTTTCTTTGTTTTTACTTTTTTATTTTGCATTTCAACCTTCTTGTTTGATGGGCGCGGCGGTTTGTTTTTTGGCGCGTATGACGCCTACTGTCTTTCGCGGGCCTTTGCGGGTTCTGGCGTTGGTCTGGGTTCGCTGCCCCCTTACGGGTAAGTTTCTCCTGTGCCTGAAGCCCCTGTATGAGCCGATTTCCATCAGTCGTTTTATATTTGCGGAAATCTCACGCCTCAGATCCCCTTCAACCCTGCAATCCTTTTGTATTGTTTGCGCTATGCGCGAAACCTCTTCTTCCGAAAGATTTTTGGCTCGCGTATCAGGATTTATGCCGGTGTTTTTTAAAATTTTATTCGAGGTCGCCCGGCCGATGCCGCGAATATATGTCAACGCGATTTCCACTCTTTTTTCTTTCGGTATATCAATTCCGGCTATTCTCGGCATATGTTTATCCTTGCCTTTGTTTGTGCTTGGGGTCTTTGCAAATTACCCTTAAAACACCTTTTCGCTTTATAATTTTACATTTAGAACATATCTTTTTTACGCTGGATCTTACCTTCACGTCTGTTACCCCCTACGTGTAATTCTTCCGCGGGTCAGGTCATAAGGGGAAAGTTCTACGGTTACCTTGTCCGCGGGAAGAATTCTTATAAAATGCATTCGCATTTTTCCGGAAACATGCGCCAGTACCTTGTGCCCATTTTCAAGCTCAACCCTGAACATCGCGTTTGGCAGTGTTTCCAGGACTTTTCCCTCTACGACAATCCCTTCTTCTTTTGGGCTCATGTTATGATTTCCGGTTTTTCGCCATCTACAATAATTGTGTCCTCAAAATGCGCCGAGAGCCGTCCGTCTTTTGTCGTTGCTGTCCAACCGTCGTCGGCGATTCTGACATCCGCGGTACCGGCATTAACCATCGGCTCTATCGCCAGCGCCATACCGTTTTCCAAAAGTTTGCCTTTATTCGGCTTGCCGAAGTTAGGAATTTCCGGGTCTTCATGGAGTTTTGTGCCTATCCCGTGGCCCACAAAAACCCTCACAACGTTAAAGCCGCTGGATTCAACGAATGACTGTATCGCCCAGGATATGTCCTGAACGTGATTACCGTTTTTAGCCATTTCTATGCCTTTTTTCAGGGATTCTTTTGTTACCGAAACTAACCGTTCGGCTTCTTCTGATATTTTTCCCACGGCAAAGGTCCTGGCGCTATCGGCAAAATACCCTTTATATTCAACACCCATATCTATGCTTATGATATCCCCATTGTTAAGGATTTCCCCCTCCCGCGGTATGCCATGCACGATTACTTCGTTTCGCGACGAACATATGCTGGAAGGAAAACCCTTATAGCCGCGGAATGCTGCCTTGCCGCCTCTTAGGGCGATACATTTATCGACTTTTCGTTCAAGCTCTTTAGTGCTGACTCCGGGCATTACCTCCTTCAACAGGCTATCCATACATTCTTTTAGAATCGCGCCCGCCTTCCTGATGAATTTTCGCTCGGTATCCGATAAAATTGTTGCCATTTGTTTACTCAGCCGTTTCTTTTTCGAAAAGGGTTTTTATATTATTAAAAAGCTCCTGGACTTCGAGATCGCCAGAAAGTTCCCGCAGTATACCTTTTTTTCTGTAGTATTCAATAAGCGATTTTGTTTCGTTCTCGTAGACCGCAAGCCGTTTTTTAACGGTTTCCCGCTTGTCATCCGTCCTGTGCAGGAGGCGCCCGCCGCAATAATCGCAAATACCTTCTTTTTTTGAGGGCATGTTTTTCATGTGGAAATTAGCGCCGCAGACGACGCAAACACGCCTTCCCGAAAGCCGCTCGATCGAGATCCGGGGGGATGTTTTAAGATACAATACCATATCAAGTTTTTTTCCAATTTTGCCGAGTTCAAGGTCCAGCTCGTTAGCCTGCGTTTCGTTTCGCGGAAAACCGTCCAGCAGAAAACGGGCCCCTTTCTCAATTTGCGAAATTCGTTCGGTCACTATAGCGGTAACTATCTTATCCGGTACGAGCTCGCCCCGCTTCATATATGATTTTGCCTCTTCCCCGATTTTTGTTTCTTTTTTCACCGCGTCTCTAAGCATGTCACCCGTTGAGATGTGTAAAAAACCGAAATTTTCACAAAGAACCTTTGCCTGGGTTCCCTTGCCGGCGCCCGGGGGGCCAAGTAAAACTATATTCATCTATCTCCTCCCCCTGATTCGCCCTTTTTTCATAAATCCCTCGTAGTGCCTGACGAGAAGGTGCGATTCTATTTGTCTGACAGTGTCCAGCATGACTCCGACTATAATTAAAAGCCCCGTTCCGCCGAAAAAGCTGGCAACTAGATAGGGGATCTTGAGAGAGCGGGAGATGATACTTGGAAGAACCGCGATAATTGACAGAAATACCGCGCCCGGCAGGGTAATTCTCGTCATAATAAAATCGAGATATTCCGCGGTCTGTTTTCCGGGCCTGATTCCGGGAACAAAACCCCCGAACCTTTTCATGTTGTTAGAAATATCGATCGGGTTAAAAGTTATCGCGGTATAGAAATAACAGAAAAAGATAATTAAGAGGGAATAAATAATGTTGTAGACAAACGTTTCCCTGGTAAGCATGGCGGCTACATTCTGTACCGCCGCGCTCGGTATAAGCCCCGCTATTGTTGCGGGAAAAAGTATTATGCTTTGCGCGAATATGATCGGAATAACTCCCGCCTGGTTCACGCGAAGCGGTATGTACGTACTTTGACCCCCGTAAATTTTTCTGCCGACAACCCTCTTGGCGTATTGAATAGGTATCTTTCTCTGCCCCTGCGTAATCGCGACTACCGCCACAACAACGCCGACCAGCATTGCCCCCATAAACAGAAGCGTAAAAGGCTGTATTTGCGCTTTTTGAGGCGCGCCAAAACTTACCAGTTGAGCAAGCTGGCTTATCGCCGCGGGCATTCGCGAGACAATGCCGGCGGTGATTATAAGCGATATGCCGTTTCCTATGCCGTACTCCTGTATTTGCTCGCCGAGCCACATTATAAAAGCTGTTCCGCTTGTAAGGGTTATAACTGTGAGTATTCGAAACCACCAGCCGGGGAATTGTACGATTTGCATGCCTTGAAATCTGGCCGGATTTTCCAGCCAAAGCGCTATAAAAAATGACTGTATTACCGCAAGAACAACTGTGCCGTACCGCGTATACTGAATGATTTTTTTACGCCCCTCTTCCCCCTCGCGGGAAATCCTTTCAAGTGAGGGTATGACCGCTGTAAGGAGCTGAAGAATAATAGAGGCGGATATATAGGGCATGATTCCCAGGGCAAAAATTGTTAACCTTTGTATGGCACCGCCCGAAAACATGTTAATCATTCCGAAAAGGGTCCCGCCCTGCGTTTTCGCTATGTTGTCAAAAAATTGCGCCAGTTTCGCCCCGTCTATACCGGGTGTTGGTATAAACGCGCCTATCCTATAGACAGCGATCAGGCCCGCTGTTATCAGAAGTTTCCGCTTCAGGTCCGGTATCTTGAATAAATTTGCGAATGTTCCCAGCATCTGGCAATAACCCTTTAAGACGGGCGATGGTCAGCGGATGAAGAACGGCGAACTGTTTTATTTCGCCCGTTATCGGCCGCGGATCGCCCCTCGTTTCGTTTTACCTTCGCCGTACCCCCGGCTTCGGTGATTTTTTTCTTTGCGTTCTCGGAAAATGCGTCAGCGTAAACGCTTAGGGGCTTGGAAATTTTTCCGTCCCCAAGAACTTTTACCGGTAGATCGGCCTTTTTTATGAGCCCCCCCTCAAACATGGCACTTTTGTCGACTAAAGAATCCTTCCTGAAATGGTTAAGACGCTCAACATTCACGAGCTGATAGATTTTTTTCATTACAATATTCGTGAATCCGCGTTTTGGGATTCTTCGCATGAGCGACATCTGCCCGCCCTCAAAACCGAATCTTAGAGACGAGCCTTTTCTCGATTTGGCGCCTTTCGAGCCGCGTCCCGCGGTCTTTCCGTGACCGGAACCGGAACCGCGCCCGACTCTTTTTGGCGGCCGGTTTGCCCCGTTTGGTTTATGTATGTCTTGTATCTTCATCGCACATTCCCCGCGTTTTAGTGCGGGCTCCTAACTTTTTATGCGTTTTCGACTGCAACATCCTTTGTTTTTCTGTAGAGCCTGAGGCGCTCAAGACCGACCAGCGCGGCCTTCAGTACATTTATAGGGTTTCTGGAGCCCAGGCACTTTGTTAAAATGTCTTTTATTCCAAATGCTTCGCAAAGCGCCCGCACTGAACCGCCTGCTATGACACCGGTGCCGGGCGAGGCGGGCTTAAGAAGGACTTTACCGGCTTTGAACTTACCTATGGCCTCGTGAGGTATAGTATGATCTTTCATTTGAATGGAAACGAAAGACTTCTTTGCGCGATTTAGCGCTTTAGTTATGGCGGCCGATATCTCATTCGCTTTTCCGAATCCTATACCGGCGGAACCCCTGCCGTTTCCCGCTACTACAAGTACGTTGAAAGAAAATCTTCTCCCGCCCTTGACAACTTTTGCAACCCTTCTTATGCTTACCACTTTTTCTATTATATTTTCGTCTTTCATCTTTACCTCAAAAAATCAGTCCGTTTTTCCGCGCTGATTCCGCGAATGCTTTAATGCGTCCGTGGAAAAGATACCCGGCGCGGTCGAATTTTATTTTTGCAAATCCTTTTTCTTTTGCCATTTTTGCGAATTCTTCCCCCAGGAGCGAAGCCGCTTTTATATTACCCCCGTAAGGGACTTTACTTCTAATCGTTTTGCAGTTTGTGGACGCGGAAAAAAGAGTGTGCCCTTTCACGTCATCTATTAGCTGGGCATAGAGGTTTTTTCCGCTCCTAAAAACGGAAAGCCTTGGCCTTTCAGGCGTTCCCGTCATCTTTTTACGAAGGATTTTATGTCTTTTGGCTCTTCCTGTAAGTTTCCTCATTATTTAACTACCGTTTTTCCCGCTTTGTGGCGCACATATTCACCGGCGTAGCGAATACCCTTGCCGGTAAAGGGCTCGGGCTTGAAATACTCCCGTATTTCGGAAGCCACCTCGCCGACCTTGACTTTATCAATACCGGTAACAATAATTATCGTAGGTTTGGGGGCTGTTACGGTTATGCCCTCAGGAATAGGATATAACACCGGATGCGAAAATCCGAGGGTTATTTGCAGCTTGTCTTTGCCCTGGACGGCGGCCTTAAATCCCACACCCTTAATTTCCAATTCCTTTTTATAGCCTTCGGTTACGCCTGTTATTAAGTTTGAAATAATTGCCCTTGTCAGGCCGTGAAGCGAGCGTTCCTTTTTTTCATCGGAGGATCGTTCTACGGAAAGGCGGCCGTCCTTCAGGGATACTTTGATGCCGCCCGCTAAATGATGTTCGAGACGCCCCTTGGGCCCTTCCACGGAAATTAATCCGGCCTTTATTTCAATTTTTACGTTTCCGGGTACAACAATCGGTTTTTTGCCAATACGTGACATGATTTACCTACCAGGCCTCGCAGAGAATTTCTCCGCCGATTTTTTTTTCTTTCGCTTCCTTATCAGTTATGACGCCTTTTGATGTTGAAATAAGCGCTATCCCTATTCCTCCGTAAACGGTTTTAATTTCGCTGTGTTTCGTGTAAATACGTAAACCGGGCTTTGAAACCCGTCTTAAGCCCGCGAGCGCGGGGATTTTATTTTTTTCGTATTTGAGGTATACTTTTATCGTTCCCTGTTTTTTATCCTCAACGGATTTATAATTTAAAATAAACCCTTCTTTCTGTAATATCTTCAGGATATTCTCGTTAATTTTGGAGCCTTTCACAACAACGCTTTGCTTCCCCGCCATTACACCGTTTTTTACAATAACGAGCATATCCGCTATCGGGTCAGTTACCGGCATTTATTAATCTCCTTAAGTTTACCAGCTTGCTTTAACGACGCCGGGAATTTCGCCTCTGGAGGCAAGTTCCCTGAAACATATGCGGCACAGTTTAAACCTGCGCATGTAACCGCGTCTCCGGCCGCAAAGCTCGCAGCGGTGGTACGTTCTTACCTTGAACTTCGCTTTTCTTTTTACTTTTTCAACAAGACACTTTTTTGCCACTTTTCACCTTTTGAATGGAAATCCAAAAAATTTCAGAAGTTCGTAACCCTCTTCTCTTTTTTTCGCTGTTGTCACGATCGTTATGTCCATGCCGTGCACCAGCTGAATCCCGTCAACATCTATCTCGGGAAAAATACTCTGCTCGTTAACGCCGAGCGAATAATTCGCGTTTCCATCAAAGGAATTCGCATTTAACCCTCTGAAATCCCTGATTCTGGGAAGGGCCACGTTTATGAAACGGTCCAGGAATTCATACATGCGGGCTTTCCGGAGCGTTATCTTGCAGCCGACAGGCGAGTCTTTGCGTATTTTAAACCCGGCAACGGCTTTTTTCGCTTTCGTTACGACAGGCCTTTGCCCGGTAATCCGCGCCATTTCATCCACGACAGTATCAATGAGTTTTTTGTCGGCGGCGGCCTCTCCGAGCCCCACATTTATTACGATTTTTGAAATACGCGGAACCTCAAGAACGTTTTTAAATCCAAACTGTTCCATCATTTTCGGCGCGATTTCTTTTGTATATTTTTCCTTAAGCCTTGGTACTATCAAAATACTTCCTTACATTTTTTGCAGAATCTGGTTTTTGTGCCGTCCTTCAGCACGTTAATACCTATTTTTGTGCGGCGGTTACACCCTTTACAAAAAAGCGCGAGATTAGAGATCTGTATGGCGGATTCCTTGGTCACTATTCCGCCTTTTTCATCTTCTCTTGTGCGCCGGGCATGTTTTTTCACGAAATTTACGCCCTCTACAATAGCGCCGTTTTTAGCCGGCACGATAGCGAGAACCTTCCCGGTCTTGCCCCTGTCTTTGCCGGCAAGTACCGTAACCATGTCATTCTTTCTAATTTTCGCCATTTAAATTACCTCCGGCGCGAGCGAAACAATTTTAAGAAAATTTTTCTCCCGCAGCTCCCTCGCTACCGGCCCGAATATTCGTGTCCCCTTAGGGTTGCCCTGTGCGTCAATTATAACTACGGCATTCCTGTCAAATTTTAAGTAGGAACCGTCGGGCCTTTTCGTGGGAAAAGCGCATCTTACAATAACGCCTTTTGCCACCTCGCCTTTTTTTATAGACGACTCCGGCGTAACTTCTTTGATGTTGCATGTGATCACATCGCCCAGTTCGGCGTGTCTCCTCCCGGAGCGTCCGATAACGCCGATGCACGATGCCTTTTTGGCCCCCGTATTATCGGCTACATCCAGTATTGTGCGCATTATAATCATTTTTAATTTATTCCGCCTTTTTTATAACCCCTGCCAGTAACCAGCGTTTTTCCTTGGAAACAGGACGTGTCTCTCTAAGTTTTACAATGTCTCCCTTTTTAGCCGTATTTTTTTCGTCATGTGCCTTAATCTTGCTGAATCGCCTTATGGTTTTTTTAAAAACGGGATGCACTGTCACTCTACCCGTTTCCACTACTATGGTTTTCTCCATTCCGTCGCTTACAACGGTCCCGAGGACCTCTTTCTTCGCGCGGTTTTTACTATTTTTCCCCATTCTTTTTCTCCGTTAAAATTGTATTACAACGCGCTACTTCCTTCCTCGCTTCTTTTATTCTGTGAGGTTTTTCTACCCTGCCGGCTTTTTGCTCAAAGCGCAGCTTAAAAAGTTCCTCGCGCAAAGAAACAATCTTATTGCTTATTTCGTCTTTTGTCATGTTTCTGATATCGCTTGTTTTAAGAGTCATGATTAATGAGACCTCGTTACGAATTTTGTTCTTATTGGCAATTTATGAGCCGCCAGGCGCATCGAATCCCTCGCTAGTTCAAGGGGAATGCCTTCCATTTCAAAAAGTATGCGTCCCTTTTTCACGACAGCGATCCAGTGATCAGGCGCGCCCTTGCCTTTTCCCATTCGTGTTTCAGCCGGTTTCTTGGTAACGGGTTTATCGGGGAAAATCCTCACCCATACCTTACCCCCGCGCCTTGTATGGCGCATGAGTGCGACGCGCGCCGCTTCTATTTGCCGGTCTTTGATCCAGGTATTGCCCAGTGCCTTAAGTCCGTATTCGCCGAAACTAAGCTCTGAGCCGGAAAAACTGGTTCCCTTTCTTCTTCCTCTTTGCGCTTTGCGGTATTTAACACGTTTCGGCATCAAGCCCATTACCGCTACCCCCTCCTTCTAAATGCAGCCGTATGGCGCGGTTCTTTTTTTGCCCTGAGCTCATTTCTGAAATCTTCCATCGTACCGCCGCCTATTTTTTCGCCTTTGTAAACCCATACCTTGACGCCTATGAGGCCGTATGTCGTGTGTGCCTCCGTAAAACCGTAATCTATGTCTGCCCGTAATGTTTGCAACGGAATTTTACCGTATTTCAACGATTCTTTTCTTGCGATTTCCGCTCCGCCCAGTCTTCCTGAAATTTTTATTTTCAATCCTTCGCAACCGGCGTCCCTGGCCTGTTGGAGAGATCGTTTTATCGCGCGCCGGAAAGGTATTCTTTTTTCGAGCTGCAGCGCGATATTTTCGGCTACAAGTTGCGCTTCCATCGCGGGCTGCCTGACTTCTTTTATATCGATTAGCAGTTGTTTCTCGCCCACCATGGACTGAAGGTTTTCTTTCAGGCCCTCAATTTCAGCGCCCCTGCGCCCTATCACAACGCCGGGCCTGGCTGTGTATATAAGCACCCTTATCCGCTCTCCGGTTCGCTCTATTTCTATATTCGAAACCGCCGCGGCCTGCAGTTTGCTTTTAACATATTTTTTAATTTTCAGATCATCTATAAGCATGGAATGAAAATTTTCTTTTTTTGCGAACCAGCGCGACTTCCAGTTCTTTATTATCCCGACCCTCAAACCGTATGGATGAATTTTTTGACCCATTACCCCTTTTTCCTTATTTTAACCGGTTTTTTTGCTTTTTTAGATTTTTCTTTCGCGTCCAGCTCTACCAGGACATGGCTTGTTCTTTTTTTTATCATACCGGCCCTCCCCATCGACATTGCCCTGTATCTTGAGAGCGCAGGCCCTTCGTTTACGACAATTTTAGATATATAGAGGTCCGCTTCGTCGAACTTTTTTTCAGCAATTCCCCTGGCGTTACTGCGGGCTGATTCTATTGCGGCCCGCAAAATCGACGCGCCTTTTTTATTCGTGCTGATCAAGAGGTAAAGCGCGTCCTCCACTTTCTTATTACGCAAAAGCCTTGCTACCGGCTGCAGTTTTTTCGGCGCTATCTTTACATATTTCTCCAGAGCCCGTGTAATCATGTCTTTTCCCTCTTGTGGTTCAAAACGTATGGCGTGCGCTGATTATGTTTTTTCAAGTGAAACCTCTGTTGCCGAGCCATGTTTTTTAAATAGCCTCGTCGGCGCGAATTCGCCGAGTTTGTGCCCTACCATGTTTTCCGTGACAAAGACCGGCAAAAACTTTCTGCCGTTGTGGACCATAAATGTAACGCCGATAAAGTCGGGCGATATTATGGAACGACGGGCCCATGTCTTTATAGGTTTTCTGTCGCGCGCTTTTTCGGCTTTCTGGACTTTCATCAAAAGCTTCTCATCTATAAATGGCCCTTTTTTCGTAGAACGCGACATCTCTTATTTTCTCCTTTTTAAGATATATTTATCAGAACTTTTTGTTTTTCTTGTTTTCAAGCCTTTTGTTGCTTTGCCCCATGGCGTGGTCGGATGCCTTCCGCCTGAAGATTTACCTTCGCCGCCGCCCATAGGGTGGTCAACGGGATTTTTTACGACACCGCGTGAATAGGGCCTGATGCCGAGGTGCCTCGACCTGCCTGCTTTGCCGATCGATATACTCTCGTGTTCAATGTTTCCGACCTGGCCTATGCACGCGAAACACTCAAGCTTGACGAGACGAACCTCGCTTGACGGCATCCTTATATGCGCGAACCCTTTTTCTTTGGCCACCACGACAGCGAGCCCCCCAGCCGATCTTGCGATTTTTGCGCCCTGCCCTTTTTGTAATTCCACGTTATAAATAGGGATACCAAGCGGTATTTTTTCCAGGGGAAGGGCATTGCCAACCTTGATTTCGGCATCCCTGGAAGATATCACCTCATCGCCGACTTTTAATCCGTCCGGGCATATGATATAACGCCTTTGGGTGTCTCGGTATTCAAGTAGTGCAATGCGCGCGCTCCTATTCGGATCATACTCGATCGCGATAACTTTCGCCGGAACATCGTATTTATTTCTTCTAAAATCAATCACGCGCCATTTTTTCTTATGGCCACCGCCTCTGTGCCGGGCGGTTATCCTTCCGCACACATTTCTTCCGCCCGTTCTTTTTAACGAAACGGTCAGGCGCTTTTCCGGAAAATCTTTAGTGATTTCATCAAAGGTGTAACCGCTTCCCCATCGCCTGGCCGGTGTCGTGGGTTTATATTTTTTTATTCCCATTATTTTTCTTCCGTATTAATCATTACGATACGTCAATTTTTTCGCCACGCTTAAGTGTTACTATCGCTTTTTTCCAGTCCGATGTTTTTCCTTCCACGTATCTGACCCGCTTTTTTTTGCCCCTTACCTTCACGGTATTTACCTTTTCGACCTTTACCTTGTAAATTTCTTTCACGGCGTTTCTTATTTCCGATTTGTTTGCGCGTACATCCACCCAGAAAAGATACTTATTGAAGGGGAGCAGGCGCGTACCTTTTTCGGTTCTTATTGCGCTTATGATTACCGAGTATGGACTTTTCATTTTTTGGCCTTTTTGCTCAGGAACTCATCCGCAGCTTCTTTTGTAATAACGACTCGGTCGCATGAAAGAACATCAAGTGCCGTCGCTTCGCCGGACCGCTTCAGAGAGAGCCGTTTTATGTTTCTGGTTGCCAGAATAAGATTCCTATCCTTATTTTTTACCAGGAGTAAAACCCTTGTTTTTATCTTCATAGTCGAAAGAAGGGATGAGATTTTTTTTGTTTTAGGATTATCCAAAACCAGGCCCGTGAGGCCCAGGATCTTTCCGTTTTTCAATTTCGCGTTCAAACTGGACAAAAAAGCGCTTTTTAACATTTTTTTAGGGAGCGAATACCGGAAATCCCGCGGATGCGGACCAAACGCGATGCCGCCGCCGCGCCAAACGGGATTTCGTATGGAACCCACTCTGGCCCGTCCCGTACCCTTCTGCCTCCAGGGCTTTTTCCCGGCACCGCTTACGTCGCCGCGCGTTTTTGTACTGGCTGTACCCTTGCGCTGGTTGGCCCTGTACATGACCAGCGCCTGATAAAGCAGTGATTCGTTGTATTTTCCGGTAAAAATGTCCTCGCTTAAATCCATTGTCCCGGACTTTTTGCCGTTTGAGTCATATAATGGTATTCGCTGCATATCTATTTTATTGTTTTTTGTCACGTCTATTTCTTTTCCGCTTCTTTTTTTACCTTGCTCGGTGCTTCCTGTCCGTCATCTTTAGGCGGCCTTTTTTTCGCGTGTTTTATCACGAGAAAGCCCCCCTTGTGGCCGGCCACAGACCCCTTAACGCTGATTATATTTTTTTCTTCATCGATACTTACGATCTTTAGATTTTGAGCGGTCCTTTTAACCGCGCCCATATGTCCCGGAAGAGTTTTTCCTTTATGGACCCTTGAGGGATAGGAACTCGCTCCGATAGAGCCGGGGGCGCGATGAAACATCGAACCGTGTCCTTTTTCTCCGCCGCTCCACCCCCATCGTTTCATGCCACCCTGAAATCCCTTGCCTATGGTTGTTCCCGTTATGTCAACATAATTACCGATTTTGAAAAGGTTTATCCCGACCCTGTCCCCGGCCTTAACAGCCGCCGGCCGGTCTGTTCTAATCTCCTTTATAACGCGAACCGGCCATTTCCTTTGCGGTTTTTTTACGCGCGAGGGTTTTTTTTGGCCGTACCCCAGAATTGCAGCGGTATAACCGCATTTTTCTTTCGTTTTTGTGCCCAGGACCAGGCAGGGCCCTGCCTCTATAAGCGTTACCGGGACAAAACGCCCTTCCCCGTCAAATATATTTGTCATGCCTATTTTTTTACCCAGTAACCCCGTCATATTTAACCCCTACTTTATTTCCACGTTAACGCCGGCCGGCAGATCGAGCCTTCGCAGGGCGTCAATGGTCTTTGCCGTCGGTTCGATTATTTCCAGGAGCCGTTTATGTGTCTTGATTTGAAACTGCTCCCTTGATTTCTTATCGATATGAGGCGAACGCAGAACCGTAAAAAGTTCCCTTCGCGTAGGTAGCGGCAGCGGGCCTGAAATAGAAGCCCCTGTTTTTTTTACGGTTTCAACAATTTCCTCGCAGGAGAGGTCCAGAAGCCTGTGATCGTAGGCCATAAGCCTTATCCTGATTTTTACCGCGCTGCCCGATTTCACTTTTATTGTTTTTGTCTTTGCCGACATTTTTATTTAAAACTCCGTATTACTCCGCTATCTCCGTTATTACGCCCGCGCCCACGGTATGGCCGCCTTCGCGTATGGCGAACCTCAGGCCCTTCTCCATCGCGATGGGCTCTATGAGGACTATGTCCATCGTAACATTGTCGCCGGGCATAACCATTTCCACGTCCTTGGGAAGTGTTACGGATCCGGTAACATCGGTTGTCCTGAAATAAAACTGCGGCCTGTATCCGTTAAAAAACGGCGTGTGGCGGCCGCCTTCCTCTTTAGTCAGGATATACGCCTCCCCTTTACATTTCGTATGCGGTTTTATGCTCCCGGGCTTTGCGAGGACCTGTCCGCGCATGAGGTCCTTTTTCTCAACGCCCCTCAAGAGGACTCCTATATTATCGCCGGCCTGGCCCGAGTCCAGGATTTTCCTGAACATCTCGACCCCTGTCACGACGCTTTTCTTCGTGTCTTTAATGCCCACGATTTCAATTTCTTCCCCTGTTTTTACCTGGCCCCGTTCCACGCGGCCTGTCCCGACAGTACCTCTTCCGGTGATTGAGAATACGTCTTCGATCGGCATCAGGAAGGGTTTGTCAACGTCTCTTTTCGGGGTGGGGATGAATTCGTCTACCGCCTTCATCAGCTCGAATATGGGCTTGGTGGCTTCCGCGTCATTGGGTTTTTGCATGGCTTTAAGGGCGCTTCCTTTGACCACCGGTGTTTTGTCTCCGGGGAACTTATATTTTGTGAGAAGCTCCCTTACCTCGAGTTCCACGAGATCAAGCAGTTCTTTGTCGTCAACGAGATCCACCTTGTTTAAAAATACCACTATCGCGGGAACGTTAACCTGCCTCGCGAGAAGAATGTGCTCTCTTGTCTGGGGCATCGGCCCATCGGCGGCCGATACGACAAGGATCGCCCCGTCCATTTGGGCGGCCCCGGTTATCATATTTTTTATGTAATCCGCGTGGCCCGGGCAATCGATATGGGCGTAATGGCGCTTCTCGGTTTCGTACTCGACATGCGCGACCGCTATTGTGAGAATCTTATTCTTATCCCTTACGGCTCCGCCTTTGGCGATTTCCTCGTAGGACTTCGCGGTTGACTGGCCTTTTGCCGCGAGAACCTGTGTTATGGCGCTCGTAAGGCAGGTCTTTCCGTGGTCAATGTGCCCTATCGTGCCGATATTTACGTGCGGCTTTGTGCGTTCAAATTTTGCTTTGGCCATGATTTACCTCCTCATACTTACTTACGAAGGGCGAATCGGCCATTTTCCAAAATCTTTCGCCCATCGCAAATTTACCGAGTTTCATCTTTGAGTTTCTCCGTGAATTAACTTCTCTACTATATTCTTAGGCACTTCCTGGTAAAAGGAAGGCTCCATCGTATAGGTTGCGCGTCCCTGCGTAAGGCTTCTCACTACCGTTGCGTAGCCGAACATTTCAGCCAGGGGCGACAGTGCCTTTATAACTTTTGTGCTGCCTTTTTGCTCAATTGACTCTATTCTGGATCTACGTGAATTTAAGTCCCCAAGGACTTCTCCGAGATATTCTTCCGGAGTGGTAACTTCCATGTCCATAATGGGTTCCATCAGAACGCAGGCGGCTTTTTTCAGGGCCTGCTGCAAAGCGATGGAACCGGCCATCTCAAAAGCGATATCCGATGAATCCACATCATGAAACGATCCGTCGTAAAGAGTTACCTTTATATCTATGACGGGAAATCCGGCCAGAATCCCGCTTTTTGCGCCGCCATTAATGCCTTTTTTTACGGAAGGAATATATTCCTTTGGTATTTGGCCTCCCTTGATTTTATTTTCAAACACAATTCCCTCACCTTTTTCAGACGGCGAAAGTTCTATTTCAACATGTCCGTATTGCCCCCTGCCGCCCGACTGCTGGATAAATTTGCCCGTGGAAAGAACCTTTTTTGTGGCAGTTTCTTTATAGGCGACATGCGGTTTTCCGATATTAGCCTTGACGGCAAATTCACGCGTTATTCTTGTAACTACGACGTCAAGATGAAGCTCGCCCATACCGCTTATAAGGGTTTCGGCGGTTTCCCGATTATATCTGACTTTGAAAGACGGGTCTTCTTCCTGCATTTTTTTAAGGGCATTCGCGAGTTTTTCCTGGTCCGCCTTCGTTGCCGGTTCAATTGCCATGGATATCACAGGGTCTGGAAAATGTATTCGTTCCATATTAATCGGCTTTTTTTCCTCACAGATAGTATCGCCCGTCGTTGTTTTTTTTAAGCCGACTACCGCGACTATGTCACCGGCAGAGGCTTCTTTTACGATTTCCTGTTTATCAGCGTGCATACGGACTATTTTGCCGACTCTCTCCTCCGCTTTCTTGACTGAATTATATACATATTCACCTGTGCGCAGTGTTCCGGAATAAATTCTTACAAAAATCAGTTTGCCGACAAATGGATCGGCCATTATTTTAAAAGCGAGGGCACACAGGTGTCCATCCGGATCCGGTTTCCTGGTTTCCGCCTCCCCCGTATCCGGATTTATGCCCTGGGCCGAAGGAATGTCCTCCGGGGATGGCAGAAAATTCGCAACACCATCCAGGAGAAGTTCCACACCTTTATTGCGAAACGCCGTTCCGCAAAAAACAGGCACGAATTTATTCTGTATGGTAGCGTTTCTTATGTATCCTATCAATTCGTGCGGATATATGCCGCCATCGTGAATATATTTATCCATTGCCGCTTCATTAACCTCGGCTATTTTCTCAATCAGATTATGCCTGTAATGACTTGTTATTTTTTTCATATCCGGGGGTATCTGGCACTCCTTGCGTATTATTTCGGTGCCCTCGCCAACAAATTCATAGGCCTTCATTTCCACAAGATCGATTATGCCTTTAAAATCTGCCTCATTTCCGATAGGTATCTCTATTGGCTGCGCGTTTGCGCCAAGTCGATGTTTAATTTGTTCGATGGTTTTAAAAAAATCACTGCCGGTACGATCCAGCTTATTTATGAAGGCGATTCTTGGTACCTCGTACCGGTCCGCCTGGCGCCATACTGTCTCGGATTGCGGCTGAACCCCGGCCACGCCACAAAAAACAACAACGGCACCGTCAAGGACTTTAAGCGAACGCTCAACTTCTATGGTAAAGTCGACATGCCCCGGAGTATCGATAATGTTCAGGCGCTTGTCTTTCCAAAAACACGTTATAGCTGCGCTTGTTATCGTAATCCCGCGTTCCTGCTCCTGTTCCATCCAGTCAGTAGTTGTGGTCCCGTCGTCCACATTTCCTATTTTATGAATTTTACCGGCATGATACAGGATACGTTCGGTAAGCGTGGTTTTACCCGCGTCTATATGAGCGATTATCCCTATGTTTCTTGTTTTCGCAAGCCCTGTCGTTGTTTTATTACTCGTCACTTCCCGTTCCTTTATTGCTATATTCATTCTTACTTACAGCGTGCTGCTTTTCCTGCTTACCCTCGTTCCACTGCGTCAGTGGAACAAATGTTCCACTGACGCAGTGGAACGGTGGTTTACTACCATCTATAATGGCTGAAAGCTTTGTTTGATTCGGCCATTCTATGCGTGTCTTCCCTCTTCTTTACGGCACTTCCCGTTTTTTTGTACGCCTCTAAAAGCTCGCCGGCCAGCTTATCTTTCATCGGTTTTCCTTTTTTGGCGCGCGCAAAATCCCTGATCCACATCATTGACATGAAATTTCCGCGGCTTTTCTCCACTTCCATCGGCACCTGGTAAGTGGCACCGCCTATCCTGCGAGGCCTCACTTCCAGAAGCGGCCTGGCGTTATCTATGGCTTTTTCAAAAATCTCCAAAGGATTTTTATTTTCGGTTTTTTTTGATATAAGTTCAATGGCGCCGTAAACAATCGATTCCGCCGCCGATTTCTTCCCTCTTAGCATTACCATGTTTATAAACCTCGAAACCAACGCACTGTTGTATTTGGGGTCCGGTATAATTTTTCTTTTTTCCGCCCTTCTTCTTCTCATGTATTTGCCCTCTTATCGTCTTAACTGATAGCGCATAGTTACTATTGCGTTACTTCTTAGGTTTCTTTGCCCCGTACTTGGAGCGCGATTTCTTGCGATCGACTACGCCGGCTGTGTCCAGCGTACCCCTTACAATGTGGTACCGAACCCCCGGCAAATCCTTAACCCTTCCCCCTCTTATGGTCACGATTGAGTGTTCCTGGAGATTATGCCCAACACCCGGTATGTAACCGGTAACTTCCACGCCGTTGGTAAGCCTTACCCTCGCCACTTTTCTTAGGGCGGAATTAGGCTTCTTTGGCGTTTGAGTCTTGACCTGTAAACATACACCCCTTTTTTGAGGACATGATTCAAGCGCCCGCGATTTTGTTTTTTTCTTGAATTTTTCCCTTCCCTGCCTTACCAGTTGATTTATTGTTGGCATAAAATCCTTATTTGCCCTTCTTTTTTGTTTTTTTCTTCGGTTTTTTTTCTTTGGCCGCGCTATTTTCATTCTTGGGCCGGGCCGCGGCGGGCTTCTTTTCCGGGTGTTTTTTATCCTCAAAAATATTTCGTACTATTTCTATGTTCCGATGCGCCTTGAAACCCGTTCCGGCCGGGATAAGGTGGCCCATTATGATGTTCTCCTTAAGGCCCATTAACTTATCTGTCTTACCGCTTGCGGCCGCTTCCGTCAATATTTTTGTTGTTTCCTGGAAACTCGCCGCAGAAATAAAACTTTCTGTTGTAAGCGCCGCTTTTGTTATTCCCAGAAGTACCGGAGTCGCGCTGGCGGGTTTCGCTTTTCTTTTCAGGACTTTTTCATTTTCTTCCTTGAACATTGTCCTGTCTACCTGATCCCCTATTATAAAGGACGTATCGCCGGAATCCTCTATTTTTACCTTTTTCAACATCTGCCGTATCATAACCTCAATATGTTTATCATTAATTTTAACCCCCTGGAGCCGGTAGACTTCCTGCACTTCATTTAAAAGATATTCCTGCAGCTTTTTTTCTCCGGAAACTTTAAGTATATCCTGAGGTACGATCGGCCCGTCTATCAGCTGTTGTCCGGCGAAGACATGGTCGCCTTTATAAACGTTCAAATGTTTGCCATGCGGTATTACGTATTCTTTTGTCATGCCGGTAGGGCTCTTGATAAGAACTCTTTTCTGGCCTTTCTTGGATTCTCCGAATTCGACTGTGCCGTCAATCTCGCTTATTATAGACGGATCTTTTGGTTTCCTGGCCTCGAAAAGTTCAGCAACGCGCGGGAGCCCGCCTGTAATATCTTTTGTTTTTGTGATCGTGCGAGGAGTCTTAGCCAGCATATCACCCGCGCTAACGCCCTGTTTATTATTTACCGTAATCACGGCGCCGGAGGGAATCGGGTATATGGCCAACACCTCGTTTTGCTTGCCGGTAACAACAATCTCCGGATGGTAGTCGCCTTTATGCTCAAGTATTACCTTATTTTTTATCCTCGTGCTTGGATCCAGCTCCTCCTTCATGGTAAGGCCTTCTTTTATATCCTCGTACCTGATAAAGCCGTCCATTTCCGTAAGTATGGGAACCGTATAGGGGTCCCACCTGACAAAGATCTCTTTTTTATTTACACTTCCGCCTTCGGCAATAAGTATAAGCGCTCCTTGCGGTATTGTGTGCCGTTCAAGCTCCCTTCCCGACTTATCCTCTATGCTTATATGGCCGTTTCTGTTGAGCACGATATAGTGAGGCTGCTTCTTTTTTTGCACTGTTTTAAGATTGTGATATTTTACTATACCTTTATTGCGCGTTTCAATATATGACTGCTCAATTACGCGGCTCGCAGTGCCGCCTATGTGAAATGTTCTCATTGTAAGCTGCGTACCGGGTTCACCTATTGATTGAGCCGCGATAACTCCGACAGCCTCCCCTACTTCCGCCATTTTTCCCGTAGCAAGGTTTCTCCCGTAACACTTTGTGCATACGCCGCGGGCGGATTCACAAGTCAGGACACTTCTTATCCTAATGCTCTCTATGCCCGCCTCCTCGATTTTTTTTGCCTTATCTTCCGTTATTTCCTCACCGGCTTCCGCGATTACTTCGTCGGTAACCGGATTAACTATGTTATCCAACGCCACTCTACCGTCTATACGCTCCGAAAGTGTCGCCACAACCTCATCGCCTTCGACAATCGCGCTCGCAAAAATGCCGTTCATGGTACCGCAGTCCACTTCGCTCGTAATCACATCCTGGGCAACGTCAACCAGGCGCCTGGTAAGATATCCCGAATCAGCTGTTTTGAGCGCGGTATCCGCCAGGCCTTTTCGCGCGCCATGGGTCGAAATAAAATAATCCAGCACCGTAAGGCCTTCCCTGAAATTTGCTATGATGGGTATCTCTATTATTTCGCCGGAAGGTTTCGCCATGAGGCCTCTCATCCCCGCGAGCTGACGAATTTGTTGCGTTGAACCCCGCGCGCCGGAATCAGCCATCATAAAAATAGGATTGAACGGATCCAGTTCATCGAAAATAAAATCAGCGACAGCTTCCGTTGTGTGCGTCCATAAGTCAATGATCTTATTATATCTTTCCCCGTCAGTTATAACGCCTTTTTTATACTGATCGTCCACGCGCGCCACTTCTTCTTTTGTTTTTTTTATGTATTTCTCTTTTTCTTTCGGAATATTTAAGTCGCTTATGGAAATCGAAAGCCCGGCCAGTGTTGCCTCCTCAAATCCGACCTCCTTCAACTTATCGAGCAATTTTATTGTTTCCCCATGCCCTTTTATCCTGTGGCAGTTACATATAACCTCGCTTATCCTGGATTTATTCATCAATTCATTAATAAAAGGAACACCTTCCGGCAAAAGGGTATTAAAGCGCACTCTTCCTACGGTCGTATTAACTATCTTGCCGTTCAGGCGCACTTTTATTTTTGCATGCAGCGCGACCTGTTCGTCCTGATACGCCGTGATAACTTCATCAGGATCCGCGAAAGTACGCCCTTCGCCCTTCAGCCCTTCTTTTTCTTTCGTCAAATAATAACATCCGAGAACTATATCCTGCGAGGGCACTGCGATCGGTTTTCCGTTAGCTGGTGAAAATATATTATTGGTGGAAAGCATCAGAAGCCTTGTTTCCATTTGAGATTCAAGTGAAAGGGGTACATGAACTGCCATCTGGTCACCGTCAAAGTCCGCGTTAAAAGCGGCGCAGACAAGAGGATGCACCCGTATCGCTTTGCCCTCTATCAGTATCGGCTGAAATGCCTGGACGCCGAGTCGATGCAATGTCGGTGCCCTGTTAAGGAGAACCGGGTGATCCTTGATAACCTCGTCAAGTATATCCCAGACCTCAAGTTTTGCCTTTTCAACCATTTTCTTTGCGCTTTTTATGGTATGAACAAACCCCTTCTCTCTTAACTTACGGATTATAAACGGCTCAAATAGTTCAAGTGCCATTTTTTTTGGCAATCCGCACTGGTGGAGATTAAGTTCAGGCCCTATTACGATAACGCTTCTTCCGGAATAATCAACTCTTTTTCCGAGCAGATTTTGACGGAACCTGCCCTGTTTGCCTTTTAACATGTCCGCCAGTGATTTAAGGGGCCTGTTACCCGGGCCAAGAACGGGCCTTCCGTGCCTTCCGTTATCAAAAAGCGCGTCAACGGCTTCCTGGAGCATTCTCTTCTCATTTCTTATGATTACCTCGGGCGCCTTGAGCTCAAGAAGTTTTTTTAGGCGGTTGTTCCTATTTATTACCCGCCTATACAGATCATTCAAGTCGCTCGTGGCGAATCTGCCGCCGTCAAGCGGTACCAACGGCCGCAGGTCCGGCGGGATCACCGGCACGATATCCAGCACCATCCATTCCTGTTTATTTCCGGATTTCCGGAAGTTTTCGATAATTTTTAGTACTTTAATATTTCTTTTCTGCGAATGGGTTGTTTTTGATTCATGTATTTCTTTTTTTAGTTTCTGGGCCATTTTATCAAGATCCACTTCTTTAAGGAGATCTTTTATGGCTTCTGCGCCCATTTTGGCCACAAAATCATTGCCATATTTCTCTCTGTATTCAACGTACCTTTCTTCATTCAGTAACTCTTTTTTCCTAAGCGGAGTGTTACCCGGATCCACGACAACATATTCCTCGTAGTAAAGCACCTTTTCGAGTTCCCTGGCATTGAGCTGAATAATGTTTCCTATTCTTGAAGGAAGGGCTTTAAAAAACCATACATGCGAAACCGGGCACGCAAGCTCTATATGTCCCATTCTTTCCCTGCGAACACTTGAACGGGTAACCTCAACACCGCAACGATCACAGATAATCCCCTTATGTTTTATTCTCTTATACTTGCCGCAGTTGCATTCGTAATCGCGTGTTGGCCCGAATATGCGTTCACAAAAAAGCCCGTCTTTTTCCGGTTTAAGGGTCCTGTAATTAATGGTTTCGGGCTTTTTAACCTCTCCTTTTGACCAGGCCCTGACTGTTTGGGACGAGCACAGGTGTATGCTGATGGTGTCGAATCGGTTTACTTCCGGTATCATTTTACTTGTTATCCTTTTCTGACTTTTCCATTTTAACGTCAAGACACAAGCTTTGTAATTCTTTCACAAGAACGTTGAACGATTCAGGCGTTCCGGGCTGGAACGCGCTTTCACCCTTAACTATCGCTTCGTATATCTTGGTCCTACCTGTTACATCATCGCTTTTTACCGTTAAAAGCTCCTGGAGGGTATACGCGGCCCCATAAGCCTCAAGCGCCCATACTTCCATCTCGCCGAAGCGTTGGCCCCCAAACTGCGCTTTGCCGCCAAGGGGCTGCTGTGTAACAAGGGAATACGGCCCGATACTCCTCGCGTGTATTTTGTCGTCCACAAGGTGTATGAGTTTCATCATGTAGATGTAGCCTACCGTTATATTCTGGTCGAAAGGCTTACCCGTTAACCCATCATACACTTTTACTTTTCCCGTTTCCGGAAGTCCGGCCAATTTCATTTCTTTTCTTATTTCATTCTCGCGCGCGCCGTCAAATACCGGCGTTGCGATGTGAATTCCCAGAATCTTTGTGGCCCATCCAAGGTGTGTTTCCAGAAGCTGGCCCACATTCATTCGGCTTGGCACGCCAAGCGGATTGAGAACGATTTCTACGGGCGTTCCGTCATCCAAAAACGGCATATCTTCTTCCGGCAATATTTTTGCTATGACACCTTTATTGCCATGCCTTCCCGCCATCTTATCGCCCACCGAAATCCTTTTTTTGCTTGCCACATAAACCACAACTTTTTTAAGTACGCCCGGGGGCAGCTCGTCGCCTCTCTTAACGCGGTCAATTTCTCTTTCCTGCTCGTAAGAGAGCTCCTCTATCTGGGCATCCAGAAGGCGGATAACCCTGTTTATCTCGTTTTCTATCTGGGCATTGTCCGTGACTTTTATGTTGTCCAGGTCCGCTTTTTCTATCTTAGAGAGATCCTTTGCCTTTACAACGGTGTCATGCTTTATCAAAACTTTGCCTGTCTCGTTATCCAGAAGACTCGCGGCCATTTTTTGGCCCAGTAGAAGTTTATATAATTTTCTCGCCTTTTCCTCTTCAATTTTTTTTATCTGGCCCGAATAAAATTCCTCTATCTTCCCGATTTCCTTCAATTCTTTTGAGCGTTCTTCTTTTGTTTTTGAACGTGCCTCTTTACGCGAAAAAACCTTAACCTCAACCACTATCCCGTCTATACCCGGCGGAACGGTTAATGAGGCGTCCCTGACGTCACCCGCTTTTTCGCCGAATATGGCGCGCAGAAGTTTTTCTTCCGGTGAAAGTTCCGTTTCGGATTTAGGCGTAACCTTTCCGACCAGTATATCGCCCGGCGTAACTTCGGCGCCAATTCGGACGATTCCGTCACTGTCGAGGTTTCGCAGGACTTCCTCGCCTACGTTCGGAATGTCGCGTGTAATTTCTTCGTTGCCAAGCCTTGTGTCCCGCGCCTCAATCTCGAATTCCTCCACATGCACAGAGGTATATTTATCCTCTTTTACGAGTTTCTCGCTCATTAAGATCGCATCCTCGAAGTTATATCCCCGCCATGGCATAAAAGCTACCAGAACATTTCTGCCGAGAGCCAGTTCACCGTCTTTTGTAGCAGCGCCGTCAGCGATGATTTCCCCCTCTTTCACTTTCTGGCGCAATTTAACGATAGGCCGTTGATTTACACAGGTATTCGCGTTTGAGCGTTCAAATTTTCTTAAGTGGTATTTTTTTCCGCCTATCGCGATTTCCTCAGCATCAACGTAGCTTACGGTACCCTTCGCTTTGGAAACCAGAACGGTCCCGGAATCCTTCGCCGTTCTGTATTCCATACCCGTACCGATTAGCGGGGCTTCCGTTTCCAATAAGGGTACGGCTTGACGCTGCATATTGGAACCCATGAGCGCCCTGTTTGCGTCGTCGTGCTCCAAAAACGGAATAAGGCTTGCGGCTATACTTACGAGCTGGCATGGCGATACATCCATATATTGAACGGTTTTCGGGTTTGCAGAAATAAAATCCCGCTTATAACGGCAGAAAACTTTATCATTCATAAAAAAACCGCGCACGTCCAGCCTTTCGTTTGCCTGCGCGATTATATACTCGTCTTCGATATCGGCGGATAGGTATTCTATCTTTTCTGTTACCCTTCCATTTTCAACCTTTCTGTATGGCGTTTCCAAAAAACCAAACTCGTTGGCAAGGGCATAAGTGCTAAGCGAAGTAATAAGCCCTATGTTCGGGCCTTCCGGTGTTTCAATGGGGCACATCCTGCCGTAATGAGAATAGTGCACGTCTCTCACTTCAAAACCGGCCCTTTCCCTATTTAAGCCACCGGGCCCCAGTGCGCTCAAGCGTCTTTTGTGCGTAAGCTCGGCAAGTGGATTTGTCTGATCCATAAATTGCGATAGTTGACTTCGTCCGAAAAAGTCTTTCACGACACTGGAAATAAGTTTAGCGTTTATAAGGTTGTGAGGCATTATGCTATCGAGGTCATATATATTCATACGTTCCCTGATAGATCTCTCAAGCCGCACGATTCCTATTCGGAACTGATTAAGTAAAAGTTCCCCCACCGACCTTACACGCCTATTGCCAAGATGGTCTATGTCGTCTACCGGACCCCCTTCGTTCTTTACCTTGATGAGGCGTTTTATGGCCTTTACAAGCGTGTCGCTATCAAGGGTCATCCTGTCAAGAGGCGCGTTCATGGAAAGTTTTCTATTGAGCATAAACCTTCCGACTCGGCCAAGGCTGTAGCGCTTGGGGTCAAAAAATAATCTTTCAACAAGACCAAGCGCTGAATCCAGTGTCGGCGGATCACCCGGTCTCAATTTTCTGTAGATTTCCAGCAACGCTTCCTCTTTAGACCTCGAATGATCTCTCTCGACGGTTTTAACGATTTCAGGAAGCTCTTCACTTAAAACCGAGAGATGCCGGATTTTTGAATTCCAGATTCTTTTCGCCATTTCTTTTGATAATCTTTCGCCTGATTTGGCAAGGATAGAATTGGATTCTTCATCAATAATATCCTCGGCTAGTACGAAATTCATATAGTTCTCGAGCTGGCTTTCCCGTGTAAGCTTTATTTTCTCGATTCCGCTAAATGCCTTCAAAATATCCTCATCTTTTGACAGGCCAAACATGCGAAGGAATACAGATCCGATAAACTTTCTTCTCCTGTCAAGATAGACATGCAGGGTGTCCAGGGGGTCAACCTCAAATTCGACCCAGGCCCCTCTGTATGGTATTATTCGCGCCGAAAATATTCTTTTACCGCTCGGATGCTGTGATTCTTCGAAAGAAATGCCGGGTGAACGGTGAAGCTGACTTACCACGACGCGCTCATCACCGTTTATAATAAATGTGCCTGTCGGTGTAATAAAGGGAATGTCGGAAAGATATACTTCTTGTTCTTTTGTGTCTTTCGGCGTCTTCAATCTTAACCGTACGCGCAGTGCCCCGGCATACGTCATACCGGTTTTCAAGCATTCCTCAATGGTGTATTTTGGTTTTCCGATAGCGTAATTCATGTATTGCAGTGAATACGCTTTATCTGGCGTTTCGATCGGAAACATCTCCTCAAGCAGCCCGCTTAGCCCAATCGATTTTCTTTTATTCTTGTTAACGCCGAGTTGTAGAAATTTCTCATAGCTCGAAAGTTGAATTCCGATTAGGTTAGGGAAATCGAAACACTGCTTTATTTTCGCGTAATTCTTGCGCTTTATCATTTCTGCTTCCTCCACAGGTTCATACCTGCGGCATCCCTCCTGTATTTCCGGCAGGAAAACACAGGATTACTTCAGTTCTACTTTGGCACCCGCTTTTTCAAGCTGAACTTTTACTTTCTCCGCTTCTTCTTTCGTGATACCTTCCTTGACGGGTTTTGGCGCGGCTTCCACGAGATCCTTAGCCTCTTTAAGCCCAAGGGTTGTTATTGCGCGGATTTCTTTGATTACTTGAATTTTGTTTTTCCCGATGTCTGCGAGCACCACGGTGAAAGTTGTCTTTTCTTCAGCCGCCGCGCCTCCCCCTGCGGCACCGGCTCCGCCCGCCATTGCCATTCCGGCCATAGCCACAGGCGCTTGCGCGCTCACACCAAATTTATCTTCCAGTGCTTTGACAAGGTCCGCGAGCTCGAGAACCGTCATTTTTTCAAGCGTATCCACTACGCCTTTCATCTTTTGGGTAAGCTCAACTTTTTTTTCTTTGTCCGCCACGGCATTGGCGGAGACTGTTTCCTTCTTCTCATCCGTCTTCGCCGACTCGACTTTAGTTTCTTCCTTTTTTTTCTCTTCCGCCATTTTCTTTACCTCCTTGATGTTCCTCCACGCTATTTCTCGCGCGGCATCTTTCCTTTTTTTGCTATTCCCCGCGCGAAAGCACGGGGTTACTTATCCCGTTTATTTTTTATTTCGCTGATCGCCCAAACCAAATTTCGCAATAAACCCGATAAAACACCTACAAAACCCGTAACCGGGCTTTTCATGCGGTTTAATGCCATGCCCAGCAATATGTCTCTCGAGGGAAGCATTGCCAGTTGTTTTATCCTGTCAAGTCCTTCAAGCTTTCCGTCTATCATCGCGCAGTTTAATTTGAAAGAATCGTGGCTTTTCGCGAAATCAACAAACGTTTTAGAGGCAGCTATAATGTCGCCGGCAAAACCTATGCCGAGTTCACCTTTGACGAATTGAGCCATTTCATCCATCTTCATCCTGTCAAAAGCGCGTTTCGCGATAGAATTTTTCACTACAAAATATCCGGAAGCCGAGCTTTGGAGATCTTTTCTAAGCTTTTCGATCTCAGCCGACCGCAGCCCCTTGTAATTGGTAACAATGAAATTTGGAGAAAACTCAAACTTCTCAAGGAGCTCCTTAAGCATGTATGTTTTGGTGGCTATTCCGAATTTTTCTTCCTGCATGTTAATATTTCCTGAATTCCGAAATGTCCAGTTTAAGACCCGGGCCCATTGTAGTAGAGAGCGTTGTCGATTTTACGGCCTGCGGCTTTTGGAGGTTTGGACTTGACGAAAAAATCGCTTTTATGATTTGTTTTATGTTTTCACAAAGAGCTGCTTTTTCAAACGACAATTTCCCGACTCCTATGCGTATGCCGCGCTGTTTATCCATTTTAAACTCGATTTTTCCGGCTTTTACCTCTTTCACCGTTTTTTCTATGTCGTTAGTAACAGTGCCCGTTTTCGGGTTTGGCATCAGGCCTCTGGGGCCCAATACCCTTCCGAGCTTTGCTATGTCGCGCATTATGGATGTGGATGCTATCGCTACGTCAAAATCGCACCATCCGGCGGTAACTTTTTTTATCAACTCATCCGAGCCTGCGAAATCAGCGCCAGCGTCTTTGGCTTTTTGTGTGTTTTCCTCTTTGCAGAAAACAATGACCCTGACGTTCCTGCCGGTCCCGTGAGGAAGAACCGCCGTTCCCCGCACAGGCTGCTGCGCCTCTTTCTGATTAATGTTCAGATCTACGGAAATCTCAACTGTTTCGTCAAATTTCGCTTTCGGCGCCTGCTTCAATATTGTCACGGCTTCCTCGAGCTTATACTGCTTATTCTTTTCGAACAGTTTCTCCAGCGCCTTTTTCTTCTTGCTCATCGCCTTCACCGGTTTTTTTCACGTATTTTTTTTCCACCACATCTATCCCCATGCTGCGCGCGGTGCCCTCTATTATTTTTACGGCACCCTGGATATCGTGCGCGTTCAAATCCTTCATTTTTATTTTGGCTATTTCCTCAACTTCCTTTTTAGTGACCTGCCCAACCTTTTCTTTATTGGGTTCACCGCTTGCCTTGGCAATGCCGCAGGCCCTTTTTAAAAGGACGCTTGATGGAGGGCTCTTTATTATAAAGGTAAAAGACCTGTCTTCGTAAGCGGTAATCACAACCGGAAGAGTGAGCCCCTCCTGCCCCTTTCCCCTGGTTTTATCATTGAAAGTTTTACAAAACTGCATTATATTAAGGCCGTGCTGTCCCAGAGCCGGCCCAACCGGCGGCGCGGGGTTAGCCTGTCCCGCAGGGCAATAAAGTTTTATAATTGTTTTTATTTTTTTGGCCATCTTAGCTCTAAACCTTTTCGACCTGCCACATCTCGAGTTCAACCGGCGTGGCTCGTCCAAAAATAGAGATGGAAACTTTTACCTTGCCCTTCTCATGGTTAACGCCTTCCACCACACCGTTAAAATTATTAAACGGACCCTCTTTCACGCGTATCGCCTCTCCTTTTTCAAATAAAACCTTTGGTATAGGTTTTTCTTTCGTTGTCTCCGACTGTTTTAATATGGTCTTTATTTCTGAGTCCGTGAGAGGGGTTGGCCTGGAATGGGGCCCGACAAAACCGGTAACACCCGCCGTACGTTTTACAAAATACCAACTTTTGTCGTTAAGTTCCATTTCCACGAGAACGTAACCCGGAAAAAATTTTCTCTCGGTTATTTTCTTCTTGCCGCCTTTGATTTCGGCCACCTGTTCCGTTGGCACGATAATCTGCGCGATAAGGTCCTTTGTTTCCGGAGCCTGCTCAAGCTTCTTTTCGAGGCCTGTCTTCACTTTTTCCTCAAATCCCGTCTGTGTATGTATCACGTACCACTTCTTTGCCATTTTACCTGATAACAAAATTAATGATCGTTGACCATATCAGATCGCAAAAGCCTATAAAAACCGCCAGAATCGCCACTGATATGATTACAACAACGGTCGAATTAACCAGTTCACGCCTCGTCGGCCACGATACTTTTTTTAACTCCAGTTTTACTTCGCTTATAAATTTCGCGGCTTTATTCATATACTTCGCTGTGGCAGGAGCGGCAGGACTCGAACCTGCAGTCACGGCTTTGGAGACCGTTGGTTTGCCAGTTAACCGACGCTCCTAACCAACCTGCGTAATTTTTTCTTATTTGCATAATCAAGTTTTTTTAAGCTCTTTATGATCGGTGTGCTTCCTGCAAAACCTGCAATATTTTGAACGCTCCAGGCGGTTCGGATTCTTTTTTTTATTTTTTAAGGAATTATAATTCCGCCTCTTGCAAACGGTACATTCAAAAGTGATGATTTCTGCGGGCATATTACTCGTTTATCTCCGTTATTACGCCCGCGCCCACGGTATGGCCGCCTTCGCGTATGGCGAACCTCAGGCCCTTCTCCATCGCGATGGGCTCTATGAGGACTATGTCCATCGTAACATTGTCGCCGGGCATAACCATTTCCACGTCCTTGGGAAGTGTTACGGATCCGGTAACATCGGTTGTCCTGAAATAAAACTGCGGCCTGTATCCGTTAAAAAACGGCGTGTGGCGGCCGCCTTCCTCTTTAGTCAGGATATACGCCTCCCCTTTACATTTCGTATGCGGTTTTATGCTCCCGGGCTTTGCGAGGACCTGTCCGCGCATGAGGTCCTTTTTCTCAACGCCCCTCAAGAGGACTCCTATATTATCGCCGGCCTGGCCCGAGTCCAGGATTTTCCTGAACATCTCGACCCCTGTCACGACGCTTTTCTTCGTGTCTTTAATGCCCACGATTTCAATTTCTTCCCCTGTTTTTACCTGGCCCCGTTCCACGCGGCCTGTCCCGACAGTACCTCTTCCGGTGATTGAGAATACGTCTTCGATCGGCATCAGGAAGGGTTTGTCAACGTCTCTTTTCGGGGTGGGGATGAATTCGTCTACCGCCTTCATCAGCTCGAATATGGGCTTGGTGGCTTCCGCGTCATTGGGTTTTTGCATGGCTTTAAGGGCGCTTCCTTTGACCACCGGTGTTTTGTCTCCGGGGAACTTATATTTTGTGAGAAGCTCCCTTACCTCGAGTTCCACGAGATCAAGCAGTTCTTTGTCGTCAACGAGATCCACCTTGTTTAAAAATACCACTATCGCGGGAACGTTAACCTGCCTCGCGAGAAGAATGTGCTCTCTTGTCTGGGGCATCGGCCCATCGGCGGCCGATACGACAAGGATCGCCCCGTCCATTTGGGCGGCCCCGGTTATCATATTTTTTATGTAATCCGCGTGGCCCGGGCAATCGATATGGGCGTAATGGCGCTTCTCGGTTTCGTACTCGACATGCGCGACCGCTATTGTGAGAATCTTATTCTTATCCCTTACGGCTCCGCCTTTGGCGATTTCCTCGTAGGACTTCGCGGTTGACTGGCCTTTTGCCGCGAGAACCTGTGTTATGGCGCTCGTAAGGCAGGTCTTTCCGTGGTCAATGTGCCCTATCGTGCCGATATTTACGTGCGGCTTTGTGCGTTCAAATTTTGCTTTGGCCATGATTGCCTCCTTTATTTAGCAATGGAGCCCACGGTCGGGGTTGAACCGACGACCTCATCCTTACCATGGATGTGCTCTACCAACTGAGCTACATGGGCGTATTCTCTCGCCCATTCTTTTATGATACCCAGAAGCTTCGTATTGTGCACATATATCGTGATGGTTCCGAATTCAGAATGTTTTTTCGAGGTGTGGTTATGCCTGTTCCTTAAAACAGTTGTTTTCGTGAATTGTTCTACCGGCAAACTCAAAAAATTTCCCCAGTATTCCCTTGCCGCTTTTTGGGAAACATCCGGATATACGATTAACGACATCTTTATTTTATCTTTTTCCACACCGCAAACAGCTTTTAAAAATTTCACGAATATCTTTACAAGGGCGGGATTTGAATTGGAAAAACGCACCGAATTTTTATTTTTTGTATTGCCTTCCGTAAGATAAAGCCCGAGTGCCATTGCTTTCAAGTGTTCCTCTTCAGGTGTAAGTTTTACCAGTATATCGAACGGATCGACTCCTTTGTTGTTTTTTGAGTATGAGGCTTCTTTGT
>CAYTQI010000010.1:0-8905 GCA_964440235.1 uncultured Planctomycetia bacterium
GAATGTATAAAAGGTAAGTTTTCGGGATATTTTTCTGGCAATATGCCCGGGGTTTCCGCTTTTTTCGGCAAATGGTATTTTAGGCAAGCGGAAAACGCAAATCCCCGGCCGGCATTATTCTGTTGCCTCAGGGGTTATATTATGATAATATATCATGCTGTCAATGAAGATCAAGACAAGGCGTTATTACCTGTATTATCTCGCTGTATGCGGCGGAATGCTAATAAATGTTATTCCGCTTAAAGCCGGTTTATGGCTCGCGGGTTTCATCGGTAAAATAGTTTTTGCGGTTCTTCCGAGAGAGCGCCGGAAAATGCGTGATAACTTAAAAAACGCTTTTCCGGAGAAAAAAGACGCTGAAATTAATAGGATATCAAAAGAAGTTTTTTCGAATTTATGCAGGAACGCCGTTGAATTGGCCAGCTTCCGGAAACTTACCCCGCGCACACTTGATAAGTGGGTGACATCGGACGGCGCTTATGAGAAAATAGACAGGGCTCTTTCTAAAGGAAAAGGCGTTATTATGCTGGCTTCCCATTTCGGCAACTGGGAGCTCATATCCGCCTATTTTACACTGAGGGGTTATGACGGTACCGTCATAGCGCGGCGTATATATTTTCACAAATACGACGAGTTCATAAACAGGCTGAGGCACTATGTGGGCGTTGGCGTTATATACAGGGACGATTCGCCTAAAAAAATATTGCGGGTGCTCAAAAAAAACGCAATGCTGGGAATTCTGGCGGATCAGGACGTTGACAGTATTGACGGCGTTTTTGTGGATTTTTTCGGGAGGCCGGCGTATACGCCGAAGGCGCCGGTAGCGCTCGCGTTAGCGAGCGGGGCTCCCATCATTCCGTGTTTCATGATAAAAGAAAAGGGCGGGCACCGTCTTGTCCTTGAGGACCCGGTAGAGCTTGAGGAAAAATCCGATAAGCAGGAGACGATAAAATTTAACACCCAGAAGTGGTCACGCATCGTGGAGTCTTACATAAGGCGTTATCCGGAACAGTGGGTGTGGATGCACCGCAGGTGGAAAACGAAGCCGGCGGAACAGGGGTAAAATGAAGGAAGTACGGGGCAGGATGCCGGGAAGAATATTTTTTATCGCGGCGTTGGCTTTAATTTTAACGGCAAACGGCTGTTCCCGGGAAAACTCCGCCTCAAAAACGAAAAAAACCGTCAAATCCGTGCAGGCCGGGAAAACGCAGGCGGTTAAACAGGAGGTATACACTTTTAAGGTAGAGGGTTTCAACGAGGACCAAAAAGTGCAATGGGGCCTAGAAGGCGAATCCGCGAGGGTTATAGAGGATAAAATAAATATAAAAAACCTGCACGGCGTATATTACGGCGACGATATGACATTCGTTGTTTTTGCCGATAGCGCTGTTTACGATAAAAAAACCCAGGATATAGAACTTAAAACGAATATCGTGGGCAAGACCTCGGACGGAGGCGAGTTTATTACCGATTACGCTAAGTGGAACGCGAAATCCGAAGAGATCACTACCGATTCGCGCGTAATTGTAAAGAGGCAGAATATAACCTGCGCGGGCCGGGGGGTTGTCACAAAACCGCGGCTTAAATGGGTGTTGTTCAGGGAAGAGGTCGAGGTTGACATTGCCCCGGATAAAAAGATTGTCTGCAGCGGGCCTTTTGAACTGGACCAGGCTGAAAATAAGGCGATTTTCAATGACGATGTCAAAATCACCGATAAAGAGAGTGAAACTTTCACGGATAAGCTGACGGTTTATTTAAACGCCGGAACGAACGAAATAGAAAGAATTGTAACCGAGGGAAACGTAAAAGTGGTGCATCGCGGCGATATTGAGGACATGGGAAAGGTGTCATTTTAATCATGCATTTACTGGAGACTCAAGGATTGGTAAAATCATATTCCGGACGCCGCGTCGTGGACGGGGTAAATATAAACGTAAAACGCGGCGAGGTTGTCGGGCTTCTCGGCCCGAACGGCGCGGGAAAAACAACCACTTTTTACATGGTGACAGGTATAATTTCCCCGGAAAAGGGCAGGATTATTTTTGACAGGAAAGACATAACGAATATGTCGATGCACCACAGGTCCAGGAGCGGAATCGGCTACCTGTCTCAGGAACCCTCTATTTTCAGAAAGCTTACCGTTGAGGAAAACATAATGGCGGTCCTTGAAACGCTGGATTTCCATCGAAAAGAAAGAAAAAGGCGCCTGGACGAATTGCTCGAAGAACTCAAGATATCGCATTTACGCAAGAACAACGCCTATACTTTATCCGGCGGAGAAAGGCGCAGGCTTGAAATAACAAGGGCCCTGGTTACAAACCCGCTTTTTATATTGCTGGATGAGCCGTTCAGCGGGATAGACCCGATTGCCGTTTACGATTGCCAGGAGGTTATTAAGGAACTCAAAAAGAAAAATATCGGTATACTTCTTACTGACCATAATGTAAGGGAGACGCTTACAATTACTGACCGCGCGTACCTGATGAGCGGCGGGAAAATCTTGATATCCGGAAGCAAGGAAGACCTGATTACGAACCCGAAGGCCAAGGAGATATATCTGGGTGAGAAATTTACCATGTAACAAGGATGTGATATGAACTCGCGAATAAAAAATGTGGAATCCTGCAGAAAGCTTCTAAAGATCGAAATGCCCGGGGATCTGGTGGAAAAGGTTACGCAAGAGGTTTACCGGCAGATCAAGAAGGTGGCGAAGATTCCGGGTTTTCGCCCCGGTTACGCCCCTCAAGACCTAATGGAAAAGCATTATTCGGGCGACGCCAAAGAGCAGGTGCTGAAACGCCTTATACCGGAGGGATACAGGCAGGCCCTTAAATTCCATAAAGTAATACCGGTGGGGCTTCCCCGTGTTTTTAATATCGATCTTCGGAAAAACGGCCCCCTCACCTTTGAGGCCGAGGTTGATACAAAACCCGATTTCAGGCTGAAAAAGTATAAAGGGGTAAAGGTCGTAAAAAAAAGAATTTCCGTTTCGCCGGAAGAAGTTGACAAAGGCCTTTCGAGGCTCCGTCAGATGTACGCGAAATACATCGACTCGGAGGGGCCCGTGAAAAAAAATGACCACGCTGTTTGCGAGGTAGAGGCGTTTGTAGACGGCGCTCCCGTAACGAAGAAAAATAAAAACATGTGGATCCAGGCCGATAAAGAGGCGTCTTTACTTGGAATGGGTGAGGAGTTGATCGGCCTCGCAAAAGGGCAGGCGAAAGAAATCAACGCGAAACTGCCTGATGATTACGCGGATAAAAAATACGCGGGCAAACTCGCTAAATTCAAGGTGCTCGTGAATGAGATAAAGGAAAAGCGCCTTGCGGAACTCGATGACTCTTTTGCCGTTGGTCTGAAATTTAAAAACCTTGACGCGTTGCGAAAAGGCATAGAGTCCGAGCTTTACGCGCGCAAGGAAAATTCCCTTAAGATAGGCATGAAGAACCAGATATTGGAGAGTTTTTTGAAAGAAAACAAATTTTCCGTCCCAAGCGGCATGGTTGGCCGCCAGAAAGAAGTCCTGGCCGGGCGCCTCGAGATGGAGCTTACGCAGAAAGGCCTTGGCAAAGAAGAGGCGGAAAAGAAAGTAAAGGAACTTGATTCAAAATTAGAGCATGACGCCATAGACAAGATAAGGCTGTATTTCATCCTGGATGATATTGCTGTTAAGGAAAAAATTGAAACAAGTGAAAATGACATAAAAGAAAGAATTAAAAATATAGCGCTCTCTACCGGGCGAAGCGCCGAAGAGGTAAGGAAATATTATGAAAAGGAAAATCTTATCGGTGGGCTTTCGGAAGAAATAAAGGAAGGAAAGGTACTGGACTTTTTACTGAAGGAAGCGAATGTCGCGGAGGCAAAATAAGTGAGATCGCGCAAAGTTGCGAAAGATTGTGTGGCGCTATGCGGGGACGCGGAAAACAGAAGAAAATTTTAAAAACAAATTTTTAAGTACTTTTTAAACAATCCAAGGAGGTAATCATGAGTATACTGGTACCTATGGTCATAGAGCAGACAGGCAGAACCGAGCGGGCTTACGATATTTATTCGCGGCTCCTCAAAGACAGGATAGTTTTTATAGGCACGCCTATAGATGACAACATAGCCAATATCATAATAGCGCAGCTCCTGTTTCTGCAGATGGAAGATCCGGAAAAAGATGTGAATGTTTATATAAATACCCCGGGCGGACACGTGACGAGCGGCCTGGCGATTTACGATACGATGCAATTCATTAAACCGGACGTGAACACTTATTGCGTCGGCCAGGCGGCCAGCATGGGCGCGCTTTTACTTTCGGCCGGGACAAAAGGCAAGCGTTATGCCCTTCCGCACGCGCGTATCATGATTCACCAGCCATGGGGCGGGGCGCAGGGCGCCGCGGTTGATATAAATATACAGGCCAAGGAAATTAACAGGCTCAAGGAAAAAATAGAACAGATACTTACCAAGCACACAAAGCAGCCGTTCGATAAAATTAAAAAAGATACAGACAGGGATTATTTCATGTCGGCGGAGGAAGCAAAAGTGTACGGGCTGGTAGACGAGGTTGTTACTTCGATTAAGAAGAAAAAATAGCCGCAAGAAAGAGGGATACAAGGTGAAAAAACAGTATTTACTTACGCCGGGGCCGGCGCCTATCCCTGAAAAAGTCATGAAGGCGATGGCAAGGCCGATAATACATCACAGGACGGCTCAATACAGGGATATAGCGAAAACCGTGAATCAAAGCCTTAAAAAAATATTCGGAACAAAAAACAATGTATTAACACTCGCGTCAAGCGGAACCGGAGCGATGGAAGCGAGCGTTATTAACGCGCTTTCCCCGGATGACACGGCGATAGTCGTAAGGGGCGGAAAATTTGGCGAGAGATTCGCCGAGATCTGTTCCGCTTACGGCGTTAAGGTTGTTCCGCTTGATATAGAATGGGGCAGCAGGCCGGAGCCGGAGATGGTGAAAAAGGCCCTCAAGGAAAATCCGGAGGCGAAGGCCGTTTTTCTCCAGCTTTGCGAAACTTCCACCGCTACCGTTTATGGCGTGAAGGATATCGGCGATATAGTCAGAAAAACAGACGCTATTTTAGTGGTAGACGCGATAAGCGGGCTCGCGGCCGATGAATTTAAAATGGATGAATGGAACGTGGATATCGCGCTTGGCGGGTCACAGAAGGCGTTCATGATTCCGCCGGGGCTTTCTTTCGCGGCGCTTAGCGAAAAGGCCGGGGATTTGAGCAAAAAATCAAAATCGCCGAAATATTATTACGATTTCGCAAAGTATGAAAAACTTGTTGAAAAAGGCGACAGCCCATGGACGCCCGCCATAACGCTTGTAATCGGGCTCGCTGAAGCGCTTTCGATAATAACGGAAGAATTGGGCCTGGATAATTTTATCGCAGGGCACCGTCGCGACGCGGAATTTACGCGAAAATCGGTTACGAATATGGGGCTTTCACTTTTTTCCAGGTTTCCCTCAAACGCTGTTACGGCCGTAAAAGCCCCGGACGGTATTGACGCGGCCGCCATAATTGGTGCGCTGAAAGAAAAAGGCATTACGTTCGCGGGAGGACAGGGCCATGTTAAAGGAAAGATTTTAAGAATTGCACACATGGGCGCTATAACGAGGAAGGATCTGGAATTCGCGATCGGCGAATTAGAGAAAATCATCGCGAAACAACGATAGCATCCGAAGCGATTTCAGGAATTTCTTTATTGAACGCGGCCCTGTATTTATGTTGCGCTATGGAGGTAATACATGACAGCAAAAATACTCATAAGTGACCCGTTGGCCGAAAAAGGGGTGGAGATCCTGAAGAAAGAAAAGCTTTTCAGGGTAGACGTAAAAACAAAACTTTCGCCGGAAGAGCTAAAAAAAATTATTTCCGGTTATGACGCTCTTATAATACGAAGCCAGACAAAGGTCACCAAAGATGTTATAAAATCCGCCGGGAAACTTAAATTTATCGCCAGGGCAGGAGTCGGTTTAGACAACGTGGACGTGAACGAGGCGTCCAAAAGAGGCATAATTGTCATGAACGCGCCCGGAGGCAATACTGTTTCGACCGCCGAACATACATTTTCGCTTATACTGGCTTTATCGCGTAACATACCGCAGGCGAATTTATCGATTAAAAAAGGCGAATGGAACAGGAAAAAATTTATGGGTGTAGAACTTTGCGGAAAAACCCTTGGCGTGATAGGGCTGGGCAGGATCGGCGCGGAAGTAGCGCGAAGGGCGCTTAGTTTTAAAATGAAAGTAATTGCCAGTGATCCGTTTTTGATTCCGGAAAGGGCCTCGGCTATTGGCGTTGAATCGGTAAGCCTTGATGCGCTTCTCAGGCAATCGGATTTCATAACGGTGCATACGCCGCTTACGGGTAAAACACGTCATATAATCGGCGCAAAAAACCTTAAAAAAATGAAAAAAGGCGTCCGAATCGTGAATTGCGCGCGGGGAGGCATAGTGGACGAGAAAGCCCTTGTTGAAGAGATAGAGGCGGGGCGGGTTTTTGGCGCGGCTCTGGATGTATATGAGAACGAACCGCCGGGGGCGTCGCGCATCGTAGGTATGGACAGGGTGGTGACGACACCGCATCTCGGCGCTTCAACGGAAGAAGCGCAGGTTAACGTAGCTATTGATGTGGCCGAAGCGCTGAAAGACGCCCTTACGAATAAAGGCATCAGGAACGCCGTTAACGCCCCTTCCATAGAGCCGGAACTTTTGGAAGTTATCAGGCCATATCTGGATCTCGCGGAAAAAATAGGAAAAATGCACGCCCAGCTCGCGGAAGGCAGTATTAACAGGGTCACGATAAGGTATGTCGGCGACATAGGCAAATACAACCTGAACCATATTACGCGTTCCCTCATAAAAGGGTTGCTTGAACCGATTTTAGAGGAAAATATAAATTACGTTAACGCCATTGTTATCGCGCGTGAACGCGGAATAAGAATTCTAGAGGAGAAAACCGAAAAAATAGAGGACTTCGCAAATCTGATATATGTGAAAGTAGAGTCGGCCCGGTCGAAAAATTCCATAATGGGCACCCTGTTTACTAAAGTTGACCCGCGTATCGTGAAAATCAACGAATTTTATGTAGACGCCGTCCCGGAAGGGCACATGATAGTTATATACAATGTCGATAAGCCGGGGATAGTCGGGCAAATCGGGAGCATCCTCGGCAGGAATCATATAAATATCGCCGGCATGACATTCGGGCGCGTAAAACAGGGAGGCCGGGCCATGACAGTTCTGAATGTGGATAGCGCCATGTCGGCAAACGTTTTAGGAATGATAAAAAGAGCGAAGCACATAAAAGACGTGAAAGCGATAAAATTGTAGCGAGAAGGAGGCATGTAAGTGAAGAAACGCAGGAACAAAATCTATATTATTGACGTGACAAACCGCGATGGTGTCCAGACCTCGCGCCTGGGCCTTGCGAAACTGCAGAAGACCATGATAAACATGTATTTAAACGATATGGGTGTATATCAGAGCGAGTTCGGTTTTCCGGTTACCCATCACGAAACAAATTATATTAACGCGAACCTCGAGCTTGCGAAACGCGGAGCTTTAAGGCCCATCGTGCTTGAGGGGTGGGTAAGGGCGATCAGGGAGGATGTTGTTAAGGCGACCAAGCTGACAAACGTAAAACATCTTAATCTTTCCATTTCCACCTCTGACCAGATGATTAATGGGAAATTCAAGGGAAAGTTTACGAAAAAAGATGTAATAAAGGCCATGGTAAAAGCTGTTAGAACCGCCAAAAAAAGAGGCATAAAAACAATAGGCGTCAACGCCGAGGATGCCTCGAGAAGCGACATGGGCTATCTCATAGAGTTCGCCCTGGCCGCTAAAGATGCCGGCGCGGACAGGATCCGATACTGTGATACGCTGGGTTTCGACGATCCTTTTAGCATTTATGACAGGGTGTCGTCTCTTGTTTCAGAGGTAAAACTGCCGGTGGAATTACATTGCCACAATGATCTTGGAATGGTCGTTGCCTGCAGCGTAGCCGGGGCGAAGGCGGCCATAGATTCGGGCGTTGACGCTTATATAAACACTACGGTAAATGGTACGGGTGAAAGAGCCGGAAACGCGGACCTTGTCAGCGTGATCCTTGCCGTTAAGTATTCAAGCGGTTTTCAGGGAAAATATGCGATAGACAGCAGGATAAACCTTAAACACGCGTGGAAGATTTCCAAATACGCGTCTTACGCTTTCGGTATTCCTATCCCGGTAAATCAGGTGGCTGTCGGGGAAAATGCTTTCGCGCACGAATCAGGAATACACGCCGATGGCGCCCTGAAAGACAGGCGTAACTATGAGCTGTATGATTTTGAAGAACTTGGCCGCGGCATGCCGGAAATAATCGATACCGGAAGAAGGATTACCGCGGGTGAATACAGCGGGATCAAGGGTTTCAGAAATGTTTATGACGGGCTGGAAATAAAGTTTAAAAATGAAAAACAGGCAACCGATATATTGGAGTTGGTGCGTTATGCCAATGTCCATACCCAGAAGCCCCTGACGGAAGACGAGCTTCGCTTTATCGCTAACTACCCTGATATCGCTAAGAAAATTTTCAGCATGGAACCGCTTAAGTGAACCATGGCTTGTAAGGAGATATAAGGAATGAGGAGAAAATTCGGAATCGCGGTTTTACTTTTCCTGACGGTATTTTTCATGCCGGCGCAGCATTCTTTAGCGCGGGAGAAAGAATCCGCGCTTTCGGCGGTTTCGGTAAATGAATTATACGGGAGAATAAAAAATTTACTTATGATTTTTCCGGAAATAGCCGATTTCATGCCTGAGATCAAAATTACAACCGGCGCGGACGGAGATATATCGGAAATCAAGTATAATGTTTCAGGTGTTTTTACGAACTTAGAGACACTGGACAGA
>CAYTQI010000010.1:9005-40482 GCA_964440235.1 uncultured Planctomycetia bacterium
GCCCAGTGGGGCGATGAGGGAAAGGGAAAAGTAATAGATATCTTTTCCAGGGACTTTGACTATATTGTCAGGTATCAGGGGGGCAATAACGCCGGCCATACTGTTGTTATCGGAGAAGAAAAATTTATTTTACATCTGACGCCGTCCGGCATACTGCATAAAAAAAAGATATGTGTCATAGGAAACGGTGTTGTAGTCGATCCCCTGGCCCTGATGGATGAAATGAATAAGCTTGAGTCTAAAGGCATAGATGTTAAGGGAAGGTTATTCGTGAGCGAGAGCGCGCATGTTATTTTCCCTTATCACAGGACGATCGATGAACTGAAAGAACAAAAAAAAGGAAAATCAAAAATCGGCACTACAAAAAAAGGTATAGGCCCCTGTTATGCAGATAAAGTTTCGCGTTCGGGGATACGGGTTATAGACCTTTTAAACCCCGGTTTTTTAAAGGATAAATTGACTGCCAACATAGAGGAAAAGAACAGAATACTTATGGCGCTTTATGGCTTCAAGGGATTTTCGGTTGATGAGGTTTACGGGGATTATCTTGATTTTGGCAGAAAAATGAAAGATTTTGTATGTGATACGGCGTTACTTCTAAATAATGCCGTGAAAGAGAGAAAATCCATTCTGTTCGAAGGTGCCCAGGGAACGATGCTTGACCTGGATTTTGGTACATATCCGTTTGTTACTTCCTCAAACGCCACTTCGGGCGGGGCGCTTACGGGTTCAGGCGTTGGCCCTACCAGGATAAGCAAGGTGGTGGGCGTTGTCAAGGCTTATACGACAAGGGTTGGAGAGGGCCCGTTTCCTACGGAATTTTCGGAAGACATGATGAAAAAGATACGCACGCGCGGCGCCGAATTCGGCGCGACGACCGGAAGACCCAGGAGATGCGGCTGGTTTGATTCATGTCTTGTGAGGCATTCCGTTATGGTCAACGGCATATCGGAGATAGTCGTTACAAAACTTGATGTTCTGGACGAACTTGAGAAGATAAAGATATGCGTTGCTTACAAATGTAAAGGCGGGACAGTTGAGCGTTTCCCCCGGGATATAAGCGCGTTTGACAGCTGTGAGCCGGTTTATGAAGAGGTAGACGGCTGGATGAGGGACACTACAAATGTAACCTCATTCATGAAACTTCCGCGCAACGCTAAAAACTATTTGAAAAGGATTCAGAAAATACTTAATACGAAAATTGTGCTGATTTCAGTCGGCTCCGATAGAGAACAAACGATAACAGTAGAGTAAATACGTCCACTAACCGCGTTCCACTGCGTCAGTGGAACGCGGTTTCACACACAGTTCCACTGACGCAGTGGAACGCGGTTTACAAGGAAAGGATACATAGATGTTGATACTCGCGCCAATAAGTTCGATTATAGCGCTTTCATTCGCCGGTTATCTTGTCTATAGAATAATGCAGGCTTCACCCGGAGATGAAAGTATGGTGAAGATCCAGAAAGCCATCCAGGAGGGCGCCTCTTCCTATATTAAGAGGCAGTACACGGTTATAGCCGCGTTCTTCGCGATTGTTTTTGCTTTATTATTCTTTTTATCACGTAAGGGATACCTTCCTATATTTGTGCCTTTTGCGTTTTTAACGGGAGGATTTTTTAGCGGGCTTTGCGGGTTTGTCGGAATGAAGGTGGCCACGCAGGCCAACGCAAGAACCGCTAACGCCGCAAAAGAAAGTCTCAATAAGGGTTTGAGAATCGCATTTTCGAGCGGAACTGTAATGGGTCTCGCTGTTGTCGGCCTCGGCCTTCTTGATCTTTCAATATGGTATTATGTGCTGGACTATTATTATTCTCACATAAACATCGTTGCCGATCAGGCCCAGCGTATCGAATATATAACAAGCACTATGCTTACCTTTGAGATGGGAGCGAGTTTAATGGCACTTTTCGCGCGCGTTGGAGGGGGTATTTATACTAAAGCGGCTGATGTAGGCGCGGATCTCGTCGGCAAGGTAGAAATAGGTATCCCCGAAGACGACCCGCGGAATCCGGCCGTAATAGCTGATAACGTGGGAGATAATGTCGGCGATGTAGCCGGCATGGGCGCGGACCTTTACGAATCTTATGTCGGCTCAATTGTCGCGACCATGGTGCTTGCCGTAACAGGCGGATTCGGTATTAAAGGTGTTATGATACCGCTTTTGATAGCTTCCGTAGGCGTTATAGCAAGTATTGTAGGAACATTTTTTGTCAAGACAAGGGAAAAGGCTGAACAGGGGGAACTTTTATTCGCGCTCAGAAAAGGCATTTTTGCAAGCGCAATACTGGTCGCGGCGGCGTCGTTTTTTATAGTAAGGAATTTTTTACCCGAAGACATGGGTGTCTATTGGGCAGTTATCTCGGGCCTTATAGCGGGGCTTATCATAGGTGTTTCAACTGAATATTTTACATCGGATAGATATTCCCCTACACGTTCAATTGCTCATGCTTCTACATCAGGCACCGCGCCCGTGATTATAGGAGGGCTTTCAATCGGAATGATGTCAACGGCGGTTCCTGTGATAACGGTAGCTATTGCCATAATGGCAAGTTATTATTTTGCAAGTCTTTATGTTGCTGAGGCGTTTAAATTTTCCGCCGGCCTTTACGGAGTCGGCGTTGCCGCGGTAGGAATGTTGAGTACGCTCGGAATCACGCTTGCCACTGATGCGTATGGCCCGGTTGCGGATAACGCCGGCGGAATAGCCGAGATGTCGCGCCAGGATCCCAAAGTGAGGGAGCGTACGGATGCTCTGGATTCACTCGGTAATACAACAGCCGCTACCGGAAAAGGATTTGCCATAGGAAGCGCGGCTCTGACAGCGCTCGCGCTTATCGCGGCATACAGGGATCAGCTGCACCTTTTGGGCGGAAAGGTTGACGTAAGCCTGATAAATCCGCAGATAATAGCCGGTCTTTTTGTCGGTGCCATGTTGCCTTTTTTATTCAGTTCGCTTACCATGAAAGCTGTGGGAAAAGCCGCTCAGTCTATCGTCGGGGAGGTAAGGCGTCAATTTAAAGAAATAAAGGGGCTTATGGATGGTTCTACCGAGCCGGATTACGGCCGTTGCGTTTCTATATGCACGAAAGCCGCGCAGAGAGAAATGATTTTGCCGAGCGTTCTTGCGCTCGCGAGCCCTATCGCGGTGGGGCTCCTTCTCGGGCCCGATGCAGTTATAGGGCTTTTATCGGGAGCGCTTGCCAGCGGTTTTGTAATGGCGATATTCATGGCTAATTCCGGCGGTGCCTGGGACAACGCCAAGAAATATGTCGAGGGCGGCACTTTTGGAGGAAAGGGCTCGGCTTCACACAAGGCGCTGGTTGTCGGAGACACGGTTGGAGATCCTTTTAAAGATACCTCGGGCCCCAGTCTTAATATTCTGTTAAAACTCATGTCTATGGTTTCAGTCGTATTTGCTTCGCTTATTCTGGTGCACGGATTAATGTAGGCCTGCGCTTACACGCGTGGTGTGCGTAAGAAAAATAATAAAGGAGGTTTTTATGAAGAAATTAGCGTTTTTTCTGATGATTATACTTATCGCGACTACCGGCTGTGCGCTTAATATTTACAAGAAAAGCCCTAAAGACAAGAAGAAAATCAAGGAATTATCGAGCGAAGTGGCGCGTTTAAGTGATTTAAGAGCCGAAGAAAAGAGGCAGTTTGAGGAAATGAAAAAGGATCTTCGTCGGGAACTGCGCGGTAAAAAGGTAGGGCTTGACGTGGCGGACAGGGGGCTTGTTATAACACTCGCCAATAACATATTATTTGATTCCGGCAAGGCGAAAATCAAACAGGATGCCTATCCAATACTGGACAAAATCATAACGGTTATTAAAACCAAGGCGTCGGATAAGGACATAGGTGTTGAGGGCCATACCGATAATGTGCCTATAAAACATTCGTCCTGGAAATCAAATCGTGAGCTTTCTACCGCGAGAGCGAATAATGTATATCACTATCTCGCAAAGATAGGCAATCTTGATCCCGCCAAACTTACAACGATTGGATACGGCCAGTTCCGCCCTGTCGCGGATAATGACACGGATGCGGGCCGCGCGAGAAACAGGCGCGTAGAGATAGTAATACTTCCTCAATACCCCAAAAAAGCGATTGAAGAGGTTGAAGAGCAGAATTGGGTAAAGTAGGCCCGTTAAAAATTCCCGCACACGTTGCCGTGATAATGGACGGAAACGGCCGTTGGGCCGAGCGTCGGCGCTTTCCCAAAATCGCGGGCCACAAAGCCGGCGTGAAAAGCGTTGAGGAAATAATAAAGGCCGCCCGCGAATTCAAAATAAAAATTTTAACCCTTTACGCATTTTCAACGGAAAATTGGAAGAGGCCCAGGCCGGAGGTAGACGCCCTTATGGGGCTCCTGGAAGATTATCTGGACAGGGAAACGGAAAAAATTGCCAGAGAAGGCATACGCATACGCGCTATAGGAAAGATAGGAGGCCTCCCATCATCCGTACGTATAAAATTAAGGAAAATCGAGAAAAAGACCGAGCGAAATAGTGCCATACTGGTAAATCTCGCGCTTAATTACGGTTCCAGGTCGGAGATAGTCGAGGCCGCCAGGAAAATCGCCGAAGAAGTTAAAATGCGGCGTCTCGACGCGAAAGATATCTCGGAAAAAAATTTCGCAGATTATCTTTATACAGCGGGACTGCCGGATCCGGACCTTTTAATAAGAACGAGCGGTGAGTCGAGGATGAGCAATTTTCTATTGTGGCAGCTTTCATATGCGGAAATTTACATAACCGAAAAACTCTGGCCTGATTTCAGGAAAAAGGACTTTGAAGCGGCTCTCATGGATTACGGCAAGAGAAAAAGGAGATACGGTGGCTGATATTTTCAAAAGGATTATTAGCTCGCTTGCGGTTGCTTTTTTGGCGTACCTGGTGACGTTTGTTTGCCCGAATTGGGTATTTTGCCTGGTGACCATGCTTTTTATATGCGCGGCCCTGTATGAGTTTTTTTCCATAGTCGAGAAAAAAGGGATCGTTGTATACAAATATTTCGGTATAATCGCCGGGGCCATTATTCCGATAGTAACCTATCTCCATCTCGGAGGCGGCTATACCAACCTGGAGCCTTTCTTTATCGTGATAGCGTGCCTTTTTATGTTTGTCCTGCAGCTTATAAGGAAAGAAAACGCCAAAAATCATCTTACCGGCGTCGCGTTAACGCTTTTGGCCCTTTTTTACATAAGCTGGTTTTTATCGTTCCTGATAAAAATAAAATACTTGCCGGATGGCGCCGGGCTTGTTGGTTTTGTTATTGTAGTGACAAAAGCCGGAGATATAGGCGCTTATTTCATGGGCAAAAGATTCGGAAAACACGCTTTGATCACGCGCATAAGCCCGCGCAAAACAAAAGAAGGCGCTTTTGGGGGACTTTTTGCGAGCGTGGCGGCGGCTTTTTTATGCAATACTTTTATGGTGGATTTTTCATATGCCCACGTTTTTTTGATCGGTTTTTTACTTGGCGTAATAGGGCAGGTGGGTGACCTTGCCGAAAGCCTTTTTAAGCGGGATTTCGAGGTTAAAGATTCGGGAAGCGAATTGCCCGGGTTAGGCGGTGTGCTGGATGTGCTGGACAGCCTGCTTTTCACGGTCCCCATATTTTATTTCTATGTAAAACTTTTATTACCCGCGTTATGAAAAGAATCGCCATACTTGGTTCTACCGGTTCGGTTGGGCGGAGCGCTCTCGGGGTGATATCCGGACACAAGAGCGCTTTCAGGGTTGTCGGCCTTACCGCGAACCGTAACATTGAACTTCTCGCGCGGCAGGCGAAGCGCTTTAATCCACGCCTCCTTGCCCTTGGCGATATTTCACGTTACGGCGCCTTAAAAAAAGCTCTGAAGGACCCGCGAAAAGTTTTAAAAGGATTGGACGGCGTAAGCGAAGTCGCTTCAATGCCGGATGCCGACATAATAGTCGTGGCTTTAAGCGGCGCATCGGCTTTACTGCCGCTTATATCGGCTATAAGGGCCAAAAAGACAATCGCACTCGCCAATAAGGAATCCGTGGTCGCGGCGGGCCCGATTATCATGGGCATGGCTCGCTCGCGCGGCGCTAAAATAGTTCCTATAGACTCGGAACATAATTCCATATTCCAGTGCATGAACGAAAAAGACAAGGCCGCCGTTAGTAAAATATTTCTTATGGGAACGGGAGGGCCTTTGAAAAATGTCCCAAAAAACCTTTTTGAGAAACTAAAACGGCGCCAGGTGCTGGCCCACCCCGTCTGGAAAATGGGAAAAAAGATTTCGGTGGATTCGGCAACCATGATGAATAAAGGCCTTGAGGTTATCGAGGCTAGCCATCTTTTCGGCGTAAGCACTTCTAAAATAGAGGTGCTTCTTCACCCGGAAGCTATTATCCATTCAATGGTGGAATTTACCGACGGCAATATAATAGCGAATCTTTTTCATCCCGACATGAAAGTCCCGATTCTTTACGCTTTAAATTATCCCGAAAGGTCCGAGTCGCGCATCAGGCGGCTCGATTTCTCAAAAATAAAAAATATTTCGTTTCAAAAACCAAATGTTGAAAACTTTCCCGCACTCGGCCTGTGTTACCGGATGGCGAAAAAAGGGGGTACTTATCCGGCGTGTCTTACCGGCGCCAACGAGGAAGCGGTGAGGCTTTACCTGGAAGGGAAAATAAAGTTTACCGCTATCGTGAGCGTTGTTGAAAAAATATTATCCCGGCATAAAAACATAAAAAATCCTTCGCTGGATGAGATTCTTCATACCGATAAAGAAGCGAAGGAGGAAGTGAGGAAACTTTGTTCACGTTTTTAATCGTATTCGCGGTTTTCAGCATCCTTATTATCGTTCATGAGACAGGTCACATGTTCGCGGCCAAAAGAGCCGGCGTAAGAGTGGAAGTATTTTCTCTCGGGTTCGGCAAAAAACTTTTCGGCGTAAAAAAAGGGGATACCGAATATATTCTTTCGATTTTTCCCTTCGGGGGATATGTAAAACTTGCCGGAGATAACCCGGCCGAACACGAAGGAAAACCTTACGAGTTTCTCTCAAAAAGCGCGCTTAAGCGTTTTTTTATCATAGCCGCGGGCCCTGTTACGAATTATATTTTCGCTTTTTTTCTGTTTATTATTATCTTCATAATGGGAAGCCCGTCGCTCACTACGCGTGTCGGACGCCTCCTGCCGGATTATCCCGCCGTGAAGAGCGGCATCAAGGTGGACGATCTGATATTTGAAATAGACGGCGAAAAAGTGAAATATTGGGAAGACCTTACAGAGGTTATCCGTAAAGATATAGGGGGCGCTCCTCTGGATTTCAAGGTGAAAAGGGCAGGACGCGTAATGAAATTCAAAATCGCGCCTAAAGTCCTGAAGGCAAAAAACATATTTGGCCAGGAAACAACTGTCGGGATGATAGGCATAGCCCCGATGGAAGAGATAGTGATGGTGAAGCATAATTTTCCCGAGGCGATATCTCTCGGCTTCCGCAAGCTTCTCACGTTAACAGGCCTTACGTATAAGGGGTTGTGGCTCCTTATTACCGGCGGTCTTCCTGTAAAAGAATCAGTAACCGGGCCTATCGGGATAGCGTTTCTTATAGGAGAAGCCGCTAAACTGGGTATCGCGCAGCTTCTTATCATAATGGCTCACATAAATATCGCGCTTGCGGTATTTAACCTTCTTCCTTTTCCGATACTTGATGGTGGGCACATACTTTTTCTAGGGATAGAAAAATTGCGGGGAAAACCCCTTAGTGCCCGCGTCCAGGAGATAATAAGCCAGATAGCGCTTTACCTTTTAGTGGCACTCGCGCTTTTTGTGAGCTGGAACGACATTAATAAATTTTTGCCTTTCAAATAAACGTCCCCTTTCGCGGTGCGAAGAAATGATGAAGAGAAGAAAGACAAGAGTAGTAACGGTCGGTGGAGTAAAGATTGGCGGGACAAATCCCGTTTGTATCCAGTCCATGACTAAGACGGATACGCGGGATACGAAAAAGACTATTGCCCAAATAAAAAGATTGGAAAAAGCCGGCTGCGAAATAGTAAGAGTGGCCGTAAAAGATATAGCCTCGGCCCGCGCCATAAAGGTAATAAAGAAAAAAATAAGAATTCCCCTTGTCGCTGACATACATTTTGATTTTCGTCTCGCGCTTGAATCCATTAAAAGCGGGTCGGATAAAATTCGCGTGAATCCGGGTAATATATCTAAACCGAGCGATCTCAAAGCGATAGTTTCCGCAGCGAAAAAACGAAAGATTCCAATGCGAATAGGAATTAATTCGGGGTCCCTTCCGCGTCCGGGGACAGGGCTCGGGCTGGGGAGGGGGCAGGCCTCATCGCCAGGCGTAGTGTCACGAAACGCCATGTCCTCACCGCAAAGAACAGGCGCATTTAGCTCTGTACGTAAGTACATAAATTTCTTTGAACGTCAAAATTTTCGTGATATAATAATTTCGTTAAAGTCCTCGGATGTGCGGGAAACCGTGGAATCTTACAGGAAGTTGGCTGTTCGTTGCGATTATCCGTTTCATCTCGGGGTAACGGCGGCGGGCCCACGCGATACGGGAGTTATAAAATCTTCTGTCGGCATAGGCGCGCTTCTTTTGGCTGGAATAGGGGATACGGTAAGGGTTTCCCTGACAGGCGATCCGGTAGAAGAAGTTTCCGCCGCAAAGAAAATTTTGCAGGCCGTCAGAATAAGAAAATTTGCCCCGGAAATAATATCCTGCCCCGCCTGTGGCCGCGCGCAGGTTGATTTATGCGGGATAGTAAAAGATTTAGAGCGCAGGCTTATGGCTTACCGGGCGAAGTTCACAGACGGGAACTGTCTTACTATCGCGGTAATGGGCTGTGAAGTAAACGGCCCGGGCGAAGCCAAGGAAGCCGATATAGGGATTGCTTTCGGTAAGGGTTCGGGGATTTTGTTTAAAAAAGGAAAAGTTATCAGAAGAGTAAAGGCTAAAAACGCGATCAGGGAATTAATAAAATGCGCTGGACTCAAACGCTGATTCCGACTTTACGTGAAGATCCGCAGGACGCCGAAGTAATAAGCCATAAACTCATGCTGCGGGGCGGATTTATCCGTAAACTTACCGCTGGGACATATTCTTATCTTCCTCTCGGATTCAGGGCGCTTAAAAAAGCCGAGAATATCGTAATAGAGGAAATGACAAGGGAAGGCGCCCGGCAGATTCTTTTACCGGCCCTTCAGCCCATAGAGCTATGGAAAAAAACGGGCAGGGATAAGGAACTTGCTGATGTAATGATTAAATTCAGGGACAGGCACGGGAAAATAACATGCCTCGGGCCCACCCATGAAGAGGTTATTACCTCACTCGCCGCTGACAATATTTCCTCGTATAAAAGTTTGCCCCTGATACTTTTCCAGGTGCAGACAAAATTCAGGGATGAAGTCCGCCCGAGGTTCGGCGTTATAAGAAGCTGCGAATTTATCATGAAGGACGCTTACAGTTTTGACGCCGATGAAAAAGGTCTGGAAAAAAGCTACAGGAAAATGTATGACGCCTATTGCCGCATATTTCAGCGATGCGGTTTACCGTATAAGGTGGCCGGGGCGGATCCCGGTTTTATGGGAGGCGGCCAATCTCACGAATTCATAGTTCCCGCTAAAGGCGGAGAGGATATAGAGCTGGGGCACATTTTTAAATTAGGCGCAAAATATTCCGGGACATTGGGCGCGACCTATCTTGATAAAACAGGAAACGCGCGCAAAATCGTAATGGGCTGCTACGGCATAGGGATAAACAGAATTCTTGCCGCAAGCATTGAGGTAAGCCACGACAAAGACGGCATCATCTGGCCTAAATCCATAAGCCCCTACGAAATAGCAATTCTTCCTTTAAATGTGGAAAATAAAAAAGTAAAGGACTTCAGCGAAAAACTATACTCCGAAGTGTTAAAGACAGACCTTGATGTAATTCTCGATGACCGTCCCGAGCGCGCCGGCGTCAAGTTCAAAGACGCGGACCTTATCGGATTCCCTATACAGGTGATTATCGGCGAAAAGAACCTTGATAAGGGCAAGGTTGAGCTTAAAACGCGTAAAACCAAAAAATCCGAACTTGTCGATAAAAGCGAAGTCATTGCAACCCTGAAACAATCCTCCTGAAATTACTGTTAGGGACGGGGCATTTCACGAACCCTGGCCTGTCCCTCCGTTGAACTTAGGCCTGTCCCCTTTTACCACACAAACATTATATATCACAAACAATGAACTTAACCACACGGCAGGGCATTCTCTTAAGGGTGCCCTACCGTGTGTACTTACTACCTACCTTTATCGGGGACACCCCAGGGTTAGAAACCGGGACAGGCCAGAGATTGGCGTTTGGCACGTCCCTTGTACCTTGCCGGGACAGGCCAGAGATTGGCGTTTGGCACGTCCCTTGTACGAAAAACAGAACTTGTTGATAAAAGCGACGTTCTTAAGAAGTTCAAAAACACAGTTGTTAACTAAAAAAAAGTTAGCTTCCTCTGCTTGACTATTCCATACCATAGTATATACTTGTATTAGAAGGAACGAAATGGCATACCATGCCGAATAGAGAGCTTCATGAAGCTTTTTTCGGCATCCCGTTGGACTTCTGTATTGAAGTTCTACATTCGGGATCTGAAAGGATGGGTCCCCTGTTTTGCTGGATCACTTAAGCTTTCAGCTTCACAGGGCTCTTCGAAGCCACGAACGAAAGAAAAGTGGCGAAAAAGAGGCAAAGCTCAAGAGCCCCTTATTATTCGCGAGGGGCAGTCAGCTGCCGAATTCGTAAGGAAGAGGCCTATTCGTGCGGATCGTGTGCGAATGGGTTTTTTTATTTGAGCATATGTTTTATGGAGCCTTACAGGAGACATAAACCATAAGTGAGAAAATAGTCCGCCGAAGCATAGTTGCGTTGAATTTATGCTGTGGCGAAGGCGGATCTTTGTTGCGCAATTTTCTAAATATTCGCGAAGGTTGCGTTTTAGGGGTGGAAAAAATGAAAAAATTTACGGTCTACGCGACAATAATAGCGTTTATGTCATTAATGACAGGCGGAACGCTATATTCGGTTACGCTTGATGAGTATGAGCATCGAAACGGAAACGGCTCTACCATTATGGCTCCCGGCTACCTGAACGTTGATAAAGCGAGAAGCGAATCAATGAAGGAAAGCGTAAAACCTGTTTCCACCAACGAAAAGCGCGCAAAAAGTATAGATGCCGACCTCGACGCCGGCATGTTAGAGACCCAACCCGATAGGGTTAGGCCGGAGTTGAAGAAAAAAACGGCGGGAAGCGGAGGAGGCACTACTGCCGCTGACGCTGTCGCTGCGGGAAAAAACGTAATCATAGGGGCTGTAGGCGGCGAAGGGGATCTTTACAAAGACCTTGACATAGGTAGCGGCACGGATCAGGAATATCTGGATGCAAACGGTAATATCTATACAGAAGCTGCCGATGGACGTTGGTTAGCGGCAGAGTTAATAGATGGCGTAAGACATGTCTACGCGGGATTCAGCGATTATGAAGGATCCGATGCAATACAACAAGCCATCAATAGAAGCGTATCAGAAGACATAATCATTGTGCGCGGGGGAGAATATGATGGTTTCATTCTTAATAGTGAATATGGAGACGGTATCACGTTATACGGAGGATATAGAGATGACGGCATAAGAGATGTGCAAGGTGCCGCGACCACTATTACCGTGAACGATGATTCACCTTTGAATTGGATTTCCGGCTCGATCCGCGGACCCAGCGCTATCGCGATAGATACGTTGTATCAGGGGGCAGAAATAAACGGATTTCACATACAAAATGATACTTTAGGCGGATTCGGCATCGCTGTTGCTAATCCTTATTCATACCCCGGGGTTACACTCGCAAATAATCTTATTACCGGAAGCGGGGATCAGTCAAGTGGCGCGGGTATAGCTATTTTAGGTTTCCAAGGATATGGTGCAGTCAGATTAGAGGGGAATACCATCACCGGTCAAAATAGCGCCGTTCAAGTGGAAGGTGACTACGGAAATGTTGATATTTACAACAACACTATGGATGATTGTCTTTATGGAGTGAATGCAGGTTATAATGGTGCCTCTTCCATTTCACTATACAATAACGATATTAACGCCGATTATACCGCGCTTATTGCCCACGGAGACCATAATCTTACTGTTTCACATAATAACTTTTATGTCAGCGAAGGCGTGACTGCCTTAGAGATCGGTACCGACAATATTTTTATGGACTACAACAATATCGAGTCCGGACATGGAGTCGGTATTGAATTTTTCACATATAATTTTGATAGCACTCCCTACCTATACCACAATGATATCAGCGGAGTTGAAGCCGCTATCAGGACATCAGGTTATGGTTCTATTTATGGAGAAGGCAATTACATTAATGGCAGCGTGGTAGATGCTTCTGGTTTTAATAACGTGTATTTCCAAGACTTATCTCGAAGCGGTAACTCCGTTTTGGCGGGAGTTGATGTAGGTATTTATGCCCCCATAACTGAGCGTATATTTCAATATGGGGAGGATGTAATTTCGCCGCTTATTCAAACAACAGACTTAAACCTGGCAAACGACCGTGATTACCGTGAGACACTACGTTCCGGAGGCATGATATCTTTTAATCTAGGCGGTGAAAGTGATAAGGTTTTCACTGCAAGAACAAACACAGGAAAGATAATTCAGGGTTTGCTTGAGAATAGGGATACGCTTATGCAAGGCCCGGAAGGCGAAGTTATTGATGCGGCCGTGCTCGCGGAATTTATCAATGAAGCCCTGGGGAAAGAGTTTATTGAATCCGGACTGACAGCGGGAGAGGCCAACCAAGCCGATATGGCAATCGCGACGATGCTTGCTGAAATAATGAAAAATCCCACGGCCGAGCAAAAAATAGCGCTTGACGCGCTGGCGTCTCTTATAAACGAAGTGGAAAAACTTGAAGAAGAATCCGGCAGTGATCCTGAGCTCGTAGAAGCTTCGGATGACTTTGCCCAGATGGTTGCCACTATCCTCCTTGCCCAGGCATTGCCGGACCTTCTTAAAGAAGCGGACGTATCGCACGTAAAGGGTATATTTGGCGCGCTTGATACGGAAAAGAGCAAGATTCTGCTCGAATACCACGCTTCCGTAAAAACATATTACGAAAACGTAGTGGCTAAACTCGCGGCCAATATAACTACTCTTCAGATCAAGGACCTCCTGTCAAAGGAGCTTACCGAAAGAGAGCTCGAGAAGCTTCCCACGCAGCGTATAGACGAGATTGTAAGGAGGATAAGAAACGCTAAAGACAAGACGATAACGGAAGAGCAGATATTAAAGGTAGAGGCGAAATACAGAGAAGAATACCTGGTTCCCGCGAAAAAATCCCTTGAGAAAAACCTGAAAACGCTTCTTCAGGGTTTTACAAGAGAATTATTTGGCGTATTAGACGGGGCGGGCCTTGTCAAGGGCGCGCCCGTGAGCGGCGGTAAACAGCCTATTAACATAGATCTTTTCCCGAAATAACCTGCCACGAATTTTCTTACATTTTCACTTGACAAATGCCCCTCCGATATAGTAATATACACGCTATAATAACGCCGATTAAGGAGGGGGCGTTATTTATTAAGAGTGGGAATAGGCCCACTCTTTTTTAGTGCTATGGAAATAGTTGAAAAAGTAAAAGCTTTGCTGGGGCCCATCGCGGATAAGCGAGGATATTTCATCGTTGATATTACTTACAAACGTGAAGGCGGGCAATTTGTGTTAAGGGTCGTCCTTGATAAAGATGGCGGCATAACCATGGATGAATGTGCCGTCCTTAATAATGATTTGGGCTTGCTTCTGGATAAGGATAACACGATTACGGAACATTACCTGCTGGAGGTGTCATCACCCGGTTTAGATAGGAAACTCAAGACCGACCGTGATTTTGTGTGGGCTGTGGGAAAAAAAGTTAAAATAAACACCTTCGCGCCGATTGACGGAAAAAATGTATTTTTCGGCATATTGATAGGCATCGGACAGGGGAGTATTGTTATTGACGAAAACGGAATTTCCGCGGAGATTCCCAGGGAAAAGGTGGCAAGCGCGCGATTAAGCATTTAGTTGTTATTGCCGTCTCCGATACGTTTCGGGGTTTTCCGCAATGACGCTAATCAAAATAAGGATAAAAAATGAACGGAGAGATCTTAGCTATAGTGGATTCAATCGAAAGGGAAAAGGGCATACCCAAGGATGTACTTTTTGAAGCCATAGAGTCCGCCCTTTTAAGCGCCGCCAGGAAAATTCTCGGTAAGGACAGGGAGGATATCGCCGTCAAAATTGACCGGGAAACCGGAGGGATAAAAGTTACCGGCGGCGGCAAAAAGGTTAAATCAGGGGAATTCGGAAGAATAGCGGCCCAGACCGCAAAGCAGGTGATCATACAGAAAATAAGAGAAGCGGAAAGAGAGATTATTTACGATGATTATAATCAGAAAGTCGGCTCTATCGTAACAGGGTCGGTGCATCGTTTTGAAAGGGGCAATATTATCGTTGATCTCGGTAAGACAGAGGGCTTTATGCCGCGTTCACAGCAGTGCCCAAACGAGAGGTACAGGCAGGGTGACAGAATCCGGGCTTATGTGCTGGAAGTCGAAAAAACAAACCGCGGCCCGCAAATAGCGCTTTCCAGGACCTCGGCTGATTTTGTGAAAAAACTTTTTGAATTGGAAGTACCGGAGATTACCGAAGGTATAGTCGAGGTGAGGTCGATATCGCGTGAAGCCGGGGAAAGGACCAAGATAGCGGTTTATTCCAAGGACGATAAAATAGATCCTGTCGGCGCCTGCGTTGGCATGAGAGGAAATCGCGTCAAGGATATCGTAAAAGAGCTCCACGGTGAAAAAATTGACATAGTACACTGGAGCGATGACATTGCCGAATACCTGAAAGCGGCCCTGAGCCCCGCCAAGATATCCAGGTTTACGATAGACAGGGAGAAAAAGACAATAAAAGTTACGGCGAAGGCGGACCAACTTTCTCTGGCGATAGGTAAATACGGCCAGAACGTGAGATTGGCCTCGAAGCTTATTGGCTGGGAACTCGATATCCGCCCGGAAGAAACGGAGGCGGAAGGGGTTGCGGGGAAGAAAAAGGTAAAACCCGCCGCGGGCAATATTAACCAAAAGAAGGCGCTATCAGTAAAGAAACTTGAAGGCGTGGGCAAAAAAGCGGAACAGACGCTGGCGGAGGCGGGATTTGACACGGTTGAGAAAATAGCCGCTTCAAACGCCGGTGACCTCGCGAAATTACAGGGAATCGGCAAAAAAACAGCGGAGAAAATCATAAATTCCGCGAAATCCAAGATTAGCGGATAGCGTTTAAAGAGGATGGCGCTACGCTGGAACGGAGAATGAATGAGTATCAGAGTTCATAAACTGGCAAAGGAGATCGGCTTAACGAGCAAGGACCTCATCGGAAAACTTAAGGGCCTCGGCGTGAAAGTGAAGGGGCACATGAGCGCGCTCGATGAGGAAACCGCCGAGATTGTGCGTCATGAATTCGCGGGCGAAACAAAATCTAAAACGGAGAAAAAAGCGAAACCGAAAAAAAATGTTAAGATAGAGAAAAAATCGGAAAAAACAACCCCTGTTCCGGCCCAAATCAGGGCAACCGAAGAGAAGCCGAAGCAGGTTCCGCGTGAAGACGGTGTAAAGGCCCTTAAGCCGCTGGAGGCGGAGCTTCCCTTAACGGTGAAGCAGCTTGCCACGAAACTTTCCATGAAACCGAATGAGATTATAAAAATCCTTATGAAGAAAGGGGTTTTTGCCAACTTGAACCAGAGCCTTCCCGATGATGTCGCGATTGAAATTGCCAAAGGGCTCGGCTACGGGATAAAAAAACCCCCTACAATGGAGGAGGAGCTTCTCAGGGACCATAAGGAAGTAGAGAGCCGTACCGGAAAAAAAGGACAAATCGCGAGAGCGCCGATCGTGACGCTGATGGGGCACGTTGACCACGGAAAAACATCGCTTCTTGACTATATAAGAAAAACCAAGATAACGGCAAAAGAAAAAGGCGGCATAACCCAGCACATAGGCGCTTATGAGATAGATATCGGAAAAAAAGGGTGTGTTACTTTTTTGGATACGCCCGGGCACGCGGCGTTTACTGCCATGAGGGCAAGAGGGGCCAATGCGACTGATATAGTTGTACTTGTAGTAGCCGCCAACGATGGGGTAATGCCCCAGACGGTGGAAGCTATTGATCACGCGAAAATTGCGGGTGTTCCGATCGTTGTCGCCATAAATAAATGTGACCTTCCCAATATAAGCATGGATAAGGTAAAAAAGCAGCTTTCCACGCATGGCTTAACACCCGAGGACTGGGGCGGAAAAACCATTACCGTGCCTGTTTCGGCAAAGACGGGAGAAGGCGTGGACCGCCTGCTCGAGATGCTTCTTCTTGAAGCGGAACTTTTGGAACTCAAGGCCAACCCTGACCTCCATGCCCGGGGGGTTGTGGTTGAAGGAAAACTTTCGCCCGGTAAGGGCCCTGTCGCGACCGTGCTCGTGAAAAACGGGACACTCGAGGAGGGTGACGTTATTCTCACGGGCCTTCATTACGGACGACTTAAAGCGATGATTAACGATCGAGGCAAGAGAGTGAATGCCGCCCCGCCGGCTATGCCGGTTGAAATTCTCGGGCTTTCCGGCGTACCTGAAGCCGGGGATGAATTTTTTGTAGTGAAGGACGAAAAAAAAGCGCGCACGCTTTCATTGCTGAAACAGGAAGAAAAAAAAGCGGGAAAGCTGGCCGGCTCGCGCCGCATGAATCTGGAGGATCTTTACGCGAGAATAAGAGACGGCAGCATAAAAGAACTGAAAGTAATAATAAAAGCGGATGTACAGGGTTCTCTGGAGGCGCTTAGAAAGTCGCTCGGTGAACTTTCGGGCAAAGAGGTAAAACTTAACGTTATACATATGGGTGTAGGCAATATCAATGAATCCGACATGATGCTGGCCCTTGTTTCCAACGCCATCGTGATAGGCTTTCACGTAAAAATAGAACAGAAAGCCGATGAGATATCCAGGAGAGAAATGATCGAGATAAAATTGTATGATATTATTTATGAGGCGATCGCGGATATCAAAGCGGCCCTGGAAGGCCTGCTCGAACCTATTGTCAAAGAATTGTTTCAGGGAAGGGCGCAGGTGAGGCAGGTATTTCATGTCACAAAAGTAGGTATGGTAGCGGGATGCCAGGTTACCAAGGGTGTGATTTTGCGTTCCTCTCCCGTGAAACTTATAAGGAAGAAGGAAGTGATTTTTAAAGGAAAAATAAGGTCTCTCAAGCATGTTAAGGATGATCTTAAAGAAGCGAGGGACGGACTTGAGTGCGGCATAGCCCTTGAAAATCATAAAGATATAAAACCGGGCGATACAATAGAGAGTTTCAAGGTAGAGAAGGTAACCAGGAGGCTCGAAGGTTAAAATGAAACGTTTATTGAGTGGCATGAGGCCGACCGGCAGTTTGCATCTCGGGCATTTCTTCGGCGCGCTTGATAACTGGGTTAAATTGCAGGCAAAATATGAATGTTTTTTCATGATCGCGGACTGGCACGCCCTAATGAGCGAGTACGAGAACCCGAAAGCGCTGGAGAAGAATTCCATAGAGATGCTTGCGGACTGGGTGAGTTGCGGTATTGATCCGGAAAAGAGCACTATTTTTATTCAGTCCCATATTAAGGAGCACCTGGAGCTGGACATGGTTTTTTCATGCCTTACGCCGCTTCCGCTTTTGGAGCGGAACCCGACATACAAAGAGCAGCTTAGGGAGTTGAAGGGGCGTAACCTCATGACTTACGGTTTTCTTGGCTATCCGGTGCTTCAGGCCGCGGATATACTTGTGTACAAAGCGTCGGTAGTGCCTGTCGGCATAGATCAGGCGGCGCATCTTGAATTGACGCGTGAAATAGTTAGGAAATTTAACAATTTTTACGGTAAGGTGTTTCCGGAACCGGAAACGACGCTTACTAAAATGCCGAAACTGCTCGGAATCGATAACAGGAAAATGTCTAAATCGTTCGGTAATTTTATCGCGCTTTCGGAAAAACCGAAGGCCATAGAAGAAAAAGTCATGAAAATGATAACCGACCCGAAAAAAATCCACATGAACGACGCGGGCCACCCGGACATATGCAACGTTTTTTCTTATTACAAAGTTTTCAGTCCGGAGGCTGCCGCCGGGATTTCACGGGCGTGCCGCATGGCGGAACGCGGTTGTATCAAATGCAAGAAAGAGCTGGCCGAAATCCTGGCAGAAAGGCTTAAATTAATACGCGACAGAAGAGAAAAACTTCTCAGGGACAAAGGGGCGCTCCTGGCTATTCTTAAGAACGGAAATGAAAAAGCGCGTAATCGCGCGGGCGAAACGATGAGAGAAGTGCGTGAAAAAGTAGGTGTTTTTCATGGCCTGTGATGCGCAGATGGGAATACATGAATTAGCACGGATATTTGAGCTCATCCGTGAAAACGATAGTTAGTTGATTCTGCGCTAATCTGCGCGTAAGGATATTAAAAATGACGTACAAAGTCCAGTTGCCGGTATTCGAGGGTCCGCTGGATCTCCTGCTTTACCTGATAAAAAAAGACGAGATAAATATATACGATATCCCGATCGCCAGAATTACGGATCAATATGTTGAGCATCTCGAAGTGATGCAACTTCTTGACCTCGCGATAGCCGGTGAATTTATCCTTATGGCGGCGACCCTGATGCACATAAAGTCTAAAATGCTGCTCCCGGCCGAAGATAAAGAAGAAGAGGAGTTGGATGAAGGCGATCCCAGGGAAGAGCTTGTAAAGAGGCTTCTTGAGTATAAGACCTTCAAGGAGGCCGCGGGAAGCCTTAAGGAAATGCGCGAACGTCAACGCGAAAGTTTTACGCGGCTTACATGCGCTGAAGGGCTTTCTTCCGAAAGCGCGGAATCAGGGTTTGAAGCGAGCCTTTTCGACCTTATAACCGCTTTTGGCAAGGTCTTAAAAGAAGTTCCCAGGAAAAGGTTTCATGAGGTTATAAAGGATGAATTCACGGTAAGAGACAAGATCCATGACATACTTCATATTCTCGTTGAAAAAAAGGCAATACTTTTCAGAGAACTTTTTCAAAATATACAAAACAGGGGAGAGGTTGTATCTATTTTTCTGGCGCTTCTGGAACTTGTAAAGCTGAAAGAAATAGTTGTCAGGCAAAGTTCGCCGTTCGCGGAAATAGAAATAATGAGGAACCCGGAATGGCAGAAGGCTTAAGATGCGTTTATGCCGGAATGCAGATAAAAGGCGGGAAACTGAACGAAACGAGAGTTATTTACCGGTCGTTGCGTGCCGCGTACAGGAATGATTACCATGATGAGTAAACGGATAATAGAGGCCCTTTTATTTGTAAGCGAAAAACCGCTTACGGTCGTCGAAATAAAACGGGTACTTGACGGGATGGAGGAGGAGAAAATAAAGGAAATGATAGGTGAGCTTCGCCTGGATTACGAAAAACAGGAAAGGAGCTTTACCATAGCGGAACTCGCCGGCGGATACCAGATAATCACAAAGCCGGAGTTTGCCCCCTGGGTCGGCAAGTTGTTCAAAAAAGACGAGTCAAAACTTTCTAATCCGTCGCTTGAGACCCTTGCTATTATTGCCTACAAGCAGCCGCTGACGAGAAGCGAGATAGAAAGAATAAGGGGGGTCAATGTTGACGGTGTTTTGAAAACGCTGCTTGATAAGGGCCTGATTAAAATAAGAGGCAGGAAAGACGCTCCCGGCCGGCCGATCGCCTACGGTACGACAAGCGAATTCCTTAAACGTTTCGGCCTCGGAGGGTTGGAGCAGCTGCCAAAACTCTGTGATTTTACCGAAAGTGACCTTGAATTCGAAAGAAAAGAAGAAAAGCTTAAAATAAACGCGGAGAAAGGGGATGGTGAAAATGCGCCTGAAAAAGAACCGGCGTAAAATAGACGAGATAGACGCCAAGATAGTGGCGCTTTTAAATAAGCGCGCCGAAGAGACCATGAGAATACGGACGATCAAAAAGAAAATAAAGCAGGATATCTACAGCCCCCACAGGGAAAAGGAAATCTATAAAAACATCCTAAAGAAAAATAATGGCCCGCTCTCCGGGAAATCCCTTAAAGCCGTATACAGGGAAATAATGTCCGGATCGCTTAGCCTTGAAAAACCGCTCGGCATTGCGTATCTTGGTCCTCCGCTTACGTTTACGCACCTGGCGGCGCTTAGTAATTTCGGAAAAAGCGTGAACTATATTGAATGCGGCGGTATCGGCGAAGTGTTCGGCGAAGTAGACAAGGGAAGGGCCGATTACGGGGTAGTGCCCATAGAAAATTCCATAGAAGGCGCTGTAAATTATACCTTTGACATGTTTGTAAATTCCGACCTGAAAATATGTTCCGAGATTTATCTTGAGATATCCCACAATCTACTTGGCGGCATGGGGGATATGAAAAAAATTAAAAAGGTATATTCGCATCCACAGGTGTTTGCCCAGTGCCGGAAGTGGATAGAAAAAAACATACCAAGGGCCGAACTTATTGAGGTTTCGAGTACCTCGAAAGCGGCCGAACGCTCGGCCGGGGAGAAAGACGCCGCTTGTATAGCCAGTCTTATGGCCGCCGGCAGTTATGGCCTCAAAGCGCTGGCGCGCGGCATAGAGGATACGGCGCATAACGTTACGAGATTTTTGGTTATCGGACGGGATTTCGCAAAACCGACCGGAAATGACAAGACATCCATAATGTTCTCAATCAGGGATAAGGTCGGGGCGCTGCATGACATGCTGGTCCCGTTCAAGAAAAACAGGATAAACCTTACGAAGATAGAATCTCGGCCTTCGCGGCTGAAGGCATGGGAGTATTATTTTTTCGTGGATCTTGAAGGGCATTCAAGCGGCCAGAAAGTAAAAAGGGCTTTAACGGGCCTGGCGAAAGGGTGTTCGTATCTTAAAATACTTGGATCGTATCCCGTAGGTAAATAAGGTTATGATGTTAGCGAGAAAAGAAATACTAAAGGTAAAATCCTATATACCCGGAAAGCCGATTGAAGAGGTGAAAAGGGAACTCGGTTTAAGGCAGGCTATTAAAATGGCGTCGAATGAAAATGCTTTGCCGCCTTCACCAAGGGCCGTTCGCGCCGGAAGAAAGGCCCTTTTTTCAGCCAATCGGTATCCGGACGGAGGATGCTTTTATATTAAAAGGGCCCTGGCGAATAATTTTAAAGTAAAAGAAGAGAATATTATCATCGGCAACGGTTCCGACGAGATTATTATCCTGGCGTTACGGGCGTTTCTAAAGGATAAGGAAGAAGTGGTTATAGCCAAACCTACATTTCTTATTTATGAGATTGCCTCTAAAATCGCGGGAGCGAAAATAAAATCAGCGCCTTTGAAAAAATTTAAGGCGGATATACGGGGAATGGCGGGCCTTATATCTAAAAAGACAAAGTTGATTTTTATCTCAAATCCCGATAATCCGACGGGAAGCTATGTTACAAAAAAGGAAATTGATTTTCTGGTATCCCGAACGCCAAAAAACGCGATTCTCTTTTTTGACGAGGCGTATTTTGAGTTCGCGAAAGACCTCCGGGATTTTCCGAATACGATGAAATACCTCGATAAAAGGAACGTCATAATAAGCCGAACTTTCTCAAAGGCCTATAGCCTGGCCGGATTAAGAATAGGTTATGCCTTCGCGGGAAAAAATATTATAGATTGCCTGAATCGCGTAAGGGAGCCTTTTAACGTGAATTCTATAGCCCAGGCGGCGGGCCTGGCAGCTTTGAATGACAAAAATTACATGGAAAAAACATTAAAGAATGTCAGGAAGGGTAAATCTTTTATATGCGGGGAATTGGATTCTCTGGGGATAAACTATATACCCAGCGTAACCAATTTCGTATTGTTTAAGATAGGAAAAAAAGCGGGAATCATTTACAAAAAACTTTTAAAAAAAGGTATCATTGTCAGGGATATGAGTTCATGGGGGCTCGGTAGTTTTCTTAGGGTAACAGTGGGGACAATGGCCGAGAACCGGAAATTCACGAAAACATTGCGGGAAGTAATATAATTACGGAAAAACCGCCACGGCTGGGTGAGGCGGTTAAATAAAAAACCGCCTGTTTCCAGCCGGGGCGGTCAAAGAGGTTGTCATTATGATAATAGTATTGAAGCCCGGAGCCACTAAAGATCAGGTTAAGCACATTGTAGACAGGGTAAAGAAGATGAAGCTTAAGCCATGGGTTTCCATGGGCGCTGAAAGAACGATTATCGGCGTGATAGGCGCCGAGGACGCCATCAGGCTCGAGCCGCTTGAAGTTTTCCCGGGCGTAGAAAAGGTAATACCCATTCTCAAGCCCTATAAACTTGTATCCAGAGATTTTAAAAAAGAGGATACCGTTGTTGATTTAGGCGGAGGCGTAAAAATAGGGGGACAGAAACTCATCATGATGGCGGGGCCGTGCTCCGTTGAGAAAGAGGATCTTCTGATAGAGATAGCCAGGAAAGTGAAGAAGGCGGGCGCCAGCGTATTACGGGGAGGCGCTTTCAAGCCCAGGACAAGCCCTTACAGCTTTCAGGGGCTTGGGGAAGAGGGCCTGAAGTTCCTGAAAAGGGCGAAAGAGGAGACGGGCCTCCTGGTTGTTACGGAACTCATGGACCTGAGAAACCTCGACCTTGTGGAAAAATACGCCGACATAATCCAGATCGGCGCGCGAAATATGCAGAATTTTGACCTGCTTAAAGAAGTTGGGCGTTCAAAAAAACCGATCCTGTTGAAAAGAGGCATGTCGAACACCGTAAAGGAACTCTTAATGTCGGCCGAATACATATTATCAGAGGGGAATTTCAATGTGGTATTGTGCGAGCGCGGTATACGGACGTTCGAAACCGCTACGCGGTTTACGCTTGATTTAAGCGCCGTGCCTGTTGCGAAAAGTTTAAGCCACCTGCCGTGCATTGTTGACCCTTCTCACGCGACAGGCAAATGGGGCCTTGTGGGGCCCTGTTCGAAGGCGGCTGTCGCCTCGGGATGCGACGGGCTTATTGTTGAGGTGCACCCGAATCCGGAAGAGGCTTTTTCAGACGGGGCGCAGTCACTTTATCCGGAAAATTTCGCGGCGATGATGGCGGATTTACGAAAAATCGCGGTAGCGGTGGGGAGGAGTATATGAGAAACTCCGTGTTTATGTGTGAGGAATGTACGAGGCATACCATACGCGTGAGCGTGTGTAAGAACGGATATGTTCGATAAAATCGCCATAATAGGCGTTGGTTTAATCGGCGGTTCCATCGGACTTGCGGCCAAAAAGAGGCGCCTGGCCAAGGAAATTGTCGGTGTTTGCAGGAGAGAGAGTTCAAGGCGGAGGGCTATCAAATCGAAAGCCGTGGACAGGGCCACACTTGATTTGCCTGAAGCGGTAAAAGGCGCGGACCTTGTCGTTATCGCCTCGCCTGTAGGAAAAGTAACGGAAATCGCCGGGGCTTGCGCCGGGTGTATGAAGAAAAACTCGATTTTGACCGATGTCGGAAGTTCCAAGGAACCCATAGTAAAAGCCATAGAAAAACTTGTTTCCAAAAAAGTTAACTTTATAGGCGCGCATCCGATGGCAGGGTCGGATAAAAGCGGCGTGGAAAACGCGAGAGCGGATATTTTTAAAAATGCCGTTTGCATCCTGACGAAAACCCGCCGGGCCGACAGGAAGGCGCTTTTGCGCCTTAAGCGTTTTTGGAAATCCTTAGGCTCCCGCGTGCTGGTGCTTTCGCCGGAAGAACATGACATGCGCGCTTCGCTGGCCAGTTATTTGCCACACGCGGTTTCTTACGCGCTTTCGCTTACCCAGAACGGCCGATCGGTAAAACTCGCCGCGGGAAGCCTTAAAGATATGACGCGTGTCGCTTCTTCCGATCCCGGGCTCTGGAAAGACATATTTCTCTTATCCGGCGGGAGCGTTCTACGGGCGGTTGTTTCTTTCGCGAAGAACCTGAAAAAACTTGAAATAGCGATAAAACGCCGGGACGAAAAAATGATTTTGAAACTTTTGCGCCGCGCGAAAAAAATGAGTGAAGGCATCCACGGAAAATGAAAAGGACAAATATTATCGCGATAGACGGCCCCGCCGGCAGCGGAAAAAGCACGGTTGCCAGGGAAGCGGCAAAGGAATTGGGCTTTTTGTATATTGATACGGGAGCCATGTACAGGGCGCTTACCCTGAAAGCCGTGAACAAGGGCCTTGATTTATCCGACAGAGAGGCGCTTCTCGCCCTTTCAAAAAATACGGATATAGAATTAAAAATTTCCGGCGGTGATCTAAAAGTATATTTGGATAAGGAAGACGTGAGCGAAGATATAAGGAAGATGGAAATTACGGAAAAGGTAAAGCATCTGGCCTCATTAAAAGGTATCAGGGAAAAAATGGTCGGGATCCAGCGGGAACTCGGTTGTTCTTCCGGCGGCGCCGTTCTTGAAGGGCGCGACATAGGTACGGTTGTTTTTCCCGACGCGGCGTATAAATTTTACCTGGACGCGGATTTAAAAACACGGGTCGTGAGGCGCTTTGATGAGCTTAGGGAAAAAAGAATCTTCGTTTCATTAAAAGAGGTGGAAAAGGATCTTAAGCACCGGGATTTATCCGACATGAAAAGAGAGGTCGGGGCTTTGAAAAAAGCCGAGGACGCTTCGGTGATCGATACTACGGACATGACGGTTGGAGAGGTCGTAAAAAGAATACTGGGTACCGTTGCAAAATGAACGTTGCGTATGTAAACTCCCGCCTGATTCTGAAGGCGATTTTAAACGCTTTTTTCGGTCTTGAGATTGAAGGCGCTGAAAATTTGCCTGAAAAGGGCCCTTTTATCGTTGCCTCAAACCACGTAAGCCATGTGGACCCGGTTGTCGTGGGGGTAGCCTGCAAAACGTCCCAGCTTACCTTTATGGCAAAGAAAGAACTTTTTGATATTCCTATCGTGGGCCCCTGGGTCAAGGCAGTAGGGTGCATTCCTGTTGAGCGCGATTCGGGCAGCTACGGGTCATTGAAGAAAGCGGTGAAGATGCTTAAAGAAGGCGGTTCCATCGGCATATTTCCGGAGGGGAGGCGTTCTCCCGACGGGACTTTAAAAAAACCGCATCCCGGAATAGGCCTCCTGGCGGTGAAGTCAGGCGCGCCAATCGTCCCTATTTATGTTTCCGGAACGGCTAAAGTAATGCCTAAGGGGCAGAAACTTCCAAAGCCGCATAAAATAAAAGCGAGGATAGGAAAAATAATTAATATATCCGACGGCGCGGGCGCTTCCGGAAAAAGAGAGGCCTACGAGTCTATCGGCGAAAAAGTGATAGGCGCTATCGCGGCTTTGAAAAATGAGTAAAACAAAAATAATTATTTCTTCCAATTCCGGGTTTTGTTTCGGTGTTAAAAGGGCCCTTGATATAGCCAAAGGCGCTTTAAGAAAAAGGGGAAGGGTTTATTCGCTGGGCCCTATTATACATAATCCGCAGGTGGTCAGGGATTTTTCGGAAAAGGGCCTGAAAATCGTAAAAGATATCAAAAGAGACGTACCGGACAGGGCGGCGCTCCTGATTCCGTCGCACGGGATAAGTCCTTCAGCGCTCTTAAACAAAAAGGCCGTCTGCATTGACACTACGTGCCCGCTCGTAAGCAAAGTGCAAAAAATAGTAAAGGACCTGCGCAGGAAAAAGTATTTTGTTTTTATTGTCGGTGACAGAAAACACCCGGAAGTAAAAGCCCTTTCCGGAATAGCGGGCCGGAATTCAACCGTATTAAAAGACAGGGGGCAAGCGGCGGCCGTTAAGCTTAAATCCAAAAAAATCGCGGTAGTTTCACAAACCACAGCGTCTTTTTCAGTTTTTAAGGAGATATTGTCGGAAATAGCGAAAAAAAATTTTATGGAACTTATCAGCTTCAATACCGTATGCAGGAATACGATAGACAGGCAGAGACAGGCCGAGCGGATAGCCGGATGCGTCGGGACAATGATTGTGATAGGCGGCGCCCAAAGCGCCAATACTTCGCGCCTGGCGGAAGCCTGCCGGAAGGTAAATAAAAATACTTATCACATCGAATCCGGCAAGGATTTGAAAAGAAAATTTTTTAACGGGCAAAAAAACATAGGAATAGCTACCGGGGCGTCTACGCCTCCGGAAGCCATAAAAGAGGTAGTAAAAAAAATAAAGGAGGATTGGTAAGTGATGGTCGAATATGAAAAGTCAATTACGCGTCTGGAAGAAGGAGGGATAGTAAAGGGTAAGATCATTGATATTACCTCGACAGAGGTGATTGTCGACATAGGCTACAAGTCCGAGGGCGTTATTCCCATAAGTGAATTTCGTTCCAGGGAAAACCTGAAAGTCGGCGATGAAATAGACGTTTTACTCGAATCCAAGGAGAATGATGATGGAATGGTTGTCCTTTCCAAGGAAAAAGTTGAGCGCGCGCTCGGTTGGGACAGGATAGTAAAGAGCCAGAAAGAGGGCGACCTCATAGAGGGAAAGGTTATAAAGAAGGTAAGAGGCGGTTACATGGTCGAGGTTGGGATAGAGGCGTTTTTGCCGGCCAGCCAGGCGGTGTTGCGGGAAATGGATGGCCCCGGCGCGGGACAGGTTTTTGAATTCAAAATCCTGAAAATCAACAAGATCCGCAAAAATGTTGTTCTTTCCAGAAAAGGCGCTCTTTACCACAAGAGAGAAGAGGAAAAAAAGAAGGTTATTCAAACGCTTGAGAAGGGTCAGATCATGAAGGGCCTCGTCAAAAATATTACCGATTTCGGTGCGTTTGTGGATATTGGAGGCGGTATAATAGGCCTGCTTCACATCGCGGACATGAGCTGGGGAAGGGTAAATCACCCGAGTGAGATTGTGGCTGTCGGCGACGAAATAGAGGTAATGGTTTTGAATTTCAATAAAGAAGAGATGAAGATTTCTTTAGGAATAAGGCAGAAGACCAAGGACCCCTGGGAGAAGGTAGAGGAAAAATATCCCGTGGGTAATAAAGTTACCGGTAAAGTGGTGAATATCGCCCCGTACGGCGCTTTTGTGGAACTGGAGAAAGGAATAGAGGGGCTGGTCCATATTTCCGAACTTTCATGGACAAAGAAGTATTCATCTCCGAGCGAGCTTCTGGCAATTGGCGACAGGGTTGAGGTGATGGTTCTCGCCATAGATAAACAGGGCAGAAAAATTTCCCTGGGATTGAAACAACTTGAGCAGGACCCTTGGAAAGGCATCGAGGACAGGTACACCGTTGGACAAAAAATAAAAGGAAAAATCCGGCATATAACCGATTACGGCGCCTTTATACAGCTTGAAGAAGGAATAGACGGCCTTGTGCACGTATCGGACCTTTCGTGGACGAAAAAGGTGGCGCACCCGAGAGACGTCCTAAAAAAAGGCGATAAAACCGAGGCGATGATCCTTTCCGTTGACGGCGTAAACAGAAGAATCGCCCTTGGCATAAAACAACTCACCGGCGATCCGTGGGATGACATACAAAGCCGCCTTATACCGGGTACGGTCATGAAGGGAAAGGTTGTGAAAATAACAAACTTCGGCATGTTTATCGAAATTGAAAAGGATCTCGAAGGCCTTCTCCATATATCGGAAACTGCTATTGGCCCGGAAGAGAAACTCGAAGAGAAATATAAGACCGGCGACGAGATTGAGGTAAAAATCCTTCGCGTCGACGGTGTCCAGAAAAAAATCGCTCTAAGCATGAAGGCGTAGCAAAAGACGTCCTCCATTAGCGATAGCCCTTCGGCTGCTGCCTTCGCTTGCCGCTCGCAAATAGATACGCTCCATTTGCCCGCTGCCAAAGCAGTAATTAGGGACGGTCCTGACGGTGATCTTACGCCTGTCCCTCAGCCGAACTTACGCCTGTCCCCAACCCCGCAATATCAGCCTCCGGGGGATGCCTATTATTCTATTACCAGAAAAAAGAAGAAAAAGCACGGTTGTTTCGTGAGTAGCCGGCAGCGGGATGCCCCGGAGGCGAAAAATTTTGTGCGTGAGCGTCACAATTAAATGGCGAAATTTTCCCCACATCAATTACAGCGTGCCACAAAATTCGCCGGAAGGGCGCCTGCTGCCAGCTGCCCATCGAAAGAGTTGAGCGTGATTTTTCTCCTTCAAAAGTTGTTACACTTTTTTGACAAAGCTTTTACACTCCCGTGGCACTCCTTTCCCCTAATTGCGATATATTGCTTAAATAAGATAGCATATCGATATGGAACACTACAAAAAGAAACACAGTATCTACTTTCGCGTTGTCGCCGCGATACTCGTATGCGTATTTGCGCTGACGAATATTCCGCATATCGAGGAAACCCACGCCCTGGCGCCATGGGCGGGGACCATGATCGGGAACACCAGAGCCGAAAGCCTGGTTAAATACTTTAAGCTCTATAGGCGTATTAAATACGCGACCAACGAAGAAGATAGAAGGCTTTTAGAAGAATATCGCTCCCGGGCCCTCTTGATTCCAACCGGCCAAATACTTCTTTCTGAAGAGTTAGAAGGTAATCCTGCCGCGATACTGCGCGCTATAATTCACGAGGAAATCGAAGCTCTAATGCAGGTAATAGCGCAGGATGAGAGTGATAGATATGAAGCCATAAAAAAGCTAATCCGGAGTCGTTTTCCTGCCGTTGCCGGTGTTGCCGGTGAGGAAAGCCCTGACTTAAAGCTAAATCATATCTTAGCCAGGGCCTTTGAGTTACTTATTCTCACTAAGAAACCGGGCGATAACCCGCCGTTAATTCAAAAAGAGAGCCTCCCTGAAGCGGAAAGACAATATCTTGAAAAAATACGGTCGCTGATAACCCAAGGAAAAGGAAAAGACTTATTCACGCCCGAATTCTGGAATTGGTTTCCGCGGGAGATGCGAATACGCCTTGCCATCGCCAATGGCATGAGCTTTGATCAGGTGGCGAGCGGGGAAGAACCCGCCGGCCCCGCCCGCGAACCGGCAGCAGATGACACAGGCCACGCCCCGTTTTCCGATGGCCCCATCGGACTCGGCCCCGTTCATATAGACCAACCGCTTCACCCATCATCGGGTGACGCGGGCGAAATGCAGTACGGGGATGATGAAGGGGTTGAGGCGAAAATAATTAAAAAAGTAAGCGAAAGAACAGGAACAAACTCGCAATACCTGACTTCCATAGCCGGATTACCGCTGATCGGCGTTAAGTATGCGGGAAGTGGTTCCGGCCTCTGGAGAGCGGCGGTATTATTCGCGGTGTTAGCGGCGTCAACGATGGGGTTTTACGCGCTTGTTAAAATTTTGAGAAACCCTCCCATGACCGTATTAAAAATGATGGTAATAAAAACTTCACTAGCTATGAGTATAGCTGTTCCCGCCTGTATTGCGCCGTTCGCTCTTTTAGAAAATAGCCCGGGTGCGTGGTTTATTTTTTCGCTGATTTTTAGTACATGGGCATGGTATATGATTTCCCACGTCTTTATATTTTATTACGATGAATTGAACGTTAAAAAAGTTGAAAAAATTTATCTAAGGCAAAAAAAATTAGAATCCCAAATTATTCAAAAATCTCCACAACCAAAGAAAGATGCGCGAGCCCCCCGTGAATATATCAAAGAATGGCTGCGTATAGAGTCTTTCGGCAGCCTTATACGCGGCCATTTTGCGGACAAAAAGAGTATTTCCGGTTTAGATTTTGGAGCGGGAAGCGGTGAAAAAACAGTTATGATTAAAAAGGCGCTGGAGGAAAATTTTCGCCACGTGCATTTTGTCGGAATGGAAACGAATCCTAAGCTTGTCATGGAAGCTGAAGAAGTGAAGAGGCCCGTTATAGGTTTTGATGTCAAATCCCTTACCCATAGAGCGGGGAAGGCCCGTGCCAAATATGCCGAGCAGGATTTGATCACGATGTTTAATGTAATTCCGACACGCCTGGGAGATTTTATAAAGGCGGCAAAGCGTGCCGTGAAGAAAGACGGTTTGATTGTTATTTCATTTCATAAGCTTGATATGGAAAAATTATTGAAAGGCGATAAAGTAGCCGGCGCGATTAAAGCAAAAGCAATCCGGAAAAAGTTAGCAGATTTTAAACTCGTGCGGCTAATGGATACACAGGATATCTCGCCAATAGAAGGCATGTCGTTAAATCCGTTTGTTTTTGTTTATTCTCCCGAAGGTTTCGATAGCCCCCCCGCTCCCGCCCGCTTTGAAGATGAGAATCTCGTGTTTACGCTTGATCTTCCGTGTCCCTCGGCTATACAGGAGGGGCAACAAGTTATCGATAGAATAGTTTGCTTTACAAAACGATTGGAATCGGATATTACAAAAAAAGATATTGGCAGGAAATTGGTAAGTTTAGGATTTACGCTTGATGAATTGGCATTTAATGTTATGGAACACGGCAAGGGAGGCGTGATTAAAATATATGAAGAAAAAGATAAGCAAGGAAAAATCGTTAAATTAACGATTATTTCCGAATATGATGGGCCCGGTTTACCTTCCAACCCGAAAGAAATGGTCAAAAAGAGCCTTGGAGCGGGAGATGAATCAGACAGGGGCAGAGGATTTTTAAGAATCGGACTTGACGCGGATGATGTCGCAATTGAATATGGTGGCCAAAAATGGATAAGGGTTACAAATGATAGAGATATGTCTCCCTGGTTTTTCGAAGGAGGAGAAACGCGTGTTACTCAAGGGACACGGTTTACCCTAATATATGATTTCACGTTGCCTTATTATTCTGGATTAACTCTTGATAATCCTGCCCCCGGCATCCCCGAACCCGGTACCGGCTCGCCGGAAGAGATTGATACGACGATCACGAACATTTACGGTGCTCTTATGGCAAATGATATCGATATCGGCGAAGCCGCGCGGCGCATTACCGAAGAAGTCCTGCCGGCATGGGCGCATTCCGGGGAAGGCATGCTTAATTCCGCGACAGCGCTCGGTATCTTAAAAAGAGCCCTCGCCGAGGATACAATTGACATGCCGCAACAGGTTTTCACGCGGGAAGCGGTGGAGATCCTAAAGAGGTACGAAGCGGCCGAGACGACGGACGAGGCGAAAGAGGAGTTAAAGTCGCTTACGTACAGGATGCTCGCGACACAAGAGCCTACTGCGACGCTTGAGGCAGAAGTTAGCGGTCAAAACAGTTTAACTATTGAACGGGCTGTGTTGGAAATAAGAAATTTGTTATCTACCGTAGACGGCAGGGAAATAAAAAGGAAGACCGTTACTCCCAAGATAAAAGAGATTTTGTTCGCCGTAAAAAGGGAAAATAACAATATTTTTACCGGTAACCAAGCTTTTAAAATAGCCCGCCTCAGGAAATTACAGGATAAATTAAATCTTCTAATGTTTTTATGCAAAGCTAAAGTGGGAAATAAAAGAAAATTTCTTTTTAAAGGCTACCACATAGCCCTTATCATCCAAAGCTCAAGAAAAC
>CAYTQI010000011.1:0-18889 GCA_964440235.1 uncultured Planctomycetia bacterium
GCTGGAAGGCCGTAAATCCAGCAAGCCGCTCGGAGTCAATTTCAAATAGGATATATTTTTAAGGCTGGCGATAGATTCTTTCAATTCTTCCAGCGCCTCATGCGCAATGCTGATCAATAATTTCCTGCATCCCTCTTCGGTTCTGTCGGTATTTACCATCGCCGAAATAACGTTCCACAAGATTATGTTGACAGATTCGTAATCGCTTGCAAGAAGGTAGTTTATTGTGTACGAAATAGGTTCGATAGTTTCCTGGTCACAGCGGGATATCAATGGCGAAAGTTCTTTTTGTATCCCATCGTCAAATTCAATCCCTCGTATAGCCTCTCTTATCTCAATGGCTACATTAGAAAACTCCTCTTTAGGTGCTGATAGCTTACTTTCCAAAGTTTTTAGCAATTTTAAGGCGTTCGTGAATTTTGGTGAATATCGTTCGTCTAATATCGCTCCGCACTTATTTGCTAGTTCCATAAATGCCGGGTTACTATTTTCGTCAGGCTTTTCTTCTGCTGCAGCTGCATCAATATCTTCCATACTAGAAGGAGCCCCCTCTTTATACGGATTTAATTTGCTCCACGCAGCCAGGGTAGACAAACTTGGTTCCGGCGCTGCCCAAGCTAAATTGGACATAAAGAATGTGTTTACAAGAAGGAGTGATATTACACGTGATAATACGCTATATCTCATCTTATTGAATGACATAGAACATAATATAGCATACTATAATGGGCAGTGTGTCACAGGAATGTAATTTAATTGTCGAAAAAGTGTAATAGTTTTTTTGTCGGGGGTCATGTGTTAAAATTCCTGTAAAAGTGTGTAGAGATTATGTGGGTAAGTCACTCCTCCGGACGGCCCATTTCAGCCGGGGTGGTTAAACACGGTCTAAAAGTGTAGCGATGGCGGGAATCAGAATATCTCTCATCAGGAGGGGTAACAAGCCACCGGGGATAACCATCATGGGGGCGCTTTAAACGCTCGCCTTGAAAAATAAAAGGCCCCTTCATTAAGAGGGGGCCTTTTATTTTGGTAGCGGGGGTCCGATTTGAACGGACGACCTCAAGGTTATGCTTACCACTGCGGCTTTCGCCGTCTCCTTTGTAAGGAGTTTGTAGTCTGGACTATACCTTAATCCCGTTATTACGGGATCTCTGCCAACTAGTCTCTACACCTTCCCCGAGACTTCGGGGCTTGGCTCGGTATTACCCTGATTTAATTTCGAGGGCTTCACCGAATTTGACAGATTTTTCCACTAACCGTCGCCGGCCAGGGGGCCCATTTTGAGCCTTGCGAGCTACCAGGCTGCTCCACCCCGCAATAAACTCTTTATATATTCTTCAAAGATTATATCAAATAAGGCCCTAAAAAGCAAGTTTTAATCGGTAACGTGTCGCGGGATATCCCGGAAGCGAAAAATTTTGCTCGCGGGCGTTATAATTGGGTAAATGAAATCTTTAACACATCAATTGCGGCGAGCCATAAAATTCACTGAAAAAGGCGCCCGCCGCCGGTTGCCGTAAATTATGCCTTATTTAAGGATAATTTCGTCGCGGCGGGACATGCCGAGTTTTTCGCGGGCGATTTTTTCGATATAAGACGGGTCGTTTTCAAGCTTTTCCTTTTCTTTTTTTAACTCTTCGTTTGTTTTTGAGAGTATCTCTATCCGCTTTTCAAGATTGCGGTTCTGTTTTTTTAACTGCCTTAACTTCGCGAAGCCCGGGAAGTAAATAGCGGCGATGGCGGCAAGAAGCGCTAATAAGTAAATCAGCCTCTTTTTGGCCATATGGCGCTTCCGTAAACGGCTTTTTCGCCGAGCTCTTCCTCAATCCGCAGGAGTTCATTATACTTGCAAATTCTGTCAGTCCGGCAAACGGAGCCTGTTTTGATCTGGCCCGTATTCATGGCAACCGCAAGATGTGAAATCGTCGTATCTTCTGTTTCACCGGAGCGGTGGGAAATAACAGACGTATAGCCGGCCTTCTTAGCCATTTCTATGGCTTCCTTCGTTTCCGTGAGGGTTCCGATCTGATTTACTTTTATAAGGATAGAATTGGCAATGCCTTTTTCTATGCCTGTTTTAAGGCGCCGTGTGTTCGTAACGAATAAATCGTCGCCAACGAGCTGGATTTTGTTCCCAAGCTTTTCCGTAAGGACCTTCCAGCCGTCCCAATCGTCTTCGGCGAGTCCGTCCTCTATCGACGCGATGGGATAATTTTTTACCCATCGAGCGTAGAACTCCACCATATCACGGGAGGAGTTTTTTTTCTTCGTTTCCGCTTCCAGGGTATATGTCCCGCTTTTGAAGAAAGTGCTCGATGCGGGATCGAGGGCAATAAAGATGTCTTTTCCTTTTTTATAACCGGCTTTATCTATTGCCCGCAGTATAACTTCAACCGCTTCCTCGTTAGAACGCAGATCCGGAGCAAAGCCGCCTTCATCCCCCACGGCGGTGGAAAGCTTCCCGGATTTTAATATACCCTTTAAACTGTGGAATACCTCGCTTCCCATGCGAAGCGCCTCTTTAAAACCTGAAGCGCCGACAGGCATTATCATGAATTCCTGCAAATCAACATTATTATCGGCATGCTCACCGCCGTTTAATATGTTCATCATGGGAACCGGCAGGGTGCATGCTTTATCACCGCCTATGTACTTATACAGGGGTAATCTCCTTGAATTCGCGGCGGCTTTGCAAACCGCGAGGGACGCGCCTAAAATTGCGTTCGCGCCGAGACGCGATTTATTTTCCGTCCCGTCAAGGTCAATTAAAGTTTTATCTATCTTTTCCTGCTGCAGCGCGTCAGCCCCTTTTAATTTTGAGGCAATTTCCGTATTTACGTTTTTTACAGCTTTCGTTGCGCCTTTTCCGAAATAGCGCGACCTGTCGTTATCACGAAGCTCCACCGCTTCATGTTCGCCCGTTGACGCGCCGCTCGGGACCGCGGCGCGGCCGAAAGAACCTTCTTCTAAAATTACGTCCACCTCAACGGTGGGATTGCCTCTCGAATCCAATATCTCGCGCCCGTGAACCGCTTTTATTTTTGCCATTTTTCCTCCATAACTATTCGAATCGCTTTTGGATATAACTTATGTTCAATTTTGTGTATTTTTTCCTCTAGTGAATCGAGCGTATCGCTTTCCTCTATACTAACGGCCTCCTGCAATATTACCGGCCCGTGATCTAATTCCTCATCAACAAAATGCACCGTAACGCCGGTTTTTTTGGCGCCGGATTCAAACGCGTCTTTTATTCCCTTTACCCCTTTAAATAAAGGCAAAAGCGAGGGGTGTATGTTAATTACCCTGTTTTTGTATTTTTTTACAAAATAAGGGCTCAGAAGCCGCATAAAGCCGGCCAGTACAATTAAATTGATCTTTTTCTTTTCCAGCTCTTTAATTATTTCCCTGTCATAATTTTCGCGGGTTTTGAAAATCTTCGGGTTCAGGACAAACGTTTCAATCCCGGCCTTCCCGGCCCGCTCGAGGGCATAAGCGTTATTATTGTCGCTTATGACAAGCGCGATTTTCGCTTTTATATCGCCGCGGGCAGCAGCGTCGATTATGGCCTGTAGATTTGTACCGTTTCCGGATACGAATACCGCTATGTTCATGTTTTAGAATAATGTGTAAATGAACGGCGCGACAGCCGAGCTTTCGGTAAAAACAATAAGGAGCCCCAGAAGAAGAAGGATTATGATGATAGGCAGGAGCCACCACTTCTTCCGCGTCATAAGAAAACCCCATAACTCCCTGAAAATCGATATTTTACCCATGTTCCTCCTTTTTAATAAACTGCTTCGCCGCGGCTTTTGCATTAACTACCGCGCTTGTTTTAATACTGGTTTTCGTAGCTTTTTTTGTCTTTTTTCGCCGTATTTATTTCGTGCCAGTATGACGGGCGCTCCTTATCTATTTTTTGGTCTAGAATATCCTTTCCAAAAACTCTGGCAATTAACCCTAACGGAGTCAAAACGATATAAAATAAAAATGTCAGGATTATTGGGCTCAATATCGAGCCGACGATCGTACCGAGCATTATTGCAAACGGCATCCATATTTTATAAAATGGTTTTAAGGCAATTGGTAAAAGCAGCCCCAGTGAAATAAGAATAAGCGCAGCATAAATAATATTTATCTTTGAAACTTTAAACAATACCAGGACAAGAAAATACGAAAATATAAGGAAGGCGCCTATTTCTACGCCGAACTTACGAAGTTCCGTTTTATCGCCTTTAAGCGATTTTATATTTTTAACGGCACTTTTAATGTCATTAATCAAGTTCGTACTCCCGCAGCCAGTCAATATCCTTATCCAGCGCTTTCTGGGACTTTTTCTCCAGTATGATATTGCCCATGATCAGATAATCCATATTTGTTCTCATGAAACATAGATACGCGTCGGCGGGGGACGCCACGATGGGCTCCCCCCTTACGTTAAAAGAAGTATTTATAATTGCCGGGCAGCCGTATTTTTCATTAAATTTTTTAATCACGTCGTAGTAACGGGGATTGGCGCGCCGGTTCACGGTCTGGACCCTTGCCGAATAATCCACATGCGTTACGGCAGGTATTTCCGAACGGGCAACGTTTAATTTCGCCAGGCCGAAAAGTTTTCCGTCATTTTCCGTAATCCCCCGCCGCTTCGCCTTTTTTACGGGCGCCACAAGAAGCATATAGGGGCTTTCTTTGTCAAGTTCAAAATATTCCGATGCTTTTTCCTCCAGCACCGAAGGCGCGAATGGCCTGAAGCTTTCGCGGAATTTTATTTTGAGGTTCATGATTTCCTGCATTTTCGGCGAGCGCGCGTCGCCTATTATGCTTCTCGCGCCGAGAGCCCTGGGGCCGAATTCCATCCTGTCCTGGAACCAGCCGATAACCTTTCCTTTATTTATCAGGTCCGCGGCACGCTCGGGAATTTCCTCATCTTTAAGTATGGCATAAGGAGCGTTTTTACTTTTCAGAAAACTGATTATTTTTTCATTACTGTAACGCGGGCCGAGATATGACCCTTTTTGAAAATCGTCTTTTTCATCGGGTACGCGTTTGTTGCCGAGATACTGGTACCATGTAAAAAGCGCGGCCCCGAGCGCGCCGCCGGCGTCGCCGGCAGAGGGCTGGATCCATATGTTTTTAAACGGGCCCTCGCGCAGTATTCTTCCGTTTCCGACGCAGTTGAGCGCCACGCCTCCCGCAAGCACGAGATTTCGCATTCCCGTAATATCGTGCGCGTGCCACGCGGCCCTTAGCATTACCTCTTCGGTAACCTTCTGTACCGAGCGCGCAAGGTCCATATCACGCCGCGTAAGGCGCGCTTCGGGTATTCTGGGTTTTCCGCCGAAAAGCCTGTGGAACTTTTCATTGGTCATTGTGAGCCCGGCGCAGTAATTAAAGTATTTCATGTTCAATTTGAAAGAGCCGTCAGGCTTCAGGTCCAGGAGTTCCCTTAAGATAAGATCCTTATACTTCGGCTCGCCGTAAGGCGCAAGGCCCATTACCTTGTATTCTCCGGAGTTCACCTTAAATCCCGTATAATAGGTAAACGCCGAATATAAAAGGCCCAGGGAATGAGGAAATCGTATTTCTTTCCTGAGGGTTATCAGATTATCTTTTCCCTCGCCGAAACTCGCGGTGGCCCATTCACCGACGCCGTCCATGGTAAGTATCGCGGCTTCTTTGTACGGTGAGGGAAAAAACGCGCTCGCGGCATGGGATTCGTGATGCTCAGGAAAAATGATGGGGCCCGTGTAGCCAAGTTCTTTTCTTATAAGCTCCTTCATCCAGAGCTTCTTTTTAATCCAGAGAGGCACGGCCTTTATGAAAGACCTTATCCCGAAAGGCGCGTAGGCAAGGTATGTCTCGAGTATTCTCTCGAATTTGATAAACGGTTTGTCGTAAAAAGAGACATAATCCAGGTCCTTGACGGATATCCCGGCGATTTCAAGGCAGGACTTAATGGCGCTGGCGGGAAATCTCTGATCATGCTTTTTTCTCGTAAAACGCTCTTCCTGGGCGGCGGCCAGTATCTCTCCGTCTTTTATTACGGCCGCGGCCGAATCGTGGTAATACGCGGATACCCCCAGTATATACATTATTTTAGCGCCGCCTCGATCTCCTTCGCTATGTATTCTTTCGGATTCGCGCCGGTTATCCTGGTCATTTCTTTTCCGCCTTTAAAAAGAATTAAAAGCGGTATACTTAAAATCTGTAGTTCCGTGGCCAGTTCCGGATTTCCGTCTACATCCACTTTCGCCATTTTTATTTTCCCCTTATAATCATCGGAAAGTTCGTCTATGACCGGCGATATCATACGACAGGGCATGCACCATTCGGCCCAAAAATCCACCAGAACCGGTATCTCGGAATTTAAAACTTCCTTTTTAAAATTAGCCGCGTTGATTTCTGACACGTTTTCAGCCACTTTTCCTCCTTTGTTTTCAAAGTTTCAGGATACACTTTGCCGGACACTTCTTGATCACGTCTTCGATATTGACAATATCTTTTGTTTTATCGCGCGAAATACGAGCTAAATTATCTTTGACATAAAATATTCCCCCTGTTTGTTTTTCGCAAATACCGCACGCGATGCATCCCACCCGGCAGACCCTTCTTGTTTCGGGGCCTTTATCGGGATTGCTGCAGGCAATATATAAAAAATCATCGGACGTTATTTTTTCAATCGAAATAATTCCCCGCGGGCACGATGAAACGCATTTTCCACAGGCTGTGCATTTGTTTTTGTCTATCCGCGGGAGGCCGTTTACCATCGTAATCGCTCCGAACGGACAGGCCGCGAGGCAATCGCCGTAACCCAGGCACCCGTAGGGGCAAGATGTTTCGCCGCCGAATGTATTGTGCGCGGCAAGACAGGTTTTGATTCCGGTATAAACGGCTTTCTTTTTTCTCATGGAAGAATCGGCGCCGCAATGCAGAACCGCGGATTCTTTCGTCTTTTTTTGAACGCTTACCCCCATGATTTCACAGATGTTTGCCGCGACCTTTTCACCGCCGGGTTTACATTGATCCGGCCCGATTGTACCCTTAACAAGCGCCGCCGCGTATTCACGGCAGTTTGTAAATCCGCACGCACCGCAATTTAATCCGGGAAGAACCCCGCTTAGCCGCTCTACTTTCGGGTCTTCTTTCACTTTCAGCTTTTGGCTGACAACCGCCAGGACCGAGGCAAACAAAAATCCCAGTCCCGCCATGCTCGCTATTGAGGTTATCACATTATTATCCATAAGTTATTTAAGCCGCGAAGATTTTTTGATAAACCGCGGTGATTTATCTTGCAATCCTATTAGCTTATTTACTGATAAGCCCACCAAATCCCATAAACGCGAGAGAAAGCAGGCCGGCGATAATAAGGGTTATGCCTGCCCCTTTAAGGGGCTTTGGAATATTACAGCAGTCAAGCTCTTCCCTTATGCCCGACATAATGATAAGCGCGAGTGTAAAGCCGGCGCCGGCGCCGAGCCCGAAAACAACGCTTTCCCAAAAAGAATATTCCCTTAGTACCATGAAAAGCGTAAGCCCGAGTATCGCGCAATTCGTGGTTATAAGAGGCAGATATATTCCGAGCGCCCTGTACAGATGAGGCGATGTTTTTCTGATAAACATCTCGACTATCTGGACCAGGCTCGCGATAACGATGATAAAAGCGGCATATTGCAAAAACGGCAACCCGAAGGGAATAAGAATAAAATGGTAAATAGCCCATGTAACCATCGCGGCAAGCGTCATTACAAATGTAGTGGCGGCGCCCATGCCCACGGCCTGTTCTATCCGTTTTGAGACGCCTATAAAAGGGCATATGCCCAGAAAATAGGTAAGTACAAAATTGTGTGTTATGGCGGCGGATATGAATATCAGTACGAGCGTTGCTGCCATTTGTTTACGCTTTTCGCTTCATGTTTATCCAGTTAAAAAATCCCACTAAAAATCCGAGTGTTATAAAAGCGCCTGCCGGAAGCGCCATAATAACCCAGTGTTCAAATCCCTTGCCGAGGACCGTGAAATAAAATATTGTCCCAAAACCCAAAAGTTCCCTTATGGATCCCAATATTATGAGCACAATGGTAAAGCCGAGCCCCATGCCTATTGCGTCGATAACACTTTTTAAAACATTATTTTTATACGCGAATGCCTCCTGGCGCCCGAGTATTATGCAATTTACTACGATCAAAGGAACGTACGGGCCCAGCTCTTTCGAGATAGCATAAAAATTTGCTTTTAAAAAATAGTCGGCGCAAGTAACAAAAGTGGCTATAATCACGGTGAATGTGGCTATTCTAACCTGCTGGGGAATAAGTTTTCTTATGGAGGATATGACAAGGCTCGAACTGACCAGCACAAAAAGAGTGGCCATGCCCATAGAGAACCCGAAAAGAGCTTTGGTCGTAACTGCCAGCGTCGGGCACATTCCCAGCACCTGGACAAGAATGGGGTTTTCACGCCATAGCCCTTTGCAAAATTCCTTACCGCAGCCGGCGCAATTTTTGTCAATCATTTTAGCTTGTTTTTTAAATCCTTAATGGTGTCGTTTAATATTTCGCAGACAGCGCGCGAGGATATTGTCGCTCCTGTTATGGCCTGGATCTCGTTAGGATTTGAGGGTTTCACGTTTTTAACATAAGTAATTTCGGGATCCACCTTAAGCGCCCTGAATTGCGAGGTAAATTTATCCGTCGTTATCTCCTGGCCCAGGCCGGGGGTTTCCTGTGATTCCAGAATCGCCAGGCCCACAATAGTATCCATGCCGGGGTTCAGGCCAGCCATCATCTCTATCGTGCCCTGATAGCCGTTTCCTTCGGCTAAAAAAGCGTACCCGGCAAACGATCCTTTGTTGTTTTTTACCCTGAAAACATTCACGCCATCCACAGTTTCGCTTGTATATGATTTTCCTTCCGGAAAAATTTTAAAAATAGCTTTTTTTATTTCGTTTTTTTTATTTTTTTCTATAAGCGGGTTCGCATAACTGTACATCAAAACAAGCGCCGCGCCGGATACAATCCCCACTACCGTTAAAACGCCTATCATCTTTGTCGTGTTACGCATCAGGTTCCGTACCTCCTCGGCCTTGTTAACCTGTTAAGAAGCGGCGTTACGGCGTTCATCAAAAGAACCGAGTACATAACGCCCTCGGGAAGGCCTCCCCACAGCCTTATAACCATTGTAATAACCCCGCATCCGGCTCCGAAGATCCACCGGCCCTTTTTAGTGACCGGGCTGGTTACCGGATCCGTGGCCATGAATATCGCGCCTATGAGAAGGCCGCCGGCCAGAATGTAAAATAACCCGCCGGCGTAATCCGCCGGGGCAACCATTCCGGCTATCGCGCCGACAATAAAAACCGTTCCGATATACGAAAACGGTATACGCCAGTCGATCGCTTTTCTTGCCAGGAGGTACAGCCCCCCTATTATGAGCGCGAGAGCCGACGTTTCCCCCACAGATCCTGAAACGTTTCCGATAAAAAGATTTGCGTAGTTCACGCTTAAGTCATGGCTGAATTTAACCATGCCCAGCGGCGTCGCGCCTGTCGTAGCGTCCAGCGTAATCGGATTATTCCAGGTTGTCATGAAAGTGGGAAACGCCGCCGCCAGGAACGCCCTTCCGAGAAAAACCGGGTTAAACATATTATTGCCCAGTCCGCCGAAAAGTTGTTTGGCCAGCCCTATCGCGATAAAACAGCCAAGGACGCAGGCCCAGAGCGGAAGCGCCGGAGGCATATTCATCGCGAAAAGAATACCGGTTACTATGGCGCTCATGTCGGAAATGGTAACTTTCCTCTTCATGAGAATCTGTATAACCGCTTCGAAAACAACGCATGACACAATCGAGACAACAAATAAAATAACGGCCCTGGCCCTAAAAAAATAAATGCTCGCGAAAACCGCCGGCATCAGGGCAATGATAACGTCTCTCATTGTTTTGGGCATCGATCCTTTCGCGAAAATATGCGGGCCCGGGGATACGTATAAACGGTTTTCCATTATTTCTTTTTTAACTCTTTTTGTTTGGCGAGTTTTATGTATTGCACCAGGGGTATCTTGCTAAGACAGGCATATGAACAGGCGCCGCATTCAATGCAATCGGAAGGATGGAGCTCTTCCATGCGGTGCCACCTGGAATATTTCACCATGCGCATGATTTCTGTAGGCAATAAATTTACCGGGCATATATCCACGCATCTGCCGCAACGGACACATGGCAGTTCCTCGGGAATTTCGGTTTCTTTTTTCGAAAGAAAAACCACTCCCGCGGTGCCTTTAATTATAGGCGCGTCCAGCGTGTACTGGGTTATTCCCATCATGGGCCCGCCCGCTATTATTTTTGCCGGGGGTTCTGTAAAACCGCCGCAGAATTTTACGGCGTCTTTAAGAGGCGTGCCGAGGCGCACGATGAAATTGCCGGGCTCCCTGAGACAGCTTCCGCTCAAGGTAACGCACCTTTCTATAAGCGGCTTTCCCTCGTATACGGCTTCGTAAAGCGCGAGGCACGTTCCCACGTTCTGTATGACGGAACCAACATCCAGCGGAAGTTTTCCGGGAGGAATTTCTTTTCCCAGAATGGCTTTAACGAGCTGTTTTTCCCCGCCCTGCGGATATTTTGTTTTAAGGACCGTGACGCGGATCGGTATATTTTGCCGGGAACTTCCTTTTATTTCACGAATTGTTTTTTCAAACGCGAAAGCCGCGCTTAATTTATTCTGTTCAACGGCGACAAATATATTTTTCACACCAAGAATCCCGGCGGCCAGATATATACCTTTTATTATTTTCCCGGTTTTCTCGATCATGAGCCGGTGATCGCAGGTCAGGTAAGGCTCGCATTCTGCGCCGTTGGCTATAAGGGTATCCACTTTTTTTCCCTTCGGGATTTTTAATTTAACGTGAGTCGGGAAAGCGGCCCCGCCGAGCCCGACAATTCCGGCTTCCTTTATGATATTTATCAATTTTTCTTTCGGCAGGGCGCCCGGATCCTCGCCCTGTCCCGTGAAATCCTGATGCAAACGGGCCGCCACGAAAGGTTCGTCCTCATTTTTCCCGTCATTTTCTATTATCGCGGCCCTGGCCATGCCGTGAACCGGATTGAAAAAATTCCGGATCGCTTTTACTCTGCCGGATACGCTGGAATGTACGGGCGCCGACACAAAAGATTCGGATTCGGCTATACGCTGGCCCTCTTTTACCACATCCCCGGGTCCGATAAGCGGATTATTCGGCGCGCCTATATGCTGGGTAAGCGGCAAAATAATTTCCGGCGGGGCCGGGATGGATTTTATCCGTTTATCAACGGTCAATTCCTTGTGTTGGGCGGGATGCACCCCGCCGCGGAACGTTTTCTCAAACATAGCAGTAATATTATACATAAGGAACCGCGTTTGTCAAAACCTTTCCGTTCACAAAACGCTTGACACTTTACAAAAATGAGGTAAAATGAATAAATCATGGGAAAAAAGTTGCATTGTTGTGAAAAGTGCCAGCTATATTGGACCTGTGAAACCAAGTGGTACCGGGGTGAACGCGGAGAGGAAAATATCTGCTGCCCCCTCTGTAATTTCTACAGGGTATGTATAAACGAAACCGCTCCCGTAGTTAAAAAAATCAAGAAGAAAAAGTAGATTTTCCGGGGGTTCCCGCCCTTATATTTATTATCCCAAAAATAGCGAATCCCGTTCCACAGGCGGCTAATATCCACATTTTATCCATGTGTTCCGCGAGTACCGCCGATGCAAACATGAAAAATAAAAACCCCATGTTCATGATAATGCCCATGGAACTGAATATGCGGGCCCTCAAATTGCTTCCGGCCGCCTCATGAATAATGGTATTGCCTCCGACGTATATGGGGGAAACAAAAAACCCGAGAATAAAGGCGGCGGCGCTGCCGAACATAAACGATTTCGTCAATCTTAGGCCTATGACAAAAATGTCAATAAAGATTCCGCTTAAAAAAAGTGAAATAAAAATTGTCTTTACCCGGGGCAGCCTGTTTCCCACTTTTCCGTATATTGAAGACCCTAAAAGGAGGCCCGCAAAAAGGCACATCCCCAGTATCCCGACATCTTTTGTCATTGAGCCGAGCGTTTCCTGTATAAAAACAATACCGACGACATATATGGCGCCGATTAAAGAGGAAAGGACAAAGAATACATAAGCTACGAATTTTAACCGCCGATCCGAGAAAAGTGTTTTTAAACCTTCGACAAATTCATGAAAAAATGATTTTCTAAAAATTGTTTTTTCATGTTCGGGTGTTTCGGCGGGCTCGCCCAGATAAGGCCTTTTTTTCACGGAATAAACCAGCATGAGAAAACTCGCCGACGAAAGCAGATAAACGGCCGAATTCGCGAAAAAACTGTTTTTTATGCCTATCCACTCCGCCAGGATCCCGCCGAAACTAAAACCCAATATACCGGAAGTAACCCATGTTATGGAACTCGCGGAATTAGCGATCAGGATTTCGTTTTTCGGAACCAGTTTCGGGATAATGGAAAGTTTCGCCGGAAGAAAAAAACATGCCGCGGCGAAATTTAAAAATATTATAACATAAACCGGAACGGGGCTTTTATAAAAAAGGAAAAAAATCGGGATAAGGAGTATCGCGGCGGCGCGAAACATGTCACTGGCGATCATGACATATTTTTTGTCCCACCTGTCAATATAAACGCCTGCTATCGGGCTTATAAAAAACGAGGGTACGACCGTAAAAAAGAAAATCTTGGCAAGCTGCACGGAAGAGCCCGGCCACCGCCTGTAAACGAACCCTATCAGTATTATCTGGACAAGCCTGTCGCCGAACTGCGAAAACGCCTGCCCGAGAGAATAAAGAACAAAATTTCTGTTTTTAAGAAGCGTTCTATAATTTGACATTCTTTGGAGCCGACGGACAGGTTCGAACTGTCGACCTGCGGTTTACGAAACCGCTGCTCTGCCAACTGAGCTACGTCGGCTTAATGTAATGCCCCGCATCACTCGCGTGCCCTGTATCAATTTTTTATACAGGAGCCGTTCGCGTACGGGGCGCAGGGTGGTGCCGGGGCCCAGAGTTGCACTGGGGACGCCGGGCTTTTCAGGCCCGCGCTCTACTACCTGAGCTACCCCGGCCCAACTTTTAAGACACCGCTAAGGTATCACAAAACTTTTCCAATGTCAAATGTCTTTCTCATCGTAGATCTCGCCGAAAAGCTCCTCCAAAACATCTTCCATCGTGACAATACCCGTATTTTTACCCCTGCCGCCGCGCACAATGAAAAGGTGCTGGTGATAGGATCTGAATTTTTCAAGCAAATTATCGGCTTTTTCCTTTTCGTCCACGAATATAGGCTTTGATATGAACTCTTTTGTTACGGCGCCATGGTTATCTTTCGCGATTTCCTTTAAAAGGATCCTTTGCTGGCAGATACCGATAATATTCGACGGGTTTTTGTCATATACGGCTATTCTACTGTATGGAGAATTTATTATCAAATCCCTTTGCTCAAAAAGTGCCTTATTTCCGTCAAGGGCATATATTTGATCTATCGGTTTTTTCATCTGATTCGCGGTTAAATCGTTTAATTTAAAAACCCTGTTTATAAGCGTTTCTTCGTCAAGCTCAACCGTGCCCGCGTCTCTTCCCAGTCGGAGAAGCATTTTTATCTCTTCTTCGGTTACCCAGGGACGGGCGTCTTTACCGCTAAAGGGATGCATTAGAAACGCTATGGATTTTACAAGCGGGCTGAAAATCCAGATAAGAATTCTTAGAATTTTCGCGCTCGCCAGGGAAACTCTTACCTTGTAATGTTCTCCTATCGTTTTCGGTATTACTTCCGAGATAATGATAATGGCAAAAGTAAGAACCGCTGAAAATATTCCGAGAAATTGATTTCCGAAAATATTCGCTACGATTTGCCCCACAAATACCGCGCCTATTATGTTGACCGCGTTGTTAAGAATAACGATTGTGGCGACGGCGAAATGAATATTTTCCTTAACAATAAGGAGGTCCTGTGAGCCTTTTCGTTTTTTTTCGCGCAGAATTCTCGCTCTTACAAGGGGCAGGCTTAATATAGCCGCTTCGGTCATCGAGCATAGCCCGGAAACAAAAAGGACCGTTATGATAAGTATGATAAGTAGTAACACTACTGCGTCTGCATGCCTTCTCGCATGCCTTCCTTGTATCCCTCGGTATAACCCTGCTTGTAACCTTTATTAAAACCTTCTTTATAACCGGTGCTAAAAGCGTTTTGTGGGTCCATTGACTGCACGTTCCGGACATCATCAACTTTTTCCCCGCTCATAGCGTCAATAAGAGCTCCTCCCACTATGGTTACCCCGGCTCCCGCGAGGGCTCCTTTCCAGACGTTGCCGCCTTTGCCGCCGGAGGCAAGCCCGCCGACCGCGCCCGCGCCGGCCCCGAGAAGGCCCTCTTTTAAAATGTCACTTGATGATTTTCTTCCCGCCGCGTATAAAAACGGGCTTATCGCGAGCGCCAGAAACGCCATGACTAACGCGAAAGTAAAGACCTTTTTCATGTTATTCCTCCTTTTTTTTGTTTCCCATCCCAATAATTTAACACGTCCTTAAGCGAATTCGAAAGGGTATATTCCCGCCTGAACCCGGTCTCTCTCTCCAGTTTTTCCGGGGAACCGATTATAACAGGGCTATCAACGAGGCGCGTCAAGCCCGGGCCCGCGGTTACCGGCAAATTCGTGCCCGCTTTTTTCTGAAGCATGCCGAGGATTTCCGAAAGCTCATATCCGCGGCCGGAACACACATTATAAACTTGCCCGATCCCGCCTTTCCTTAACAAGAGATCATACGCTCTCACCACATCGCGGACATCCATGAAATCTCTAACTATTTTAAGATTGCCGCAGGTAATTTCTTTCCGTTTACCGGATTTTGCCTCTATTATTTGTTTCGCGAATGAACTTATAGCGAATATATCTTTCTGGCGCGGACCGATATGATTGAAGGAACGCGTACAAATGATCGGGACTTTAAAACCATCGGCATATATCCGCGAAATTCGTTCCTGCGCGGCCCTGGCGGCAGCGTAAGGATTAGCCGGATTAAGCCGGCTTTTTTCCGTAATAGGAATATTCTTTTTGCTTACGATCCCGTACTCCTCCGAAGAACCGACAGATAGGATTTTTGTTTTAATTTTCGATTTTCTCGCGGATTCAACTAAATTCAGAAAAATACCGGTGTTATTTATGAAGCACTCGGCCGGCCGCTTCCAGCTGTACGCGACAGAGCTATAGGAGGCGAGGTTAATGATATAATCGGGTTTGAATTTTTTTATTAAACCCGAAATCAATTTCTTATTCAGGAGCGAGCCCCGGTGAAAATTGATTTTTTTCTTCGAAAGGTCATTCAGGAAATCGAATTTCGCGCGCTCAGTATCCACTCCGACGACGTCCGAGCCGGGATGCCGCGCAAAAATGTGTTCGAGGAAATGACCCCCCACAAAACCGGAAACACCCGTGATCAAGTATCTCATATTTACCTGAGATAAATATATCATAACGCCGCCTTCTTGACAAGGTGAATAAATCGCGATGGGAAACAAAAATGTTAGGAATTCGCTCACACAATAGTTACCTTACTGTGACACAGTAAATCTCGAATTCATGGTATAATCTCTATAGAGTTAAAAAAAGACGCGTTTACTAAAGGGAAATAAAATGTTAAATATTACCGACAAACGAAAAAACATGAGAATAAAACTGGCTATTCCGTTGCAATACAATGAATTGCACGGTAATACTTATCTCACGAAAGGCACGCTTACTAAAGATTTGAGTAGCGGTGGGGTACAATTTACCAGCGACAGGTTTATAGGCCTGGCCTGCCATTTAATGCTTGAGATGCAGCTTCCGTCTATGTCAAAATCGATAAAAGCGATCTCCAAGCCCGCGTGGATAAGAAAAACGCGTTGTGGCACGAATTACGAAATTGGAAGCCAGTTCCTGGCGCTCACGTCTGAAGATGCCTCGCTTCTTTCCGACTTCATAAAAACTTCCTCCTCCTAAAGGGGGCAACGGGAGTATCGCCTGCAAAACCCATTTATAGTCGAAAAAAATACCCGCATTTTCAAAGAATGCGGCAGCCGCGTGTTAATTTTTTTTATTAATGAAAAAATTTACGCAAATGCCTGGAGCCTGTATATCCGCCTTAGCTTATCATAATTCATAGGTTCCGTGCCAGGGGTAAATATGTAGTATAGCGCTTCTTTGCTTTTTGGGGCGGTTATAGGGACGATGGTTATGTGGGGATTGTTTAAATCAACGGGTATATCAAAGGCAAGCCTCAGGGTTATGTTTAACATTTCCACAAGGCGTATATAACAAGTTTCGTCTAATTTTTCATTGTTTACTCCTGCCAAAAAGTAGGATTTCTTATTGTTTCTTAAGGATTTGAATTTATCATGTGTTACAGTATTGTTTGAGGCTAATACTACGACCTTGCCATCCGGATTCGCACTATGCAAGCCTTCTATGATACCGAAAAAACTGTCTTTATCTCTATCATCCTCCGCCTTAAACGGTATCTTCCTTTCTTCACACCAGCCCCTTATAGACGATATTAAACGATTTATATGCTGGAACTGGAAATGCGGGTCCTCACCTTTTTTCCCCAACCATTCGTTATATCCTTCTATCCAGCTTGAGCCGAGGACAACGCCCGCGATGGGTTGGCCATCATCCTGGGCCTGGATGTACTCGATCGTGTCCGCGAGAGCGGTCGCGTGGATTTGTTCGGTTTCCGGGGTTACGGGTTCTGGCACGGAATCGGGCTCATTCTTTTCATTTTGTTCCATGCTATAGGTATATCTCCTGAAATCTTTGCCGTTAATTTCATCAAATTTATTTTCAACCGAAAAACCGGCCTTTTGGAAAAGTAAATCCAAAATTTCGGCGCCTTCTGAATCCGCTATTTCGGATTCCGTGAGATGGCTGACGAATCTCTTTGTAGACAATCCTAGGAGGTCACCTTTTGAACATATGGCCATAATTAAGGCCAGCGCTTTTTTACCATACCCTTTTCCGCGAAATGTTTCGCTTAGTGGGCGTCCTAGGATTCTAGTAACTCGTTCTCCTTTATGAATGGCAAACCTGAAATGCATTTCGTCGGTGGTTTTCTTAAAAAAGCATAACCCCCCATGTCCAATATTTTTATTCCCGCTCGATATCATAAAAACATGGTCCCCTTTTAAAGGGGTAAGGTAATCAGAACGTCCCTCAAGAGAAAACCATTTATCTACCTTGAAACAAGTTATTTCCATTGCTCCGGATTTATATACATAACTCTTATCTAACTTTAAGCCATCCGGGATCCGAACTCTTGAGATCCTACTTTCGCCGATTTCTTGTATCATGGTGTCAGATAAAAATTCCGCGTAAAGCGATGTCAGTTTCGGCCCAAGCACTTCTTTCTCTAACGGCATAGTCCGTATATATTCGGGAGTTAATGGTAGACTTATTCCTGTTCCTTCCGCAACCGGCAACTGTATCGCGGCGTCCTGAGCCTGCCGTGAACGACCGAAGGGAGTAGCCGCATGGGCTTGTTCGGATTCCGGGGTAATCCTTATATCGGCCTGCTCGTTGGGAGAACTTTGCGGTTGAAACAAGTTCACAATATTACACGCTTTCCGGCTAAGTTGCCAATTTGTTGTTTTCATCGTAAAAGGAATGCATAAAACATACACCTCTTTCTCTATTCTGTATGTTCTTTCTACATAACCTTCTTTTCTGTAACCGGTCATCATGGTTTTTGCAATTCTTGTATTCTCGGGCGAAAGAAATTGCGCGTCAATCTCAATCTTTGCCCCTGATTTAACGTTAGTCTCATTTGCCGATGTGTAGATAGTTCTGATGCCTTTCCTGAATAGTATTTTACAGGCATCGACAAGGGGCGGATCCACCATATTGTCGATAGCCAATTCATCCTTAATATTTTGTCCGGTCTTGCCCCAAATTGATGGGAGGTCCGCTACTGATCCGGTTTTCGGAACACGCTCCCATATCGTAGAAACAGGCAAAGAATCACTCTCATAATATTTCAATTCCGGATGTGCGGCTATGCTTTCTCCAATCAAACTTCTTCTGTAATCATCACCCATAACGGGTATTGCTGATGCCTGTTCTGCGACCGGCAGCCGTATCGTAAACGTCGTGCCCCCCTTCGCTGAATTGCTTTCGCGTTCAGCTTCGGCGGGCAAGCTTTTGCCGGGTTCGCCTGCCCCGAGCGCGGTCGAGTGAGATTCGACTTCGATCGTGCCATTCAGTTGGCGTGTTAATTTTTGCGCTAAAGGAAAGCCAATTTCAATGCCTAAATCCTTTTTTACCATATTTTTCAAACTTACCGATTTAGAACTGTTAATTCTAATTAAAATGTAATTTTTATCATCTTTTTTTTGATTTTGTGTGGAAATGTTTAAATCTATCTTTCCGCGCACGCATGCTTGAAAAGGCAACAATAAATTAAGAAAGAGATGGGAAATTTGATCCTGGGCCGTAAACAAGAAAGAAGAATTATGTGTTAGATCCATTTTTACATCATATTTTATCGGATCATACCTGAATATTCTTTCATAAAGCCCCCGCAACGTGAGTCGTATTATTTTAGTTAAATTTGTGTTGATGTCGACTTTTTTTAAGGATTTATCGAGTAATATTTCAATACCATCGGCAAAATCTTCACACTCTTGGAGTCTATCCTTAACAAAAGCTATATCCGATATAAAGGGGCTAACTTGAGGCAACAAGCGTTTTAGTTCTGTTACGCTTTTTTTTACAAAGCTGGCAAAATCTAAATAATACCGTCTAACCTCATCCGATGAGTATTTTTTTAACAATTCAGGGGCATTTGTGGTTTCGAATTGTTCGTGTATTCTTTTG
>CAYTQI010000011.1:18899-38384 GCA_964440235.1 uncultured Planctomycetia bacterium
AGAGATGTACATGCTCATGATATTGCTGCCTACTTGAGCGAATCAGATATTTCTTTTAGCCGCCTTTGCGCCGGATGCCCCTGTGGTAATTCAATCTGGCCTGTCGCGCAATATGTCAAATCGCTCCAGACATTAAGCACATCGTTCATAAATGGGAATATGTATGTTAAGGATCTGTAATCTATTTTTTCTTCTGCTAATGCTTCTTTTGTATCTGCCGCGGCAATAGATTCAACTCTCATATAAACACCCTTGCCGATAGGCATATCGGAATCTTCCTTATCGATATATTTAGCCAGATAATATTGCATTTCATGCGCTGGCTTCGCGTCTCTTGTAACAGGCAGGGTGAAACCTATTATTTCATTGGCGTCATTGCGAATTTCTTTTATTTGGTCGAGTTCGTAGCCTTCGAGAAGGACTTGACGCATGCCATCCAGGTTCTGCATGTGCTTCTTTAGCAGCGGGATTAAAATGCTTGTCGCGTCGTTGAATTCCGGTTTTCCGCCTTCTCTTCGCTTTTGAATTATCCCAAGCATGTCCGCTATAGGCATACTAACTTCGGAAAACGCCCATTTCTTGCGGAAGGCCGCTCCGGGGATCCTGCCGCCTAAGGATTTATCGATTACATCCCGCACTTCCTCTTTCGTCGCGGGCGAGCCTTTTTTGCGCTCTATTTCTTCAAGCGCTTTCTCAAAGATTTCTATTTCACCGGCTTCTATGGCGTGCATTTCATCTTTCCACTCTTGGGCATTTTGAGGATGGGTAATGATATCGTAATGCCCGCCGTTTTCATGCTGCTCGTCTTCTATCCAAACGACTTTATGGGACGACTTTACTGTGGACGGAGTGGCAAGGGTGAACCTGTTGGCTTCCGGAATGGCAAAAGCTACACCGGACACAAGGAAGGCGTGTATCAGAAAAACTGATATTGCGCGTGATAATACGCTATACTTATCTTTTTTCTTAAACATTGTATACAGCATAGCATAAGATCACATGCAGTATGTCACAGGGATGTAACAATTGTGATGCTTAACAGGGGTACTCTTTATAAGGATTTGTATTTTTCTTTGAGGAGGGTGTCTATTTCTTTTTCGGCCGTGACTGTGATATGTTTGCCGTTTATCGGCTCATAGATAAATTTAATTCGGTATTTATCCCCGTTTTCCAATATTCCGTGTATATACTTTTTTTCGACGGTGAGGGAAACCCTGTGTTTTCTCGCGGTATATGGCCTGTATACGTCCGGTAAATTGATCTCTTTAATAAAACCGGGCCCATTGCCGGTTTTTTTTCGCGCCGGCGCGTATTCCTTATTATTCCCGCTGACTAAATATGTTTCACCAACTATTGAATTATTGATACTGCTTCGATTTATAAAATTCAGGACCGTGTCAATGTATAATGTGCCTTTTCTATCCAATTCGTGGCTTATTCTGGGTTTTGGAGGAAGGGCGCTATGATCCGCGTCTATTTTGATTTCCATTCTGGCGCTTGCCCGAAAACTTATTCGAAGCCAGGCGCCGATTGAAATCCACAATACGAGCCAGGATATCCAGTCATTGACATTGTCCGGATATTGCGTGAATCTTTTTACGAATATTCCAAGAAGAACACCAAAGACCGCGACGGATACAAAGGTAACATATGACCCGCTCCAGAATTCCCGCCATACCGCGCGAAATACGCCCGCTATTTTTGATATGATCTTATTCATCATTGTTTTCTTATACACCATTATCCTTGAAAAATCAAGTTATAGCTTTGAAATTTTGATGTTACTAATAATGCCTGCTGGACATATTTATGGACAATTTGTAACTTTAATTGACAAATTGTCCAACATAAGGTATACTTGTGGCATGATAAAACGCGCGCTGATAAGTAAGCTTAAGTCCTCGGCCAAAAAAATGCCGATTATTTCAGTGGTAGGCCCGCGTCAATCGGGAAAAACGACACTTGTTAAAACAGCCTTCCCCGATAAGCCTTATGTGAGCCTTGAAGAGCCTGATTTAAGGGAATATGCCTTAACAGATCCGCGCGGCTTCCTTTCTGAATATCCCAAAGGGGCCATACTTGATGAGATTCAAAGAACTCCAAAAATATTCTCCTATCTTCAAGCCCTGGCTGATAAAAATAATAAGCCGGGTATGTTTATATTAACCGGTTCGCAGCACTTCCTCCTTCATGAGGGCATATCCCAAACACTGGCTGGCCGAACAGTCATTTTGAAGCTTCTGCCTTTCAGCCTAAACGAATTAATCAATACTGCTTTTTCTTATACGGATTATGAGGACTATCTTTTTACGGGATTCTATCCACGTATTTACGATAAAAAACTTAATCCTCGCGATTGGTATCTGGATTATACACAAACCTACGTTGAGAGGGATTTGCGCTTAATTAAAAACATAAGCGATCTGGGTATTTTTCAAACCTTTCTAAAAATGTGCGCTTCAAGAATAGGGCAGCTTCTTAATTTATCGTCGTTGGCAAATGACTGCGGCATAACACATAATACCGCAAAATCCTGGATTTCAATATTAGAATCCAGTTTTATAGTATTTCTCCTTCGCCCTCATTATAAAAACTTTAATAAGCGTCTCGTAAAAATGCCAAAGCTTTACTTCTACGATACGGGACTAGCCTGTTCCTTACTAGGCATAGAAAACAGAAAGCAGGTGTCTAATCATAGCTTAAAAGGCGGCCTTTTCGAATCATTTATATTATCTGAATTAATAAAAGGACGGTATAATCGAGCTCTCCTGCCGCGTTACTATTTCTGGAGGGATAAACTTGGAAGGGAAATTGATTGCGTAATAGAAAACGCCGGTAAATTAACGCCTGTTGAAATGAAATCCGGGAAAACCGTATCGGTTGAATATTTCAAGGATATTTCGTATTGGAATAAATTGTCGAAAAATAAATCTTCTAATTCCTACGTTGTTTTTGGGGGGAACACTCTACAAAAACGCTCCCTGGGAAACATAATCCCATGGAACCGTCTAAAATCCATCCCCAACTAACCCCTTCTACCCCCTTTCAGCTTCTTAGGAATTTTGCCAAAGAGCGATAATTTTAGAATTATTCTTATCGGGAAAGGGGTGCAGAGAACGTCGTGGTGTTAATATTATGGGAACGAATGTCATAGGGAAAACCTTAGGTTTTCCCCTTGAAACGAGGAGCCCTCGCAAGAGGGACTCCAAGTTTTAGTAGCGGGTACGACGGGCACGGCTTCGCCGAATTGCTTGTGCGTTCGGCTACGCCGGCCTATTCGGCCGCTATCAGCCTTCGCCGCAAAAAAGCCCTTCCAGAATGCGACTTAATAATGCCTTTTTCGCGCAAAAGAAGCCGGGATCGTTGAAGAGTGCGGCGGTCGATACCTAAATCGTCTATGATGGTTTTGTTCTTCCAGGTAAAGATATTGCCGAAACGGCAATATAGGCCGCGTAAATAGATCAGTAGGAGCATGGGGGTCTTCGATATGCGCCTTTTGCGGCAGGTTTCGAAGAAGGTGTAGTGGAGGTACTGGTAGTGCATGGATTTTCCTTTTTGGCGGCATGATTCCATTCCCGGATTGTCTAAGTTAACCTTTTTATATTCCAATCCGGGAATGGAATTGCCTACGATGGCGGGTAGGGGAGAACGTAAAGCGTGACAGGGGTTGTCTAAAATTCAAGAATATCAAGAAAACAAAAAACTCTACCCATCGTCTTTCCCGACGATAAGTAGGGTTTTCGTCGTCGTAAAATCCCGTTCCCGGATTGTTTAAGTTAACTTTTTTATTTCAATCCGGGAAAGGGATTTTGCAAGTGGCGGGGACGACGGGGCTCGAACCCGCGACCTCGAGCGTGACAAGCTCGCGTTCTAGCCAACTGAACTACGCCCCCAAAACTGGTGGGCGGTGCAGGGCTCGAACCTGCGACCCCCACGGTGTAAACGTGATGCTCTACCAACTGAGCTAACCGCCCTTATATTTAAACTCATGTCAAATAGCAAGGTATATTATCACAAAGTAAATTTTATGTCAATCTCAAGCGCCCGCGAGTTTATCCAGGAGGCCCAGAGCGAAAACCATGACAAAAAGAGCGACTGTTTCGATAATCCCAAGCACCACGATATAGTTTCCGAAACCTTTTCCCGTTTCGCCCAGAGCGCTTGAGGCCACGGCTCCCGCTTTTCCCTGCATAAAAGCCGACATACCCATCGCGATACCGAAAAATATGCCTATGCCCCAGAAAAAAGTGCCTTTTATGGCGAATTCCGTCATTTTGTTCATGACAATCATGCCGTAAATTGTCTGTGTTAAAGGCGCGCCGACAAACGCTAAAAGCATGAATGAGGCCGTTTTATTTTGGGCGAATGCCTTTTTCCACGCGCCTATGGCCGCCATGCCGGCAACGCCCGTGCCTAAAGCGGATCCTACGGCGGCAAACGCCAAAACCGCCCCCACCCCTAAATCTTTAAATTGAATGAGTAACCCCTGTTCCATGGTTATACCCGCTCCTCTCTTTCCTTCAGCGGCTTATATGAAAAACCGCTCCACGTAATGTCAATATGATTACAGAATTCCAAAACATTAAGCCTTACCCCGTGGACAACCACCGCCAGGCCCCCTAAAAGGATATTCAACGTATGGCCCAGAAGCAAAATAAGCGCCGTCGCGAGGCCCGTTAAAAAACTATTAAATCCTATCCCAAGCGCCATTTTATTAAACGCGTCCGCGATAGCCACGGTGGCAAGGCCTACCGCGAAAAGCCGTATATACGAAACCACGTCGGTGAAACTGTTGACAAAATTTGATAAAAGATTCCCGAACCCAGAGCCGATGCCTTTTAATATGTTTCTGTTCAGGTTCAGGTTCGTAAAAATTACTATCATGATAGGGCCCGCGACAAAAAACCATCTGGCGAATACGGGGAAATCCTCACCCAGTATAAGGGTTTTCGCGAGAAAAAAAGCGCCCCATAATACGCTAATCCAGCCCGCGTCGGCCAGAGCCTTCGGGGACGGCGCCTTTAAAATAGCGCGCCACAGATGCGCTATGCTTAAATGAATTGTCCCGATTAAAAAACAAAGCGCCTGGATATTTTTGCTGTTTCTCAAGGCCGGCAGAAGCGGTTTCACTGATTCCGGCAGCCATTCCTGGCCGAAAAAAGTTCCCGTAAGAAACCCCCATATTATAGCGCAAATACTAAACGCGTAAAACAAAGTGAATATACCTTTGTTCGGCGTTTTTTTGCCGAATTTTTTTTGCCCCGCCAGTGTCGCGACAACAAACACAGCCCCATATCCCGCGTCGCCCACGAGTATGCCAAAAAAAATCGATAGAAATACGAGAAACCAAAGGCTTATATCGAGTTCCCTGTATCCGGGCACTATTTCAATTATTTTAAAAATCGGCTCTATTATCGAGACCCATTTCGGATTGCGTATAAGCGTCGGGACATTATCAGACGGCGACGGATCCTTTACGGATACGCCCCACTTTTCTTTTTTCGCGTTTTGCAAAAGAATATTCACGGCATCGCGCGGGATAAAGCCGGTTAAATACACTATGTTGCCTGATTGCCCCATGCCGTTTAAGGTTTTCTGAAATTCCAGTTCACAGTAGGAGATATTTCTTATCTCGATAAAATCATCTATGTAGCAAACGCAGTTTTTCAGGTCTTCTTTGATCGCCTTTATAATTTTTTCATCTTCCGTGATTCTCGCCTTAATCCGCCGGATACTGTCCTCAGGGAGAGTGAGCTCCTTAAAGGGCGCCTCTATCTCCCGAAGGGATATAACAGCGATATTGGCCATTCCTTTTTTTGCAGATATTTTTTTTACAACGCAGTTCTCCGGAAAATCTTTCACATTTTTAGCAGGCACGCTGTAAAGCCGGATACGCACATTCTGTCCGGCAAGCTCCCTGATCTTTTCCGGATCAAAATCGCCCCATGCTTTCCATTCGATTACTTTATTTTTATTTATCCTTAGATATTCCTCCAGGCGGGTTATTCTGTTATGTAAATCCACAACATGCCCGGCTTTGGGCCTTTTGTCGTTTTTGTGTTTTTTTATTTTTTTTAGCCCGCTGTTTTCCCGCCTGACTTCTTTCAAAATGTTAATTGCCTTATCGACAAGTATTATAGCGCTTTCGAGTATATCCATGTTTTTCTCTTCAGGTGGTTTTTGATGCTCGACATGCAGTATCCCGAGCTTTCGAAGGCGCCTTATCGTTAAATCAGCGTCTTTTGACTGGGTCAATACCGATACTTTTTTCATCGGAACAATCATGCGAAAACCCCTTCCGGGACGGTTTCTTCGATTTTTCGCTTCGCTATTTTGCTCCGTCCGACAGAATTTGTCATCTGGTCCCCGATATATATCTTGATGAGCCGGATCTTTTCCTCGGCTTCGGGAATTTTTACTTTTTCAAAAAGATTGACGCGTTGGGTTGTGACGCGTAATTCACTTTTTAATATTTCTATGCCTTTTTTTACGGTTTCTGTTTCTTTTGTGATAGAAACAAGGGCCCTCAATTCATCGATAGCGCGGTCTACCCAGAGTGGGGCCGTAAAAAAATCATATTCGGCGGGCGAAAATTCGACGCGTTTAAAAACGGGTATGTCCGCGCCGGCGATGTTTTGAACGCCTGTGATTATTTTGCCGGGCACGACCCATTTTTTTATCTCTATATTGTCATCGCTTAAGAGCCCGGCCCAGATTTTTATATTTTTTATTTTTTCGGACCGCTCTTTTTCTTTTTCCTCAAAAATGCGGTTCTGGAAGAGAATCTTCACCTGAAGCTGCTGCTTCTTAAGCTGCAAAGTCGGGAGGTAGCGCTTGTATTGTTTTAACGCGTCTCTTTGCCTTTTTAACTCGCCTTTTGTGAGTTTAACCTTCGGCATGTCAGGCCTCCGGCCAATATTTTTTTATCATTGATTTTTTTATGCCTGTTTCCTCCGGGGTAAAACATTCGGCCATTATCTCCCAGCCAAGATCAAGGGCTCTTTCGAGCGGGATGTTAACCTTGAGTGACATGATATTTTTTTCAAAACTTTTTCCGTATTTCAGGAGTTTCCTGTCCCACCCGCTCATCTGAAAACCCATTGCCTGTTTTTCCAGGGATTCACGGTAGCTGGCAAATAATTGAATCATGGTATCCATGATAGTCCTGTGGTCATCACGGGTTCTGCCGTTTACCTGCTGTTTCAGGCGGCTGAGAGACCCGAACGGCTCTATTACCCCACCCTTCAAATAAAGCTGGCCTTCGGTGATATACCCGGTATTGTCCGGCACCGGATGCGTTACATCGTCGCCGGGCATCGTAGTAGCGGCCAATATGGTCAGTGACCCCGCCGTATCAAAATCCACCGCCTTCTCATACCTTGCCGCGAGCTGGCTGTATAAATCACCGGGGTATCCCCGATTAGACGGAACCTGTTCCATCGTTATTGATATTTCTTTAAGGGCGTCACAAAAATTAGTCATATCGGTAAGCAACGCCAGAACCTTTTTGCCCTGCAGGGCAAACTGTTCGGCGACAGCCAGGCTTATGTCTGAGACCAGAAGGCACTCTACCGTAGGATCCGCCGCTGTATGAATAAAAAATATCGACCGTGACAACGCCCCGTATTCCTCGAGTGTATCCCTGAAAAACAGATAATCATCATATTTAAGCCCCATGCCCCCCAGGACTATCACGTCAACTTCTGCCTGTGTGGCGATCCTGGCTAAAAGCTCATTATATGGCTCCCCCGCTATTGAGAATATAGGAAGTTTTTGAGATACTACGAGCGAATTGAACACGTCTATCATCGGTATCCCCGTACGTATCATTTTATCCGGGATTATTCTTTTTACCGGATTTACGGGCGGCCCCCCGATATTTATCAGATTTCCCGAAAGCGCCGGGCCGTTATCCAACGGTTTTCCGCTCCCGTTAAAAATGCGCCCGAGCAGATCATCCCCGCTCGATACGCGCATTGGATGGCCCAGGAACCTTACTTTATCGTTCGTCGACACGCCGCGGCTGCCGGCAAAAACCTGAAGAGATACTTTTTTTCTGTCCAGGCGTATGACCTGCGCCAGAGAAACCCCTCTCTTGGTGGTTATTTCGGCTATTTCCCCATAGCCGGCTTCCGGGGCCTCTACCGTTATAACATCGCCCGTTATCTGAATAATGTCGGTATAGATTTTCCGCATTTTACGGGAGTTTTTCCTCAATCACTTTTTTTATATCTTTTTCTATTTTTTCGAATTCCGGGCTTTTCCAAGGCGCGGAATTCAGCCCCCGGAATTCTTGTCGCAATTTATGGAAAAAATTCAGCGCGTCTTCTTTTTTTTCAAGTTTAAATTCCGTTTTTAAAATACCGTGAATAAAATTAAATACGTGCTTCTGCCGTTCTTCCGTCGTTGATTCATCGACGGTGTCAAAAGCATTTTGCTGCAAATATACAAAGTCAAAAAATTCACCCTTCAGGTAATCTATGTAATCGGAAATGGATGTGCCTTCTTCCCCGATAACTTTCATCATTTGCGCCACGTCATGGCTTTTTTGAAGTATACCGCGCCCGTCGGCGACTTCTTTTTCATTAATGAAACTTTTATACTTCGACCAGCTTATAAACGGATCTATCGCCGGATAGCGCCTCGCGTCCGACCGTTCCCTGGAAAGGCCGTGAAAAGCCCCGACCACCTTAAGCGTAGCCTGGGTAACGGGTTCTTCAAAATTACCGCCCGCCGGGCTTACCGTGCCCCCGATCGTGACGGACCCGGATGAACCGTCGTGTAATTTTACCTCTCCTGCCCGTTCGTAAAATGAAGCTATGCGCGATTCGAGATAAGCAGGAAAGGCCTCTTCCCCGGGTATTTCCTCGAGTCGGCCTGACATTTCCCTCATCGCCTGTGCCCACCTTGATGTGGAATCCGCCAGGAGTAAAACATTAAGGCCCATCTGGCGGTAGTATTCCGCTATGGTCACGGCCGTGTAGACGCTTGATTCTCTCGCCGCTACGGGCATTGAACTTGTATTGCATATGATAACTGTGCGGTCGCTCAGGGCTTTGCCTGTTTTTGGATCTTTTATTTCCGGAAATGTCTTTATGGTTTCCACTACTTCCCCGGCTCGTTCGCCGCAGGCCGCGATAATTACTATATCTGCTTCCGCGTGGCGGCTTGTAAGCTGCTGCAGGACTGTTTTGCCGGCGCCAAAAGGCCCGGGAATACAATATGTTCCTCCGCGCGCCACCGGAAAAATAGAATCAATTATGCGCATTTTTGTTACAAGCGGTTTTCGTGGTTTTAATTTTTCGCTATAAGCGGCTATCGGCACTTTTACGGGCCATATCTGTTGAAGAAAAACATCGCTTTTTTTACCGTTTGAGTCTCTTAGCTCGGCGATGGGATCTTTCAGGTTGTATGTGCCTTTTTTGGAAATTTTTACTATTTCAAGCGCGCCTTTCAGGTGAAAAGGGGCCATTATGTAATGTTTAAACGCTTTTTCCCATACAAACCCGAGTTTGTCACCAGCGCGGACAAAAGCGCCGGGTTTTGCCGTGGGGTTGAATTCCCATTTTAGCTTATCCGGTAAAGCTTCCAGGTACACTCCCCTTTTTAGAAAAAACCCGTGTTTTTCCGCGAGCGCCGGAAGCGGGTTCTGCAAACCGTCGAATACCTGCCCCAAAAGGCCCGGCCCAAGTTCCACAGAAAGAAGCTCGTTTGTAAATTCCACCTCCTCGCCGACTTTGATTTCGCTTGTGCTTTCATAAACCTGGGTCTCTGCCTCGTTCCCTCTTATTCTTATCACCTCGGCTTTAAGGCGTTCATTTTCATGGACGATATAGGCCACTTCGTTTTGAACGATAAAACCGTCGGTTTCGACAGTCACCATATTACCGTTGACTTTTGTTATTCGCCCTTTTCTTTTCAGCGTCATGTTACCTTTTCAAATACACGATTTTTGTCTGCCGCGTCTGCTTTTTCGTATTTTCTCAATATCAACAGTTTATGAACGTAAATGATCAAGGCGTCCAGGTCAAAATGGTGGCCGGATTCCAACTCGTCAAGCGCCTTCCATCTTTCTTTATCCAATATTTTTTCCGACTCGAGAATTGAAGGGTTTTTGTACGCGTTCATCGCGAGGTTGGCTATCGCGGGGTCCTGATATTTGTCCGCCCGCAAATAGCTGTCAGGGTTTTTGTGTTTTCGCGCGGCTCTTATCCTGACCAACGCGTTTCTTAGCGCCGTATCAAAAGCGCGCCACTCCCGCATCGCGTCCGGGAGCCCGCCGCTGCGCGGGTTATCTGCCTTTTCGCATGTTTTTATTATTTCTATATCATTTTCCGAGACAACGCCCTCGCACATTTTTAAAAATTTCTCGAACGAAAAAGGCGTTTTCGCTCCAAAATGAAGCATGGGAAGGCTTGACAGCAAATAAGTATAATAACCGTTTGTTTTCTTCACCTTTTCAGTATTTCTGCCAGTTTAGGCCTTAAATATGAACCTATGTATTCCGCGAGCGCTTCATCGGTAAAATCGTAATGCGATTTTCCGCTGTCGTAACTTATGATAAATCCGCCTCTAATATCTTCCGAAGACTTAAGTGTTATTGTGCTTTTCAGGCGTTCCTTAAGCTCCGTTAAAAGGCCTTTTTCTGTTTTCTCAAGGTCTTTTTTATTGAGAGAAACAACTATATTTTTCTTTTTTTCGGAAACGGCGCCTTTCGCGATAAGTGTTATTATCCCGGCCATTGTTTCGGGGGTAAGCGCTTCCTGCACGCGTGAGGTGATAATATTATTCAGCAAGGTATTTACCCGTTCGCGCAGGCTCAGCATGAGGTCTCTTCCGGCCTGTTTAAGCGAAGTTTTTCCGCTTTCTTCCATTCTGGCGGCTTTTTCTTCGGCTTTCCTTATAATATCCCGCGCTTGCTTTTCGGCTTTCGCGGCGATGGTTTTCGCGGACGCCTTTGCCTCTTCCTCTATAGTTCTTGCCCTGTCCCGGGCGGCATTAACGCCTTCTTCCTGTATTTTTTCAATAAGGCCTTTTAATTCTTCTGCCATAAAAACTCCTATTTTCTTCGATTCCGATATCGCTTCATATAATTATATGTCATTCCCAAGGTGATTGCAACTTATTTTCGAGAACCCGGCTTAATAACCGGAATGCCTTTCTCGCATAAAGGGCATTTTTCGGGTGTGAAGGCAGGGATATCTATTTTGGCGAGACTTTTGAATTTGGGAGTGAAATTTATTTTTCTTCGCGAGCGGTCGATAAGGCAGCCTACACCGATTATTTTTGAGCCGCAGGATCGTACTACATTTATTACTTCCCGTGTGGAAAGGCCGGTCGTGATAACATCCTCGACTATTAAAACCCTGTCTTTTTTGCTTAATTCAAATCCCCGCCTGAGGGCCATTTTACCTTCTATTCTTTCGGTGAAAATACTTTTCGCGCTCAGCGCGCGCGCCACTTCGTAAGAAACCAGAATACCGCCTATCGCCGGCGCTATTACGATATCCGGCCGCTCTGTCCGGAATTTATCGGCGAGTGCGGCGCATAATTTCCCGGCATACCCGGGTTGTTCCAGGGCCCGCGCGCACTGTAAATACCCGGAGCTGTGCAGGCCGCTTGAAAGTTTAAAATGCCCTTTAAGTATCGCGCCTGTTTTCCGAAAAATATCGAGGGTTTGTTTTTCGGTCATGTGAATTTTATTTCTTCCAATATTTTTTCCGCGGCCAAGGCCGGGTTTTTCGCTTTTGTTACGGGGCGGCCGACAACAATAAAATCCGCGCCGTTTTTTACCGCTTCCGCCGGCGTGGTTATTCTTTTTTGATCGTCTGTTTTTGCCCATAGCGGCCTCACGCCGGGATTTACCGCCACAAAGGATTTGCCGCATACTTTTTTAACAAGCCACGTTTCCCTGGGGGAACAAACAATGCCGTTTATGCCCGCTTTTTTTGATAGTCTCGCCAGATCCAGCACTTTGGTTTTCGTATTTTTCCCTTTTTCGCTCGTAAGCACTGTTACGGCCACAAGCAAAGGCTTTTTTTTCATGCCTCTAAAGGCGTTTTTCGCGCGTTTGAGCATTTTCGGGCCGCCGGAAGCGTGAAGCGTAAGCATGAAGACTTTATGTTTCGCGGCCGCGAGTACGGCTTTTCCGACGGTGTTGGGTATATCGTGAAATTTAAGGTCCAGAAATACTTTCTTTTTTTTTCGGTTTATATAATTGATTATTTGCGCGCCGCAGGCGGTAAAAAGTTCGCTTCCCACTTTGAAAATATTGACATAAGGAGAAAGTTCGTCGATGAGTTTCTTCGCTTTGGCAAACGAGTCTACGTCAAGGGCGACTATTAGCTTGTTGGTCATCGTACCCCCGCAGGCTTACGCCTGCGGTATCCTCCGTGATTCATGTATTCCCCATGCGTAAACATAGGGTTTCGTATTACACCCTAAGTTTTCCTATTAACGCTTTTATATTTTTTATCTTTTTCTCTCTCAAATACCGCTTTATCCCCTCCCGTATTTCCAGAGGGGCCCGGGGATTTACGAAGTTTGCCGTGCCTACCTGCACACAACTTGCCCCGCATAGGATGAATTCTATAGCGTCCGCGGCGTCCATTATGCCGCCGGCTCCGATAATAGGCGCCTTAATTGCGTTATATACATCAAAAACGCATTTGAGCGCAAGGGGTTTTACGGCCGGCCCGCTTAGGCCGCCGGTTATGTTGCCCAGTTTCGGCTTTCCGGTATGAATATCCACAAGCATACCCGGATACGTATTTATGAGCGATACGGCGTCCGCGCCGCCGGAGACAGCGGCTTTGGCGATTTCTTTTATATCCGTTACGTTTGGCGAAAGTTTCGCTATCAGTGTTTTTCGGGTTACTTTTCGCAATTTTGAAATGATTTTCCTCGTGGCTTGTTTGTCTTGAGCGAGAAGCGCGAATTCCGTTCCCTCATGAATTACGTTGGGGCATGAAAGATTCACCTCTATGGCTCCGATGCACGGCACGCCTGAGAGGCTTTTCGCCATTTTTGTAAAACCATCCGCGCTGCCGGATGCTATACTTACAATAACCGGTATTTTCAGGTGTTCGAGACTCGGTATTTTTTTAAAAATAAAATTCCTGAGCCCGTCGTTATCAAGGCCTATTGAATTGAGGAGCCCGGCAGGCGCTTCGGTAACGCGCGGCGGCGGGTTTCCTTCCCGCTTATTCATCGTAATCGTTTTCGTGACTATAGCGCCGAGTTTTCTTATATCAATTATATCCTTTATCTCTTCCCCGAATCCGGCGGTCCCGGAAGCGAGGATTACCGGATTTTTTAGTTTTAATCCACCTATTTTCAGGTTTAATTTTGCCATATTATTTCCTTCGCGTCGAATACCGGTCCGTCCTTGCAAACCATTTTATATCCGTTTCGCGTTTTTACGGCGCAGCCCAGGCATGTCCCCAGGCCGCAAGCCATATATTCTTCGAGTGAAATCCGACAGGATAAACCGTATTGCTTCGCCACCTTTGCCGTTTCTTTCAGCATGGGTTTCGGCCCGCATGCGTAAACCCTGTTCCACTGCGTCAGTGGAACAGGGTTTCCACTGACGCAGTGGAACAGGGTTTTTTTGAGTAGATTCGTAATCAGGCCTTTGGAGCCTTTTGACCCGTCATCGGTCGCAATATAGACCTTCGCGCCGAGTTTCGCCAGTTCCTTATCGCATATTATATCTTTTTTGGTCCGCGCGCCGAGAAAAACCGAAAATTTAACGCCGTGCCTCTTAAGCTGCCTTGCCAGCGCGGCCAAAGGCGCTACGCCGTGCCCTCCGGCTACAAGAATGGCTTTTTTCGCCGCCGGAACGGGCCGCGTTGAGCTGCCCGGATAAATTGCGTCAAACCCGTTTCCCAAAGGCCCAAGCACATCCAGTATTTCTCCCTTTTTTTTCACTGACAATATTTCTGTCGCTTTTCCTACGGTTTTGTACAAAATCTCGATCTTTTTCTTATGAATCCCATACGCCCCGAAAGGCCGCCTGAGAAAAGGTTCCAAAGAGTTGTTTATTTTTATGTTAAAAAACTGCCCCGGCCTTACCCCTTCCCTGAAAAGAGGCGTTCTGAACGATAATATATAGTGCCCGGGCGCTATTTTCCGGTTTGTCAGTATTTTTGTTTTAAATTGTTTCATCATAGCCCTTCAAAAACCTTCCCCCCCACAATCACGCTTATCGCTTTCCCTTTAAATCGCCGGTTTATAAAAGGGGAATTTTTGCTTTTTGAGCGGATAGAATCTTTCGCGTAAACCCATTCCTTTTCCGGATCTATTATTGTTATATCGGCATCGGCTCCGGCTGAAAAGCGTCCCTTGTTTTTTAAGCCCAGAATACCGGCGGGATTGACCGACATAAGTTCGATCAGTTTTTTCCAGGAAATTATTTTTTTATCTATCAGATTCGCTATCGCGAGCGCGAGCGAGGTTTCAAGCCCTATAATCCCGAACGCGGCCATGTCAAATTCGATTTCCTTTTCATGCTTCCCGTGCGGCGCGTGATCCGAGGCAATCACGTCGATCGTCCCATCTTTAAGCCCCTCTTTCACGGCGTCTATATCGTCGGACGAACGTAAAGGCGGGTTTATTTTAGCGCGGGTATCGTACGTCCGGCAGGCGTTTTCTTCCAGGCTAAAATGATGTGGCGTGGCTTCCGCCGTAACTGAAATCCCTTCTTTTTTCGCTTTTCTTATTATTTCCACCGATTTTTTAGCGCTAACATGCGCGATATGGATTTTCGCTTTTGCTTTTCCGGCGAGTTTTATGTCTCGTTCCACGAATTCGTATTCGGCTTTTTTGGGTATGCCGCGAAGCCCGAGTATCGTCGCTATTACCCCTTCGTTCATGACGCCGTCTTTCGAGACCTTTTTATTTTCGCAGTGCGATATTAAAAGAATATCGTTTTCTTTTGCTTTTTTGAGGGCTTCCAGCATTATAGAGGCGTCCTGTGTTTCCTCTCCGTCGTCGGACACCGCGACGGCGCCTTCTTTTTTCAGCGCTTTTATGTCCGTGATTTCTTTTCCGGCCCTTCCTTTTGTAATGGCGGCGGTAATAAAAACGCGGGCCGCGGCGTCTTTTTCTATAATTGCTTTAAGGCGTTCTATCTCGCGGGCGCTATCTATCGCGGGATAAGTATTCGGCATGCACGCAAGGCTCGTGATCCCGCCCGAAAGCGCGGCTCGTGTGCCGGAAGCCACGGTTTCGATATCTTCCCTGCCGGGCTCTCTTAAGTGAACATGCATATCTATGAGGCCGGGGGCTACGATTTTATTTTCGGCGTTTAGTACTTTCTCTGTTTTTTTGTTTATATTTTCCGCCACATTTGATATTTTATCGCCTTCAATCAGTATATCAAATATGCCGTCGCGCCCGTTGGCCGGGTCTATTACGTGCCCTTGTTTTATTAGCGTATTCATTTTTCTTTTTTCGCCGTCGAAACCAGGTACAATACCGCCATCCGGACAGCTATTCCGTTTGTTACCTGTTCCAGTATTACAGAATTGGCCCCGTCGGCCACTTCGGCGGACAGTTCCACGCCTCTGTTAATGGGGCCTGGATGCATGACGATTATATTCTTTTTAGCTTTTTTAAGCCGCTCTTCGGTAATACCGTACGTTTTGAAATATGCCATTCTGGACGGAAACGCTTTTTTTTCGTCTCTTTCAAACTGCATTCTCAGGATATTTATCGCGTCGGCTTTTTGTATCGCTTCATCAACGTTTGTTGTAACATTAACGCCAAGCTTTTCTATGCCGGCGGGTATAAGTTTCTTCGGCGCGCAGACTGTTACGTTTGCGCCAAGCTTTGTAAGCCCCCATATATTAGAGCGCGCTACGCGTGAATGGGCTATGTCCCCTATTATGCTTACATTCAAACCCCTGACCCGTCCGCGTTTTTCCTTAAGTGTTAAAATATCCAGAAGAGCCTGTGTCGGGTGTTCGTGCCATCCATCCCCCGCGTTTACAATGCTTATGTCAAGCGCCCGCGAAAGCATTACAGCCGCCCCGGAAGAATTATGCCTTACCACTATTATATCAATCTTGAGCGCCGCGAGGTTTCTGCCTGTGTCAATAAGGGTTTCCCCTTTTTGTATGCTTGACGATTCTCTTTGTATCGTAATAACATCAGCGGAAAGACGTTTCGCGGCTAATTCAAAAGACGTTCTTGTCCTGGTGGAGGGCTCATAAAATAAATTTACAATTGTTTTTCCGCGCAGCGTAGGAACCTTTCTCAGGGGGCGGGCAAGCACTTCTTTAAAAGACGCGGCACTGTCAAGAATAAGCTCGATTTCCTCTTTTGTTAAATATTCAAGCCCTAAAAGGTCTTTTTTTGTCCAGATAACGGGTTTTTTTACCGTCATATTATCCCGGTTTCTCGCATATAACGACTTCATCAACGCCATCGGCTTCCTCGAGCTTTACTTCCACGATTTCATTTAATGCTGTCGGCACATTTTTCCCTACATAATCCGCTTTTATGGGAAGCTCCCTATGCCCCCTATCGATAAGCACGGCGAGTTGGATCACGGCGGGCCTCCCAAAATCTATCAATTGATCCATGGCGCACCTTATGGTACGGCCTGTATATAAAACGTCATCCACCAGTATCACCTTTTTCCCGGTTATATCAAAATCTATCCTGGTTTCTTTTAAAACCGGTTGTTCCGCGACTTCAGTGAGGTCATCTCTGTAAAGAGTAATGTCTAAAATGCCAAACAGAGTTTTGCCGCCTGTTATTTTTTCCAGAGAGGCGGTTATTCTACGAGCTAAATGTTCGCCCCGGTTTCTTATTCCCACGATTACCGGCTTTTGTTTCTCTTTATCGCGCTCTAGTATTTCGTGAGAAATTCGAATTATTGCTTTTTGTATACCTTTTTTATCTAAGATTTTCGCTTTAATCTTCATATTTATAACGAATTTTCAGAAAAATATTTACCTATATACAAAAAAAGGGCACCTTTAAAGCGCCCTGCCGATCTTGCCGTATTATATTTCATTTTGCTCCTTTTTCGGCCTCGCAGGACCGTATTTAAAAGGCTGAATTAAGTATTTACTGTACCACGTTTCGCGGTTTCTGTCAAACATAATTTTCCCTTATTACCCGGAAAATTACATTTGCGCCTGATTAAGCAGAAAAATCAAGATTATTTTTTTATCAGGCCCAGGATGCGGTCTAAATCTTCGTTAGAATAGTAGGAAATCTCAAGGCGGCCGCGTTTTTTTCCGTGTATAATTTTCACGCGCGTGCCAAGGTGATGCTGCAATTCTTCTTCAAGGCGGGTCAAGTGTCCGTCTTTTTCTTCTGTTTTCTTTTTTGGTTTTTGAAGACGCTGTTTTATTAATTCCTCGGCCTGTCTTACCGAAAGATTTTTTTTCGTTATTCTTTTTGTAAATCTGATTTTTGCGCGCTCCGTCGGGAGAGAAAGGACCGCCTTGGCGTGGCCCATAGATATTGTCCCGTCCATTATGTATTCCTGTATCAACCTCGGGAGGGTCAGCAAACGGACCGTATTTGATATGGTCGACTTGTCTTTGCCGACGGCTTTAGCGATTTCTTCCTGTGAAAAATTAAATTTCTCGACAAGCTCCATATACGCGTTCGCTTCCTCGACAGGATTTAATTCTTCCCGCTGGATATTTTCTATAAGAGAAAGTTCCAGGCTATCAGCGTCGCTTACATTTTTTACTATCGCGGGAATATTTTCATACCCCAGGTCTTTCGCCGCCCTGAAACGGCGCTCTCCGGCAATAAGTTCATAGCCACCTTCTGTGCGGCGCACCACGACCGGCTGGATTATTCCTTTTTCTCTGATTGAATTTTTCAGCTCTTCTAATTTTTCATCGTTAAATTTTTTTCTTGGCTGAAGCATATTCGGAGTAATAGAGCTAACTTTTATTTCACCTATTCTCTCACTGTTTTCATTTTCTGCCTTTTCCGGTATTAAAGCACCCAGCCCTTTTCCCAGTCTTTTCTCCATATTATGCCTCCGATTTAGTTATTACTTCTTTATTTTCAATGGGTTGTGGAATTTCTAATAAAATTTCCTTGACCAAATTTTGATAAGCAACCGCACCTATGGAATTTTTATCGTATAATATTATTGGTTTACCAAAACCCGGCGCTTCGGCAAGTTTAATGGATCTTGGTATTATTGTTTTATAAACTTTTCCTCCAAAAAATTTTTTAACCTCTTCAATAACTTCCTTAGTCAAATTTGTTCGAATGTCTGCCATGGTAAGAAGAACGCCTTCTATTTTTAACGCGCTATTTAAATTATCCTTGATAAGGGTGATTGTATTCATTAGCTGTGAAAGGCCCTCCAGGGCGTAATATTCGCATTGTACGGGTATTATAACAGAGTCCGCGGCCGTAAGGGCATTAACAGTTAAAATGCCCAGCGATGGAGGGCAATCGATTAAAACAAAATCATATTGACTTCCCAATTTATCAATAGCTTTTCGCAAACGATACTCTCTACTCATGACATTAACAAGTTCAACTTCCGCTCCGGTAAGATCTAAATTAGATGGGGCTAAATGAAGATTTTCGATTTGGGTATTAAGCACTATGTTTCTTAGGGACGTATGTTCGTGCAACACATTATATATACTGGTTTTGACTGAATGTTTATCAATGCCCAGGCCGCTGGTTGCGTTTGATTGCGGGTCAAGGTCAATAAGAAGGGTTTTTTTATTCTCAATACCGAGGCAAGAGGCAAGGCTAACGGCAGAACTTGTCTTTCCCGTGCCTCCTTTTTGGTTACAGATAGCTATTTTTTTTGGCATAGTAAAAAGTTTTGCCGCACAAAATCTAACGATTTTGCTTGCGGAATTGACTGCGGTAGAAACTCAAAGAAGAATCAGTTTCCACGTGGAAACTTGTTTCCTATGTTAGTTTACCTAACATATGGGAAAATGTCAAGTTTCAGGTGTTTTTTTGAGGGTTGCTTTGATTTTTGCAGGTTCGGCACCCTCCATGCCGAAAAGACCTTTATTTTCTTCGCGTAAAATTTTTATATCAACATTTTCTTTGCCGGTATTTAGTTTTACAAGCGCTATTGCGATCGCTTCTTTAATTGTTTTTGCTTCTATCTCGATAGATTTTTTTTTCATTGTAGTTTTTTTCTCATTGCGGAGTGCTCAATAACCATAAGCACAGTATTGGTCAGCCAATAAAGAACTAAACCTGAAGGAAAGTTATAAAACAAAAATCCAAAAAACAGCGGGAAAAAAATCAGCATAATCTTTTGTTGTTGCTGTTGTTCCGGGCTTGCTCCGACATTGGTTTTTGCGGAAATTTTCTGCTGAAAAAACATAGCGCCTACCATAAGCAAAGGCAATATATGAATTTCATTACCTATCAAGGGAAGGCTAAACGGTAAAGGAACATAATCCGGCCGGGATAAATCCTTTATCCATAAGAAGTTAGCGCCTTTTAGCTCAATAGATCTCATCAACC
>CAYTQI010000012.1:0-35501 GCA_964440235.1 uncultured Planctomycetia bacterium
TGTGCGAGATACCAAACGTACTTAAGGATATCCGCACAGATATCAGAGTTCTCATGATAAAAGCCAGTAATATGTAAATTTAATATATCCCGGTAAAGCATATCGAGTGTTGAAGGGGCAAGTCCGCCTTTTAAGATATCCTTAAGCTGTGGCATTATATTGTTATCGATTTCTTTTGAAGAAAATTTCGCAAGCCATTTATTGATGGCTTGATCCGAATATCGGTGTATATCATTCCCGATTCCATTTTCGCTTATATATCTATCCATACTTTGCGCTATAGGCGTTATAATCATATCTATTTTGCCGCCTTTTGCCATTAGGACATTGATAGATGCGCGGCCGGCAGCGAGGGTTATCAGGTTTCTTAGCATATCACCGGAAACGGGATGAGAAACGCCTCTACGCATCCTTGTCTTTAGAGCTCCGGCGAGTTTCTTTGAAACTTCATTGCTGTAACTTTCATTGTCATAAAATAAAGCCAGCTTTCCTATAAGGGCATCCAATTCCACGTCGCCGCATGAGGTAATACCCATGTGGCGATTAACAAGCTCCTCCTTTGTATATTCAGATATCAGCGCTTCATCAGGCCAGTTTTTTCGTATAAGAAGGTTTGAAATAATGTTTTCCATTATAAGTTCAAATTTTTTCCAGTCTTCCCTATCATACATCTTAGCGGATCTTTCGCGCCGGATCGCCCGCATTACCTGATATACCTCTTTCAATGTATAAACGCGCTTTATTCTTTCGCTAAACTTAAGGCCCTTCCATGAGCCCTTCTTATATAATTTAGCGGATTTTGCGGAAATAGCTTCAACCACTTCCTTAAAATTACTTCCCCTTGTATTTTCCTGAACATAGGTAAGCAAACGGTCAAGCTCTTCATCTCCGGTCCGGGCCGGTCTCAATACAGGCAGCCCCTCGACCAAAACATCTTCGCCCCGCAGATATTCATAAACGGCGTCTTTTCCCGGCTCATCGCTCCAGAGCCCCGCGTATATAAAAGCCTCTTTTATTATTTCGTGCCAGAGATACATTTTCTCTTCGGGCCCGTCCAGGGTAAAAAGTTCAGTAAATATCCGTATTATCGTCTCCTGGTTATTCAAATTGTAATATGCTTTATAGAAATAATAATTTTCCCTGATTGCCCGCGCGAAATCCATGTTTGTACCTACGCCCGGCGCACGCGGGAAAATGTCCGGATCATTAAAACGCTTATCCCTTATAAACTGTTCAACGCCCAGAATTCCCCGATATTTTAAATGGCTATTTATCGTAACCTCGTTATCCCCATCACGTTCCGGTTCGCCGATAAGGCGGGGATGAACCTGGAGGCCCTCACGCTTTGAGGCATCACTTATATACCCGTACGCTTCTTCGGGTGAAAGCGGCGTAAATGGTATTATGGTATGGCGCTCAAGAAATTCATCGGAAAAAGCGTTCACGTCATACTCTTTTGTCGGCGGATTTATGGTGTGGATAATCGCAAATCCTTTCCGCTTTTTGATAATTTTTTTAGAGAAGGGATAGGGCAATTCCCCTCGTTCAGCCACTTCGTTCAAAAGACCTATTACGCCGGGCCTACCCTGTGTCGTCTCTTCCATTATAAGGATTTTTCCGTGGCCCCCGCCGTCATCCATGGCGCGTGGAAGACGCTGTTTTTTATGTCCGCTTTGGAATGCCCCCGCACCGTCCTCACCTATGTGCGGAGTAAAAGTGATATCCTCTTTTGCCGTGGAAAATGTAATGTGCTGTATCTCGAGTTCCGGGCCGCTCAAAAGTTCCGCGATTGCCTCGGCAAGCCTTGATTTTCCTGTTTCCTGTTCGCCGACAAATATAAGATCGCGGCCAAGCTCAATGGACTGAAGCGCCCGGTAGAAAATAAGCGCGTTTTGAGGCGTCCGTATCCAAAACCTCACACTCTCGGGAAGTTCTCCCTCTATTATCGCCGCTTCAGGAGAAAGTGGCACACGGACGCTATCCCATGCCGAACCTTTGTCCGGCGCTGAAATAGGCCGAACCATAAGATGGCCGTCCTCAACGATAAACGAAGAGGTATTCAATTCCAAAGGCGGAGTGTCGGTCTCATCGACAAAACCTTCCGCGCTGAAATCCGTAATTACGTTTGAGAATGTGGACAGTTTATCGTTTTCGGCCGCATAATTAAAATATCTCGACACTACAGACCATGGCCTGCGCTTTAAATCCTCCGGATAAAGTATCATATGCCGAATTATGCTCTTTATTACTCTTGGTGAAGGAGGCCGTTTTAAGTATTCACCCCGCCTGTTGACGGGCTTGAAACGCCTGTCTTTCAAGAGCCCCCATTTAGCGATTATTTTGCCTATCTGGACAGCATCATATCCGGCAAAAGTGAGCCGCTCTTTGGTCGCGATTTTCACAAGGCGCTCTATCAGATCCTCTATGTCATCCTTTAAGCTGTCTGAATAATCGATACCGGTTTCTACGGCAAACTCTTTCGCATAATGCAATTGCATACGAATTTCCTCTACCGGAGGAAGCCACGTAAATTCGATCCGTTTTACCCGCCTCTGCATCGCCTGATCGAGCGTTCCCGCCACAGACTGTATTCCGGCACGGTGAGGATTGATTGTACTGAAAATCCGGGCGCGAGGATGATTGGGGAGCGACTTTTTTACACTCTCACCGTTCAGGCCTTTTTCATTCCATACGTGATTTCTTCCACTTAGATGCGACTTAAGCTCATTGAGCACCTTTTGCGGAATCTTATTGCGCTCGTCAAGAACCACCCATCCACCATTATGTTGAACCTGAACAATAACGCTCGGTTCATATCCTGAAACGCCGGCAGCCTCGTTGCCGAGAGACCTCGTCTCTGAAAGATCCTCAACTTCCATATCCTCATTGCCGGCGACAAAATAGTATTCTTCGTTTAGAAGGTGCGCTGTCGCGCGCAATATTTCCCCCTTGCCAAGGCCTGTTTCTCCTATCAGTTCGATCAGATGGTCCCGGCCGAAATCACGCTGTGTGTCGAGTATGGACAGTATAAGTCCCTCATTCGCATCGATGTCGGGAACCTTGGCCTGAGGCACATACGCCCCTCCCGGGCCCCTTTCCCACCTGCGCTCCGGCACGCCTTCTTTTATGAATACAAGATATTCCTTACCGCCGGCGTTTTCTGTGTAAAAATGCCTGTAGCCCTCGACTTTCCTGAGTGCTCGTTTATTTACGGCATTTTTGGCGTCAGCCATTAAAAAGAACCGTGAGCCGGCTTTTAAGGCAAGATCAAAGCCAATCGTTAAGGGAAAAGCGGCATAGGGGACTAAGCTAGAATACGATAAGCGGCCCGCCGTGTGAAGCGGCATTGGTATACATTCTGCAAGTTTTGTCATGATGCCACGTGGTAAATCGGAAAGGGACTTTGGCAATACGGCGTTTTCCTTTCCGTATATCTTTTGCATGTGTTTACGCGCCTGGTCATCCCCCACAGAAACACCAAAAATATGAACACCTTGTTCTTTGGCTTTCTTTATAATTACCTGTATATCGTGAGCGTTCTCGTCAGTTCCCAAGTTCGCGTCACCGATCGAAATAAATACACGGTGTGAACGCTCGTCTTGGCTTCCCTCATCAGGCGATTCGATTATGCGCGTAACATAACGGCCAAGGGCGCTCACGTCATCGGTTCCGCCGGAGGCCCGTATTTTCTGCATGATTTCATAAATAAGCCTCTCGCGGCAAATATGCGGTTTTTCCGCCACTGTCCGGTGGGATATCTGTAGTTCCTCCGCTATTTCGTCCTCCGTAGTAAACAGCCCTACCTCAAACTCTATCGGGTCAAACCCGAGTCGTTCAAGCTCCTCATTAAGATTAAAAATAACGTTGAGGAGGGTAAATACCGTAAGCGCCGCGTATTTTATGGCGTCGCCTTGCATACTGCCGCTTCGATCAACGAGTAATGTTATCTTTACGCGGCGCGGCTCCCTCTTGTGCCGCCTGGCAAATGGAGGCATTCCCATTATGCCTCTAACGATGTCTTTAAGCTTCGGGCCTGACCATTGTCCGGTTTCAAGTTCCATTCCGACTGTGGGAATGTTAAGTCTCAAACGCAAATCATTCGTCATTTCTTCGATAACCGGTCCCGTCCCCTCAAGCCATTCATCGTAAAGCCTCTGCTCATATTCGTTAAGCGCCTTCCGCATACGCTTTCTATTCGCTTCTTCTTGATTTAATCCATTTAAAAAACGCTTATCAAATATGCTTCTTCCTTCCCGAGGCCCGTTTTCACGCGCCTTTTCCTCGATAATATCAGAACCGCACTTTTTCGCGATGTCAGCAAGGCCCTCCAGTGCCTCATCAACAGGGACAATCTCGCAGCCTTCTTTACCGAAACGCGCTTCACCGGTATTTTGTTTTTCGCCCTTAATTTTAGCGTTTTCTTTTCCGGCCCTTTTCGGTTTTGTCCCTTTATCTTTATGCATATCTCTCGCCATGGATTCTATAGCTTTCAGGCTATTCTCAAGTTTTGAGATAGCGTTTTTAATATCGCCCTCTTTGCCTTTTATCTTTCCTATTATATCCTTCATGGTCTTTAGCGTGTCGGATATAGCATCTGATTGGCTCTGTGCTTGAGATTCATCCACCTCACCGGTGGACGTTGTTGCCTTAAGCCTTTCCGCAAGCGATTTTAAACGGTTGGCCTCTTCCTGTAATCGCTCAAGGCGCTCTCTTAATTCAACGCTGTTATTCTCCATGCCTTCGGAATCATGCCGCGCCCCTTGGATCACTTTCCTTTCCGGCAGGCTATCCGCTATATCGTCTACATTATCAGCTGTATTAGACGCGTCATTCTCAACGTCACGTCCGGCCTGAAGCGAGTCATTCACATCCTTTTGAATACACCCGGCAAGGCCGTCAATTTCACCTGCCTTCTCGTTTCTTTCGCCGCCTTCAGTATTCCGGACACCTTCTGATAATTTACCGGCGCCCTCGGTTTTTGACTCAGCCGTATTAAGGCGGCCGGACAATTCATTGATATGTTTCTCAAGAGCATCCATCGTATCTTTAAGAGAATCCAACGAATCAGTCAGCCCTTTACCGTTGCCAACACCATTACGGCCTTTCCTTTTAGCGCGGGGCATTCCGGCGGCGCCCTTTTGGCCGGCGGCGTCCTCTTCAATGTCCGGAGGCGCCTCATCCATAAACGGGATACCGCTTCCCTGCGACCGCTCTATATACTGCCCCAAGGCCTTTTCCATTTCTCTTTTTACGTACTCTTTGATTTCCCGGCGTTCGTCTTCTGTTAGACCACCTAAATATTCGTCAATCTCGCTGAGTTCTTCTTTGGTAAATTGGTCAAATGCCTTTTGTAAGCGTTTGGCTTTTTCTTCTTTTATCATACGCTTGTAAGCCTTTTTACGCTCGGCTTCGCGCACGGCATCCTCATATAAGTTTTCATAGGCCGGAAGCAGTTTCTCGACAATTATCGCGGCCATCTCATTGTCGTTAAACCAGTCCGAATGGAACATGAGGCCTTCCCAACCCGGATTTTCTGTATCGCCCTGGGTCAGGATAAGCGCCTCTTTCACTTTTTCGCTTACCAATCGCGGATCAGTTAAGATGTTTTTTGATTTATCGTAAAAGACCCATCGGTACAAAATTGAATCCAGATATTGCAGGTGAAGCGGAAGAGACGTCAAAAGTGTCCGCTCTATGATGGGATTACCGATCAAGTAGCGGTCCCTAAAAAGCTTCGTTATCCAGAGACCCGCGCCCCTGTATTTTTCCCTATCACCCCGGTCTCTATTACGCTCTTGATTGCGGCCGAGCGCGGTGTAAACCGTATTCGCCGTGAGCGCGCTGTCCCATAAAAACTGTATTTCCGGGCGCGTCTCCCATTCGGGCATTGCGCGTTTGGCTAGTTCGTGCTTTCCATATATCTGACGCGATACAGCAAGTATAAGCTGGGCCAGTGCCCTTTCGCGAACTGCTTCTTTCCTGCCCTCGAAGTCGCTCTCATCCAAACCATCGAAAGGTCTCGGGTAAAGATCTGTCTCAACGTAATACATTACACCGCTTATCTCGCCTTTATCTTCATAATGCCATAAGCCCTCGGTCTTCCTGGCAGTCGTTATTCTCTTAGCAAATAGGTATGATGCGTATTTTTTAAGCTCACTCATGAGTCCGCCATCAGCATTAATCCATGCCAGAAACTCAGGCGCGGGCGGCGCGCAGCGCTTGGCAAGGTCATTAAAGAAATCTTTTAAGAGGCGCAGGGGCTTAGCGCCTTCTTTTTCATGAAAACCGAGAAATTGTCCGGTAAGTATAGCCGCAATCGCCATTTGGGCCGCGTAAGGATGATCTAGCATGTCCGGGTCAAAACCATTATCCCGAAATATTATCTTGGCCTCTAAAAGCAACCCCTTTAATGAGAAGTATTCGGCGCGCTCACCCGTTATCCCGGGAAGCACCTTAAATCCTACTTCGCCTTTTCTCCCTAATTCCGTGCCGCGACAGAGAAGTTCTCGAAAAAGCGGTAACTTCGTAGTTCGCTCTATATCGCTCAAGATCTCCTCCTGATCGTTGGACGGCGCATGGGTAATCATATCCAAGAACTGCGCCGTAAAAGTAATGCTCTCGGCTTCGGGCGGCATCTTTATTTCGCCTCTATCCGCAAGATAATGAAATATTTCATGTACAAGAATAGCTCTTTTTTTCGAGTTATTTTTGAATACGTGAGCCAATATCAGGTTCTCCCCCATGATTTTACACGCGTAAGCGTCAAGGGCATCCGGCAAGCAAATAAGTTTATCACGATATGATTCTCTGTGAATGGAAAAATCCTCGCCAAGCGAATCTATGGGGATAAAATTGGCAAAGTGGTACGTCTTGACATCGGAAACAAGCTCGTTCTTCATTGATGCGCGCTTGGTTTCGTCATCGTAAAGCTCGTTTACAACCTCGGCAATCACGTTATCTATTTTACTCCTGTTTTTTTCGCTAAATTCGAGCGTCGTAAGGCCCGTGAGTTCCTTGCGAACGGCGGATGCGGTTTCCTCCGTGGTAGGCATGGCATAGGGCACACCAAGTACAAAATCCGGGATTTTGCCGCTTAAGACAATTTCGCGGGCAAATTCCCCTATATCCTCATCTCTGACTTTCTTCAGGTCCTCGGCTATCGCTTCAAGCAACACCAGCATCTGACGGTAATGGAGCTTAAAATCACCGGCTTTATTATTATCCGCGTCCGATAACAACGCCAGGCGCAGTATATAGTAGAGGGTGAATCGTTCTCTAAATGTTTTCGGCACATCAAATTCTAAATCTTTGGTAAGAAAAGCTATCTTCTCTTTGAGGGTATTTGGTTTTTGGCCAAACGCCAAACCTGCTTTTTTATCATCTCTTTTTGAATGCGCGACGATCGGGCCCGCGTATCCTGTGTGCAACGATTTCGTCACGGCATTGTTGAGTTCGCGTTCATCCCAAAACGGGGCAGTGAAATAGTTATGACGGTTAACCGAAAAAACCGGTAAGGCTGCTTTTACCAGAGCCTTTTCCTCGAAGCTCAGTTTGATGTCATCGATTACGCGCGCTTTTTTAAGGAGTATAATCTCGAACGCGCTCGCCACAATATCATTAAATAAGAGGTCCGCCTTGAGAGATCTCTTGCGGGAATCTGCTGGAAGGCAGCCGTTATAAGCGTTGATTATCGCTTTCTGCGAGAGAATTAACGACTTCATCGCGGAATAACGTTTGTTATCAATAGCGGCAATGACCCGCATGAGTTTTTCAATTTTTTCGTGAAGGACTACGCGGGTAAGCCTGATAAGGGCTTTTTTAACAGATGGGTTTTGCCCGGCCTCTATAAAAATTTTTTCTATCCCGCGTTCCCTGAAAAGCCTGATAATCGCTTCATCGTGGTTGAATATAGCTTTATCGACAAGTATTTTTCCGTTTGGTAGAAGAAGCCCGTCAGCAAAGTAGCGTTCCAGTAGAGCCTTAGCAGCGTCAGTTTCGGCGTACATAAGAGGCGGCGCGTGAAGCACGAAATACATAAGTCGCTGTGTCCGCCCGCCCTGCAGCGTTAGCCATGGGCTAAGCGTAGAAAAAGCGCCTTCGGCAAAAAGATTGGCCGGAATCAATGTAACGAGAAAAGCTGTTAAAGTAATTACTGAAATAATCTTCCGTAAACACAATTTCATGGTTTTTCCTTTTTATTACCTTAATGAATCTAACACGAGTATAGCATAATATCGGTTTTGTATTGTCACGATAAGGTAATAGATTTGTAAAAGGAATGTCATAAAAATAGACAACCACCGGCGGTGTTCGGCTTACTATGCCCGGCTGATTTATTTACCTAGGATCTGTTTGAATTTTTTCGTTAAGGCTGGAACGACCTGGAAGAGATCCCCTACTATACCGTAAGTGGCGACTTTGAATATCGGGGCATCGGGATCCTTGTTTATCGCTACGATAATTTTCGAGGACTGCATGCCGATGAGATGCTGTATCTGCCCGCTTATGCCGCAGGCGATGTAAATTTTCGGGCAGACGGTCTTCCCTGTCTGCCCTACCTGATGGGAATACGGTATCCAGTTGGCGTCGACCGCGGCCCTGGAAGAACCCACGGCCCCCCCGAGCGCGAGCGCGAGTTCCCTTATGAGCTTGAAATTCTCCGGGCCCCCTATTCCCCGGCCGCCCGACACAATTATATCGGCTTCGGAGAGGTTAATCGTTTCCTCCATCTCCTCGACTACATCGATCAGATTGGTTCTCGTTGAAAGTATTTCGTCTTTATATTCCTTCTCTATAAGCGTGCCGGCTCTCCCCTTCTCAACCGCCGCTTCCTTCATGACCTTATGCCTTACGGTAGCCATCTGCGGCCGATGATTCGGGGTTATGATCGTAGCCATTATATTCCCGCCGAAGGCAGGGCGCGTCTGCAGCAAAAGTTTTTTCTCCGGGTCAATGTCAAGTCCGGTACAATCAGCGGTAAGGCCGGTATTTATCCTTATGGCAACCCTGGCTATGAGGCTTCTGCCAATTGTCGTTGCGCCCGAAAGAAGAACCTCCGGCTTAAATTCATTTATAAGTTCCGTAAGCACTTTTGAATATGGGTCGTCCTGATAATATTTCAAATGCGGAGAATCTACTAAATAAACAATGTCCGCGCCCCTCGCGAAAAGGTCCCCGGCCTTTTCTTTTACGCCTTCGCCTAAAAGCACGGCGCATAATTTACTGTTCAATTTTGAAGCGAGTTTTCTGCCCTCACCCAGAAGCTCATAGGCAACGGATTGAATCTCGCCTTTTTTCTGCTCGCAGAAAACCCAGACACCCTTGTAAGAGGCATGATCGTATTTTCTTTCGAGAGTTTTTATCTCAATAGCGTTGAATTTGCACGCTTCCACGCAGGCGCCGCATAGATTGCACCTATCGTAATCTATAACGGCTTTCTTACTCTTCATGCCGATAGCCGCGAACGGGCATACTTTAACGCAAAAGCCGCAGCCCACACATACTTCTTTCAGGATCTTTATCTTTTTTTCAAAGCTCACTTTTTAACTCACCCGTTATTTTTTCCACTATTTCGGAAAGTTCGCCCTTTAGTATCTCCCCGCCTTTTCGCGGCCGGGGTGTAAAAATTTTTACAACGCGCGTCGGAGAGCCGTCAAGGCCTATCTTATCGAAATCACAGCCCAGATCTTCCGCTGTCATTTTTCTGATTTCGGACTTTTTTGCCCGCATTTTGCCCTTAAGCGACGGTAGGCGCGGTTCGTTGATCTCTTTTACCACGGTTAAAAGGCAGGGAACAGGCGCTTCTATTATTTCAAACCCTTCTTCAGTCATTCTTTCGACTCTGATTTTCTCGTCTTCAATGGATTCTATCTTTTTCACATACGTAACCTGAGGTATATTAAGATGCGTGGAAATTCCGGGGCCTACCTGCGCCGTATCGCCATCGGATGCCTGTTTTCCGCAAAGTATTATATTAAAATCGCCTATTTTTTTCACGGCCTGCGATAAAACGTAACTGGTAGCCCAGGTATCGCTTCCCGCGAAAGCCCTGTCGGTAACAAGAATTCCTTCGTCGCATCCCATGGAAATAGCTTCTCTTAAGGCCTCTTCCGCCTGCGGGGGGCCCATGCTCATAACTGTAACTTTTCCTCCTAATTTTTCCTTGAGCCGTATGCCTTCTTCTATGGCATACATGTCGAAAGGATTTATAACTGACTCAACCCCTTCGCGTATAAGCGTATTTGTCTCGGGATTTATCCGGACCTGCGTCGTATTAGGGACCTGTTTTATACAGACAATTATGTTCATTTCATTACCTTACCAAAACCCGGAATTTCTTTATCAATTCCGGGTTTTGGTAAGGTCCTCCTATTTCTTCTTCAGTTCCTTGATCAAATTTGCCGCGATAACTCCCCGCTGGATCTGGTTGGTTCCTTCATAAATCTGCGTAATCTTAGCGTCCCGCATGAGTTTTTCAACCGGATACTCTCTCATGTATCCATATCCTCCGAGAATCTGGACGGCGTCTGTTGTAACCTTCATAGCCGTATCTGAAGCGAAGGTTTTGGCTATGGCGGAAAGTTTCGCTATGTTTTTTTCTCCCGAGTCAACTATTTTGGCCGCTCGATAAACCATCGCCCTTGCCGCCTCAACCTGTATAGACATGTCGGCAAGCATAAATTGCAGGCCCTGAAAACCGGATATAAGCTGACCGAACTGTTTACGCTGATGCGCGTATGCCACCGCTTCATCAAGCGCTCTCTGAGCTATGCCAACCGCCTGGGAGGCAACGCCCGGCCGCGAATAATCAAACGTTTTCATGGCAACTATAAAACCCATGCCTTCTCTTGACAAAAGATTTTCCTTCGGAATTCTGCAATCGTTAAACACAACTTCCCTTGTGGCCGAACCCCTTATACCAAGCTTTTTTTCCTTCTTTCCGAATTCAAGGCCTTTTGTTCCCTTCTCTACTATGAAAGCCGAAGCACCCCTGGCGCCCTTTGATTTATTAGTCATGGCTATCGCGGTGTAAATATCAGCTTCGCCCCCGTTTGTGATCCATTGTTTTGTGCCATTCAGAACATAATAGTCTCCATCTTTTACCGCCGTGGTTTTTATCGAACCAACGTCTGAGCCGGCTTCGGCTTCGGTAATGCAGAAGGCCGCTATTGTTCCTTTGGCGATTTTAGGAAGGTATTTCTTTTTCTGCTCATCATTCCCAAAAAGAATAATCGGAAATGTCCCGAGTCCCGTAGCCGCGAAAGCGAGCGCTATGCCGCCGCAACCCCAGGAAAGCTCCTCAGTGGCAAGTGCCATTTCAAAAACGCCGCCCCCCATTCCACCGTATTCCTCCGCTATATAAACCCCGAATATATCAGACTCGGCAAGTATTTTCACTATCGGCCAGGGGAACTCTTCCTTTTCATCGTATTCCGAGGCTACAGGCTTTATTTTTTCGCGCGCGATCTGGCGGCACAAATCCCTTATCATCTTCTGCTCTTCGGTAAGTAATGTACCCATATGTTCCTCCTTTAATCTACACAAAGCAGTAATTATAATCTATAAGCGCCTCTTTGTCAAGAATAAGCCTGCGGGAAGTCAAATAGTGAATTAATATCCCAACGCAAATTAACGCGCCGCGAAAATATTGCCTCTGCCCAGGATCAGATTCGGGTCAAACGTTTTTTTTACCTCGAGCATTTCGCGGACACCCTTTTCCCCGTACAAAAGTTTTAAGAATTCCCGTTTTGTTTTTCCGATACCGTGTTCCGCCGAAACCGTCCCTCCGAGCGAAATGGATTTTTTTACAAATTCAAGGCGAAGCTTCCCGGCTTTCTCATAACCGGCCCTGTCCGAAGGAAGCATATTCACATGCAAATGAGCGTCTCCTATATGTCCGAATATAAAATGCCTGAGGCCGCTTTTTTGAAGCCTGTCGGAGTAAAATCTCATCATTACCTCGTTTTTTTCGATCGGAACCGCGAGATCCGTGCTTACTTTGGGGAATCCAGAGCGCTTCGCCATTTCATTCATTTGTTCCGGAATAAAATGTCTTTTTTCTAAAAAATCACGGCGGTTTTTTTCATTCATGGCGGCCCAGGTGCGCCCCGTAGATACTCCATGCCCTGACAGGATTTTTTCCCATTTCACCAACGCCGCGTCCTCGCCATCGGCTATTTCATCCTCAAAAAATACAGCCGCGGCCGACTCATCAGGTACATTCGCGTATTTCACGCGTAAAAGCTCAAGACAATTTTCGTCAAAGTATTCTATTGAAAGGGGACCAATGTCCCGCGCGCTGCGGGCAAAATCCCACGCTTCCCGTAAACTCGTAAAAAACGCAAAACAGCTGAAAATCGAGGGCGGCGTCCTGAGCAGTCTGAGCCGCGCTTCTATTATGATACCGAGCGTGCCTTCCTGCCCCACGAAAAGGTCTAAAAGGTCCATATTGTCTTCCGCGTAATAACCCGCTGAGCTTTTTGTCGCGGGCATTTTATAAGACGGTATCCTTATTTTGTAACGCTTCCCGCCGGCTTCAAATTCCAGCTTTCTCTGTTTTGCCCTGATGTCTCCTCTTTTCAGGGAAAGGCGGGATCCGTCCGCCAGTATAATCTCCAGGGCCTCTACGTATTTCCTTGTAGGCCCATACCGTAAAGATCTCGCGCCGGATGCGTTCGTCGCGATCGTCCCTCCCGTAAAAGCTGTCTGCTCCGTAGGATCGTAGGTATAAAAAAGCCCCTCTTTTCCGCAGGCCGCCTTTAAATCCCCTATTAAAACTCCCGGCTCCGTGACAACGTAACCGCCTTCATTCAAATTTACGATTTTTTTGATAATATTCAGTTTTTCAGTGGATAAAACCATACCACCGAAAGGAATTCTTCCTCCCGCCTGGCCGGTGCCGGCGCCTGAGATTGTAACTGATATTTTCTTTGAGTTCGCGTCTTTTAATATTGAGGGGATTTCCGCGGCGCTCTGTGGAATGATTACCCTATCGGCGCGGCCGCCTTTCAGGTTCGAGGAATCTTCGAGATAAGACCGGAAACTTTGCGGGTCGTCCTTGACAAGCATTAACGCCGGGTACCGTCTAAATTCCTTTTAATAAAACAACACCGAACGCAATATATAAGAATCCAAACGCTCTAAAACCGTTATCACCCGCGTTGAGAAATCGATCGGTAAGCCTTTTCATTTTTTCCGTAAAAACGATAATGGATATGCCCTTGATAAACGATATTATTCCCAGAGCTATAATAAATAGCCTGTAGCGGCAATAAGAAGCCGATAAAAAAAATAGAATACCGAACGTGAACGCGATCACGCTCAGTTTTTTAAAAGATACTTTTTTTAATTTTGAAAAAATGTTTTGTTTCATTGTTCCCGGCGCGAATATCGTAAGCGTGCCAAAGGCAATCAATATTATTCCGAAACAATTTAGAAATATTTTTAAAAGCGTTCCCATAACACCACCTCCGGTTATTACCCTTCATATTATATCACTAACCGCGTATATTGCAATAAAAAACCCCGAACCAATGTCCTGGCGCGGGGTTTTAGCTATCGATAAGAACTTATTCGCTTTTTACATACTCGAGAACTTTTTTGGCTTTTTCTTTTTGCCACCGGTTCATAAAAGCGTCTTCCTCTGATGTCCTAAGGGGCGGTTGTATAGCGCTTATATTTCTTGCACCCGAAAATGCACCGGGCCCACTCTTAAAATACCTTAAGGATACCGTTCCGAGCACCGTGCACGCTAATGTAAAAAAAATCCCGATACCCGCCAATATGTACGGCCTAAACAACGTTGTCCGGCATTTCATGCTAACACCGTTTTCACCGCCGCCGTTCAGAAATTCTCCTGCTATGTCAATTGCCTCATGCTTATCTTTGGCTTCAGTAACGATTTCAATAACTGTCCGATATTTCATTATTTCCTTTCCCACTATAAATTGTAGCAAAGAAAAAAAGGGCTGTCAACGGGATTATCTAACTTTTTTAATTACTAACCTGAAAGGGATTGCGTCATTTGGGCATGAATTTTTGAATTCGATACGAGTATTTCTTTATCATAGATACTAAATTTTTTTCCGTCTAACTTTGTAATTTTCCCGCCTGCTTCTTCAACTATCCTTACGGCGGCAGCTGTATCCCAGGCGTGAAGATAATATTCCCAGAAACCGTCAAAACGGCCACAGGCGACATAACACATGTCCAGCGCGGCCGAACCCGCCCTTCTTACGGCCTGGGCTGTTTTAAGAAGCCTGGTAAAATTACGAATGTTTTTCTTGCCGCCTTCTCTCACATTATAAGCGAAACCGGTAGCCACGAGAGCCTTCCCGATATCCCTTATTTTCGATATACCTATTCTTTTCCCGTTTAGAAACGCGCCCTTGCCTTTTTCCGCGCAAAATAATTCGTTCCTCACGGGATCATATACGACCCCTACAAGGACATCGCTCCTGTACGTAAGGGCCACGGAAACACAAAAAAACGGAAAAGTATGCAGGAAATTAGTCGTACCATCCAACGGATCAATGATCCACTTGAAATCCGATTTATTTCCTCTGTACTTACCTTCTTCGCCGAGAAAATCGTGGAACGGAAAAATTTTACTTATCGTACCCACGATTATCTTTTCCGCTTTCTTATCAACCTCTGTTACAACGTTGATTTCGCCCTTATAGCGTACCTGCCTGACCCTGCCGATATTCTTTATGATATATCTGCCGGCTTTCAAAGCGGCGTTTATGGCGGTTTTTTTGAAATTTTTAGACAATAAAACTCCCGTTAATCCACCTTAATCGCTTCAACGGGGCACTGGGTGGCAATTTCCTTTATATCCTGTCCGCCGGCGCATGAATCGCCCTTAACTCTCGCGATATTGTCATCGCCGATCTCAAACGCTTCCGGGCATAATGAGGCGCAAAGCCCGCACCCGGTACAAAGGGTTTTATCAATTGTAATCTTCGCCATTACTTCACCTCCTTTGACATGTTTCTACCTGTTAAAGGTCTTTTTATGTTCTTCACAACGGGGAAATAGAAAGGTCTCTATTTTTCTTCGAATTTTTCCGGCACCTGCAGTCCTATTTTTTTCGCGATGTCGTAAAATTCCTTCCTGCTTAAACCCTGGAGCGTTTTGTGTTTCTTTTCAAGCTGCTCATTAAATTTCAGGGCTTTTTCCTGCATTATTTCGTGTGTTTTTTTCGAGCCGCCGTAAAGCCGAAAATTACTGCCTTTTGTCATGCGCACGTGTCCGTCTTTGCAGTCAAAACCGAGTCCGAGAAGAACTTTTTTGAAAATTCTATTTTTCATGCTGGGGATTATATAATATTATGCCTGTTAAATCAAGATTAAAATTCCAAATTACAACATCCTGAAACGCTGTTTACAATTCGAAAACCCGGGATTTGTCTGAATTTGAGGCGTCGGGGTTACGCGTTATTCACTAAACCTTATAAACCTTATCACCATGCCTTACTTTTGACTTTACCTTCATGCCGACTTCCTGGCCTTTTGAGGCCTTCTCGATCGGTGAATGATTAACCTGCATGCTACTTACTTTTTGCTCAAAATTCGTAGTATGCCCCTTTATGTAAATGGTATCCCCGGCAGACAACGTATCTCTTTTTAATTTTATGACACCCGCTTTTACATGAGGGAAAAAATGGGTTACCTCGCCGATTGGCTCGCCTAATTCCTCTTCACTTCTTTTCTTCCTGAATAGTCCGAATATCATAACACCCCCTTTGTTATTTAAAGATAGTATATCATACTTTTGGCCTATTTGACCACTCTTAACGGGCAAATTGCACAAAGCGGATTTTTCTTTTTGCAGTAATTTTTGCCTGCCTCCACGATCAACGCGTGATACTCGTTAAAAAGTTTTCTTCTTTTCGGGAGATTACGCATAAAGAATTCCTGCGTTCCGGCATATGTCGCGCTTTCACGTATAAGGCCATGCCTTGTAAATATACGTTTCGTATATGCGTCCACCACAAAGATGCTCTTGCCGACCGCGTAAAGCAGGATGCTGTCGGCCGTCTCCGGCCCTATTCCGTTTACACGCAAAAGCTCTTTCCTGAGCGCGTCCGTGCTATACGCGCGTAATTTCTTTATATCCGCGCCGCAAAATTTGTATAAAAAATAAACAAAATTTTTAAGCTTTTTAGCCTTTTCCCTGTAAAAACCGGAAGGCCTTATCGCTTTTCGAAGTTCTCTTACGCTTACGCGTTTAATTTTCCACGGTGATAGAAGTTTTTTTTTCTTAAGGTTTCTTATGGCTTTTTCCACATTCGGCCATGCTGTATTTTGCGTAAGTATGGCGCCTATCATTACCTCGAACGGGCTTCGGGCCGGCCACCAGTGCCTGGGGCCGAAATGTCCATAGAGAAGGTGGTAAATTTCAATCAGCTTTGTCTTTTTCCTCTCCGTGTCCAGCCTTTTTACTTTGTTCGTAAGGCATCCTGCTGATTTCACTAAAGTATCCCCTTTTTTTTGAGAAAAGATATACTCTTTCGCGCCTCGGTTATATTTCTCGGCTCCAGCACAAAAACACAGTTCTCCCTTCTTGCTTGCAACGCCCCGAAAAAGGCCTCAAAATCGATATTGCCGCTCCCCAGAGGAAGATGGGTGTCACCGTCTCCGGCGTTATCGTTCAAATGTACCTCCGCTATGGAACCTGCCGGGTATCTCGCGAGCCACGCCTCTATCCCCGGCTTACCAAAGGCGTTAGAATGGCCTACGTCAAAACACATTCCAAAGCGCGGGGAAGCGACTTCTCTCATGAGCCCTATTAGATAATCAGGCTCGATCTCGCAGTGGTTTTCTATATTCAATCCTATATCATAGGCGCCAAGGCCCGCATTTATCACGCGCCAGAGGGAAACGGCATTTTTAAACTGTTTCTCCGGCGGGAAGCCGGGATCGCAGCCAAATTCCGCGTGAGCCACGACAAAACGCATATCCAGGGCCCTGCAGAGTTTTAATACCCCGCCGTAAAGTTTTTGCATCCGGGATATTGTGGTATGGGCGCGGGAATAATCTATATCAATGATCGGTGCATGGAGCCTAAGGGGGAGATTATTTTTTCGCGTGAAGGAATTTATGCCGGCAATAAGTCCGAAATCATAACTATCGATTTCTTCCGCGCTCAAATAAAGTTCTCCGCCGAATCCCAGAAAAAAGTTCTCCATATTTTCCGGATTGCCCGCCAGGTCGGAGTATTTTATCTGAACAAAAAAGTTTTTTTTACCAAGCCTCATTTGGTGGGATAGCCGGCGGCACTGTCATTGCGAGGAGCCGTAAAGAAATCCCCGCAATGACGGTACTGCTGTTTCTATTAACTTATCTTCTTTTTCTTCTTTTCTTGCCGCCTCGTTGCATTTTTGCGCTGCATACGTTGCCTTTTTTATCGATAAAATAAAGATAGCCCTTCTGCTTCTTTATGCGGCAATTGTGTATCATTTTTCGTCCGCCGCCCTTTTTCTTTCCGCGCGCCATCTTTGTTTCATAGGCACTGCCGTTTTTGCCGACAAAATAGAGGTATCCTTTCTTCCTCTTTATGCCGCACTTGCATAATACTTTTGCCATTTATTTCACCCCCCTTCTTTTCAAACATTAAGTCCCGATTCTCACGCTATCGACTATCCCTTTCAGGGTCGCGATTGCCGAAAGAACCGCGAGTTCGCTTGTCTTTGAGTTTTTAACCGAAGGAACATTCTCTGTTTTCGCGGTTATTTTGCCGAAATCACCCTCTATTTCCACTTCATGCGTGTTTCTCGTATATTCCGGCGAAACAAGAATTCTTACAATAGTTTTTTCCGCTCCGATTCCGGCCAGGCTTAAAACCGAGGAAACATTAACATTTTTAGGAAATCCCTTGATCGCCTCACGGGCGCTGCCTTCAAATAAAACCTCTCCCCTTTTCACGGAATTAAGATCGATTCCTTTCATCTTAACGTAAGGGGCACCCTCAAGCCCTTTCGGAGGTTTTTTCGTGGTTAGGCGAACCGTTTTTACCCTGTCCACGGAAGCGGCCTTCAGGGCGTCTATTCCGCATATCGCGCCGCTCGGGAAATAAACCTTTATTTCTTTTTTTCTCGCTTCTTCAAGCAAGCCTTCGGATTCGATAAGCCCCCCGACACTCATCACCATGACATTTTTTGATTTTTCCAGGGCCTTTTTTACTATCCCCCTTGAAACGCCGGCCGAGGCCGCTTCTACCACAAGGTCGGCGTTGTCAAAAACCTCATCCACGGAATTCTTTTTAATATCACCGGCCGCGCGGGATAAAATCCATTCTATTTTATGTTTGTCAATATCATATAACGCCGACAGCTCAATTTTATTTTTCAAATCACCAAGGCATGCCTCGGCTATGGCGCCCCCGATTGTACCGCATCCTATAATGCCGATTTTAAGCCTTCTCATGTTTTGCCCGTTGTTTTTTCGGTTACTTTGAGCATTCTTTCCAGGGTTCGGCGGGCTTTTTCCATTACACGCCCGGGAACCTTTACTTCATGCACCATGTTCTCAAGTGAATGTGCCACCCACCCCAATGTAGTGAGTTTCATATTAGCGCACATGAGATGTGTCGTCGGAACATAAAATTTTTTGTCCGGATTGTCTTTTCTGAGCTTATACAACATGCCGTTTTCTGTGCCGATTATAAATTCTTTCACCCGTGACACCTTCGCGTAGTCAAACATTCCTTTCGTGGAACAAATGTGGTCGGCCAGATTAAGGACCTCAAGGCTGCATTCGGGATGCGCGATAAACGCGGCTTTTGGAAACTTTTTCTTTGCCATCACAACGTCTTCTTCCGTAAGCCTTATGTGAGTCGGGCAAAACCCCTCCCAGAGAATAATTTCTTTTTCCGGCACCTGTGTCTGCACATACCTTCCGAGGTTTTTGTCGGGAACAAAAATAATACGCCTGTTTTTTACCGACCTGGTAATTTCTATCGCGTTGGAAGACGTACAGCTTATATCGCTTTCAGCCTTTATCTCGGCGCTGGAGTTAACATAACACACCACCGCGGCGTCCGGAAATTGTTTTCTCTTCTCACGAAGTTTTCGGGCCGTAATCATATCCGCCAGCGGGCATCCGGCGTCCTTCATCGGCAAAAGTACTTTTTTACCGGGATTCAGGATAGCGGCGCTTTCCGCCATGAAATGCACGCCGCAAAACACTATAATGTCTTCCTTCGTGTTAACAGCCTTTCGCGCCAATTCCAGAGAATCGCCGGAAAAATCGGCAATTTCCTGTATCTCATCACGCTGGTAATTATGGGCCAGCACAATAGCGTTTTTTTTCTTTTTAAGCTTTTCTATGTCCCGCCGGATCTCTTCCCTGTAAAGTACGTCGTTATTAATTTTATTCTTATCAAACATGGCCCTGTTCCTGTTCTATAGCGCGCGGGGCTTGTTTTGGCCTGGGCGCGTTTATTTTCTCCGGCTTTTTAGTATCCAGCGGCAAATTGTCTATCAATCTTGTTTTGCCTATAAAAACAGCCGCCACGGCCAGGGCCTCCCCCCTGATCCTTGGGGTTTCCTTAAGTGATTTTACGTCAACTATAGAAACATAATCTATTTTCGCCGAAGGCGCCCCGGAAATTACCTCGCGCATTATTTTTACAATCTTTCTTGTATTTCTTTCCCCGGAATCAACCGCCCGGCGCGCGGCCAGAAGCGATTTAGAGAGAACAAGGGAGTCCTTTCTTTCGGATTTTGAAAGATATGCGTTCCTGGAACTAACGGCGAGGCCGTCTTCCGTCCTTACGGTAGGCATTATTTTTATAACCACGTCCATATTCAGGTCTTCGGCCATCTTTTTTATGACAAGCGCCTGCTGAAAGTCTTTCTGGCCGAAATACGCTATGTCGGGCCTTATGATTTCAAAAAGTTTCGCCACAACCGTCGTAACCCCTCTGAAATGTCCGGGCCTCGATCTTCCGCAAAGGCGCTCGGTCATGTTTTCCACATTTACATATGTAGAGAAACCGTTTGGATACATGCTTTTCGTGTCCGGGTAAAACAAAACATCAACCCCGCAGGACTTCGCAATCTCTTCATCTCTTTGAATATCGCGCGGATACTTTTTAAAGTCCTCGTCCGGGCCAAACTGTATAGGATTGACGAATATGCTTAAAACAACAATGTCAGCTTGTTTGCGCGCGACTTTCATGATAGACACGTGCCCCTCGTGCAAAGACCCCATGGTAGGAACAAAACCGAGAAGTTTATTTTCTTTCTTCATGATCTTGGCGTAGGTCTTCATCTTATCGATGTTGTCTATTACCTTCATAGTACCTCCACAGGCTTACGCCTGTGATATCCTTCGCGCACTCCCCGTGCATGAACATGGGGTAATAATTCCCGCAGGCCGCGCAAAACAAATTCCCTCTTATGCATCCTCGGGTGCGGGATTTTGAGATTCTTCGTATTCATTTTCCGGTCTCCGAAAAGAAGTATGTCCAGATCTATAGTGCGCGGCGAGTTTTTCGCTTTTCTTTTCCTGCCAAGGCGCTTTTCTATATTTTGAAGTTCATAAAGCAGTTTAATCGGGCCGATTTTTGTGTCGACGCTGAATACACCGTTTAAATATTTTGCCTGTGGCGGGCCTCCCACAGGGTCTGTCTCATAAATCGAGGATAGTTTCTTCAGCCTTATTCCTTTTATCAGCTTTACGAGCTCCACGGCCTTCGTGATATTGGCCCTCCTGTCGCCTAAATTAGAACCGAAACCTATATATACCGTCTGCCGGCTTTTTACATTTGCGGATTTTTTCACAGTACCCTTCTGATTCTGTCAACAGCTTCCTTCAGGCGCGCCTTATCCACGGTTAAAGCCATCCTTACGTAGCCCTCGCCGTTCTCACCAAACCCGTTACCGGGGGTAACCACCACACCCGCTTTATCCAGAAGTTTTCTCGCCAGGCTCACGGAAGTATATCTTCCGAACACGCGGGCCCATACGTAAAATGTCGCCTTCGGCTTTGGAACGTTCCATCCTGCATTGCGCAGTCCTTCGGTAAAAACATCCCTGCGTTTTTCATAAAGGGCCTTTAGGCCCTCCGCAACCTTATCCACTTTACCCAGCGCCTTAACGCCCGCCATTTGAATGGCATTAAAAACACCGGAATCAATATTGGATTTGACCTTTGTAAGCGCGCTTATAATTTCCGGATTTCCGCAGGCAAATCCGAGGCGCCAGCCTGTCATGTTGAATATTTTTGAAAAAGAATGAAACTCCACTCCGACATCTTTCGCCCCCTCTGTCTCGAGAAAGCTGGGTATTTTGAGGCCATCAAAAGAAAGTTCGCTATAGGCGGCATCGTGGCATATAACTATATCGTGTTTTTTCGCAAACCTTACGGCCTCCGTGAAAAAAGACCCGTCATCTATCGCCGCCGTGGGGTTATTGGGGTAATTCAAAAACATCATTCTCGCTTTATTCAAAACACCGGCCCTCAAATGGCGCAAATTCGGTAAGAATGAATCTTTTTCAAGAAGCGGTACCTTATATGGCGTACCACCGGCGAAAATTATGCTTGAATTATACGGGGGGTAGCACGGATCGGGTACAAGGCCGATCTCGCCGGGATTAATAAGGGCCAGAGGCATGTGGGATATACCTTCTTTTGACCCTATTAGCGGAAGTATTTCATCATCGGGATTCAGCGCAACGTTAAACCGTGACTTGTACCATCTTGAAATCGCGATCCTGAGTTCAGGAAGCCCCCTGTCAAGGGCATAACGATGGGTCTCGGGCCTTAGGCTCGCCTTGTGCAGGGCATCGATAATAAATCCCGGCGTCGGCCGGTCAGGGTCGCCTACCCCGAGATCTATAATATCCCTGCCCTCTTCGGCGGCCTTCTTTTTCGCCCTGTCTATCTCCACGAAAAGATACGGCGGAAGGCTCTTTAGCCTGTTTGACAGTTTTATATTCATATCTACCCCTTGGCCTTTAGCCCTAATACATCCGACATTGAAAAAAGGCCTTTCTTTTTCTTCGCGATAAACCCGGCCGCCTTTAAGGCGCCAAGCGCGAATATATCTCTTGTCTTGGCATTGTGCGAAATTCTTAAGGTATCGGAGGCGCTTTCGAAAATTATTTCATGTTCACCGATAACTTCGCCTTCCCGCGCGGACTCTATTACCGCATTATCTTTACCCGAAATTTCTTTTATAATATCCGCCATTACCCGGGCGGTCCCGCTTGGCTTATCTTTTTTATGCGTGTGGTGCGTTTCTTTTATTCTCACCCTGTAATCCCCGCCAAGGATTTCAGCTGATTTTCTTATAAGCCCGAAAAAAAGATTAACGCAAACCGACATATTTGGCGAAAAAACAACCGGTATGGAGCCGGAGGCCTTTTTTATGGCGTTGAATTCCTTTTCCGAGAAACCCGTCGTACCGATAACCATGCCCTTCCCGGAATTCTCGGCGTGCTTAAGGTGCTCAAGTGTTGCCGCAGGCGAGGTAAATTCTATAATACAGCTGTAATCGGCCCTGATATCGTTTAAACTGCCCGATATACTTAAACCGGGATTCGCTTTTACCTCAAGGCCGCCCACGACTTCAAATTCCGGATCCTTACGGGCAAGTTCAATTATTCTTCTGCCCATACGCCCTTCCGCGCCGCTTACTACTATTTTAGTCATCTCAAGAGCCCGTATTTTTTCAATATCTTTTTCAGCTTCGCCTCGTTTTCTCTTTCCATACCGCAAAGAGGCAGCCTGAATTCCCCGTTTAATCTTCTCATCATTCTCAATGATGTTTTAACAGGTATGGGATTCGTTTCGATAAACATCGCCTCCGCCAGCGGCAGCATACGGTAATGCATTTTTCTTGCCCGCTCATGGTCCCCATCTAAAAAATATGAAACCATATCGTGGACTTCCCGCGGGACAATATTGGCCGTGACACTTACCACCCCCCTGGCTCCTATAGACATCATCGGCAAGGTAAGCGCGTCATCGCCGCTTAATACCGTTATGTCGCAGACCGAAAGAATCCTGCTTACCTGGTCCAGGCTGCCGGAGGCCTCCTTGATAGAGGTAATGTTATCTATTTTGGAAAGACGCGCCACGGTTTGCGGGCTCATGGAAATACCGGTACGCGAAGGCACGTTGTAAATCATTAGCGGTATGTCAGCGCTTTTCGCGACAGCCGCGTAATGCCTGAACTGCCCCTCGGGAGTCGGCTTGTTATAATACGGCGTGATTGATAACACACCGTCGCAACCGGCCTTTTTCGCGTGCTTCGTAAGCGAAATAGCCTCGGTAGTACTGTTGGAACCGGCCCCTCCTATAACAGAAACCCTTTTATTCACTATTTCACATGTAAATTTAACAAGTTTTTTTTGTTCCTCATGAGCGAGTGTCGCCGCTTCGCCGGTGCAGCCGGCAGGCACGATCCCGTCAATACCGTTTTCAATCTGGAATTCGACGAGTTCCCTGAATTTCTTATAATCAATCTTCCCCTTCCTGAAAGGAGTTACGATTGCGACAAATGATCCTTTAAACATAATCTACCTCTCCGTTAAAAGCTATATGCGCCTTTCCCTCTAGATAAACATCACTAAATTTATCACGGTCCTTCTTAAAATGCACGATCATAACATCGTCTCTTTTTGTGAAAACCTTTATCGGTGAAATCATGCCGTTTACAAGATGCGAAACAATTGCCGAGGCGACAACTCCGGTGCCGCAGGCAAGCGTTTCGTCTTCAACGCCCCTTTCATACGTCCTTACTTTTATCGCGGATTCCCCGTAAATTTGCACAAAATCCGCGTTTGTGCCTTCGGGTTCAAACATCTTATGGCGCCTTATTTTACCGCCCATCTCCGCGACAGGATATTTACTCGCGTTATCCACAAAATGCACGGCGTGCGGAACGCCCGTATTTAATGCGTGAACATTTACTATCGTTGTACCGGCGCCAATGCTACAGTTTAGCTTGATATCGCCGGGCGGCGTCATTTTCACCCTGACCGATTCACCGTCTACAAATGCCTCCAGTATGCCGGCCGCGGTTTCGATTTTCATCGGGCTGGGACACCATTTTCTTTTAAAGGCATAAAGGGCGCTCGCGCGGATTCCGTTTCCGCACATCGCGGCCTCGGAAGCATCCGGATTAAAAACTCTCATCTTAAAATCATGCGCCGCGGAATCCTCCAGAACAAGTACCCCGTCCGCGCCGACGGAATATTTTCTCATGCACGCGAATTTCGCGAACCGGCCCAAATCGTCGATTTTTCCGCCAATAGCCGCGGCTGTATTGTCAAGTATGACAAAATCATTCCCGGCTGCCTGTGCTTTGGTAAAAGGTATATTCATTTTTTTTAACGTGTTCGCGAGGCTATCCGCGCGAATCGCGCCTATGCGCTCATTCTCCCCTTACAAGGTCCCTGTAGCTTTCCCTGCGTTTGGCTACAAAAAACCTGCTTCCGTCAACCATTACTTCCGGGGCGCGCGGGCGTGAATTATAGTTTGACGACATGGTATACCCGTATGCCCCGGCGCCCATCACGGCGAGAAGGTCCCCCTGCTTGAAAAACGGCAGGAGCCTGCCTCTGGCGAGAAAATCCCCTGTTTCGCATATAGGGCCTACGATATCACATTTTACCCTGTTTACGTTCTTAACCGGCTTTATAACCGGTAAAATATTGTGGTAGGCGCTGTAAAGGCTCGGCCTCATGAAATCGTTCATACCGCTGTCCACTATTACAAACCGTTTACGCGCCGTTTTCTTTCGGTATAATACCTTCGTTACCATTATCCCGCTATTGCCGGAAATAAATCTGCCCGGCTCAAGAATAAGTTTAAGGCCGGATTTTAAAACAAGCGGCAGTATCTTCCCGGCGAAACGCGAAGCAGTCTGCGGTTTCTCAAGCGAATACACGATCCCCATCCCCCCGCCGATATTGAGGTATTCGATAAATAGCCCGTTTTCTTCCAGAAAATCCATAACTTTTTTTATAGCGTCGCGAAACGGCCGCGGGCTTAAGATCTGGGAACCGATATGTAAATGAACGCCTTTTATGACGGCATTCCTGTATCTCCAGCTTGAGCGAAATATTCCCCGCGCGGTCTTGAAATCAACTCCGAATTTCGTGTGGGCCGCGCCTGTGGTTATGTAATCGTGGGTCGCGGCGTCCACGTCGGGATTTACGCGCACGGCGACGTTTACTTTTTTCCCGAGCTCACTGGCGCACCTGTTCAGGAGTTCCAATTCTTCCTGGGACTCGATGTTGAAGAATAATATGCCGTATTTTATGGCATCAATTATTTCGTCTTGCTTTTTACCGACACCGGCATATACAATTTTTTTCGGGTCGGCTTTTGCGAGTTTCGCGCGATAAAGCTCTCCGCCGGATACAATATCCAGCCCGCTTCCGGCGCTGACAAGCGTCTTTAAAACAGCTATGTTCGAATTGCTCTTCACGGAAAAGCATATAAGGGGCGAAGCAGAGCTAAGCGCCTTTTCTATACGCCTGTAGTGGCCAAGAAGCGTATTCCTGCTGTAAATGTAAAGCGGCGTCCCCACGCGCCTCACTATTTCGTCAACCTTTACATTCTCACAGCAAAGCGAGCGTCCTTTGTATTTAAAGAGATGCATTGTGGCCCATAAGCTGTAAGCCCATGGCTTAAGCTTATTTCCTTTCTATTTCCGATCTGTCAACTGAAATTCTAGATTTTACAGACACTTCCGGAATCATACGTTTAACTATTTCACTGTGTTTTAATTTATCAGAAAACTTTTTCAATTCCCGATCCTTCATATCTTTAATTTTTCTGCCGGTAACTGATGAAAATTTTACCAGCTTTCCCACTATATCGTGGGCGCTTTTAAACGGAATGTCTTTATCAATGAGGTAATACACTAAATCCGTGGCGTATAAAGACTCGTCGTCTTCGATCGTCTTGGCTATATTACCCCTGTTCCATTTCATGGTTTCAATGAGTTTTGGCAATACGTCTAGTTCTTTTGTGATTATCTCAAAAGAACTAAAAAGAGGGGGCTTGTCCAGCTGCATATCTCTGTTGTAAGTAAGCGGCAACCCCTTCATCATAGTCAATACGCTAATAAGATTGCCATAAAGTGTGCCTGTATAGCCCCTGATAAGTTCAAGCACATCCGGATTTTTTTTCTGCGGCATCAGGGAGCTTCCCGTCGCAAAAGCGTCATCCAGTTCAACAAAACTAAATTCTTTTGTCGACCAGATTATTAAATCCTCCGCAAACCTTGATAAATGCATCCCCAGGATTGCCAGGGCGGAAAGAATCTCTATAACAAAATCCCTGTCGCTTACGGTATCCATTGATTTCGGCGATGTCACGGTTTTTGCCGCGTCCCGATTTTCCGCAAAATCTTCATTTTCTTTTATAAATTTCTCTATCGCTTCGCCGTACATTTTGAAATTAATAGGGGTCCCCGAAAGCGCGCCGGAACCCAGTGACAGCTTGATCTCCTTTTCTAAATCGCCCAATCTCGTCACATCTCTTTCCAGCATCAACCGGTAGGCCTTAAAATAATCCGAAAGGTTCACGAGCTGGGCGTGCTGTAAGTGGGTATACCCCGGAATGACTACGTTTTTGTTCTTCTTGGCGGCTTTTTTAAAAGCGGCCGAAACTTTTTCGCATAATTGCACAATCCCGCGGATTTCAGATTTGCAGAGCGCTTTTAGGGCAAAAACAACCTGGTCATTTCTTGACCTCGCGGTATGTAATTTAAGGACTAAATCCCCGACCTTTTTCTCCAATGTATTTTGAATGTTCGTATGGATATCCTCGCATCTTTTGTCATAATGAAACTTTCCGTCTTTTTTAACCTGTGCGTTCATTTTGCTAAGCGCATTTTTTAATTTTTTTGCTTCGGCGGGTGTTATGAAATCGTTTTTTCGCAGTATATCCACATGAATTATTGAACCGCCTATATCGTATTTAGCCAGTTTATAATCGTACTCTATAGACCTGGTGAATTTTTCCACCGACGGATCGGTTTTTTTGCTGAATCTTCCGCCCCATAATTTTTTCGCCATTCCATCCCCCCGCTTGCAGCTTACAGCTTCTTTTTATACGGTAACCCGAAAATTTCGATAAAGCCCCTGGCCAGAGACTGGTCAAATTTGTCCCCCCTGCCGTAGGTCGCCAGGTCTTTTCTGTAAAGAGACCTGGGCGATTTGCTGCCGGCCGCCGAAACGCTTCCCTTGAAAAGCTTCATATTCACCGTACCATCGACTACTTTTTGCGTATAATCCACGAATTTATCAATTGCCTCCTTAAGAGGCGTATACCACAACCCGTCGTAAATAAGCCTGGCGTATTTCAATCCGACAATCTCCTTAAAGTGAAGCGTTTCCCTGTCCAGCACAAGAGACTCTAGCGCCCTGTGCGCTTCAAGCAGTATGCTTGCCGCCGGCGCCTCATAAACCTCTCTTGATTTGATCCCGACTAATCTGTTTTCAATCAAATCAACTCTGCCAATCGAATACCTCGCGCCTATTTCGTTCAGTTTTTTTATTAAGGCAACGGGTTTTAGGGATTTCCCGTTTATTTTTTCCGGAATACCGCCCTTGAATTCTATCTTAAGGTAACAGGGTTTATTCGGTGATTTATCGGCCGGGCCCGTCAGCTGGTAAACATCCTCTCCGGGTTCGTTCCACGGGTCTTCGAGCCTCCCTCCTTCTATGCTTATGCCCCAAATATTTTTGTCAATGCTGTATGGTTTTTTCTTTGTAACATCCAGCGGTATACCGTGAATCTTGGCGTATCTTATTTCCGCCTCTCTGGTGGCGAGTTCCCACTCCCTTACCGGCGCTATCACATTAATGGAACGATCCAGCGCCCCTATCGCAACCTCAAACCTTACCTGGTCATTACCTTTGCCCGTGCATCCATGGGCTACGTATTTCGCTCCCTCTCTATGTGCCGCCTCTACAAGTTCCTTCGCGATAAGCGGCCTTGAAAGAGCCGTGGCTAGAAGATATTTTGATTCATATACCGCGTTCGCCTTCAGGCTGGGCCAGATAAAATCCTCCACAAACTTTCTCTCTAAATTACCTATTAAGAGTTTTTTCGCGCCGGCTCGCATCGCTCTTTTTTTCACAAAATCGGCGTTCTTGCCCTGGCCTACATTCGCCAGATAACAAATAACTTCAAACCCTTTTTCTTTAAGCCATCTTACGGCAACCGAGGTATCCAGGCCGCCGGAATAAGCTAAAATTATTTTCTTCATCTTCACCCCTTATTCAGAAATTTTAATAAAATCGCTTTCTGCATGTGAAGCCTGTTTTCCGCTTGCTCATAAACAATAGAACCCGCCCCGTCCATAATCTCATCGGTAATTTCCTCGCCTCTGTGCGCGGGAAGACAATGCATAACCAAAGCGCCTTTTTTAGCACGCGAGACCAGGCCGCTGTTTACCTGAAAACCCCTGAATTTCTTAACCCTGTTTTCTTTTTCTTTTTCCTGCCCCATGCTGACCCACACGTCGGTATAAACTATGTCCGCGTCTTTTACGCATTCCGCGGGGCTGTCTGTTATTTCCACAAGCGATTTATTTGCGGCGGCTATTTTTTTCGCCTGTTTCAGGACTTCCGGCTTCGGGCCGTGCCCTTCCGGCGTCGCGATAAATAAGTCTCTTCCGAGCGTGCTCGCTCCCAAAAGAAGCGAGTGCAGGACATTATTGCCATCTCCGATAAATGATATTTTAATTTTTTTCTTTCCGAACTTTTCCTCGATAGTAAAAAGGTCGCTCAGGCCCTGGCACGGGTGAAGAAGGTCGCTCAAACCGTTTATAACCGGAATAGAGGAAAATTTAGCCATCTCAAGCATGTCTTTATGCTTAAAGGTCCTCGCAACAATGCCGTCCAGATATCTTGATAGGACTCTCGCCACGTCCTTGACCGATTCCCTGACGCCCAATTCCAGCTCTTCAGGACCCAGGTAAATAGCGTGTCCGCCGAGGTCTACCATGCCCACTTCAAAAGAAACCCTTGTCCGGTTAGAGGGCTTCTGAAACACAAGCGCTATCGATTTTGAACCGAGCGCGCTTTTTTTTAGAAAGGGATTTTTTTTAAAAGCCCTCGCCTGCTCAAATAATTTCGCTATATCGGTTCTTGTCAAGTCTGTTATGGATATCAGGTTCTTTTTCGCCATTTTAGTTCCTCCACAGACTTACACTGTGGTACCCTTCGCGCCCCGTCAGATTTCTACATCTAACGGGGCGCGCATTCCCCGCGCGCAAGCGCGGGGTGCTTATTGCGCCAAAACGCTTTCCAGTATCAAAACCGCTTTATCGATTTCATTTTTTTTAACCGTAAGCGGCGGCATTATTCTTAAAATATTTTTCTGCGTGCAGTTGATAATAAGCCCTTTCTTCAGGCACTTTTCGTATACCGTCTGGCCCTCTATGTTTAATTCAAGCCCGACTGTAAGGGCCATGCCTCTTACGTCTTTTATAATTCCGTATTTCTTTTTAAGCGCTTCAAGTTTAGACACCAGATATGCGCCTTGTTTCACGGCATTGCGCAACAGCTTGTCCTTTTCAATGGCCTCGAATACACCAAGCGCGGCGGCCGATACCAACGGGCTTCCGCCAAAGGTTGAGGCGTGGGAACCGGGATTCAGCGTATCGGCAAATTTTGAACCCGCCACGACAGCGCCTATGGGAACCCCTCCGCCGAGTGATTTCGCGAGTGTCATCACGTCGGGTTTTATGCCGTAATTTTGATAACAAAACATCCTGCCGGTCCTTCCCATGCCTGTCTGGACCTCATCAAAAATAAGCACTAAATCATTTTTATCACAAATCTCCCGTACCCTTTTTACATATTCGTTGCTGGCGATATTAATGCCGCCCTCGCACTGAATTAGTTCCATCATTACCGCCGCGGTTTTTTCCGTTACGGCGCTTTCCAGGGCACCGGCGTCTTGGAAAGGAATGTGCTTGAATCCTTCAGGCAACGGCTCGAAACCAAGTTTGACTTTTTCCTGTCCTGTAGCCGCGATCATGGCCAGGCTTCGCCCGTGAAAAGAGTTCTTCATGGTTATAACTTCGTATCTCCCCTTTTCGTGGCCGTATTTTCTTGCGAGCTTAATGGCTCCCTCGTTGGCTTCCGCTCCGGAATTGCAGAAAAAAACCTTACCCGGAAACGAATGCTCTACGATTTTCCCGGCAAGCACGCCCTGAAGCGCGCTGTAATAGTTGTTGGAAACATGAATGAGTTTCCTCGCCTGCCTTGAAATTGCCGAGGCAACTCTCGGATGGCAATGCCCTATTCCGCTTACCGCCCATCCCGGAAAAAAATCCAGGTATTTTTTCCCCTCTATATCCTCCACTAAAGCGCCGGTGGCTTTTTCAAAAACAAGGGGTACGCGGGTGTAGGTACCCATTACGTACTTATCATACAGATCCATTACCTGTTTTGTATTCATAACTCATTCCTCACATAAAAAAACCGTATTTGCTTTCGTCTTTAAAAAACCGCCTGTATAAATACCCTCGTCCTACAGGCCCTCTGTCGCTTTCGTTTGCCTTCCGAGCTTAATTATTTCCGTGCCTATCCCTTTATCCGTAAATATTTCCAGAAGAAGCGCGTGTGACAGGGTCCCGTTTATTATGTGCGCCTTCTTCACCTTTCCCTCCAGCGCGTTAGTACACGCCCTTGTCTTAGGGATCATGCCCTCGGATACGATTTTCTTTCTTAACAGCGCGTCCACATCGGAAAGGCTCAGGGAAGGGTAAAGCGTCTCCGGCTTGCCCTGTTCCCTCATGATACCCGTTACGTTTGTAAGAATGAAAAACTTTTCGGCCTTAAGGGCCATCGCGATGTGGCTCGCCGCCTCATCGGCGTTCACATTGTAAAGATCGCCTTCGGAGCCCAACGCTACCGGCGAGATCACCGGAATGATATTGTCATCTATAAGTTTCCCGAGAACGGTCGTATCCACCGACTCGACGGAACCCACAAATCCTATATCTTCTTTACGCTTTATTTTTTTCGCGATGATAAGCCTGTTTTCCTTTCCGCTCAATCCGAAAGCTTCCGAATGCATTTTTTTTATCTCATCCACCAGGACAGCGTTCACTTCCATAAGGGCGCTATCTACTATTTCCATAGTTTTTTTGTCGGTAACCCTGAGGCCTTCCACAAACCTGGGTTTTTTCTTGGCATCTTTCAATTTTTCGTTTATAAAAGGCCCTCCACCGTGGACAAGCACCGGTTTCATGCCCGCGTAATTCATGAACACTATATCCTCGAGAACACTATGCCTAATTTCTTTGTCAGAAAGCGCTGAACCGCCGAACTTAATCACAAATACCTTGTGAAAGAATTTTTTTATATACGGCAAAGCCTCTATCAGAACTTTTGATTTTTTTATCGCGTCTTCCATGCCGGCCTCATGTCATATAGTGCGAATTAATCTCGACATAACGTTTTGACAGATCACAGGTACGTATCACAGCTTCCTTTTTTCCCATATTCAGATTAATTATGATCTCAACATTTTTTCTCTTATATATTTTTGAAAATTTTGCCTTGGCCGGGGTAATAAATTTTCCTTTTTTGAAAACGAGAATCCCGTCAAGGTATATTTCAAACCTGTTCTGTTTTACGTCTTTTACGCCGCTTGCTCCTACCGCTGAAGCGATCCTGCCCCAATTAGGATTTTCTCCGTGTATACTGGTTTTTACAAGACAGGAGTTGGCGACCGCGCGCGCGGCCTTCTCGGCATCGCCTGAAGTCCTGGCGCCTTCCACGCAAACCGTTACGAATTTAGTGGCGCCTTCGCCGTCACTGATTATATCTCTGGCTAATTTTGAGGTCACTTTTTCGAGCGCTTTTAAAAAAGCGCGGTATTCTTTTGTTCCTTTCTTTATCGTTTTGTTGCCCGCCAGGCCGCCCGCCATAAGAAGCACCATGTCATTTGTGCTCATATCGCCGTCGATAGTTATGGCATTAAAGGATTCGTCACACGTTTTTTTCAGGGCGGATTTTAAAGCCCCCTTATCTATTCTGGCGTCGGTCATCAAGAAACAAAGCATAGTGGCCATGTTGGGATGTATCATACCCGCGCCCTTGGCGAAACCGCTTACGATAACCTGTTTTGTGCCGATTTCAAATTTTTCAACACTGATTTTCATTTTTTTATCGGTTGTCAATATCGCGCTCGCCGCGGCGACAAGGCCTTTTTGAGAAATTTTTTCGGCGAGTTCAGGTATGGCTTCCTCTAGCATACCTATCGGAAGCCTTTTGCCGATGATCCCCGTAGATGATACAAGGACGCTGTTGAATTTTAATTTTAGGTTACGACACACGGCGTTAATCATTCTTTTCGCATCTCTTACGCCATACCAACCCGTACAGCAATTGGCATTTCCGCTGTTTACCACTACAGCCCTTATCGGCGCGGCTTTCTTTAAGATATCTTTTGAAACCGTAAGGGGCGCGGCTTTTACCCTGTTTTTCGTAAATACGCCTACCGCCTTGCACCCTGTTCGAGAATAAATGAGGGCAAGATCCTTTTTAAACCTTTTGATTCCACAGTGCACCCCTCCCGCGAGGAACCCTTTTGGTAACATATTTTTTGACATTTTTTCGTTTCTCTATGGCCTTATGCCTTTTACATACTTCCCGTATTCCCGGCACGGGAAACGCGGGACCCCTATCTTATTCAAATCAAGCCCTCTGTTTCATTAAAGTTGTGCATTATATTCATATTCTGCACAGCTTGCCCGGCCGCCCCTTTTAACAGGTTGTCTATGGCGGAAACTGCTATTACCAGTTTTTTGCCGGTATCCGCGGCCAGTCCAAGGTCAAAAAAATTCGTGAAGGCCACTTCCTTTAACTGGGGAAATTCTGTCTCGGGCTTTATCCTTACGAACGGGCAGTTTTTATATTTTTCTTTATAAACTCTGATAACTCTTTCGTATCCGTGTTCTTTTTTAAGCCTCATGTATACCGTTGAAAGAATGCCTCTTTCAATCGGCAAAAGATGAGGAACAAATACAATTTCCGCGTCTTTTCCCGAAACGCTCTTTAGTACCTGCGCCATCTCCGGCGAATGCTGATGTTTGTTCACTTTATACGCCTTGAAATTATCCTTAATACCGGGATTGTCAAGATTCCATCCGGGTTTTCGGCCCGCGCCGGTAATTCCGGTTTTTGAGTCACATATTATTCCCTCCGGGTGAATCAGGCCCTCCTCCAGAAGTGGAGCCACGCTTAATATTACCGAGGTAGGGTAGCAGCCGGGATTGGCCACGAATTTTGCGTTCTTGATTTTATCCCTGAAAAGTTCCGGCAGCCCGTATACCGCTTTTTTAATATTCGGGACATCCTTATGTTTTACCTTATACCACTTCTCATATGAATCGGGATCCAGCCTGTAATCCGCGCTTAGATCTATAACGCTTTTACCTTCTTTAAGAAGCTGAGGGGCGATCAGCATTGAAACCGTATGGGGCAAGGCCAGAAAAAACAGGTCCGCCGAATCTTTTGCTTTTTTCAAATCGGGTTTTTCGCAAATAATGTCCACTTTTCCGGCAAGGTGCGGAAAAATCTTCGATATTGAGACTTCCTTTTCCAGGACCGCCTGAAGAACTGTTATCTCAACATTCTTATGAGACGCCAGAATCCTAACGATTTCCTCGCCTGTATATCCAGTCGCTCCTATTACTCCTACCTTTAACACAACAATCTCCTTTTTTTGTACACTACTTTTAGCCAGTCCTTAGTATAGACAAAAAAGCCCACTCTGTCAACATATTTCCTCGTCGGGAACTTAACAGAGTAGGCTTTCTAAAAAATTAACGCTTCGAGTACTGGAATCTTCTTCTCGCGCGTTTTCTGCCGTATTTTTTTCTCTCCTTGGCCCTGGGGTCCCTTGTGAGGAATCCGGCTTTTTTCATGACCTGTCGCTTAGTTTCATCAAGCTTTATTATGGCCCTTGAGATTCCATGCTTTAGGGCCCCTGCCTGGCCGCTCGTGCCGCCGCCATCTATAGTGGCAAAAATATCCAGTTTATTCTGGAGGTCGGCCGCGTTAATCGGCTGGTTTATGATTAGCCTGTGTGATTCCCGCGGAAAATAATCGCGGAATTTACGTTTATTCACGCTGATTTTGCCTTTTCCTTCGCGCAAATAAACCCGCGCCACGGACTCTTTTCGCCGCCCCGTAGCCTGTATATACTTGCCGGTCATTTCTTTCTGTTCTGCCATAATTTCTCTCTTTTTTTGCTTAAAACTCTCGACTTATCTTTTAAAGTTTTATTTCCTTCGGTTTCTGCGCCGCCTGGTCATGTTTGTCGTCTGTATAAATTTTCAGCCTCTTTATCATTCTGCTGCCAAGCTTATTCTTCGGAAGCATACCTTTCACGGCATGCCTCAGCACTTCATGGGGCCTTCGCTTGAATAAAGATTCGAAAGTCTCGAGTTTTAATCCGCCCGGGTAGCCGGAAAACCTCTTATATACTTTCTGTTGTGACTTTTTGCCGGTAACCCTTATTTTACCGCTATTTATGACAACAACGCCGTCCCCCGTATCCACGTGCGGGGAATACGCAACCTTATGTTTTCCCTTAAGAATCGACGCGATCTGTGTGGCGATTCTGCCCAGTACCCTGCCGCCCGCATCCACAAGGTACCACGTCCTCTTCACGTCTTCTTTTCTCACGTACTTTGTTCTCATAATTCGCTACCTTAACATGTACATTCTTAATCTTTTCTTCACACTTTGTATGTTTTCTTCCCATAAACCCCGTATAGGGAGTATGAAAAACGCACAAAGTATAAGACCGTAAATTTACCACATTCCCGCCCCATTGTCAAGCACAAACTTAAGTTGACATTCTAACCATGTCACTTTGTCAACTTAAGTTTTATATATTGCTTGCCGGGAAATGCCAAGCATGTTAGAAATATCGTTCATTGCATACCCACGTGCGCGCAACTGTTCGATTAAAAACTTTCTTGCTTTAAGTTCTTGAGGAGATCTTAATCTTCCTTTTATTTTTAATTTTTTCATCGTTTTTTCTAGTTTTTGGTCATTAAAAAAATCCGGCGACATATCCCCGCTCTTTTTATTTTTAGATATTGATAGGAATTCATTGACTCTAAATTTAAAAACTTCCAGCGCTCTTGGGTTTTCCCAAATTTCTTTTGTTTTGATATTAACAGCACTTTTTAACATTTCGCTATAAATTGCCTTAGACTCACTGATATTTTTGTTTAAAATATTTAAAATAAACTTATATCTAACGAACGTATTACCGCTAAAGGGCCTTACATATAATCCGCAACTCGACCATTTATATTTTGACGGATCTGCGCTTAGATGCGCCTTAACTGCATTTAGATGTATGTACAATGATGCAGCTAAAAGATAATCATCGCTTAAGCATAATGCCTGACGAAACCTTCCTCCAAAAACATGGCCTTTTCTTTCATACTTTTTATTAAAATAGCAGACATAAGCAGTATTTAAGCACAGCATG